>JBOEGN010000001.1:0-554 GCA_050633445.1 Thalassovita sp.
GTTACTAACCCGTCCGCCGCTCACTCCGAAGAGTGCGCTCGACTTGCATGTGTTAGGCCTGCCGCCAGCGTTCGTTCTGAGCCAGGATCAAACTCTCAAGTTGAAAAGCAATTGCTTGCTTATCCTTGACGTTCGAACCTCTGCACATACTGTGTCCCAACCAGGCATGGCCGGGACAAATTGACGGTCCAACCGGCTGGTCGGACCTACTTTCTGTTTGTGACATCAGTACCAAAAGATACCGAAAGCCGACAAACAGTGAAGCTGACTATCCATCATCGCTTAGCTTCGAAAAGCCTCGCTAGGTAGTTGATATATGTGCAGTCATTCATTCATCGAATGAACCAAACCGCCCACATATCTCTTCAGATATCATCAATGTCAAAGAGCGCGGAACCTAGGTAAAACCCAAACTCCAGAGACAAAATCAACCGGCTGCGCTGAAACTTTCTAGCGCGACCCGCCTCATCTACCTCAATTTTTCCTACCGTCTGACCCCTCGGAGCGTTGCTCCGTAGCGCCGTCTGGCGTCCCGTTGTGCGCCTCAGCGCCGC
>JBOEGN010000001.1:587-34263 GCA_050633445.1 Thalassovita sp.
TGCAAAAAACGTCATCTTTTTTCGTGTTTTTTGTCATTTTCCATGAAATACACATAAAAACAATGACTTAGAGATGTCATAAATTCAGCAAACTCGGCAGGACAGCACTTGGATCAGGGATTTTGGCCTGTTTTCCCTCCGAATCTGCGCCTTTCATGCAGACTCAGCAGCGAAAAGGCCGGGAATCCCCGGCCTTTTGTTGAATCGCCTCTGAATCAGCAACTGGCCTCTGACTCGGGGGGTAATGTGCATGTCGCTGGCGTGGCTCCGCTTTCAAAACCCGGTTGGCGCGTGTGTAAGAAGAACAGCCGCACCGGCGCTGATTTGCGGATGCTGCCATCGGCAAAAGTGGCCTCCATCTGCATCAGGTGCATCGAGGAACGTTCCGAGAAAAACTTCAATCCGCTGATCATGGAACTGATATTCGGATTGCCCCGGAACGGGATGTTGATCCGATAGCCCTGGCCATCATAGGGCAGGTCCACATCGACATATTGAGGAGCCTGGGTCGCAAAGGCTCCACCGGCACCACATTCCGCCAGACCACCCAGAACTTCGATAAAGGCCAGATTGATATTGCCGGCGAAGGTCTGAGTCTCGCGATGGGTCGTGCCAAAGGCATCGGTCCAGTCATAGGAGAGCTCGCCGATCATGTCGGTTTGTATACTTGCCCAGCCGGACAGAAGCCCATTCAGCTGGCCCATCTGCAACTCTGCTATGATCCGTCGACGGCAGCCTTCCAACATATCGGCCCCTGGGCAGGTAAAGCGTCGGGTCTCCAGCGCGGTGACATCTACCCCCGCTTCGATCAGAGCGTTACGCACATAAACGTCGATCCCGTCGTCAAAGCTCCCGATGGGGACTTCGAACCATTCGGTGTTGGGCGGCATGGTGTGGCGCTGATCCCACGGCACGTTGTCCGGGTTGCGGAACCCCACGCGCGCCGTCGCATTCTGCACCTCTCCCCATCCATAGTTCAGGAAGTTGAACGACGGGCGGAAACCCACGCAGCCTAAATGCTCTTGGACAGCCAGAACCGGACGCAAATGAGGCAGGCTGTATTCCACGGCCAGATCCAGAGATTTCAGACGCACGCGGCTGCCATCATTGGTGTTCAGGCGAAACTGGGTATGCGCCCGGTTTTTCCGCCATTGGTCATCCCCCATCATCGCATAGGTAAAGGAGCCCTCGATCTTGCCCGCGCCATTCCAGGCGGCGCGCCAGATGTCGCTATTGGGAACGATCAGCACCTCGCCGTTCTGGACGATATGAGTATAGCCCACCTCTTGTGCACTGCCCAAACGCGGGTCAACCAGCACCGACATATCGACCTTGCCAGCTGCGCCGCCCGATTGTGCAGGCAAAATACCGGCCAACCGATTGTCGGCAAAAACTACGGGGCGGGTCGAGGAAACCTCGTCTCCCATCGCCATGACGACATCATAGGTCAGCCCACCTGGTTCCACGATTTCGCCCGCGCCATCACGTTTCCCGTTTTTGAACGTGCCGGTATAGGTCCAGCCCGCCGCGGCCCGGTACACGCCTTCGCCATCTGGCTGGCCGTTAACAAAGGGGCCTTCATACCGATTGCCCAACGCATCCAGATGTTCGCCCTGCCCTTGCAGCTTGCCCGCCACCCAGGTGCCCGCATAGAAAGACCCATCGCGATAGCTCAGCCGACCTTGTCCGTGGAACCGGCCGTCTTTCAGCGTGCCCTCATATGAGTGATGCATTGTGCGCGGATCATAACTGGCCGCGCCGGGCACACGCCAAAACAGTCGGCCCTTCCCATGCGCCAAACCTTCGGGGGTCACGCCGGGCCAGTTGCCTGCCGCGGGTTCCCAAGTGAATTCCAGCCCCATCTCGGGATGCGGATCAACGACACCGACCATGCGGCGCGCGACTTCGCGGCTGATCGGATCATAAATCACATGGAGTTTTTGCTGGATCTCGGGGGCCTGGCCTTGCCCCGCCATCACGCCAGATCCGGACACAGCAACCATCCCCGCCAGGATCGCTCCGATCATCAAACCCTTTACCCTGTCGGTCATGGCACCATTCCTTTCGCGGCTCGTTACCCGAAGGCTACAAGGCGAAAAGCGTTTCAGACAAGGGTTAAGTCAGTTCGACTGCGTCAGCTCGAACAAATGCGGCAGCGGCAACGACCGAACCGAGATCGTGCCCTGCGCGAAAACCCGTACCTCGGCCAGCCCACCCGAGCTGTGAGGCGGCAGTTGATCGAACAGGAAATTTCCCAGCGAGTGCACAACCACAGTGTCGCCACCGCCCAGCACCCGCGCACCGTCGCCAACTGCGTGTGGATGCGCCCCGATGATGGCCGTGACGCCCCGGCGGCGCAGTTCCTCGGCGATCCAATCCTCGCGCGGCCCCGGAGCGGTCACATATTCACGCCCCCAATGCAGGAACGCCAGCACAGGTGTCTCGGCGTCCTCTAGCACGGCGCGATCCAGCAGATTGGGCGTCAGCCGATCCACCGGCGGCGTCACCCTGCCATCAAGATCCGTCAGTCCAACCAGCGCGACGCCCATCATCTCAAGCACCTCGCCCTGTCCGAAATGCGCGATCCCCATTCGGTCCAACGCAAGGCGGGTTTCGGCCAGACCACTTTCACCGATATCGCGCGCATGATTGTTTGCCAGCGACACGGCGACCACATTCAGGCGATCAGCCCAATCAGCGACAATACCCGCAGGCATGGCCAGGACCATGTGATCCAGCCGCGACGGCAAATCCGGCAGCAGCACTCCTTCGAGGTTCAGAACCAAGGGCAAGCCGCGTGTCGCCTTTAGCGCGGCACGCGCGACCCGATCGGCAACCAACTCGTCACTCAGTAACGACGGCAGCACCCGCCCCAAAAACAGATCCCCGCCAATCACAAACCGTTGCGCCCCGAATAGCGGCGGCGCGTCGACACCATCGGGCACAAAAGCAGCAGTGACATAGCTGGTGGTCTCGGGGATAAATCGCTCGTACAGCTCTTGCATATTGGCGCTGGCCACGACGACTGGCTTGGCGCCTTGCTCGGCCATCAGGGTCATCGCGATATACATTGACCCGACCGAGTCCACATGATCCGGCTGCACAAACCGCGCTGCGGCCTCGGCATCGCCAGCGGCCAGAACGTTCAGGACTTGCTGATCCCGCAGTCGGGCCTGATGCAGCGGCAAGTAATGCGAGAAATCGGTGACCTGTAGCACCACGGTTCCAGGCTGCATCAACGGGCGTAGGCGATCGACCATCTGATCCCATTCGCCCCGATCCGAGCTGATCGACACCGCCACCGGCACAATCGGCACCCCCGGCATCAACCGCGCCAAAAAAGGGAGCGCCGCGCGGATGCCGTGATCGTTCTGAAACAGACAGCTTTCGCTTACAGGTCCGCCGATCAATCCCGCCACAGCCCGCGCGTCCGTCGGAACCGGGCCAAAGATCGTATCAAACCCGCGCGTCGTTACCGCAAATGGACTGTCTGCCTGATAGAAATGATCTGGGAAAAGCACCACGGCGCGCTTTACCACCTTGCCCGAGGTCATGCGGATCGCGCCCGCCAACAGCTCGGGCATTTCCAGATGATGAGGCAAGATCGCACCACGAATTCCCGGCACCGGGGCCACATCCTCAGCCTTTTCCAGCCCCGCCTCAAACCAATCGGGCCGGGTGTAGAATGGCGTGTAATCCGCAGCCGGGCACTCTGCCTGCGCCAGCCCCGCACACAGAACCCATAGTATAATGTATAAGGGTCCCCTCACCTTGCCCCCTGCGCCAACAGGAAATTCGCGGTTTGCGAGATGTGATAGAACGGCTCTTGCTGCTTTTTGCTCAGCCGGACCACCTCGTGATAAACATAGTCGGCCAGCCCCAGCAGACGCACGCCATCGCCGGTTTTGTCTGCCCCGCCACGCATCCCCTGCAACATCGCATAGGTGAAAATCCCGTGACCCAGATCCGCGCGTTCGCCCGCCGTGTTGTTCGCCGCCGTCGCCGAGAACACGACAACCCGTGCATCGGCGGCCTCTTTCTCTAGCTTGGCGTTAAAGGCATTGGCCGCATGGCACGTATCCAGAACCAGAATTCGACGCCCCTGAGCAAAGGATATTTCTTCCTGAATGACGCTCCAATCCACCAACGAGGACGTCCGCCACCGATCTCCGCGTTTCTGCGCATTGGTGGGCAGCAGGAAATACTGTTCCTCAAGGTTCATGCCATGGCCCGCAACGAAAATGACCGTGGTATCCTCGGGGCCGGGCCGCGCCAGGAAATCAATCAGTTCGGCGCTGATGGCGCGGGCTTCGGGCTCCAGCACATCCACCGGGTCCATATGCAAGGACAGCGCCGCCTGCCGAGGGGCGTCCTGTTCCAGCACCTCATTGTTCACCATCACTAGCGTCTCCATCCCGGTATAAAGCGGCGCAGTGCGTTCACGCAGCACATTCAGGAACTCCAGCGCGTCGGCCACCGGATAGCGCAGATCGCAGGGCTTGCCCCCACAGGCATCGGGCAGCTTGGGATAGTTGTTGATCCCCACAACAGCGACATACAGTTTACCACGCTTCTCGATCTGCTTCTTGCGTTTGAACAAGGCAACGGCGCTGCGTTCCGTGACATAGCCGAAATCGTTCTGCCCACTGACGGTGATGTGGTTTTCACCGTCCTCCAGCGGAACATGATACAGCAGCTTCTCTGCGCTGCCGCCCGCGCGCACCGGATGTACGCGGCGATCATTCACCAGAACAGAGTAGCCCCAGCCTTCAACCTCCTCCAACGAACTGCCCGACACCTCGATCACCGCAAAACCGTCGGGCGCTAAAAGCTCGCTTGCCACGCGCAGATCAAACTCGGGCGGTTCACGGGTCAGCAATTCATCCAGTTCGTTGTCCCGTCCGCGCAAATCCAGCGCCGCCTGTTTGGCCGAGCCCGTCAGGATCGCACGCCGCACAATCTCGGGGCTGTGCAAATGCTGTCGCAACTGTCGCGCGCGGACATAGCGCCCCTCGCGATCCTGTCCCTGATTGATATGCCAGCCCACCAGCCGGTCGCCATTGGGCGAGGAATGGAAATATCCCTGCGGCGTCCAGATGATCCAATCCTCGCCGGCAAAAAACATCGACACGATGAGTTCGCGCGTGTCCAGGTTCCACAGCTTCAGCGTCTGGTCCCGGCTGCCGCTGAGCACGCGGTTCGCACGTGGCGCCACGGCCAGCGCGTGGATGTCGCTGGTGTGGCCGGTGAATTCTCCGGTGCCCGTCCCCGTCAGATCATGCGCCAGAAGGATGCCGTTTCCGCCACCCAGAATAATCTCGTCACGACCAGACACAAAGCTATAGGCGCTGTGATAATATCCGTCCTCGGGGCCTTTCACGATCGCCACGTCGCCCAGTTGCAACCGCGAGCCTTCGAACCCGCTGCCTGGTTCGCTGGTCACCGTGATCTGTGTGCCCGCTAGGTCCGTCAACGCTCGGCTGATGCGCGACGTCCCCCGCGGCACAGGTTTTTCAAAGCTACGATCAGCGGTCGGCAGTTCCATTTCATGCGCCAATGGCCCCATGATTGCGGGGCAAATCGCCAATTCGGGGCACGGATCGTCCGCCCCCCATGCGATACGGTCCGCATTGGGGCTGATCCCAACCGAGGCCACCGGCGTGCCGATCCCGCCCATCCGCGCCACCGTCGAGCCGCTTTCGACCCGCCACAGATGCAACGCATGCAGCCGTCCTCCTGCGGTCAAAACCTGATCGCCTCCGGGCATCAGGGCCGAGGCATGGATTCCGACCTCTTGTACATCATAGTGGCCGGTCTGCTGGCCAGCCGAGACTGACCACACTTCGGTCCCATATTTGTCGGCACAGCGATAGCCACAGCTAAGCGTCAGCACGTCGCCAGCCAACGTCATCGCATCCACGCGAAATGGCCGTTGTGGCAGCCGGTGCAGAACCGCGCCCGTCCAAGCATCGCGCACCGTGACCCACCCTTGATCATCGGCCAGCGCAAAACGCGTGCCATCCGGGCTGACGGCAACAGCGATCAGCGGAAAGTCCCACAAAGCCTCGTCATCCGGGGCCGTCACCGGCTGGCCGCTGTCCAGATCCCACATCCGCAGGCCATAGTCATATGTTGCCACGATCAGACGCGCGCCCCCGGCGGCAAAGGCCACCTCGGACACGCGCCAGGCCTGGGTATCCAGCACTGGCTGCGCCACCGGCTTGTCCGAAAACGGAGCCCGCCAGCGCCAAACCTGCCCGCCCTGTCCCGAGGCTGCCAGCTCGTCGCGCACCGGATCATAGGCCAGCGCCTCGACCATATATTGGTGCCCTTTCAGAACGTGACTGATCGCCCCGCTCCTTAGATCAAAAATGCGGATGTCACCGAAGGGGCCGTCGGTATCCAGATGCGCGCTGAAATAGCCCCCCACCCCGACCTTCTGGCCATCGGGTGACAGGGCAACGGCGTTCACCAGACCTTCGTTTCCGGGGCCGATCTGACCACGCAAAATGCTGGTGCTTTCGCCCGTCTGCCAATTCCAGACGCGGACGGCTTTGTCATCCCCGGCGCTTACGATCACCTGACCGTCCGCGCTGACATCCACATCACGAATGGTCGCGCGATGCCCGCCAGTGTCCAGATCCAAGAAATATGACGGCACCTGCGCAGACACGGGCGAAACCAGCCCGAGCACAGCGAAAAACGCTGACGCTATTGTCGTGCAAATCCTCATGGTACTTACAAAACCTCGCAAGCCCCCACTGGCGCAGGGTAAGTCCTTCTTTCTTGATTGGTAACTCACATTCCGCGCCGGACGAAACACATTCTCGGGACATCTGTCTTTCCACGCCTTCGTGGCGCGGTATAGTAAGGCCAGACCCTGATCCAGAAAGGCCTCAGATGACCGATCGCCTCGCCAATGTTCTGACCGCAATTGACGCTGCGAATGCAGCCGATCCGACACAAGAAGACGGCCGCCCCGCCGCCCAGCTGTACGGAGAGCGGATGACATCTGAATTGGAACGCCTGTTCCCCGAAGCATCCGAGGTTTTGCAGATCGCGGCCCGTGGGCAGCATGTTGAACGCTGGTTGCTGCCACGCAAGGATTTCCCCGAAGGGCGGACGGGCTATCTGGATTGGCGCAAAGAACAGGGGCGCCGTCATGGTGAACGGCTGGGCGGTATGATGTCCGATGCCAGGTATACCGCCGACGATCAGGCCCGCGTTGGCGTCATGCTGCGCAAGGAAAACATCAAACGCGATCCCGAGGTACAGGCGCTGGAGGACGTGATCTGTTTCACCTTCCTCAAGTGGTATTTCCAGCCCTTCGCGGGCACACAAACCCCTGAAGCGCTGGAAAAAATCGTTGCGCGAACCGCGCGAAAAATGTCTGCCGCAGGCCGCGCGCGAGTGCTGGAGGAGTTCGACCTGCCAGCCCCCTTTGACGCGGCCTTTGGTGCCTGATCAATCCAGGCAGCTTAGGATGTTGGCCGACAAATTGCGCAGAGTCTGGCCATAAAGGTCGGGGCCAAGCTCTAGCCCAACGCCCAGCGGGTCGATCATGGCGACTTTCACGCCGGTTTCAGCCACGGCTCCGATCAGGCCGGGGTTGAACTGCGGTTCGGCAAAGGCACAGGTCACCCCTGCGTCAGCCACGGCCTCACGCACCGCAGCCACACGCGCGACGCTGGGATCTGATGCGTCCCCCAACGAAATCGCGCCCGTCGCGGCCAGACCAAATCTGTTTTCAAAGTAGTGATAGGCATCGTGGAACACCACGAAATGCAGGTCATGCGCCGGTTCCAGATCAGCGGACAAATCGGCAATCAGCTGATCCAGATCGGCTGTCCCTTTTGCGGCATTCTCGGCATAGGTCTGCGCATTTTCCGGGTCCAGATGCGACAGCTCTTTGGCAATGGCCTGCAACCACACTTTGGCATTTTCCGGGTCCAGCCAGCCATGCGGGTCTACGCCTTCATGCGCGTGGTCGCTGTGGTCATCATGATCATCATGTTCAGCGTGCTTTTCATGATCATCGTGACCGTTTTCATCATGCTCATCATGGTCGTCGTGACCATGTTCGTCGCGCTCTTCATGTTCGTCGTGGTCATCGTGACCATGTTCCTCATGCTCTTCGTGATCATGACCCTCGTGGTCGTCATGTTCGGCATGCTCCTCGTGCTCGTCTTCCTCGTGGCCATGCGGTTCGTCATGATCGTGGCCTTCAAACGTCGCTCCTTCGCGGAACTCCAGTTTGATCGAGGCGTCAAGCTCCAGCAATTCCACCGACTCGGCATCGCCAGCCAGCGATTCCAGAGGCTGTTCCAGCCAGGGGGTCAGGCCTTCGCCGATCCAGAACACGACATCAGCATTGCTAAGCGCGCGGGCTTGCGAGGGGCGCATGGCATAGCCATGAGGCGACGCGCCGGGGTCGATCAGCATGGTGGGCTCGCCCACACCTTGCATCACAGTTGCCACCAGCGAATGCACCGGAGCAATATCAGTCACGACCTTGGGGGCCTCGGCCCAGGCGGGGGCGGCCAGCGACGCGGCGGCGGCCCAAACGAACGAACGCATGTCTTACCTCATGTGATTGTATAACATAACGCGGGTTGATAGTTGTTACGCTATCTCATATCAAGCAGAAAATGCACTGACGCGAAAGGCACCCCATGGACCCTGTCGGTTTTGCCAAACATGATCACCACAGCTGTATTCAGGACGGTCTGACCGCCGTCGAACAAGTGTGCAGCACGAACGGTCTGCAATTCACGCCGGTTCGTCGTCGGGTGCTGGAAATTCTGCTGAATGAACACCGTGCTTTGGGGGCCTACGAAATTCTGGACAAACTGCGCGAGGAAGGCATGGGCTCGCAGCCCCCTGTTGCCTATCGCGCTTTGGATTTTCTGGTGTCCAACGGCTTTGCCCACAAGATCGAGCATCTGAACGCCTTCACCGCCTGCACCCATCCAGGCCAGGATCACACGCCAATGTTCATGATTTGCCGCGCCTGCGACTCGGTCGCCGAGGCCGGCGCGCAGGTCTCTGCCGATACTTTGGGAAAAATCGCCCTAGCCCAAGGCTTTGCGATCGAGAAAGTGGTCATCGAGGCCAAGGGCCTGTGCCCAAATTGCCAACCCAAGGGTGCGTAGATGAGCCTGATAGACGTGCGCAACATGACCGTGCGGGCCAACGGTCGCCCGATATTGTCAGACGTCGATTTCCGAGTGGACGCCGGTGAGATTGTGACCGTCGTCGGCCCCAATGGCTCGGGCAAATCGACCCTGCTGAAATCCATCATTGGCGCGATACAACCGCAAATCGGGACCGTTGAACACGCGCCGGATCTCAAGATCGGCTATGTTCCGCAAAAGCTGCATATCGACGCGACTTTGCCGCTGACCGTGGGCCGTTTTCTGAACCTGCCGCATCGGGTGTCCGCGCAAAAAGCCCGCAAAGCCCTGACCGAAGCCGGAGCAGAGGACCTGATGGAACGCCAGATGTCCACGCTGTCCGGCGGGCAATTTCAGCGCGTTCTGTTGGCGCGTGCCCTGCTGAATGATCCGCAACTTTTGATCCTGGACGAGGCGACCCAAGGGCTGGACCAGCCCGGATCGGCCGCATTTTATCGCCAGATCGAACAGGTCCGGCAGGAGCTTGGCTGCGCCGTTCTGATGGTCAGCCACGAATTACATGTGGTGATGGCGGCCTCGGATCGGGTGCTGTGCCTGAACGGTCACGTCTGCTGTCAGGGCAAACCCGAGCACGTCGCCTCGGCCCCGGAATATCGGGCACTGTTTGGCTCGGGCACCCAAGGCGCTTTGGCGTTGTACCGCCACGAACATAACCACACCCATGACGATGATTGCGATCATGACCACGTTCATCCCCACACGCACGAGGCCGCGCAATGACCGAGTTTCTCGATGATTTCCTGATCCGCGCTGCCCTGGCCGGATTGGGCGTTTCAATGGCTGCGGCGCCTTTGGGCTGTTTCGTGATTTGGCGGCGGATGGCCTATTTCGGGGACGCAACGGCCCATGCTGCGATTCTGGGCGTGGCCCTGTCGCTTGCCTTTTCCACCTCCATCTTTGCCGGAGCGTTGATCGCAGCGCTGGTCATGGCCACGACAGTTTCCCTGCTCAGCAACCGAGGCTTTGCCATGGACACCTTGCTGGGCGTTCTGGCCCATAGCGCACTGGCGGTCGGCCTGGTCGCCGTCTCGTTTCTGGACGGCGTGCGGATCGACCTCATGGCCTATTTATTCGGAGATATTCTGGCCGTCAGCAAGACCGATCTGGCCGTGATCTGGAGCGGGACAGCCCTTGTACTGGCGCTATTGTGGTGGCGGTGGTCTGCGTTGCTTTTGGCCTCGTTGAACCAAGATCTGGCCCATGCTGCGGGCGTTAACCCCCGGCGCGAGCAAATGATCCTGACCCTAGCGCTGGCGACGGTCGTTGCCGTCGCGATCAAGGTCGTGGGCGTGTTGCTGATCGCAGCGCTGCTGATTATTCCCGCCGCGACCGCCCGGCCTTTTGCTGCGACACCCGAACGGATGGCAGGGATCGCGGCAATCTTGGCAGGGTTTTCAGCGCTTGCAGGCCTGCAATTGTCCTTTGTGTTCGACACGCCCACCGGGCCGACGATCGTCTGCGTGGCCGCCGCGTTGTTCACGATGTCCGCGCTTGGGAATGCAGTGACGCGCCGACTGACCTAGACTTGCCACACGGGTCATGCGCCCTATTTCAGCGGCTGACCAGACAAAGAGAGCTTGATGACACATCCTTCCCGCTCGGCCGTGATCGTGGCCCATGGCAGCCCTTCGGATCCAGACCCGCAAGAACGCGATCTGCAAGCGCTGGCCGCCAAGGTCAACGCTGCCTTGCCTGAGTGGGACATACGGGGGGCGACGCTGGCCGCCGAGGGCGCGTTAGACGCCGCCATCGACGCCCTGAACGCCCCACTAATCTATCCCTATTTCATGGCCGAAGGATATTTCACGGGCCGCGTCCTGGCCCCCAAATCCAAATCGCGCGGCCTGACGCAATTGCGCCCGTTCGGCGTGGATCCCCATCTGGCTGACTGTGCCGAGGCTGAGCTGCAGGCCATTCTGCTCACCAACAACTGGAATGCTGGGGACACCGCCCTGCTGGTCGCCGCTCATGGCAGTGCCGTGTCGCGCACGAGCGCCAACAGCACCCACGCGATGGCAGGCACGCTGCACGCCCGAATGGGGTTCCTGCGCACCCGCACCGGCTTCATCGAAGAACCCCCACACGTGCAAGACATGGCCCGCGGTTTGGGCCAAGCCATCTGCCTGCCGTTCTTTGCGTTGAATGCTGGCCACATGCTGGACGACATGCCCCAAGCCTTGGGTGCCGCCAATTTCACCGGCCATCGGTTGCCTGCGATGATCGACTGGGCCAGCACCCCGCGATTGATCGCGGACTGCTTAGAGCGGGCCGCACCATAGCGGCGACCACGCGCGTCCTCGCCGCTACTATGTAGCTAAAGCGCGGTGTCCCTTCCTATCGCGTCGGGAAGCAACGGCAGGTCAGCGGCAATAGCCCATCGCGCATCTGGGTGTCACCGGTAGCGTTCCGTAAGTCGCAAGAGCCGCGAACCAGATTGGGTTAAAGCTTGTCGCCCAACTTGCGCAGCAGCGTCAGGCATTGCTGCAACTGGTCGATCGACAGGTATTCGTCGGCCTTGTGTGCCTGTTCGATCGACCCGGGGCCGCAAACGACCACATCCATGCCCAGCGCCTGAAAAATACCCGCCTCGGTGCCAAAGGGCACTGTTTCGGCGCGGTTCGACCCTGTCAGTTCCGCCATCAGATCACGCGCCGCATTTTGCTCCATCGGGATCAGGCTGGCGACCTCACCGATGACCTCGGTTTCGATAGACGCTTCGGGGTGCACCGCGCGCATCGCGGGCAACAGAACCTCCTGACAATAGGCGTTCAGCCGGTCCTTCACATAGTCCGCATCCGAGGTTTGAACCGGTCTCATTTCCCAATCCACCTGCGCCTTGGGCGCGATTACATTGTGCACGCTACCCCCCTGCAACGCCCCAATGTTCAGAGTGGTTTCGGGCGGATCAAACCGGCTGTCAGAGGGCGCACGCGCACGTAAATCCTGTCGAAGTTCCATCAATCGCGAGACATAGCGCACTGCATATTCCACCGCATTCACGCCAAGATCAGGGGCAGATCCATGCCCCTCAAGCCCCTGAAAATACGTACTATATTCGTAGCAGCCTTTGTGCCCTTCGACCACCTGCATATTCGTTGGCTCGCCGATGATTGCAAGCCGTGGGTGCAAGTCGCGATCCTGAAGCATCTGCGCCAAATGGCCAGCGCCCAGACACCCTGTTTCCTCGTCATAGGTAAAGGCAAAATGCAGCGGCCGGTCTTGTATGCGGGCAGCAAATTCAGGCGCCATCGCAATCGTTGCCGCAATGAAGCCTTTCATATCGCAGGCGCCGCGTCCGTACAGACGGCCTTGGCGCTCGTGCAACACAAAAGGATCCGTGGTCCAATTCTGATCGGTGACAGGCACCACGTCGCTGTGCCCAGACAGAACTATTCCTCCGTCGCGTTCCGGCCCCAAGGTGGCGAAAAGATTGGCCTTTTGCCCCGTCTCATTCGACTGGAGCTCGACCCGCGCACCGCAAGACTCCAGCCGGTTGGCAAGATACGCGATCATATCCAGATTGCTGTCCGCCGAAATGGTCGGGAACGCGATCAGATCCGCGAGGATGGATTTGGCGTCATCCAGCATGATCACTCTTTCACAAACAGTTTGCGGTCAATGTTACTCAGCGCCTCGGCGGGGCCTGCATCCCGGATGAGGATGGTCTCGGTCGTCTCTAACCCCCAGCTGTCCATCCACAAGGCGGGCATGAAATGAAAGACCATGCCGGGTTCCAGGACAGTCTGGTCCTCGCTACGGATCGAGGCCGTACGCTCGCCCCAATCAGGCGGGTAACTAAGCCCAACCGGATAGCCCATCCGCCCGGACCTTTCGATCCCATGTTTGCCCAGAACGTCCATAACAGCACCCGCAATGTCACAGGTCCGGTTGCCAGCGCGAGCAGCCTCGAGCCCGGCAGCGATACCTTCGATCTGCGCGGCCTCGGCGCGGCGCATCTCGTCCGACGGCGTGCCCAGAAACACCGTCCGGCACAGTGGCGCGTGATAGCGACGATAGCAGCCGGAAAGCTCGAAGAAAGTAGCCTCGCCCCGCTGCATCGGCGCACCGTTCCATGTCAGATGCGCGGCAGTGGCATCCAACCCCGAGGGCGTCAGCGGCACAATCGCGGGGTAGTCGCCCCAGTCATCCCCAAGCCCGGTGATGCCCGCATGCATGATATCCGCGACCAGATCATTTTTGCGCACACCGGGGGCTGCTCGTTCAATCGCGGTATTGATCACCCTTTCCGAAATGCGGGCCGCCTTGCGAATGAACGCCAGTTCGGGGGGAGATTTCACCAGGCGTTGCCAGTTGACCAGCGCTGTGGCGTCTTTCAGCGAGGCATCGGGCAGCTCTGCGCTCAGTATGGCATGGGCTTTGGCCGAGTAGTAGTAGTTCTCCATCTCGACGCCGATCCGCGCCCGCGCCAGCCCCCGCGCGGCCAGAACCTGCGCCAGATCCTGCATTGGATGCACGTCGGTCGATTGCACATAATGGTCGCCGTAGCCAAGGATATTGGCATGATCCATCCAGCAAGTCCGGCGCCCGCCCATCATGTCCATGTGACGCCCCCACCAGATCGGTTCGCCCTCTGGCAGAACGATGACGCCCTGATGGACGTAGAAAGACCAGCCGTCATAGCCCGTCAGCCAGGCCTGATTGGACGGATCGGTGACAAACAAGGCGTCCAGCCCAGCTCGCGCCATGGCCGCGCGGGTTTTGGCCATACGCCGGTCGTATTCTGGTCGCTCAAAGGGCGCGCGGGGTGTGATCATCGCGCGCCCCTTAGCCAACAACGGCCTGAACGGCCCGTTGAGTCGCGGCCACGATCTGATCGGCCTCGGCTTTCGTCAGGCAAAACGGAGGCGCAAAGCCAAGGATATCCCCCTGAGGCATGGCGCGACCGATCACGTTGTCCTGCTCCAGCAGTTTCGCAGCAATCTGCGGCCCGATCTTGTCCCCCGCGTCGTAAAACGCGCGGCTGTCCTTATCGGCCACGAATTCGACAGCACACAGCATTCCTTCGCCGCGCACGTCACCCACATGGGGGTGTTCGGCCAGTGCCTCTTGCATGGTTTTGGTCAGGTAAGCCCCTACGGTGCCTGCATTTTCCACCAGCCCCAGGCTGTCGATCAATTTCAGGTTCGCCACCCCTGCCGCGGCCCCGATGGGATGGGCCGAATAGGTCCAACCATGGCCAATAGGGCCGTTTTCATCGGTTCCCTGCTCCAGCACCGCCCACATCTTTTCGGACACGATCGAGCCGGACAGCGGCGCGTAGGCCGATGTCAAACCCTTGGCAATCGTGATCAGATCCGGGCGTAGACCATAGTGATCCGAGCCGAACATCGTGCCCAAACGACCAAAGCCGGTGACGACCTCATCCGCGATCAACAGAATGTCATGCTTGTCCAACACCGCCTGAATCGCGGGCCAATATCCAGCCGGGGGCGGAACGATGCCCCCCGTGCCCAGAACAGGCTCACCAATAAAGGCCGCGATGGTATCGGGGCCTTCACGGTCGATCAGGTCCTCTAGCGTGGCCACGCAATGCGCGACGAAATCAGCCTCGCTCTGCCCCAGATCGGCACGACGGAAATAATACGGCGCTTCGGTGTGCACGACCTGCTCCAAAGGCAGGTCAAATTTGCGGTGAAACAGCTCCAGCCCGGTCAGCGAGCCGGTCATTAGCCCCGATCCATGATAGCCCCGCCAGCGCGAGATGATCTTCTTCTTCTCGGGCCGTCCGAGGATGTTGTTGTAATACCAAACCAGCTTGATGTTGGTCTCGTTCGCATCCGAGCCGGACTGACCAAAATAGACCTTGGACATGTGGTCCGGCGCGCGGTCCAGCACCATTTTGGCCAGGGTGATCGACGCCTCGGTCCCGTGACCGACATAGGAATGATAATAGGCCAGTTCGCGCGCCTGATCAGCGATAGCCTCGGCAATCTCGGGGCGGCCATAGCCGACATTCACGCAGTACAGACCCGCAAAGGCATCCAGCAGTCGGCTGCCGTCGCGATCCTCGATATGACATCCCGATCCACCGGTAATGACGCGATTGGGCAGGTTGCCCCGCGCGAATTCGGCAAGATGGGTCGACGGGTGAAAGAAATTCTCGCGATCCCAGTGTTCCAGTTGATCATTATGCAGCATGGCTTGGCTTTCGATCCATGGCGGCGCGCCGCCGATTGACAGAGGACTGGAGCCAGATGCACGCACACGGAAAAACCGAGGAGTAGAGCAAAGGCCCCGCTCTCCCTGACAGCAGCGCGCAATGCCTTTATTGCCGGGGATTACTGAAACTGGAGCATACCGACCCGCGCCAACGCAACAAATTACTGCACTGAGACCGTTAGATGACTTGGCGTCATCCAAATTGTAGGCAGGTCCAACGGATTGGGCCAAGCGGCTGCCGCTTTGCCGCGTCTACCGATGTGGCGCATTCAAAGGGCATCGACAGTGTCACTGCACAGGTCGGCTTCGCCGGCGACCCACCCGCAGAAATCACGCATTCTCCTGCCAGACTTTCCCTGCTTCACTACCAAAATCAAATAGAGGTTTCCGCATTCAAATTTCCCTCATCCCACGCGGCCTGATAGGTCTCTTGAGACCATAAAAGGTACTTTGGGGATGCACCAAAGGCTTGATACTGCCCCTCTCTTGGCTACTGTTTCTGGACTATTGTGCATCCACTTGACCCCAAACGCCTGAAACGACCAATAGGTTCTCTGATTGGCGAACAGGCGGACGAAAGGAAGTCGCATGACCGAAAAGGACTACGAAGATATCCCCGGAACCTTCGTGTTCGACGCCGACAGATCGCGCGAAGGGTATCACCTGAACCAATTCTGCATTTCGCTACGATTGCAGAAGAATCGCGATGCGTTCAACGCGGACGAAGAAACCTATCTGAATGGTTTTCCAATGACAGCCGAGCAGCGCGACGCCGTTCTGAAACGGGACTGGAACCATCTGCTGGAGCTGGGTGGGAACATTTATTACACATCAAAACTGGCCGCCAATGATGGCATCAATTTCCAGAACCTGGCTGGCCTGATGACCGGAATGGGCGTGGACGCCTATCGTGACATGATGCTGAACGGCGGTCGGGGCATCGAAGGCAACCGGTCGAAATCAGAATGGGGAGACAAAGACTGATGGCACGTATTACCGCAGGTGTGGGCTGCTCCCACGTTCCGGCCATCGGGGTCGCCATGGACACCGGGATCACCGAACAGCCTTATTGGCAGCCGGTTTTTGACGGGTTCCAGAAATCCCGCGAGTGGATGAAGGAACAAAACCCGGACGTGATTTTCCTGGTCTATAATGACCACTGCACCGCATTTGATGCCTCGTGCATTCCGACCTTTGCCCTGGGTTGCGCGGCTGAATTCCAGCCCGCCGACGAAGGCTGGGGCCCGCGCCCCGTGCCCGTGGTGAAAAACCACCAGAAACTGGCCAGCCATATTGCTCAGTCGCTGGTTCTGGACGAATTCGACATCACCATCATGAACGAGATGGAGGTCGATCACGGCCTGACCGTTCCTCTGTCCGTGATGTATGGCGACAAATCCCCCGAGGACGAGTGGCCCGCGCTGGTGATCCCGCTGTGTGTGAACGTGGTGCAATACCCCGCGCCCACCGGCAATCGCTGCTATAATCTGGGCAAAGCCGTGCGCCGCGCCGTCGAAAGCTTTGACGAAGACCTGAACGTGATGATTTTCGGCACCGGCGGCATGAGCCACCAGCTGCAATACAAACGTGCGGGCCTGATCAATGCCGAATGGGACCAGAACTTCTTGGATATGGTCCGTGATGACCCGGTCGGCGCCAGCCAGATCCCTCACCTGGAATACCTGCGCGAAGCAGGCAGCGAAGGCGTGGAAATGGTGATGTGGCACGTTATGCGCGGCGCGCTGGACGAAGAGGTTACCGAGGTGCACCGGCACTACCATGTCCCGGCCTCGAACACCGCTGTGGGTCACATTATTTTGGAAAACAAAGCCTAAAGGGCTGTTGGGGCCAGGTTGCTCCCGGCCTATCCAACAATGTGATATCCGCCATCAATATAGTGCACGCCGCCCGTAACATTCTGGGCGGCGTCACTGCTTAGAAACGCCGCATAGGCCCCCACATCCTCGATCGAGGCCAGATGATGGGTGGGAGCGCGTTCGGCGGCTTGCTCCATCAGATCATCGAAATGCGCGATCCCGCTGGCCGCGCGAGTTTTCAGCGGCCCCGGTGATAGTGCGTGAACCGAGATATTCTTGGGGCCCAGCTCGGCGGCCATGTACTTGGTCACCGATTCCAGCGCCGCTTTGACCGGCCCCATGACATTGTAGTTCTCGACCACCTTTTCCGCGCCGAAATAGCTGACGGTCATGCATGTCCCACCCGAGGGCATCAGCGGTTCGGCCTTGCGGGTCAGGTGAAGAAAGCTACCGACCGAGATGTCCATGGCTACCTGAAACCCCGCGCGCGAACAATCGGTGACGCGACCGTGCAGATCCTCCATCGGGCAATAAGCAATTGAGTGCAGCAGAATGTCCAAAGACCCCCATTCTTGCTCGATCTGGTCAAATACAGCGTCAATCTGGGTGTGATCGCTGACGTCCAGCGGCGCAATGATCTGCGCGCCCAGCTCCTCGGCCAGCGGACGGACAAAGGGGTCGGCCTTGGCGTTCAGATAAGTGATGGCCAGATCGGCCCCTTGTTCTTTCAGCGCCTGCGCGCAGCCATAGGCGATGGAATGGCGGTTCGCGATGCCCACGATCAGCGCCTTTTTACCCTTGAGTGAAAACATGAGGGATCTCCTGTCGGTCTGTCTGGTCCACGCGAGATGACGCTAGTCGGGCGATGTGACGATTCTGAGAATTTCGCCGCATTGCAGCAAGCAAATTCACCCAATCTCGCCACGTCAGGCGGGATTGGCGCGCCGATGCCTGTGTGCTAGGCCATCGCGCGATGGCTGAATACCTGATCCGATACCGCAATCTGTCTGGCCCCGACCCGATGTCGCCCCTGTCCGAACGGATCGAGGCTGCGTCTGGGCAGGCGGCCATTGATCAGCTGAAGTCACGCCAACCGGATCAGGAACTCCGGGTTGAAACCGTACGATCCGACGTCCCCACCCCCAAAAAACGCAAAACTCGGGCTGAATGGCTGCTGGTAGCGCTGTTTCTGGTGATTGGCGGCGTGAACCTTCTGAGCCGGTGGGTAAACTAGCCCGCGAATTCCCCTTGGCGCGGCTGATCCGGGCGGGTAATCAGGTCATCCCGAACACCAACACGAGGCCCAGATGACCGACCAAGAGCGCCGCATTCCCATCCTGATCGCTCAGGAAATTCAGGCCCGCCCCGAACAAGCCGCTGCCGCGATCAAACTGCTGGACGAAGGCGCGACCGTGCCTTTTGTGGCGCGCTATCGCAAAGAGGTCACAGGCGGGCTGGACGACACTCAGCTGCGAAATCTGGCTGACCGGCTGGGATACCTGCGCGAGCTGAACGACCGGCGCGGCGTGATCCTTGGCTCGATCACCGAGCAGGGCAAACTGACCGATGCTTTGGCAAAAGCCATTGCCCAAGCCGAAACAAAATCGGCGTTGGAAGACATCTACCTGCCCTACAAACCCAAGCGCCGCACCCGTGCGATGATCGCGCGCGAGAACGGGCTGGAACCGCTGGCCCAGGCCATTTTAGCGGATCGCTCGGCGGACCCGCAGGCCTTGGCGCAGGGCTATCTAAACGAGGCCGTGACCGACACGACGGCCGCCCTGAACGGCGCCCGTGACATCATCGGCGAGGGTCTTTCGGAAAATGCGCAGCTGCTGGGGCGTCTGCGTGATTTCCTGATGCGCGAGGCGATTCTGACCTCCAAAGTCATCGAGGGCCAAGAGGCCGCTGGCGCCAAGTTTTCGGACTATTTCGATCAGTCGGAAAAATGGGCTGATATTCCGTCGCACCGTGCTCTGGCTATTTTTCGCGGTCGTAACGAAGGCTTTCTACAAGCCGATATCATCGTCGATCCTGATGCCGCGCCAGGCCAGAATCGTGCCGAAATGATGGTCGCCGCCGAGTTGAAGACCACGACAGACGCCCCCGGTGATGTCTGGCTGCGCAAAGTGGCCGGCTTCGTCTGGCGGGTGAAACTGCATATCTCGTTGTCCATCGACTTGCTGACCGAATTGCGCCGCCGCGCGGAAGAGGACGCAATCAACGTTTTTGCCCGCAATCTGAAGGACTTGCTTCTGGCCGCTCCGGCTGGGGCCAAGTCCACCTTGGGCCTGGATCCGGGCATCCGCACCGGCGTGAAATGCGCCGTCGTCGACGCCACCGGCAAGGTGCTGGACACTGCTACGATCTATCCTTTCCAGCCTAAAAACGATGTGCGCGGCGCGCAGGCCACGCTGGCCGAGCTGATATCCCGCCACAAGGTCGACCTGATCGCCATCGGAAACGGCACCGCCAGCCGCGAGACCGAAAAACTTGTGGGCGACCTGTTGGCGGTGATCCGCGCGCCGCAGAAACCCACCAGTGTCGTGGTGAACGAAGCAGGTGCCTCCGTCTATTCGGCATCGGAACTGGCCGCGCAGGAGTTCCCCGATCTGGACGTCAGCCTGCGCGGGGCGGTCTCGATCGCGCGACGTTTGCAGGACCCGCTGGCCGAATTGGTTAAGATCGAGCCGAAATCCATCGGGGTCGGCCAATACCAACACGATGTCGACCAGCGCCGCCTTGGCAAATCGCTGGACGCAGTGGTCGAAGACGCCGTGAACGCGGTGGGCGTCGACCTGAACACCGCCTCGGCCCCGTTGCTGGCGCGCGTCGCCGGGATCGGCCCTGGCCTGTCCGACGCCATCGTTACGCATCGCGATATCAACGGTGCCTTTGCCTCGCGCAAAGAGCTGCTCAAGGTTGCGCGCCTGGGCCCCAAAGCCTTTGAACAATGCGCGGGTTTTCTGCGGATCACGGATGGGGCCGAGCCTCTGGACGCCTCCTCGGTCCACCCCGAAGCCTATGATGTCGCTCGCAAGATCGTCCAATCCTGTGGCCGGGACCTGCGCACGCTCATGACCGATCCCAGCCCCCTGAAACGTCTCGAGGCCCGTGATTTCGTCAGTGACCGGTTCGGCCTACCGACCGTGCGCGACATCCTGTCAGAACTGGAAAAACCCGGCCGTGACCCCCGCCCCGAGTTCAAAACCGCCACTTTCACCGACGGCGTCAACGAAATTACCGATCTGAAACCGGGCATGATGCTTGAAGGAACAGTAACGAACGTCGCCGCCTTTGGAGCTTTCGTTGACATCGGCGTCCACCAGGACGGCCTGGTCCATATCAGCCAGATCGCGGATCGTTTCGTCAAAGACCCGCATGACATTGTCAAAACCGGTGAAGTAGTCAAAGTCCGCGTGCTCGAAGTTGACGTCCCCCGCAAGCGCATCGGCCTGTCGATGAAAAAGGACAGCACCTCGCAAAAACAAGAACGCCCCCAGCGAGACAACGCACCTCAAAAAAAACGTCCTCCCCGCGCCGGAAAACCGACCCCTAAGCCAAACAAACCTGACGTGAGCGGACTGGGCGCGGCCCTTTTGGACGCAATGAAGAAGACATGAAAAAGGGCGGGGAAACCCGCCCTCACCAAACCGTTTCTTTGCTCTAAATACACTCCGGGGGAGCGCCAAAGGCGCGGGGGCAGCGCCCCCACCCCGTCGTGGATCAGACCTGCGCCAGACCGGGTCGCGCTTTCAACAGACCCTGAGTAATCAGCCCAGCCAGAACAGCCTTAATCACGTCACCAGGGACATAGGGCAGCGCCAACGCCGAGGCCTCGATCAACGTTTTGTCCAGCTTGATCGACATACCAATGATCCCCAAAATGTTCAGAACGATCATCCCCCCGATCAGGGCAGCGACGGCCGGAAAGACAAACCCGCCCCGATCACGCCAAGTCTGAGCCAGAAACCCAGTCACGAACGCGGCAACCGGGAACCCGATCAGATAGCCCATGCTGGGGCCAGAGAAGACACCGATACCACCACGGCCACCGGCCAGCAGCGGAAGACCCAGCGCCACCAGCGCCAGGAACAACAGCACGGCCAGCGCGCCGCGTTTGGCACCCAGCACAGTGCCACACAGCATAATGCCCAACGACTGGGCGGTAATCGGCACACCCGAAATCAGGTTCAATTTTGGCAGCAGTCCCAAGGCTGCGATCAGCGCAGCGAATAGGGCAATCATAGTCAGGTTGCGTTCCATTTTGGGGTCCTTTCTCGATATTTCAGAGAGTTCTAGGCCGGGGGCGCCCCGGCAATCAAGTCAATCCACCACGCGCCTTCAGCGCTTCGGCGGTCTGTTCTGCGTCGTCAATTGCCAGCAGCGCCATCGGCATCACCAGCCTCCAGCCCGGACGTTTCACGCTGCGGGCGCGCCAGGCTTCGATCAAATTGCTGCCCTTTTGCACCAGAACCGGGGTGAACCGGATCACCAGCGCAATCGCCAGGGCAAAGCGACGACGCGCGGTTTCCGGGACGCGCACCCAAGCCAGGGCGCGTTGGATCACGTCCAGCATATCCTCTAGCCGTGTTGTCAGCGTCACCAGATTGGCCGCCGCGATGGCCGCCAGCAGTCGTAACACAATCACCAGCCCGTCCAGCACCGAATCTGTCACCCAATGCCACACCATGATGATCACGATGAAATACAGCATTGGCCGCAGCATCCGCAGACCCTGACGGGCAAAATCCAGCCCTCCGACCAGATATGCGAGGGCAACCAGCGCTGTAACCATCAGACTGGCCGCGATGCTATCCAGATAGAAAATGCCAAAGGTGAACAGGCTCAGCGCCAGCAGTTTCGGTCCGGCGCGCCACTTGTGATACGGCGTGCGAAATTCAGAGGTCAGCGAGATCATCTGCCCCTCCCCACGCGCGCATTTGACGTTCGTATTCAGGCAATACCTGCGTCGGAGGGCCATCCATCTGCACAGCGCCGCGCTCCAGCCAGATCACGCGATCATAGCCCGACAACGCCGAAAGGTCGTGACTGATATGGATCAGGCTTTGTTCCAGCCCGTCCAGATAGCGGCCCAGGCGCACGGTGGTGGCCAGATCCAGCCCGGCAAAGGGTTCGTCCAGCACGATCAGCTTAGGCGCCATGGCCAACACGGCCATCAAGCAAACCAGATGCCGCTGGCCCTGAGACAACCCGTGCACTGCCCGGTCATACCAGTCGGACCGCTCAAAGCGCGCAAGCATCTGGCGTGCTGCCTCTGTTGCTTCGGCCTTAGGAGTCCCTTGAGCGGTCAGGCCAAAGGTCAGTTCTTCGCCCACGGTTGGAAAGATGATCTGATGATCGGGGTTCTGAAACAGGATCCCAACGGTCGCGATGGCCGCCTTGCGGTCCTTGGCCACATCCACGCCGCCGACGGAAACCTCGCCTTGATCCGGCGCGGCCAGACCGGCGATCAGACGCGCCAGCTGAGATTTTCCAGACCCATTGCGCCCCACGACAGCGACACGTTTTTCCGTCAGCTCCAGCGTCAGCCCATCAAAAACCTGCGTGGTTTCGCGGGCATAGTGGGCATCCGACAGGCGCACCGTCGCCTGCCCTGTCTGGGCATCTGTCTTTGCGTCAACATGCTGCAACGGTCTGCTGGCTCCTTCGTTGGTCGTTCGGATACTGCGAATCCTGACGAAGATACAAGAGCGGCGCATAGATATTCACACCCGAAGCACCGTAGTTTCACGGTATGAAACGATTTGGCCGCGGTGCAGTGCGGGCGGCTTACTCGTCAAACGGAACGATCAGCTCGGGGCCACTGGCACGGTTCGAGTTCACCGCGCGCCCAACCCGGTGGACCTTCAGCGTGCCTTTGGGGGCCTGACGCATCAACAAGGCCGCGCCGTGCCCGTCCTCGCCCAGCCACTTGGCCCAGTCGTCTTGTTCCAGAATCACGGGCATCCGGTGGTGAATATGGTCGATATCCGCACTGGCGCTGGTCGTGACAACCGCACAGGTGGTGATTGGATCCTCTGTCCCCCAGTCCTGCCAGATCCCCGCCAAAGCCAGCGGAGACTCATCGGCACGCGAGAAATACCAAGGCAGCCTGTTGCCCTCGGCGTCCTTATTCCATTCATAAAATCCCGTGGTGGGCAGAATGCAGCGCCTTTGCCGACAGGCCGTGCGAAAGGCAGGCTTTTCGGCAATGGTTTCGGCGCGTGCATTGATTAGCAACGGCCCATCGGACGGCGTTTTGTACCACGTGGGCAGAAACCCCCAACGCATCGCCCCAAGACGCCGCAGCTCGTTATCCGAGGTCACCACCTGCACCAGCGTCGTTGGACAGACGTTATAATTGGGCACTTCGGGCAACGCATTCGCCGGCATGGCGCTGAACAGTTGCGCCATGGCGTCATTCGGCAGGGTATTGGCAAGGCGTCCACACATAAACCCAACGGTCTCAGGTCGCGCGGGCGGGGTCAAGCGGCCTGCATATCCAGTATCACCGCGCCCTTGCGATGCCGTCCTTCGACATGCGCATGCGCCTGTACGGCTTGCTCCATCGGATAGATCTGATCAACCACCGGACGCAATGTGCCCGCCTGGACCATCGACATCAGCGTTTCCAGATCGGCTTGTGTGTCACCGCTGACCCCAATCTTGATCCGTTTCCCGGTTTTCCCGCTGATTGCGGCCTGCATCATCTCTGTGACGCCAAAATTCAGCGGTACGAAAACGCCGTTCCTCGTCAAAGCCGGGCGCGCCTGTGCAAAATCAACCGCGCCAACGGTGTCCAGGATCACATCAAATCCGTCAGAAGCGTGCAGGAATGGCCCCGCGCGATAGTCACGCACATCCGAAGCCCCCAGTTCGCGCATCAGCTCCTGATTTCCAGTGCTGGCCACACCGGTGACTTGGGCACCCAAGGCGCGGGCGATTTGAATCGCATAGGCTCCAACCCCGCCCGAGCCGCCGATCACCAGAACACGCTGACCGGGCTGCACTTGCGCAAAATCGCGCAGAAATACCAACGCCGAAAGTGCCCCAAAAGGCAGCGCCGCCCCATGCTCAAAGCGCATCTCTGCGGGCAAATGGGCCACGGCAGCGTTCTGATCAATGGTCAGATATTCTGCATGCGCGCCGCTGACGGAAAACCCCATGACGCGGTCTCCTGACTGGAACGTTGTGACATCCGGGCCGACCGATTCGACCAAGCCCGCAAAATCACCGCCCAACACGGGATTGCGAGGCGCGCACAGGCCGAACATCAGCCGCCCCGGAACTTGCAGCACCCCTGGAAATGCGGCGGCACGCACCCGCCAATCCGCGGTCGTGACCGAGCTTGCGTGAACCCGCACCAACAGCTGCCGCGCGCGTGGTTTGGGGGTCGGCAACGTGTCGATGGATAAAGCGGAGGGGGGACCATAACGGCGATAGGTGACGGCTTGCATGACGAGTCTCTTTCTAACGGAATGATGATTTGCCCCATTGATGACCCATACAGTTTCGCAAGTGAATTGACCAATTCGACAGAAATGATATGCATTTTCGCATGGAGTGGAAAAGTCTTACCTTTGATTGGAACCGTGCCCGCGCGTTTTTGGTGGTGGTCGAAGAGGGCTCCTTGTCCGCCGCCGCGCGCGCCTTGGGTCAGGCGCAGCCCACGCTGGGCCGTCAGGTTGCCGCGCTCGAGCAAGAGCTGGGCGTAACCCTGTTTCAGCGTGTCGGCCGTGGGATCACCCCCACGCAAGCCGGCTTGGATCTGGCGGAACATGTCCGCGCCATGAGTGAGGCCGCCCTGAAATTCTCGTTGGCCGCATCCGGCCAGAACGAAAGCGTCGAGGGCACCGTAACCATCACCGCAAGCGAGATGCTATCGGCCAGTTTACTACCGCCGATGATCCGCCAAATCCGCGCCGAACACCCCGGTATCAAACTGGAGATCGTCGCCGCGAACACCCAGTCGGATCTGATCCGGCGCGAGGCTGACATCGCCATTCGCAACACCGACCCCGGCCATCCCGACCTGATCGCGCGTAAGATCTGCGACGACGCGGGGCACCTGTACGGAACGCAAACCTATCTGGACGGTTTAACTGATTTAAACACGGCCGAGATCGTCGGTTTTGACAGCTCTGACGCGCTGCGCCAGCGGTTGAACGCCATGGGGCACGATTTCTCGCCGGATCAGTTCACCGTCACCTCTGCCAACCATCTGGTGCAGCTGGCGATGGTGCAGGCGGGTGTCGGGCTGGGGGTATTTCCGACACATGTTGGGCAGACGCTGGGGCTTGTGCGGGCTCGACCAGACGCCGCGCCGATCACGTATCCGATCTGGCTGGTCGCGCATAAGGAGTTGCGAACCTCGCGCCGCATTCGTCTGGTCTTTGACGTGCTGGCCAAGGGCATCCGCGAGCGGCTGACCGCTTAGCGATACGCCTTTCGGGCCAGCTCGATCCGGGCCTCCATCATCGACATCTCTTTCATTAGATCCTGCCGGCGCGTCCGGTCTCCTGTGTCGCGCAGCTCGTCCCTCATTCTTGCCAGTTCGCGTGACAACGAGACAAATTCGGGCACGCCCCCATTTTCCTTAATCAGCCGGTTCAGCAGCGCATTTTCCGGGTCGTCGCAATCGGGCAGAGGTTTTCCCGCGCCGTCAAGGTTGTCAAAGTCACCCTCTGCCTGGGCCGCAGCGATCTTTTGGTTGATCAGGTCAATTAAGGGGTGGTCCACGCGGTATTCTCCTTGTTGGGCGCAGAATACCCGATCCCCGCGCCACGGCAAATGCCTTCTGGCTTGACCCCGGCGGGCCTGCGCGGCATGTCAGGCCCATGCTGATTTACAAGATTTTCCGGGCCGAGGAATGGGCCGAATTGCAAGCCCAAGGGCAGACACAGGGTGCGCCTGTCGATCTGGCCGACGGGTTCGTGCATTTTTCAACCGCCGAACAGGCCGCTGAAACCGCCTCCAAGCATTTCGCGAATGAGGACGGGCTAGAGCTGTTGGCACTGGAATCTGACACACTGGGCGATGCCCTGAAATGGGAGCCTTCGCGCGGTGGTGCGCTGTTTCCCCATCTTTACCGCGCGCTGCAACTCTCGGATATCGCGTGGCATATGCCCCTGCCGCTGGTGAATGGGGCGCATCAATTCCCGGAAGGTATGGAATGACTCCGCTGGAAAAACTGGGCCTTTTCGCCCTGCACAAAGTTGACCCCGAAACGGCCCATGGCTTGTCGATCAAGGCTTTGCAATTGGGCGCGGTGCCCCTGCCCGGTCTGGTTACGTCCGAACGCTTGCGAACGACTGTGGCGGGCCTAAACATGGCGAACCCGGTGGGTCTGGCCGCAGGTTTTGACAAGAACGCGCAGGTTCTGTCGCCGTTGTCGCGCGCGGGTTTCGGGTTCATCGAGGTTGGCGCTGCCACGCCGCGCGCCCAGCCCGGAAATCCCAAACCGCGCCTGTTCCGCCTGACCGAGGACGCCGCTGCCATCAACCGTTTCGGCTTTAACAACGAAGGGATGGAGGCGATCGGCGCACGTCTGTCCCAACGGCCTCGCGACATGGTGCTGGGCCTGAATCTGGGCGCGAACAAAGACAGCGAGGACCGCGCCGCAGATTTCGCCCGCGTGCTGACCCATTGCGGGCCTTATCTGGATTTCGCGACGGTGAATGTTTCGTCGCCGAACACCGAAAAGCTGCGGGATCTACAGGGCAAAGATGCGCTCTCGGCTCTGCTGGCCGGTGTGATCGACGCCCGTGCCGAGCTGGACCGCGAAATCCCTGTCTTTCTGAAAATCGCGCCCGACCTGACGCCCGAAGAGCTGGAGGACGTGGCCGAGGTCGCGCTGACATCCGGCATCGACGCGGTGATCGCCACCAACACCACCCTGTCGCGCGACGGTTTGCAAAGCGAGCACCGCGATCAGGCGGGCGGTCTGTCCGGCGCGCCTTTGTTTGAAAAATCCACCCGCACTCTGGCGCGCCTGTCCACTCTGACCGAGGGCAAACTGCCCATCATCGGTGTCGGTGGGATTTCCAACGCGCAACAAGCCTATGCGAAAATCCGGGCCGGGGCATCGGCCGTGCAGCTCTATACCGCGCTGGTCTATCACGGATTGTCGCTGGGCGCCGAGATCGCCAAAGGGCTGGACAAACTGCTGGAACAAGACGGCTTTGATAACGTCGACCAGGCCGTGGGCACCGCGAAAGAGGACTGGCTATGATCACCATTTGGCACAACCCCCGATGCTCGAAATCGCGTCAGACCCTGGCCTTGTTGGACGGGCGCGACGCTGAGGTGCGCAAATATCTTGAAGACGCGCCTTCGGTCGCGGAATTGCGCGCAGCACAGGCTGCTTTGGGCCTGCCTGTCATCGACATGGTGCGCACCAAAGAGACACTGTTCAAAGAGCTTGGCCTGTCCAAGGGCGCAGCCGAGGACACGTTGCTGGAGGCGATGGCCGCCAACCCCAAATTGATCGAGCGTCCTATCGTTTTCGCCAATGGCCAGGCACGCCTTGGACGCCCGCCCGAACAGGTTCTGGACATTCTTTAGACGTCGGCTGCGGCCTCGAGCGCGGGATAACGCAGGCCCAGCGTAATCCCCCGCGCGACAAAGGAAATCAGCAGGGCGATCCATAGCCCGTGATTGCCAAATATGGGCAGCAAGACCGCCAGCGCGGCCAGATAGATCACAAAACTGACCGCCATCATGTTGCGCATATCCCGACCACGGGTGGCGCCGATGAAAATCCCATCCAGCATCCAACTGGCCGAGCCTAAAATGGGCGCCATCACCATATAGATCAGGAATGTGCGCGCGGTGCTGCGGACTCCCTCGGCGGTGGTCATAAGGTCGATGATCAGCCCTCCGGCCAGCGCGAATACCAGCGTCAGGGCCATAGACACCCCAACGCCCCAAAGACTGGTGAGGATCGCGCTTTGTCGCACAGCGGCCCGGTTACGAGCCCCCATCGCCTTGCCCACCAAAGCCTCGGCTCCCAACGCGAATCCGTCCAGCGCATAGGCGGTGATATAGAGGAACTGCATCAGCACCTGATTGGCGGCCAGCACGTCGTCGCCGAAATCGGCACCCAGCATCAGGAACGAGATGAAAATCACCTGTAACAGAAGCGATCGCAGCAAAATATCGGTGTTCACCGACATCATATGCGCCAGCTTGACCCGGTCAAACACCCGCGCCCAATCGCGCCAGGCAGGCACGCGAAAGGCCGCCCGGCAAAACCAAAGCGCCACCACCAGCCCGGTCCATTCGGCGCAGAACGTGGCCACGGCGACGCCCTCGACACCCCAGCCCAGCCCCAGCACAAACCACAGGTCCAGCAGGATATTCATCCCGTTCGTCCACAGCTGGATGGCCAAGACAGCGCCAGTCCGTTCTTGCCCGATCAGCCAGCCGGTCACGCCATACAGCCCAATCGCCGCGGGGGCTGAAAAGATACGGATCTGCATATAGGTCCGCGCCAGAGTCTCGACCTCGTCGCTGGCCGGCGAGACCTGAAACGCCGCCCAGAAGATCGGGATTTGCAGCGCAATAATGGCCAACCCAGCGACAGCCGCGATCATCATCGCACGGGTCAGTAGGGCTGCGACCTCGCCCTCTTGTCCAGCCCCGCGTGCCTGAGAGGTCAGGCCCGTCGTGCCCATGCGCAGAAACCCGAACATCCAATAGACGCCGGTCAGCACGATCGCGCCGATGCCGACCGCGCCGATCGGGGCGGCCAGCCCCATTTGCCCGACGACTCCGGTATCGACAGCCCCCAAAATGGGCACCGTCGCGTTCGAGATAACGATAGGCACCGCAACCTTTAGGACGCGGCGGTGGGTCACTTCGGGCAGGGCAGAGGACCGGTCAGCCATCCGATTGCGGCATCAGAAAATGACCGCTGGCCTGCGCAAAGTTCCGATGACGATTGTCCTGCCAAGCCTCGACATGGACGCTGGCATAGCGCCGCCCCGAGCGGTTGATCTGCGCACGCGCATAGGCATCCCGTGGGAGCCCCGAACGCAAATAGTCGACCGTAAAATCAATCGTCTTGGGCAAGCGCGGCAGCTGACCCGCCACCAGTTGTTCAACATCCAGCTTACCGCTTTCGATGTCGTCCCACAGATAGGCCCAGCTTAGCCCGATGATGGCGGTGACTTCCAGAAAGGCGGCCGTCACGCCCCCATGGATCGCTGGCAACATCGGGTTGCCGATCAATTTGTCATCAAAGGGCAGCACGGCCGTCAGCTCGTCGCCGCGCCGGTCAAATTCGATTCCAAGGAATTGGATATAGGGCACGCCATGCACCAAAGCGTTCAACGCCGCATCGCGACGCTGTTTGACGACTTGCATCGGTTCGGGTCTGGTTCGTTTGCTCATTTGCCGCCTCCTTCGACAGTAAAGGCGCCGCTGGCGGTGGCGACGGGCAGATCCTCGTCGTCATCCAGGGCTTCGGCCCGCACGAACGCCACCGTTTTGGTGATGCGATAGCAATGAGCGCGCGTACGGATCGCCTGCCCTGGCGTTGCCGCACGCATATAGTCGATACGCAGGTCAATCGTGGCGGTTCCGCCCGGCGCCCTGGGATGGCTCATGACCGCCGCGCCACAGGTGGTGTCCAGCAAGGCAAAGACCGCTCCGCCATGGATCACCCCTGTTTTGGGATCGCCAATAAAGCGCTCATCATAGGGCATGCGCATTTCAGCACGGCCTTGGTCGATCTTTGTGAACTCCATCCCCAGCGCATTTGCATGGGGAATCGCCGCGATGAATTGACGAGCCATTGTGTCTTTGTCAGGTGCCAAAGGAGCCTCCATGCAAGGTTTGTGTGCAGTTGCAGTATTTTTCGAGCCAGAATCGCGTGAGTGCAAGAATTAGTTCTTGCAATTGAGAATAATTCTCATATGCATTTGAACCATGACACAGCTCGATACCACGCCCCCGGCCCCGCATGCTTCGTTCCAACCTGGTTTTCTGGGTCCGTTCCGCGCCCGTCGATTACCTTACGTCATTCTGTTGCTGGTTCTGGCCATTGTGCCCGGAGAGCTGGGATTGCTGACCCGCGAACTGATGCTGGACGCCTATTTCCAAGTCTCGGTTTTCGTCGCAATGACGCTGATGCTGTTCTACGGATCCGAGCGTTTGTTCAAATTCAACATCGGGAAATCGCTGCAAAACGCCAAGATGGCACAGGTGCCAATGGCCGCCCTTCTGGGCTCTACGCCCGGCTGCGGAGGCGCGGTGGTCGTGGTCGCCGCTTACAGCTCGGGGCATGTAGGTTTTGGCGCGGTTGTGGCGACGCTGACCGCCACGATGGGCGACGCGGCGTTTCTGCTGATCGCCACGCGGCCTGATGCGGCCATGGTGGTGCTGCCTCTGTCCTTTGCCGTCGGGATTGCGTCGGGGTGGATCGTGGACGCCGTGGGCATGGTGCCCCCAGCGCCGAAATCCGGCGCCTGCGCCATGCCGGTCCGCATCGGTTCGCTGCGCAAACGTGATATCGCGTTCCTGGCGGCTGTCTTGCCCGGCTTCGTCTTTGGCGTGCTGCAACTGCTGCAATCACCGCTATATGATCAGGCCCCGGCACTGCTGCTGAGCGTGATCGGCCTGGCCGGGACATTCCTTGGCCTGCTGATCTGGTCCTTGTCCCCACTGGAGGCAATGACAAATTCCGACGACACCCCCACAACCCGCATGGCCGAAGAGACCAGCTTTATCGCGGTCTGGGTGATCGGAGCCTACCTGGCCTATGACTATCTGGTCGTCTTCACCGGCCTAGAGTTGCAGGACGCGTTCCAGACCATCGCGCCTTTGTTGCCCCTGATCGGGATCCTCGTTGGGTTCATCCCCGGCTGCGGGCCGCAGGTGCTGGTGGCGACGCTGTTCATCAATGGTGCCCTGCCCTTTGCCGCCCTGATCGGCAACGCGATTTCCAACGATGGCGACGCGCTGTTCCCCGCAATTGCGCTGAGCCCGCGGACGGCTGTGTTGGCCACCGTCGTCTCGGCCGTTCCGGCCTTTATCGTGGCTTACGGGTTCTACTTTTTGGCGCCAGGCTTCATGAACCCGTGACTCCACGTTCTGACCTTACGTAAAGGGGCTGGTCAATGGCGCGTTGCTGATGCACAATGTTCGCAACCTAATCAAATTGACTCCTTGGAATGTCTGAAACACGCCTGACCTTCAAAGAAATGTGCGCCAAGTTCGATGTGACCCCGCGCACACTTAGATACTATGAGTATATCGAGCTTTTGCAGCCAGAGCGCGAAGGCCGATCCCGGTATTATGGCCCACGCGAAGTGGCCCGGATGACCCTGATTCTCAGGGGACGTCGCTGGGGTTATTCGCTGGAAGGCATCCGGCAGTGGTTGCAGATTTACGATCAGGAAGGCACCCGCGCGCAGATGGAAGCCTGGGTCGACAGCGCTACAAATCAGTTGGCCATTCTGGCAGAAGAGCGCCGCCAACTGGACGAAGCAATCGCCGAGTTGACCGAGTCGCGAGACAGCACGGCCACCGCGCTTGAAGCTCGCAACACGCACGAATCCAATTAAAAGCCCCGCCCTCAAGGCGGGCTTTTTCACGTCTGGGCCCCCGAAACTCTCGTTGACCCAACGAAAGGAAATTACTCATACATTGGCATTACGTTACTTGATCTTACGTCAAGACCAAAGTGACGTAGCGTACCGGTTACGTCAACGTCAATTGGTATTGTATTGATTGGGTCGACGCATAAATTCTTGACCATCCGTTAAATCTTCGGAGGGCAAGGATAATGTCTACGACGAACGAAACTATGACGATCCGGGAAATGTGCGACGCGTTCGGGGTCACCGCACGCACGCTGCGTTTCTACGAAGCAAAGGAACTGTTGTTCCCGATCCGTGAGGGCCAAAAACGCCTGTTCACACATCGGGATCGCGGCCGGTTGAAACTGATCCTGCGCGGCAAGCGCTTTGGGTTCAGCTTGGAGGAAATCCGCCAGCTTCTGGATTTGTATAACATGGGTGACGCCCAGTTGACCCAACTGGAACGCACCCTAGAAGTCGCACAGGACCGGCTGCGCGACATGGAACGGCAACGCGATGAGCTGAACGAAGCCATCGACGAGCTGAAAGAGCAGATGGGCTGGGGGGCAAAGATGGTCTCCTCGCTCAAGCAAGATAAAAAGGCCGCCGAGTAACCCTGACCAAGGGCCTTAGCATCAAGTGGGAGAGAGACCATGCCGAGCTATACCGCACCCGTGAAAGACATGCAGTTCGTACTGCACGACCTGCTGAAAATCAGCCAATCCGACATTCCGGGCTATGCCGATCTGGAGGCCGACTTCACGTCGGCCGTACTGGAGGAAGCCGGCAAGATCACCTCTGAAGTTCTGGCGCCGCTGAACGTGGTCGGGGACAAAGAAGGCTGCACGCTGGAAAACGGCGTGGTTCGCGTCCCTACTGGGTTCCAAGCGGCCTTTGATCAGGTGCGTGACGGCGGTTGGCCCGGTCTGGACATGCCCGAACAATATGGCGGTCAGGATATGCCCTATGTGATGGGCATTGCCGTTGGCGAAATGTTCAGCTCGGCCAACCAGGCGTTCTCGATGTATCAGGGCCTGACCCACGGCGCGGCTTCGGCCATTCTGGCGCACGGCACCGACGCACAGAAAGACACCTATCTGCCCAAGATGGTGTCCTGCGAATGGACCGGCACCATGAACCTGACCGAACCGCATTGCGGCACCGATCTGGGCCTGATGCGCACCAAGGCGGTTCCGCAGGATGATGGCAGCTATAAGCTCTCGGGCCAGAAAATCTTTATCTCGGCCGGCGAACACGAAATGTCGGACAACATCATCCACCTGGTTCTGGCAAAAATCCCCGGCGGCCCCGATGGCATCAAAGGCGTGTCCCTATTCATCGTGCCCAAGTTCATCGTGAACGAAGACGGCACCCCCGGCGCCCGCAACGGTGTCAGCTGCGGCGCGATCGAAGAGAAAATGGGCATCCACGGCAACTCGACCTGTGTGCTGAACTATGACGAGGCGACCGGATACCTGCTGGGCGACGAACACAAAGGCATGCGCGCCATGTTCACCATGATGAACGAAGCCCGCCTTGGCGTCGGCATGCAGGGCCTGACCCAAGCCGAGGCCGCCTATCAGAACGCTGTGATCTACGCCAAAGACCGCCTACAAGGCCGCGACGTCACTGGCGTGAAAAACCCCGACGGCCCCGCCGATCCGCTGATCGTGCACCCCGATATCCGCCGCAGCCTGATGAACCAGAAAAGCTTTACCGAAGGCGCGCGGGCCTTTTGTCTGTGGAGCGCGACACTGATCGACCAGGCCCACCGCAGCGACGACAAAGACGCCGATGGCCTGATCAGCCTGCTGACCCCGGTCATCAAAGGGTTCCTGACCGACGAAGGCTATGACATGACCGTTGAGGCTCAGCAGATCTATGGCGGCCACGGCTATAT
>JBOEGN010000002.1:0-15756 GCA_050633445.1 Thalassovita sp.
TCCACCTCGACGGTGGGGTTGCCGCGGCTGTCCAGAATTTCGCGCGCGTGAATGTCGATAATGGTGCTCATTGGGTATGTTCCCTTGATAAAAAGCCGTTTGAGCGCGCTTTTAGTGTGCCTAGCCCCGGGTGAAAAGAGCCAAGCGCTCAAGTTTGCGCAAACGGCGTGGAATTGGTGGCAAATGGGCCGGATTTGGGTGCTTTAGCTTGAAAATACAGGGGCCGCGCGTCGCGCCAAGCGCCGCTCGCGCAAGAACGCATAGAGGCCCGACGCGATGATCAGCAGCGCTCCGGCATAGGTCATCAGATCGGGGCGTTCAGAAAACACCATCATCCCGAGTATCATCGAAAAGATCAGGCGCGTGTATCGGAACGGTGTAATCGCCGACGCATCGCCTGTGCGGGTGGCGATCACGATGGCATAATAGCCCAGTACGCCAAAAATCACGGCACCTGCAACATGCCAGTTTTGGGTCGGCTCAGGCAGCAGCGGGGCGTTCGCATTGACCAGCATCAGCAAAACACCTGCGACCGTTGCGGCGGCAAATCCGTGAAAACTGACCACATACGAGGATAAATCCGCTGGCAGTTTGCGCGAGATCAGGTCACGGGTTGCGATGGCCGCCACCGCGCCCAACACCAACAAAGAGGCGGGGTCAAATCCCTCGAGTCCCGGACGAATGATCATCAACACGCCTGCAAACCCCACAAGGATTGCTGTCCAGCGGCGCCAGCCAATCTGCTCTTTCAGGAACAGGGCGGCGCCAAGGGTGATCGCCAGCGGCAAGGCCTGAAAAACTGCGGCCGCCGTGGACATCGGCACCTGCGCCAGCGCGCTGACAAAGCAAACCGAGCCCAAACTTTCGGCCAGAGTACGGATCAAAAGGATGGGCGATTGCCACAGCGGTGCCATAAGAGACCGCCCCGTGCCAAGCGCAACAGTCGCGAAAATAATGGCGCCGCCCAGTCCCGTCATCGCCAGAACCTGCCCGATCGAAAAGCTTTGCGTCAGTGTCTTGAAAAACGCATCCTCAGCCGCGAACAGCGCCATGGACAGAGTGATCAATATGATCCCGCGAATATTGTGCATTGAATACGTCCCCTCGCTCGCCATTCCGCTGTAGGATGGGGCCGAACAAAGGTAAAGCGTGACGGCGCGGGACTAGTTCTTTTTGACCGGAACGCCGTAGAGCTCCAGCTTGTGACCCTTCAGGGTGTAGCCCAGCTTTTGCGCGATCTTTTCTTGCAGCGCCTCGATTTCGGGGTCGCAAAACTCGATGACCTGGCCGGTTGTCATGTCGATCAGATGGTCGTGATGCTCCCGCTCGGCGTCCTCGTATCGTGCGCGGCCATCGCCGAATTCCAGCTTTTCCAATATCCCGGCTTCCTCGAACAGTTTTACCGTGCGGTAAACCGTTGCCAAAGAGATGCCCGAATCGCGGGCAGAGGCGCGCGCGTACAGTTCTTCTACATCCGGGTGGTCGTCCGATTCTTCTAACACAGCCGCAATGATACGGCGTTGGCCGGTCATGCGCAGGCCAATGGCCTCGCAACGGGAGGTGATCGTATCGGTCATGAAAAGGCGGGTCCTCTTTTCCATCCTATGTAAAGCCTGCGCACGGGCATTTCCAGACGGTTTTCGTCGGCTGGCTTGACACGTTGAGTATAAGGTATATCTTATATCCATATCAGAGCCGCCCGACAGGAGCGAAGCCAATGCAAAACATGTCAAAAATCAACGCAATTTCGATCCACGACCTGACCCAAGGGGATGGAGGATTGGATATGGCGCGTTTGTCCCTGGGGGGGGTAACGCCCGCGCAGGCGTTGCATTTGGATGGCGGGCAGCAAACAGATATGCAGCTGCGCGACGGGCAAGTGGTTTTGCTGGCCAACGAAGGAGTGGACACGCGCCTGTTCGATCTGGTGCAGCGGGTGATGCGCCAGGGCGAGGCGCTGCTGGAAACCCGCCGCGAGGCGACAATCGACAAGCTGGTCGAGGCCGCGCTGGATCTGGTCCCTGCCAAACCGGCCGAGCTGCGTTTGCAAGACGCGGTGGCGCGGTTCCGTCTGAAATTCCTGCAATCCGAGCCGTGCTATTCCAGCACCGATTTGCATATGCTTAGCGGCAGTACCGGGCGGAACCGGTCTCAGGTTGCGGCGCGGATAAAGACCAAGGGGCTGGCCTTTGCTGTGCGTCACGGTGAAAAGGATATGTTCCCGGCCTTTCAGTTTGATGCGCAGGGCAAGCCTTTGCCCATTGTAAGCAAGGTTCTGGCTGCCTTGCCGGACCGCATGACGCCCTGGGATATCGCCGGGTGGTTCGTGCGGCGCAATCTGGATCTGGGCGGTGCCGTGCCCAAGGAACTGCTGGCTGCGGGGGATGCGCGTTTGATCCAAGCCGCCGCTCTGGCCGGGGAGGGACCCGTTGGCTGACCGCGGGGACCTGTCCCATGTTTCGTACGAGTTCTGGCCTGTTGACGCCCCGCTGATCCGTATCCACGCCAGCGCGTTTCATGCCACGCAGTTCAACCCTTGTCAGGGTGATGCCACACGGTTCGCGCCCATTCACGTTGAGGGGGCCTGCGTGCCAACCATGTATGGCGCTGAAAACCTCAGGGCCGCTTTGGCCGAGACTGTTTTGCATGATGTGGATGTAGCCGACCCGTTTGCCTCGGTTCCGCAATGGCGGCTGACGGATCGCAGCTTGTCCACAGTATCGTCAACCCGACCGCTGAAGCTGATCAAGCTCTATCGTCTGGACTTGGGCCGTATTGGGCGCGATCACGCGGAACATTTCGCCTTTGACCGGGCAGGATATGGCCTGTGTCAGACCTTGGCGGCCGATCTGTACGAGGAACACCCGGACGCCGATGGGTTGATCTGGATGTCGGTGCGTGACGACACGCAACGCGCCTGTCTGCTGTTCGAGGATCGCGTTGGCCCCTCCCTAACCAGCCAAAGCGAAGAGCCGTTAGGGCGGATGGGGCAGGCGATGGACGCCGTTCTGGCCGAATTGGAAGCCTTGCAAATCGACGTCAGCTAGGCCCGCACAGGTGAAATACCTTGACTTCTGCTCGATTGCCCCCCATTTGAGCTTCCAAGAGGCGCCCTCTGCCGCGTGAGCAGGGGCAATGCGGGTATTTGACCCGCGCCATGGGGTGCCACTCAATGATTTCCCAAAATCACGCGTGGGATTGGCCGTCAGCAACCGGTGGGTACGAGACCCCCGGAGAGCGCTTTCGGCAACCACCGAAACGGCGGGCGTTGCCCGTCACGTATGTGCTTTGCGTTCTGCAAAGCCGAAAGGACTATTCGTGAACCAATTCGAAATGATGGGCATCTCGCCCAAGCTGGCCGCCAGGATCGAAGCCCTGGGCCTGAAAGAGCCGACTCCGATTCAGCAGCGCGCCATCCCTCTGGCGCTGGAAGGCCGCGACGTCATGGGCCTGGCCCAGACCGGCACCGGCAAAACGGCGGCCTTTGGCCTGCCGCTGGTTGAAATGCTGTCGGGCCTTGGCAAACCCGACAAAAAGGTCGTGCGCGGCCTGATCCTGGCCCCCACCCGCGAGCTGGCCAGACAGATCAGCGACACGCTGCGCGAATTTGTCGACGGCACCCCGCTGAAAGTGACGCTGGTTGTCGGCGGCGCGTCGATCAACTCGCAAAGCAAACGTCTGGAGCGCGGCACTGACCTGCTGGTCGCCACGCCGGGTCGTCTGATTGACCTGATGGACCGCAAGGCGCTGCGGTTGGACGAGGCGAAATTCCTGGTGCTGGACGAGGCCGACCAGATGCTGGATCTGGGCTTTATCCACGCGCTGCGCCAGATCGCTCAGTTCCTGCCCAAAGAACGCCACACCATGCTGTTTTCGGCCACCATGCCCAAACAGATGTCCGAGATCGCAGACACCTATCTAAAAGATCCCCAGCGCGTGCAGGTGAACCCTCCGGGCAAGGCTGCGGACAAGATCGACCAGTCGATCCACTTCATCGCCAAGGCGGAAAAAACCAACCTTCTGAAAGAGTTGCTGGGCGAGCACAAGGACGAGCTGTCGGTTGTTTTTGGCCGCACCAAGCACGGGATGGAACGTCTGGCGCGCACGTTGGACAAGGCCGGTTTCTCGGTTGTTGCGGTGCATGGCAACAAAAGTCAGGGCCAGCGGGAACGCGCCATTCAGGCCGTTCGCACGGGTGAGGCCAAGATTCTGGTGGCGACTGATGTTGCCGCGCGCGGGCTGGATATTCCGGCGGTGCGCCACGTGTATAACTATGAACTGCCCAACGTGCCTGAAAACTATGTTCACCGTATTGGTCGGACTGCGCGTGCGGGTCGGGATGGCAAGGCGATCGCGCTGTGTGCCCCCGATGAAATGGGCCAGCTGAAAGACATCCAGAAGGTGATGAAGCTGACGATCCCCGTTGCGTCGGGTCGTCCGTGGGAGCCGGTGGAGCCGCAGAAAAAATCTGGTGGCGGGCGTCCGGGTGGCAATCGCCGCCGTGGCGGTAAACCCGGCGGAAACGCTGGCGGTGGCGCAGGTGGAAATGCCGGTGGAAATGCTGGCGGCAAGCCTTTCCGCGGACGCCGCAGCGGTGGCCCGAAAAGAAGCAGCCGCGCTGCCTGATCAGTGAAATGCGGGAAACGGGGCAGGGGAAACCTTGCCCCGTTTTTGTTTGGCCGGGTTAGACCAGTTCGGGCTCGCGACCGACTTTGGCGGCCAGCTTGCCTACGCTCAACCCTTGCACCACGATCGAGAAGACGACCACCACATAGGTTGCCGTCAGGATCAGCGGTTTCCATTCATTGTCTGGCAAGGCCAAGGCCAGCGCGACCGAAATACCGCCCTTCAGCCCGCCCCAGGTCATGATCGGAATGACGCCCGGCCCAAACTTGCGCGGTCCTCCCAGGATCATGATCGGCACAGCAACGGCGGCCAGACGCGCCACCAGCGCCAGCGCGATGGCCAGCACGCCGGCCGTCAGATACGAGGTTTCAAAGGCGACGGCGAAGACCTCGAACCCGATCAGCAGGAACAGGACGGCGTTCAGGATTTCGTCGACCAGTTCCCAAAAGGCATCGACATATTTGCGGGTCTCTTCGGACATGCCGTGCTTGGCGCCGATATCTCCGATCAACAGACCCGCACACACCGCCATGATCGGGGCCGAGACATGCAGCCAAACGGCCAGCTCGTAGCCTCCGAACGCCAGGCCCAGTGTCAGCAGCACCTCGAGCGGATAGTCATCAATGCGGCGCATCACACGGAACACCAGCCAGCCCAGAACGATGCCCAGAATGGCACCGCCTGCGGCCTCTTGCAGGAACAGCGTCACCGCGAATTCCGCATCCGGGGCGTGGCCCTCCGCCCCGTGCCCTCCGGCGGCAGGAAAGGCCATTGCGACCAGCACAAGATACACAACATAGCCGACGCCATCGTTGAACAAGGATTCGCCCGCGATCTTTGTTTCCAATGACTTACGCAGGCTGGCCCCGCGCAGAACGCCCATCACCGCGACCGGATCCGTGGGCGAGATCAACGAGCCGAACACAAGCGCCACCATCAGCGGCATCCCCGTGATCCAGCTGAACCCAACGCCCACAATCGCGGTGGACAGACCCACGCCCAAGGTCGCCATCAGAACGACGACCTTCCACTGTGCTTTCAGATCGGCCAGCTTTACGTGCAATGCGCCCGCGAACAGCAACAGGCCCAGCATGCCCTCGAGCAGCGCGTCAGAGAAATCAATGCCCAGGATGACGCTGCGTGCCGTGTCAGCCATGCCCAGCGATGGCACAAAAATATCCACCACCAACACGCCGACCGAGGCCAGCAGCGACACCACCAGAATACCAATGGCCGAGGGGAGTTTCAGGAACAGATAGTTGAAGGCACCAAACACACCGGCCAACACGATCAACAACGAGGTGATTTGCAGGAAATTCATAGAGGACAGACTCGTTTTAAAATTTACACAGGTTTTCCATGGCCTAGCACGAATGGTGGTGTCGCGACAGGTGCTTTAGGCCGGGCTCAGATCGACCCAGACGGGCAAATGATCACTGGCGACGCGGGCGGGCTGAGCGATGTGAACGCCGGTATCCAAGGCCTTTAGTGTCGCAGAGATCGCGAACCGGTCCAGCGGGGCCACAGGGCGCAGCGCGGGAAAACTGGGGCGCGCTGGCAGGAAATCCTGCCCCTGCAGAAGCGCATCCATCGGCCTGTCCGACCCCCATTCGTTGAAATCTCCGGCGATGATGGTGGGCATGTCTGGCAAATCCTGCAAGGCCCGCGCGATGGCCGCGATTTGCAACAGACGATAGCGACGGATCAAGCCCAGATGCACGCCGATCACTCTGAGCGGCCCAATCGCAGTGTCCAGATCCGCCCGTATCGCGCCGCGTGGTTCCAGCCCCGGCAGGTCAATATGGCTGGTGCGCAGCAGGCCCACGCCCGGTCGCACCAGCATCGCATTGCCGTGCCAACCCAGCGACCCGCCGGGCTGCCCGAATGGCAGAATGCTCCAGCCGTCCTCTTCGATCATCTCGTGGGGCAGGGCCGAGGGGCGCGGGGGCAGGCGTTTGTCCGCCTCTTGCAAGACGACGATCTGGGCCTCAAGCGCACGGATAACCGTCAGCGACCGATCTGGCCGCCGCCGCAGGTCCATCCCGACGCATTTCTGAAGGTTATAGCTTGCAATACGAAGGCAAGATGCTCTCATACTCTCCACTACAACACGCACAAAAGAGGATGTCACGGGGTGTTCGGCGAACAAGCATGGCTGACGCGGATCATATGGATCCTGCTGCTGGTTTTGGCAGCATGGGCGCTGGTAACCATGCGCCTGTCATTGGCCTTTGTGGCGTTGCTGACGCTGGGTGTGTCCTTGGCGCCGGTACTATTGGCGCGCTGGGTGCAGGTCACGGTGCCCCCAGGCTTCATCGCGGCGATTGTTGTGTTTGTGTCTGGAACATTGTTCCTGGGCGAAAGCTTTGATTTCTACACGCGCTTTTGGTGGTGGGATATCGCCATGCATGGCGGCAGCGCCGTGGGGTTCGGGCTGATCGGCTTTGTCCTGATTTTCATGATGTTCCAGGGCGACAGATTCGCTGCCCCCCATATCGTCGTCGCCTTTTTCGCGTTCTGTTTCGCAATGACAGTCGGTGCCGTATGGGAGATTTTCGAGTTCGCGATGGACCAGCTGTTTGGCCTGAACATGCAGAAATCGGGCCTGCTGGATACCATGGGCGATCTGATCGTAGACACGGCGGGGGCGTTGTTTGGGGCGGCGTGCGGTTGGCTCTACCTTAAGGGGCAGGATTACGGCGGGCCGGTGCGGATGATTGACGACTTTGTGCAGCGCAATCCGCGGTTTTTCCGCAGGCATCGCGATCACAAAGACGATTGACCCGGCCTAGGGCGCACGATCTTCTGCGCGGATGGAGCGAAAAGACAGAATCGATACATTCGGCGCCACATCCCTGATGGTCTTCAGCTTGTTGCTGGCAATCAATCAAGTGGTCGTCAAGCTGGGCAATGCCGGGTTTCAGCCTGTCTTTATGGCGGGGATACGCTCGGTCGGGGCGCTGGTCGTTCTGCTGATCTGGATGAGGTGGCGCGGCATCCCCCTTAAGATACGCAAGCGTACGGTTTGGCCGGGGCTTTTGCTGGGTGTGCTTTTTGCAGTCGAATTCATCATGCTGTTCTGGGCGCTGGATCACACCACGGTCTCGCGCGCGTCGCTGCTGTTTTACACAATGCCAGTGATACTTTCGATCGCCGCACATTTCCTGCTACCCAGAGAGCGCCTGACCCCGATGCGCATCCTTGGCCTTGCCTGTGCCATCGGCGGCGTCGCGCTGGTGCTGTCCGGCAGGCCAAGCGGAGGAGAGGCCAGCCTGGCCGGAGATCTGGCCGCCTTGGCCGGGGCCGCGTGCTGGGCGGGGCTTGCGTTGACTTTGCGTCTGTCGCCACTTTCACAGGAACGGGCCGAGACGCAATTGTTGTGGCAACTGGCCGTTTCGGCGGTATTGCTGTTGCTGGCTGCGCCCTTTTTTGGCCCGTTTCTGCGCGAGCCGACGCTGTGGCATGTGGCTGGGATGGTCTATCAGATCGTCGCCATTGCCAGTTTCGGATTCCTGGCTTGGGTGTTTTTGTTGGGCGTCTACCCGGCGTCCAGCGTGGCCAGCTTTGCCTTTTTAACCCCGGTTTTGGGGGTCGGAATGGGCTGGCTGCTGTTAGGGGACGAGCTGGGGCTGAACGTGATCGCCGCCCTGGTTTTGGTCGCGCTTGGGATCGTGTTGATCAATCGCCGATAGGGCAGCGATTGGGGCAAGGTCGGGATTTGGGTATTTTTGCCAAGAAGAAACGGCTTTAGGTGCCGCAGAACGTCTGGCGGACCTCTTCGCCGGGCAGTGGGGGATGGGTGAGGTCGGTGAACTCGGCGTCGTCCTCGTATGGCTGGGCCAAGGCGGCCATAAGGCGGTGGAAGGGAGCCATATCGCCCTGCTCAGCGGCTTGGATCATTTGTTCGACCCGGTGATTGCGCGGAATGCGGGCCGGGTTGACGGATTGCATCAGTTTCTGCGGGGCATCTTCGGCGGCGATACGGGCGCGCCAAGTTGGTTCCCATTCGTCAAAGGCTGTGGGGTCGGCAAATTGATCGCGTGGGGTGGTGTCGGTGGCAAGAGCGCGGAATGTGTTGGTGAAATCCGCTTGGTTGTCGGCCATCGCGGTTAGCAGGCCTTTGATCAAGGGCTCGTCTTCGGGCTGCGGATTGTGGATGCCGATTTTTCGGCCAAAAGCGCGGGTCCAGGCCGCTTTGATCCGCGGGGCCATGCCATGGATCATAGCGGTGAAATCCTGAACGGCGGCGTCGCCATCGGGCATCAAAGGCACCAAAGAGGTCGCCAGCTGCGCCATGTTCCACGCGATGATATTCGCTTGGTTATCATAGGCATAGCGGCCCTGACGGTCGATCGAGGAATAGACAGTGACCGGATGATACGTGTCCATATAGGCGGCAGGGCCGTAGTCGATCGTTTCCCCTGAGATACTGGTATTATCGGTGTTCATCACGCCATGGATGAAGCCGATCGACAGCCATTTGGTCACCAATTCGATCTGTCGGTCACTGACGTGTTGCAGGAACTCCAGCGGGGTTTCAGCGTTCGGATAGTGTCGGTCGCGTGCGTATTCAAACAGGGTTTGCAGCGACTCCAGATCTTGGCGGGCCGAGAAATACTGGAACGTGCCGACGCGGATATGGCTGGCGGCAACACGGGTCAGGATCGCGCCGGGCAGGCCACGTTCTCGTTGCACGCGTTCGCCGGTTGAAACAGCGGCCAAAGCACGGGTGGTCGGGACGCCAAGCGCATGCATCGCCTCGGACAGGACATATTCGCGCAAGACAGGCCCCAACCAGGCGCGACCGTCGCCGTTGCGGCTGAACGGAGTGCGCCCCGAGCCCTTGAGCTGAATATCGCGGCGGGTGCCAAGGGTGTCGATCACCTCGCCCAGAAGGATCGCGCGACCGTCCCCCAATTGCGGAGAGAACCCGCCAAACTGATGCCCCGCATAGGCCTGCGCCAGCGGATCTGCGCCATCGGGCAGGGCATTTCCGGCAAAGATCTGCGCCATTTCGGCGGGCGTGCCGGGGGTCAGGCCCAGCTCTTGGGCCAAGTCTTGATTGAAGGCCAGCAATTGCGGATCCTGCACAGGCGTGGGCGCCATCCGGGCGTGGAACCGGGGCGGCAAAGTGGCATAGCTGTTCTGGAAAGGAATGATCATCTGCATCGCTCTGGAGATATGGCAAAAAGGGATAGAGGCAAGCCTAGCCCTGACGTGTCATCAGAACATAGCCGTCACGCGCCGCAAAATGTAGTTTTTCATAGAAACGCCGGGTTTTCTGATCCTCTTTGCGCACTTCAAGATGCAGAGCTTTCATTCCGGCGGTGGACAGGGCTTTGGCAAGCTGCGCCAACACTTCGGAACCGATGCCACGGCCGCGCACACCTGGGCGCACATAAATCTCGTCCAGAAACCCGTCCATGCCGCCAAATTCAACCGACCAGCCAAAGCTGATCACGACATATCCGATCGGCGCGCGTTGCGGCCCCATCAGGTACACAACTCCGTGCGGAGACCCGTCCAGCAAGGGTCCAATCCCTGCCTGACGCGAGGTATCATCACTGTCGATCCCCAGCTCGGCATGAAAGGCGGCGACCAACGTCAAAACGCGTGGCGCATCCTCGGGGCGGGCCATATGCAGCGCGGTCACAGGCGGGCCAGCCTTTCGGTCAACAAGGCGAAAAACCCATCCGCGTCGATGTCGCCCATGAATGTTGCATTGGGTGCGCGGTCTGTTACCCGCCACCAGTCGGCGACCGTCATGCCCATGGTCAGCTCTGATCCAGTTTCAATCTCGACATTGATATGGCGGCCTGAAAACAGCTCGGGTCGGATCAAATAGGCGGTGACACAAGGGTCATGCAAGGGCGCCCCCAGACTGCCGTATTTTTCCTTGTCGTAGCGCTCAAAGAAATCAGTCATTTCGGCAACCGCCACGCCCACCTTTGTGCCAAGCGCCCGGAAAGCATCATTTCGGGCTTTGGTGACCAGCGCCTTGTGCGTGACATCCAGCGGCATCACCACAATCGGCGCGCCGGAACGAAACACGATCTCGGCGGCATGCGGATCGACATAGATGTTGAACTCGGCCGCCGGAGTCATGTTGCCGACCTCGAAATAGGCACCACCCATCATCACAATCTCGCGCACACGGGCGATGATGTCCGGCGCTTGTTCAAAGGCCGTCGCAACATTGGTCAACGGCCCCAACGGACACAGAGTTACCGTGCCCTCAGGCTCGGCACGCAATGTTTCGATGATAAAGTCCACCGCATGTTGATCTTGCAAAGGCATCACGGGATCGGGCAAGTCCGGCCCGTCTAAGCCGCTGCGCCCATGCACATGTTCGGCCGTTTCCAAGCTCCGCCGCATGGGCCGGTCGCACCCTGCAAAAACCCGCATATCTGGCCGCCCAGCCAATTCACAAACCTTGCGCGCATTCAGCGCCGTCAGGTTCAACGGAACATTGCCAGCCACAGCGGTAATGCCCAACACGTCAATGTCTTGTGGGCTGGCCAGCGCCAGCAAGATAGCCACAGCATCATCCTGTCCGGGATCCGTGTCGATGATGATCCGATGCTCTGCCATGCGCGCTCCTGTTTGGGCGGAACCTGCTACAGCGCCGCCCCAAAGTCCAGAGATGCCAGAAAACAGAGGCGCAAACCCGCCCGTTTCTTCTTGGCAAAAATACCCACTGCGCACCGGTGCAGCGCAACCCTAGGCACAGAAAAAGGCGCCCCCGTTTCCGAAGGCGCCTCTTTTTGTCAGTCTGGCGGTGTTCAGCCGTCGAAGTCGACCTGTTCCACCAGTTTCAGCGCGGCGGGGCGCAGCTTGGCCAGCTCCATCAGGTTGACGTCATCTGCGGTAAAGCTACCCCAGCTTTGCACCAACTCGTCCGCCGGAGTGTTCGGTGCGATCGGGTATTCAAAGTTGGCAGTTGCATAGATTTTCTGAGCGTCAGGCGAGGTCAGGAATTCCATCAGTTTCAGCGCGTTCTCTTCGTTCGGAGCGTGCTTGGTCATCGCAACACCCGAGATGTTCACATGCGCGCCACCATTTTCAAAGGTCGGGAACAGCACATTGACCGAGTTCGCCCAGGCCTGTTGTTCCTCGTCTTTCAGCATTTTGCCCATGTAATAGGTGTTGCCGATGGCGATGTCGCATTCCCCGGCCCAGATTGCCTTGACCTGTGCGCGGTCATTACCTTGCGGTTTGCGCGCCAGGTTGGCTTTGACGCCTTCCAACCAGGTTTTCGCACCCTCTTCACCCAAGTGATGGATCACAGCAGCCGTCAGCGCGATGTTATAGGCATGGGTCCCCGAACGGGTGCAGATGCGGCCCTTCCATTTGGGATCGGCCAGGTCTTCATAGGTGGTGACTTCGCCCTCGGCGACGCGCTCTTTGCTGGCATAGACGATCCGGGCGCGGGTGGTCAGGCCCCACCACTGCCCGTCTGGATCGTGATAGGCGGCGGGCACGTTGGCCGTCAGCACGTCCGAGCTGACCGGCTGTGCCAGCCCGGCCTCGACCACGGCAGACAGGCGCGAGATATCAACGGTCAGAACCAGATCCGCAGGCGAGCGTTTGCCCTCGGCGGACAGGCGTTCGACCATGCCCTTGGCCAGATAGGCCACGTTAACCTTGATCCCGGTTTCAGCGGTAAAGGCATCGGTCAGCGGCTTGATCAGCTCGGGCTGGCGATAGGAATACACATTGACCTGCTCGGCCAGCGCGGGGGCGGCGGCCAGGGCAACCAGAGCACCGGCAACAAGGTTTTTTGCTTTGACGAACATCAGAGTCCTCATGGGGTTTCGAAAATTTGCTGAGCAGGCTTTAATCTGACTATTTCAGTCAGGTCAATACCTGATTGTTTAGATCGGAATTTTGTGATCAGGCGCGTTGCTCTTCTTTTACCTGGTCCCACAACCGGTCCATTTCCTCTAGATCCGAGTCCTCGGGGCGTTTTCCTGTGTCTGCCAGCTTGGACTCAACGCCCTGAAAACGCTTGATGAACTTTGCATTTGCAGCGCGTAACGCGGCCTCTGGATCGACCCCCAGATGACGGCCCAGATTGGCCATGACAAACAGCAGGTCCCCGAATTCTTCTTCGACTTCGGTTTGGGTTAGCTCGTCTTTGGCCTCGCGCAATTCGCCTGCTTCTTCGGCGATTTTGTCGATCACCTGATCGGTCGAAGGCCAATCAAACCCGACCCGAGCGGCGCGTTTTTGCAGTTTATACGCTCGCAGCAGCGCTGGCAGGCCCACCGCAACACCATCCAGCGCGCCAGTCTGTGCTTTCTGAGCGCGTTCCGCGGCTTTGATCGTTTCCCAATCACGGGTCTGCTGTTCTGCTGATTTGTCCCGGTTCTCTTCGCCAAAAACATGGGGATGGCGCGCGACCATCTTGTCGGACATGGTGTCGGCGACCTCGTCAAAGGTAAACAGCCCGCGTTCGCTGGCCATCTGGGCATGGAACACCGACTGGAACAACAGGTCGCCCAACTCGCCCTTTAGTTCCCCCCAGGCTTCGCGGTCGATCGCGTCGGCGACCTCATAGGCCTCTTCGATCGTGTAGGGGGCAATTGTGCTGAAATCCTGTTCGATATCCCACGGACATCCGGTGTCAGGGTCCCGCAAGCAGCGCATGATTTCCAGCAGGCGCGGCATTCCGCCCTTTGGGTTGTGAATGAGGTCGGTGTCAGGCATCGGGCGCTCCGGTGTTTGCGTTTGTGCGCAGACTGGCGCGTCACCGCAACGAAGTCCAGATGTCTGCGGGGCTTGACCTTGGGATGGGGAAGGGTAGGATTTGATCAAATTATATCGACGCGACGGGAACGGGAAAATCATGGCACTGGAAGACGCGAAAAAGCAGATCGACGCGGCATTCACCCGCGAAAACCTGAAGGGGCTGAGCTTTGAGAATGCTTTTGCCGGGGCGACCTCGTTTCTGCGGCGCAAATACACCAAGGATCTGACCGGCGTGGACCTGGCGGTGACGGGCGTGCCCTTTGATCAGGCGGTGACCAACCGCACCGGCACCCGCATGGGCCCGCGCGCCATCCGCGAGGCCAGCACTTTGCAACCCTATGATCCGCCCTATGGCTGGGGCTTTGATCCGCTGGGCGAGTTCGCGGTGATCGACTATGGCGATGTGGCCTTTGACTATGCCAATGTCGCCGCCACGCCTGCCGCGATTCAGCAGCATTTTCAGACCCTTCTGGCGGGCGGCGTGGGTTCTGTCACGCTGGGCGGAGATCACTTCATCACCCTGCCGATCCTGAAAGCCTATGCCGAGAAATTCGGCCCCCTGAGCGTCATTCAGTTCGACGCGCATTCCGATCTGTGGGCCGATGATGACATGGATCGGATCGACCACGGCACCTTTATGTACAAGGCGGTGAAGCTGGGGCTGGTGGACTCAAAACGCTCGGTCCAGATCGGGATTCGGACGGAATGTGACGACTATTGCGGCATGAACTATATCGACGCGCGCACCGTGCATGAACAGGGTCCGGCCGAGGTCGCACGGCGTGTCAAAGAGATCGTCGGCGACCACCAGACCTATCTGACCTTCGATATCGACTGTCTGGACCCGGCCTTTGCCCCCGGCACTGGCACCCCGGTCTGGGGCGGTCTGAGCAGTGGGCAAGCGGCGATCATCCTGCGCGACCTGGCCGGGATCAACATGGTCGGCGGGGACGTGGTCGAGGTCAGCCCCCCCTATGATCCCACCGGCGCCACTGCCGTTGCGGGTGCCCATGTCGCGATGGAGCTGATCTGTTTGTGGGGTTGGACGCGCCGTCAGGCTTGACCTGAACCAAGGCGACTGGTTTCGCTGCCTTAGAGATATGAAAAGGGTGCGCGATGAACTGGCTTTGGGTGATTTTGGCGATTCTGGTTGGATTCGGCTTGTGGGTGCGACTAGCCCCCAGCGATGCCGCGAAATGGCATCAACCGGTGAAAGGCGAGGCGGATAAAACCTTCGATGGCGGCGCTTTGCGGATTATCAACGGTGATGCCCAGAGCTTGGCCCGATTGGACGAGGTGATCCGCGCGACGCCCAGGACCCGTACTCTGGCGGGCTCGATCGGCGAAGGGCGCGTCACCTATATCACGCGGACCGCGCTGTGGGGATTTCCGGATTATACAACAATCGAGCTGCGTGACGGCGCGATTGCTGTGCTGGGGCGGCTGCGCTTTGGGCGCTCAGATTTCGGCGTCAATAAGGCCCGTGTCGACGGGTGGCTTGACGCTCTGACGCGGTAGTTTCAGTGATGAGCTGAGGCACCCCTGCGCCACCTCGCGCCACATCGGCACGTTCAGCGACATCTGGCATTGGGCCATGAACATGCGCCCGTCCACTTGCAGGCAAATGGTCTGGCCCAGCTCGATCCGTCCACCGCCGGTGTCGGTGCAAAAGCAATCCACCGTTTTGCCGCCGATATTGCTATCGGCCAACGCAAGAGGTGCCAGGATCAACAGGACAAACAGGGCAAAGATCATACGCATGGATTTATGATAGCACAGCTGTGGGGCTTGACCAAATCCAGCCAAACGGGCAAGGAACGCCTATGATTTCCAATGACCGGCTACATCAGATTACCCAGCGCTTCCAGTTTCTTGAGGCCAAAATGGCCGAGGGCGGCGGGGATATTGCCGCCTTGGGGCGTGAATATTCAGACCTGCGGCCTGTGGTCGAACAGGTGCTGGCCTATCGGCGTCTTGTGGACGACATCGCCGAGGCCGAGGCGATGCTGGACGACCCCGAAATGAAGGCGCTGGCCGAAGAAGAGCTGCCCGATTTGCGCGCGCAATTGCCCGAGGCCGAGCAGGCCCTGCAACTGTCGCTGTTGCCCAAAGATGCCGCCGACGCACGTCCTGCAATGATCGAGATCCGTCCCGGAACTGGCGGGGACGAGGCCGCCTTGTTCGCCGGTGACCTGCTGCGGATGTACCAACGCTACTCTGAAACGCATGGCTGGTCTTTTGATATCCTGGAATTGCAGGAAACCGAACTGGGCGGCATCAAAGAGGTCACCGCGCATGTCAAAGGTGACGGCGTTTTTGCCCGCCTGAAATTCGAAAGCGGTGTGCACCGTGTCCAACGCGTGCCCGAAACCGAAAGCG
>JBOEGN010000002.1:15885-85912 GCA_050633445.1 Thalassovita sp.
GCCGTGCGCATCACCCATATTCCCACCGGCGTTGTTGTCACCAGTTCCGAAAAATCCCAGCACCGCAATCGCGAGATCGCGATGAACGTGCTGCGCGCGCGCCTGTATGACATGGAGCGTCAGAAGGTGCATGACGAACGCTCGGCTGATCGTAAGGCGCAGGTCGGCTCGGGCGATCGCAGCGAACGTATCCGGACCTATAATTTCCCACAGGGGCGCATGACCGATCATCGGATTAACCTGACACTCTATAAGCTGGATCAGGTGATGCAGGGCGATCTGGACGAGATCATCGACGCTCTGACCGCCGAACACCAGGCCGCTTTGCTGGCCGAGATGGACCAGTAAATGCGCGTCCAAGAGGCCTTGCGCCACCTGACTGTTCGGTTGGCCGACGGGCAGATTGACGGTCCCGCGCGCGAGGCACGGCTGCTGTTGGCGCACGCGATGAACGTGCCGCATGACCGGTTGGTGCTGATGGGGCACGACGAATTGGCCCCGGATGTCTATGACCGGGCGCAAGCCTTTTGCCTGCGGCGCACCCAAGGAGAGCCGACCTCGAATATCCGCGGGTATCGCGAGTTTTATGGGCGGCAGTTCACCGTCAATCACCACGTTCTGGACCCGCGCCCCGAAACAGAATGCCTGATCGTCGAGGCTCTGACGGCCCCTTTCAGCACGGTTTTGGACCTTGGCACCGGATCGGGATGCATTCTGCTGACGTTACTGGCCGAACGGTCGGGGATCAGCGGCACGGGTGGCGATCTGTCCCCAGAGGCGCTGTCCGTCGCCAAAATCAACGCTAAGGCGCTTGGGGTTTCGGATCGGGCAACGTTCGTCCAAAGCGACTGGTTTGACGCGATCAAGGGCCCCTTCGATCTGATCGTGTCAAATCCGCCCTATATCACTGACGCCGAGATGGCCGAGCTGTCGCCAGAGGTGCTGAACTTCGACCCGCATATGGCCCTGACACCGGGCGGCGACGGGTTGGACCCTTACCGCATCCTGGCGCAACAGGCGCAGGGCTATTTGACACCAAGGGGCCGTATTCTGTGCGAGTTTGGCTGGAAACAAGGCGCCGATGTCACGGCACTGTTTCAGGACGCGGGTTGGTCGGATGTGCGCATCTTGCCCGACCTGGATGGGCGCGACCGGGTCCTTGCGGCAACACGCCGCTGAAAACATACGGCCAGATGCATTTTTTTCCCGTTTCTCGTGGATTTTACCCTGTTGGCCCTTGTGTTTGTGCCCCTTTACGCTTTACTCAGGTCCTGTCGATACGGTGGATGCACCCGGTTCAACTCTGGCGCGGTCCCGGTCGACATCAAGCCAAAAATGTTGTGATCTCGTCTGTTTTTTCAGGGTGCATGAGGCACCGGACGAGAGCAACGCTACGATATTTCAAGGCTGGATTGCAGGAATATGAGATCTTCTAAGGGCCGTTCGCGGTCGAAATCAAACCGCAACAACAATAACCGGTCGGTTGGGAACATTGTTAATCGTGTTTTCGATAGCAGTGGCCCCGAGGGCAAGGTGCGCGGTACTCCGCAGCAGATCATCGACAAATACAATCAGTTGGCGCGGGATGCACAGCTGAGCAATGACCGCGTGGCGGCTGAGAACTTCCAGCAGCATGCCGAGCACTATTTGCGCATGTTGTCCGAAGCGCAGCGTGAACAAGATGCACGCCGCGAAGAGCAGGAACGCCAGAACCGCGAACGTCAGGCCGAGCGTGATCGCGAACGTGCCGCCCGTCAGGAACGCGACGCTGCGTCTGCTGCGAAAAAGCCTGAAAAGACCGAACAACCCGCAGCACCCGCCGCTGACGCTCCGCAGCCCGATGTGATCGAAGTTGTGACTGCTGGCGACGCTGACACTGGTCTGGTGGAAACGCCCGAAAGCGATACCGCAGAACCAGAAGAAAAGCCCAAGCCCAGCCGCGCGCGCAGTCGCAGCAGTACGCGCAAGCCGCGTGCTAAGAAAGCGCCGGTCGAAGATGTGGCCAAGGCCGAAGAAACCCCACCCGAACAGCCCCCAGCGGCCGAGGCGACAGAATAACGAAACGCGGGTCCATCGGGCCCGCGTTTTTGTTTGGATCAGGATTTGACGCTTAGGCCTTGATGTTGCGGGCCAGGGCGCAGAACTGTTCCAGCGACACGGTTTCTGCGCGGTCAGTTGGCTTGATGCCTGACGCGATCAGGCGATCCTCTAGATCCGGGGCAATGCCCTTCAGGGCCGCCCGCAGCATTTTACGTCGCTGGTTAAACGCCTTGGCGACCACGCGTTCCAGCGTCTTGGCATCGGCCGGAAAACGGGGTTGGGGCAGGGCCGTCAGATGGACTACCGCGGAATGCACTTTGGGAGGCGGGCTGAACGCCTCGGGCGGCAGGTGCAGAACGATCTGCGTGTCCGTGCGCCACTGCGACAGGATCGCCAGACGGCCATAGGTTTTTGAGCCAGGCTGCGCCACGATCCGCTGCGCCACCTCTTTTTGAAACATCAACGTCAACGACGACCAGAACGGCGGCCAGTCCTTGGGGGTCAGCCAACGGATCAGCAGCTCGGTTCCGACATTATAGGGCAGGTTTGCCGCGATACGAATGGGCGGCGTCAGGTGGGCCAGTGGGTTCACCTCCAGCGCATCGCCATTGATCACCTCAAGCTGGCCGGGATAGGCCGCGCCGATCTCGGCCAGGGCAGGCATGCAGCGGCTGTCCTTTTCGACTGCCAGCACTTTGCGCGCGCCTTCGGCCAGCAGCCCTCGGGTCAGGCCGCCGGGGCCGGGGCCGATTTCAAGCACATCACATTCGGACAGATCCCCAGCCAGACGCGCAATTTTCGCGGTCAGGTTCAGATCCAGAAGAAAGTTCTGCCCCAGCGATTTTTTGGCCGCGATATCGTGGTCGTCAATCACCTGGCGCAGCGGAGGAAGTGAGTCGATGCCGCTCATGCGTTGGCCTTTCGTGCCTGGGCCATTTCCGAGGCCAGTTTCAGCGCCTCGATCAGCGAATTGGGATCGGCCCGCCCGGTGCCCGCGATGTCAAAGGCCGTGCCATGATCGGGCGAGGTGCGGATGAAGGGCAAGCCCAGCGTGACGTTCACGCCGCCTGCGAAATCCAGCGTTTTGATCGGGATCAGCGCTTGGTCGTGATACATGCAGATCGCGGCGTCATAACGCGCGCGGGCCGCAGCGTGGAACATCGTATCCGCCGAGGAGGGGCCCGCGATGTGCATCCCCTCGGCGCGCAAGGCGTCCAGAACTGGGGTGATGAGGGTGATCTCTTCTGAGCCCATCGCACCGCCTTCGCCCGCATGGGGGTTCAGGCCCGCGACGGCCAGACGGGGCGTGGCTAGGCCGAAATCGCGGATCAGGGCGGCATGGGTGATGCGGATGGTTTGCTCCAACAGATCGGCTGTCAGCAGGGCGGGCACATCCGCGATGGCGTCATGGATTGTGGTCGGCACGACGCGCAATTGCGAACAGGCCAGCATCATGACAACTCGGTCGACCCCACCCAGCGCGGCCAGATATTCGGTGTGACCGGGATAGGCGAAATTCGCGCCGTCCTTTAGCGCCTTTTTGTGGATCGGAGCCGTGGTCAGGGCTGCGGCATGACCGCCGCGGACAAGCTCGACCCCGCGCGCGATCACGTCGATTACGCCTTGGGCATTCGCCGGGTCAGGCTGACCGGGGATGGCCTTGGCGGGAAAGGGGTGATCTAGAACGGGCAGGCCGGTTTTGGCCGCATGCACCGCTTGGGACGGGTCCGAGATCACCTGATACGGCGTGCCATCGGGCAAATGCCGCGCGTCGCCGATATAGAAAAACGGCAGGCTTTCTCGCAGCTTATCCCAAGCCGCAGCCGCGATCTCGGGGCCGACGCCAGCCGGTTCGCCACAGGACAGCGCGACGGGCTGCGTCATTCCTCGATGATCCGGGCATCCGCCAGAAGCTCTTGCAGATATCCTTGGGCCAGCGCTTGTATCCGTTGGTTGCGCAGTTGCGCGGTCAGCTCTTCACGCGAGGCATCTTGCGATAGCACAGGCGTCCGGGCGCACAGCATCACCAGCATCAGCGTCTGGCCATTATTGCGCGTCAGATTGGTCGAAAACTCGCCCTTGTCCAGTTTCGACAGCTCGATCCCGATATCGCGCGGGACCTCGCCGGGTTTCTGGGTGTTCACCGTCAGGATTTCGTCCGGTTGACCCTTGGCGTGACCGTAAAGATCATCGCAGGTATCGGTGTCATCCATGATGGCTTGGGCGGTTGCCAGCGCTTCGGCAGAACGTCCCCCAGGGATCAGATAGGTCGCATATTCCAGTGCGGCAGTACGCGGCGCGCGATAGGCGCTTTCGGCGATGTCCCGCAATTGGAACAGCGCAACGGCGCCCTTCAGCGGAATGGGGTCTGTCACGTCGCCGGGGTTCAACGCCATGATCACGGGCTGCAACGGCGGTGGCAATTTGGTGACGGGTGTCCATTTCAATCGACCCCCATCATCACGCGAATTCGAGGCCGAATACCGGCGCGCGAAGTCCGAGAATTGTTTGATGGACGACGCCTGAGACAGTTCCTCGGCCAGGGCCATTGCCTGCTGTTCCTTGCCCTGCGGCATCGGGATCACGATTTCAGAAAGCAACACCTGCGCCGAGCTGTTGGTGGCCAATGCCTGCAAGGCCTTGTCGATATCCGCCTCGGTTACGACCGAACGCGCGGCGAAACGGGCGCCAACAACATTGCGCCAGACCAGCCCCGAATACAGAAAATCGTCAAAGGTCTGCTGCGCGATGCCGCGACTTTGCAAGAAGGCTTTGAACTTGTCAGGTGTCAGGTTCGCGCGGCCCGCGAATTCTTTAAGCCCCTCTGCCATCTCTTCGTCTTCGGCGCGGATACCCAGTTCAGCGGCGGCGTCCAGCTTCAGGCGTTCCTCGATCAGCTGTTCGCGCGCCAAGGTGACAGCATCCCCCGCGGGGTTCAGGGCCTCTAGCATCAGCTGACGCTGTTCCAGTTCGTAATAGGTGATCGCACGGTCATTCACCCGGATTGCGGGGGAAAACAGGCTCTGAGCCTGCGCGGTGGCGGTATTGGTGGCCAGCATCCCAACCGATGCAAGAGCAAGAATAATTCGGCGCATTCTAGTAGTCTTCATCCTTCAGTTCCTGCAGCTGCGGGCATAGCTTTGATCCGTCTTCATGGCGCTAAATCCCTTCAGGCTGACGGTAAACCCGAAATTGGTCGACGGTTCAACGATAGTCGAAGATGTGAACCGGCGCGAGAGGGTGACGTTCATTTCCACACATTCATTCAGGTAACGTAGGCCAAGTCCCGCCTGTGTAGACCGATGTCCGGCAATGTCATAGCGCCAATCCACCGTTCCCGTCCAATGCTTGGCCAGCCTATGGGATCCATCCAGCGCCCATTCGGACACGGTATTGGCGCGATCTTCGTCCGCATCCGCGCCCAGCCAGACATAGGACAGACCCACAGCCGAGACATCATTTTGCCAATTGGCACGGGCCTCGGCCTTGTGGACGTCCAGCGCGTTGCCCAACAGGGTGCGCGCGGACAGGCCCAGCCCTTTGGCGGATTGGATTTGCCCTGCCACCAACAGGTCCGAGGTCACACCCGTCAGACCAGAGCTAACCGAAAACGAGGCATCCGCATCCTCGCGCAGTACCTGCCCAAAGGTCAGAGCCGAGCTCCAACCCGATGGCGTGGTCCGTGTCCAGTTGATGCCAATCGCCCCGGCGGCTCCGCGTTCACGACGGTCGGGCGCAGGGAAGTGCGACAGGCTCAGTAAATTGCCCTCGTCAAACTCGACCCGTGTGCTTTCGTCATTGGGGATGTCCAGGCTGTTGCCACCAACCCAACCCAGCATCAAAACAGGTTCCAGCACATGCACCGCGCCCGAAGCCGACGTTTTTAGCCAGGGCCAGCGCAGGGTCAACGTGCTCTGCGGGGTAAAGGCCACGTCCTGATCGACGCTGGCAACGCTGTCCTGATTGATCCAGAACGCATCGACATCACCGCCCAGCATAAACTCGGCCCGCATACCGCCGGGCAGCATCCAATTGCGCAACCATTTGGCCGAAGCCTGCGCCCGCGTCACATCCCGACCGTCGCCCCAAATGTCGCTGTCAGCACCGTCTGTGCTGATCGTGGACGAGCGATAATGCGTGTGGGCATCCAGAGACAGGCGCAATTCGCCCCCTAGCCGGGAGGGAAAATACCGGTGGCTTTGTTCGGCGTCCAGGATCACCGTCGGGATTGTCGAGTTGTCCTCGCCATCGCGAAGTGTCTGGTAAGTCGACAAGGCAATGCGACGATGTTCGTCCCGTTTGGTGCGGGTCAGTGCGATCTCGCTCTCTAGCCGGTCCTTGTCGGAATAATCATAGTCCAGCAGATAGGCGCGGTCGGTGACGCCCTCCAGCTCGAAACTCAGTTGATAGTCGTTTTCCAGATTGAACAGGCCGTGGCCAAAGATAAAGCCGCGCAGCTCTCCGGGTTGCAAAGTATCGTCGCTGAGCGCACCGCTGAATTCGACAGTGCCCCGGCGAAATGCCTGGCGATAGCGCCATTCCAGTGTGCGGGTCTGTGACGAAAAGAACGGCGTCAGCGTCAGGTCCCGATGATCGCCAATCCGAATGAAATAGGGGATCTTCACGCCCACACCCAGATCCGAGCTTTGTTTGAGTGACGGGATCAAGAACCCTGTGGACCGACTGACCGACGGGTCCGGCAGACGCAGGCGTGGCACCCACAAAATGGGCACATCCATCACCCGCAGCTGTGCGTTTTCGAAATAGATCTGACGTTCTTCTTGATCATGGATGGTGCGTTTGGCGCGGATTTGCCAGACAGGCGGGGTGTCGTCGTTGCACACCCGGCACGAGGTCGCGGCGACCTTGTACAGCTGCGTATAGCGCCCGCCGGTGCGATCCAGCTGCGCCGCGGCCAGTTGCACCCGTTGATCCATGATCATCCGCGCACCGCGCAGCAGGCCGTTTTCCAGATTGCGATCCATCTCGCCCGAGCCGGCAAGGATCACGGTATTGTCCCCCTCCGTCATCGTGATAGGCCCGTCGATGATCAGCTTATTGGAGTTGCGATCAAACTCGATCCGTTGGGCCCGCAGGCGGGTCGAGCCGTGCAGCACCTCGACATGGCCCTCGGCGATCAGACGGTCGCGCCCATCCAAACGCACGCTGTCAGCCACCAGAACAGCAGCGCGATCCTGGGCCGTGGCAACCGAGGCCAGAGCGATGAAAACAACGCTCAGAAGGGTTAGAAAACGCGTCATCCGTCCTCCATATGCAAGAGGATCCCCAACGCCAACAAGACCGAAGCCACAGGCGGCGCCCAGGCCGCCAGCATCACAGGCAGTTGTCCGTTCTCGCCCAGAATTTGCGCGAAGTTACGAATGTAATACAGCCCAAAGCCCAGCATGATCGCGGCCAGTACCGATATGCCTGTATGCCCGAAACGCGTGTGTCTCATGGTAAAGGCCGAGGCGACCAGCACCATCGCGATCAGGAACAACGGACGGGCCAGTTCGATCTGCAACCACACCACATGACGACGGGCAGAAAAACCGGCCTCTTGCAACTGTCGAATATACTGAGGCAAATCCCAGACCGAGATCACCCCCGGCGTTCCAAAACTGTCGCGAATGCGATCCTGCGTCAGCGTCGAGGGCAGGGAAAGGGTGTCATGCTCGGCCGACAAGCCCTCGGGGTTCAGTCCGGCGGTCAGGGGCCAGACTTTGGCATTGGTCAAAATCCAGGCGCCCTCGGACAGGGTGGCGCTGCGGGCCTCGATGCGGCGCACGGGGCCCCCAACTGGGGCATAGGCCAAAAAGGTCACGTCATACAGCGTGGTGCCATCCGCGTTGGCATTGCTGGCACGGATCACGGTCTGTCCCTCGTTGCCACCCTGCCTGAGCCACAGACCTTCGGCGCTGATCGACAGCACGTCCACGCCTTCGTTACGATACCCGTCATAGAGATCGTTAAACCGTTTCGAGGTCACCGACACGATCGGGTTGGCCATCCCAACAGTCACGATCCCGATCAGCGCCGCGACGCAGACCGGGGCCATCAGGCTGCGCAGCGCCGATCGGCCTGCCGCCCGCGCCACCACCAGCTCGGACGAGCGGGACAGCCCCAAAAACAGCGTCACCGTCGACAGGATCATCACCAGCGGCAGAATGTCATAAATCGATTTCGGAGCATTCAGCAGCGTGAGTTCGAAAATTTGCGGCAAGGACACGCCGCGCGCGGAAAACCGGCTGATCTGTTCAACCAGATCAATCAAGGCCATCAGCATGAAAAACACGCCCAAAATGCCCAGAAAAATCATCGTGAACTTACGTGCGAAATAGAAATACAGAGTCATGCCGCGGCCTCCGGCACTATGGATCGTGGCCGCCGCGCGCGCCCGGCCCAGGCCAGCATAACAAGCGCCATGCCAATGCCCGCCACCGACGGCGCATAGACGAGCGGCCACAGCTCTGGCGCGGTTTCAACGGCGTCGGCGGACAGGCCCTCGATCAGTTTGATCACGACCAGCAGCAACATCGCCGCAACGATTTGTCGCCAGACGCCAAAGCGCGAAAAACTGCCCAGCAGCAGCGTCGCGAACCCAATCAGGGCGGCAGCCAGGCACAGAAATGCCTGGTTGAAGCGGTTGTGAACCTCGACGATCACCCGCCCGACCTGATCCTGCGCTTGCGCAGCGACACGTTCGGGCCGAAGCAACATGTCCCACGAGCTGGCCTGATTTACACCCCTTATGCGCGCCTCGGACGTACGGATCAGCCCGGTGATGTCATAGGAAAAGTCATCGAAATGCGTGGTGAACAAGCGATTGCCGTCTCGCGTAAAACTTTGCGACATGCCATCCAGCATCACCAATTTCACCTTGTCATTCTGGTTCAAAAGATAGGCCCGCGTGGCCGTAAAGGTCTGCGCACTGTCAGGTTTGCGCCGGTCCGACAGGAAAACATCCTCGAGCGTGCCATCCAGCGTAATCTGACGAATGAAGAAGGTCACGCCCTCGGCCGGATGCAGGAATGTCCCTTCGCTCAGCAATCTTGCGGTAACATTCTCGGCGATCTCGGCCTCTCGGTTTTGCATCTGGTACAGGCTGGCGGGCACCAGGAAATGGGTCAGCGCGGTCATCATCACGCCCACGATCAGCCCGTAATACACCACAGGTCGCGCCAGCCTCCACGGACTGAACCCGGTGGCCTGCATGACCACCAGCTCGGACTCGTTGCTAAGCCGGTTGGTGACATAGACCGAGGCCGCGAACACCGCCATCGGCAACACGATGCGGATCACGTTGGGCAGGGTCAGCGCGGTGAATTCCAGGAACACCATGGCGGACTGGCCGTCGCCCACCAACCGGTCAAACAGGCGCACGGCCCGGTTGATCCAATAGATCGACACCAGCACCAGCGAGAAGAATCCGAACAGGACCAACAGCTGTGACAGCATGTATCTGTCGAATCTGGCCAAAATACCCCCCCGGGAATGACATTTTCCCCGCAGTGTTACCCCAAGCGGTGCCGGGGGAAAACTGCTATCTGGTCAAGGTGGCAAGGTCACGCTAGGACTCTGTTCAAACCTGTTTTGGAAGGAAGCCGCATGACCACCCCCGTAAGTGTGAATTTTACAGAGACGGATATCGAGAAAATCGCCGAAGCCGAGGGCCGCGTCGCTGTGGTTCTGGGCAACCGGGGCAACCTGCATGCGGGGGCCGCGCGCCTGAACAAGCTAAGCAAGGGCGCGCTGAAACGCTTTATTGGATCGGACGCTTTCGTTGACATGAAACCCGGCGAGATGAAGTCCATCAGCTGGCCTGTCGGCATGGCTGCTCTGGCGATTGATGTGGTCAAGCTGGACAAGGGTGCTAAAAAACCCGAGGTGCGTAAATCCGGGGCTGCCATTGGTGCGGCAAAGGGTAAGAAACCCCTGCTGGTGCTGTGCAACAACCTGAACCGGGCCGAAGAGCTGGCGTTTGGGATTGCCATGCGCGCCTATGCCTTCACCGCCCGCAAAAGCGCCGAGGAAGAGGCCGCTGGGGACGTGACCTTTATGGTGAACACCCCCGAGGATGTGGCGCTGCGCTTTGCCCCGCTGAACGCGGTCGCCGAGGGCGTGTTCTTTACCCGTGATTTGGTCAGCGAGCCTGCCAACTATCTGACCACCACCGAATTCGGCAACCGTCTGGATGCGCTGACCGAATTGGGTCTGGAGGTCGAGATTTTGGAAGAGGACAAACTGGCCGAGCTGGGTATGGGCAGCCTTCTGTCTGTCGGTCAGGGCTCGGACAGCCCGTCCAAGGTTGTGGTGATGCAATGGAATGGCGGCGGGGACGAGGCTCCGCTGGCGCTGGTCGGTAAGGGTGTTGTGTTTGACACCGGCGGGATTTCGCTGAAACCGGCGGCTGGCATGGAAGACATGACCATGGATATGGGCGGCGCGGGCGTCGTGGCCGGTGTGATGAAAACCCTGGCGATGCGCAAAGCCAAGGCCAACGTGGTCGGCCTAGTTGGTCTGGTGGAAAACATGCCCTCGGGCAATGCAACGCGTCCGGGCGATGTCGTGACCTCGATGAAAGGGGACACGATCGAGGTGATCAATACCGATGCCGAGGGTCGCTTGGTTTTGGCGGACGTGCTGTGGTACGCGCAGGAACGGTTTGCCCCTGTGGGCATGATCAACCTGGCCACGCTGACCGGCGCGGTGATCATTGGTCTGGGTCATGAAAATGCTGGCGTGTTCTCGAACAACGACGGGATCTGCAAAAGCTTCCTCAAGGCCGCCGGTGCCGAAGGCGAGGGCGCTTGGCGCCTGCCATTGGGTCAGGCCTATGACAACATGATCAAGTCGAACATTGCCGACATCAAGAACTCGGGTGGTCGCCCTGCTGGGTCCATCACAGCTGCGCAGTTCCTTAAACGGTTTGTCAAAGACGAGACCCCCTGGATTCACCTGGATATCGCTGGCGTGGCATCGGTAAAGGCGCCAACAGCGTTCGCCCCCAAAGGCGCGACCGGATGGGGTGTGATGGCTCTGAACCGCTTGGTGCAGGACGTTTATGAGCAACAAGACGAAGTCGCACTCGCGGCCGAGGAGTGATCGCTTGGGCGCCGTCTATTTCTATCACCTGACGCGGCAGCCGCTGGAGGCCACGCTGCCCATGCTGTTGACCAAATCGCGTCAGGCCGGGTGGACGGTCGCCGTGCGCGGTCAGGATGCTGGCCGGATGGAGTGGCTGGACCAGAAACTGTGGTCGGGACCCGAGGATGGGTTCCTGCCGCACGGTCTGGCTGGCGGCCCGCATGACGCATTGCAGCCGGTCTTGTTAACCACGGGACCGGCCACGAATGACCCACAATGCCTGATGGCTGTCGATGGCGCTGATGTCAGCGCTGGCGAGGTTAACGAGCTGGAGCGTGTCTGTGTAATTTTCGACGGCACAGATGACGAAGCGGTCCAAAATGCGCGCATTCAGTGGAAAACGCTGACCGATGCGGGCTGTTCTGCGCAATACTGGTCAGAAGAGTCGGGGCGTTGGGAGAAAAAGGCAGAAAAATAAGGGCTTAACGGTCGCTATTCATCTGGTAAGCAGCAAAAATCCGGGCGTGATCTCGATTTTCGAGAAACGCTGCAAATAGGTCATCCCCAACAGCGACGTTTCCATCTCGCCCTCATTCACCCAGGCACGAATATTGCTGTCTTCATAAGGGCCTACGGTGAAATCCTCAAGTAATACACGAGCTGTTCTGACCGGTCCATTCGCTGTCATCGCCTCTCCGAGGAATGCAAGTTGCTTTCGGTCCAAACCGGCGCGCTCTGCATCCTCCAGCGTCATCACGATCCCCGAGGCCCCAGTGTCCACGACAAAGCGGATCGGTTCGTTATTCACGATGGCCGTCAGGTAATAATGGCCGTCCGGTGCGCGTGGCAGTTCGATCTGACCAGAGGAATGCACCGCTTGTTGGGGCATCACGGTTTGGCGGATATCGCCCCAAAGTCCGACGGCTGCGATCACCCCGAGAAACAGAAAAACCCAGATCAACGCTTGTTGCACCAGCTTGGACAGGTTGCCCCGTCGCTGGGTCAGATACCACGATCCCACGGCGACAAGCAACAGGATCAGATAGGCCAGACGCCCGACATCCCAACTGTCCATGATGCTCTCCTTTCGCGGTGCTTGCATGTGATATAGGCGCCGTGCACGCGAATTACAGCCTTAGCTGGCCAGACCAAATGCCTTTAGGCCGTCCAAAACGAACTGCACAGCAAGCGCACACAAGAGCATTCCCAAGAGACGCGACACAACGTTGATACCGGTCTTGCCCAGGGCGCGCTCAAGCCAGCCCGCGGTCAAAAACAGCAGAAAAGCGATGATCAGAACGGCCAGCGTAACCCCAAGGGTCATGGTCAGGCCCAGCAGGCCGGGGTGTTGACCCGCCAGCAGAATAATGGTGGCAATCGACCCCGGTCCCGCGATCAGCGGAATGCCTAAGGGAAAGACCGAGGGATCGTCGGTGTTTTCGTCCTCTTCGGCTTGATCTTCGCGCCGTTTGGTGCGGCGTTGGAACAGCATGTCCAGCGCGGTCAGGAACAAAAGCAACCCACCGGCGATGCGGAAAGCGGGCATCGAGATGCCGACAAAGCCCAGCACAGCCTCGCCAAACAGCGCAAAGAGACACAGGATAAAGAATGCGACCAAAACCCCACGCAAGGCGATTGCACGGCGCCGCGACTGGGGCATGCCTTGGGTCAGGGCGACGAACATGGGCGTCAGGCCGATCGGGTCGATGATCACGAACAGCGTGACAAACCCGGTGATCAGAAATGCGGTATCCATAAAGAACGTTACCTAGTCCAGCTTGCCAGCGCCATAGGCTTAGCTGTTTTCAGCGGTTTCAAGCTTTTCCAAAGCCTTCATCCACAAGGTTTCTGCCCTGTCCAACGCCTCGCGCAGTTCGGCGTATTTCTTTTGCAGAACAACGGCTTCGCCCTTGCGTTCGGCAAAAAGACTGGGGTCAGCCAGACGGGTTTGCAGCTTCTTGTCCATCTGGTTGAGCTTTTCGATCCGCTCTTCGCATTTGCGGGCATCAGCGCGCAGGGCCAGAATGTCGTCACGGCTGGCCCGTTTTTGCGGAGCCACAGGCTTGGGCTTGACCGGCTTGGCGGGTTTGTCCGATTGCAGCAACATTTTGCGATAGGCCGCAAGGTCTTCTTCGTAGGGCTGAACAGCACCATCTTTGACCAGCCACAGCCGGTCGGCCACCATCGACAGCAGGTGCATATCGTGGCTGACCAAAATCACGGCGCCAGTATAGGCGTTCAACGCCTCCATCAACGCCTCGCGGCTTTCGATATCCAGGTGGTTGGTCGGTTCATCAAGGATCAGCAGATGCGGTGCGGGCAGGGTGGCCAGCAGCAGGGACAGCCGTGCCTTTTGCCCACCAGACAGGCGTCCGACCTCGGTTTCGACCTGTTCGGCCATCAGGCCAAAGCCCGCCAGACGGGCCCGCAGACGGGCAGGGGTTTCACCGGGGCGTTCGCGCTGCAAGTGTTGCAGAGGGGTTTCGTCGACAAACAGTTCGTCGACCTGATGCTGGGCAAAGAACCCGATTCGCAGCTTTGAGGAGCGGGCGATTTTCCCCTCCATCGCGGGCAAACGATCGGACAGCAGCTTGGCCAGCGTGGATTTCCCCTGACCGTTTTTCCCCAGCAGGGCAATGCGATCATCCTGGTCAATCCGCAGGTTCAGACGTTTCAGGATCGCGGTGCCATCATAGCCGACCTCAGCGTTTTCAGTCGAGATGATCGGCGGCGACAGGGCTTCGGGCTCGGGAAAGCTGAAGACAGTGCGGGCGGCATCTTCGGGCGCGCGGATCACATCCATCTTTTCCAGCATTTTCACGCGGGACTGCGCTTGTTTCGCCTTCGACGCCTTGGCCTTGAACCGATCAACAAAGCTTTGCAGGTGGGCGCGGCGGGTGTCTTGCTTCTTGGCTTGGGCCGCCTGAACGGCGCGTTGTTCGGCCCGTTGGCGCACGAACTGGTCATACGGCCCGGTGTAATAGGTGAGCTTCTGCCCTTCCAGATGCAGAATGGCGCCCACAGCCCGGTTCAGCAGTTCGCGGTCGTGGCTGACGATGATCACGGTATGGGGATACTTGGCCAGATAGTTTTCAAGCCACAGCGCACCTTCAAGATCCAGATAGTTGGTCGGTTCGTCCAACAGCAGATAGTCAGGTTGCGCGAACAGCACCGCGGCCAGCGCGACACGCATCCGCCAGCCGCCCGAAAAGGCCGAACAGGGCATCAGCTGTTCGTCGGAATCAAAGCCCAAGCCCCGCAAAATGGAGGAGGCCCGCGCCTCGGCCGACCATGCGTCAATATCAGCGAGTCGGGTTTGAATATCGGCAATCCGTGTGGGGTCGGTGGCGGTGTCGGACTCGGCCATCAATTCAGCGCGTTCGGTGTCAGCGGCCAGAACGGTATCCAGCAGGGAAACCTCGTTTCCCGGAACCTCTTGGGCCACGCCGCCGATGCGCGCGCGGGAAGGTATTTGGATCGAGCCACTGTCCAGATGCAGATCCCCTCGGATCAGCTTGAACAGCGTTGTTTTGCCCGCACCGTTGCGGCCAATCAGGCCAACTTTGTGGCCAGTGGGAATTGTGGCGCTGGCCCCATTAAAAATGGGGCGGCCGTCGATGGAGTAATGCAGGTCTTCGATACGTAACATGGCCCCGCAGTGGACCAGTGCTGGGGGGCTTGTCAATGTCTCAATGACAGGTCGCAGGAAACCTCTTTATCCCTTGGCAAACGCGTGCTAGAGGCCACGCAGGATTTACAACTTTTGAAACCTTGGAACAGGAGCGCGCCCCATGGCCATTCAACGCACCTTCTCGATCATCAAACCTGATGCAACCGCCCGTAACCTGACCGGCGCGATCAACGCCAAGCTGGAAGCCGCCGGCCTGCGCATCGTTGCTCAGAAACGCATTCACCTGACCCCGGCCCAGGCTGGCGTGTTCTACGAAGTGCACAAAGAGCGTCCCTTCTACGGTGAACTGTGCGAATTCATGGCGTCGGCCCCGATCGTCGTTCAGGTTCTGGAAGGCGAAAACGCCATCCTGAAAAACCGCGAAGTCATGGGCGCCACCAACCCTGCCGACGCCGACGAAGGCACCATCCGCAAAGAGTTCGCTCTGTCGCTGGGTGAAAACTCGATCCACGGTTCGGACGCGCCTGAAACCGCCGCGACCGAAATCGCCTACTTCTTCTCGGGTCTGGAACTGGTGGGCTAAGCCTTCCTGTCCGACAGAGATACAGAATTGGGGCCGTCCAGGATTTGGGCGGCCCTTTTTTGTCCGAATTACGTCGCGGGGCGTGGGCGACTCAAACGGCGGCCGTCCTGGATATTTCCGATCATCAAGGTGATGTTGACGGCTCCTGCGATCAGCTCGGCGACCTGAACCGCATAAAATAGACCGTCGAAGTCTCCCGCGCGGGCTTTGGCAGCCAGCAAAAGCGCCGCGGGCAAGAGCACCAACAGACCGTTCAACGCCAGGATCGGAGCACGCCGTTTTTTGCGCGCAACGACAGGGCCGCGCATTTTTTTGGCCATCAAAAACCCGCCTAGATTCGCACCGATCAGCAGCGGAATCAGCCAGATCAGACCCCAGGGGATCAGGGTTTTGACCAGGATAACCTGAGCCTGCGTGCCAAACAGCTCGACCAGAACCGTGCTGAGCCAGAAAACAGCGATGGTCAGAAGCGCAAGGCCCCCCGCGATAGGATGGAGATGTCTCATCATGAAAATGCCTTTCATAGCTTGCTATATATAATTGCATAGCAAGCTATGTAGTGATACGCAAGCCCCATGAGCTTCACCAAAGATACCAGCGCAGGCTACCTGTTGAACACGCTTGCGCGCCTTTTTGCCCGAGAGTTGCAAACCGCGATCAAACCCTTGGGGCTAAGCACGGGGGTCTTTCCGGCGCTTTTGGCGCTTTGGGAACGCGACGGGCGCACGCAAAAAGAGCTTGTGGCCGAATTGGGGATCGAACAGGCCACGATGGCCAACACTCTGGTCAGAATGGAGCGCGATAAGCTGGTGATCCGGCGCGGCGACGAAACCGATGGGCGGGTCCAGCGGGTTTGGCTGACCGATCGGGCGAAAATGCTGAAAGATCCGGCGATTCACGCCGCCGAAGCGGTGAACGCGCGGGCATTGGCGGGCTTGCCCCATGCCGATCAAGAGCGATTTCTGCGGATGATGCAGCAGGTGCTACGCGTGATGTCAGAAGGTTAGGCGTTTGCGCGCGGGATAACGCCGATTTCGTTCAAAGCTTTCTCCAACTCTGATCCTGCATCCTGATTGGGTCGGCTCTTGGCCTTCAGCGCATCGAATTTAACGCGCAGAGCATCCTTCTCGGCGCCCTGGCAGTCGTTCCATGGGCGCCCCTGCAACCCCATCACCAGCGCGTAGTAGCCGATGAAATGCGGTTTGGTGCCGTGCTCCATCAGCTGTGCATAGGCCGCATCCGCGCCCAAATCGCGCAGCTGTTCGGCGCTGTGAATGCCAGCGCGGGCAAAGGACGCATCCGAAGCAGGGCCAAGGTTGCGAATGGTGGAAACAGGGCTGCTCATGCGCGCAATCTATCGGTGCGCCAAGCGGCTGTCATCACCGTTGTGTCGCTTTTGCTCAAGGATCAGATACTGGCGTAGTCGGTAAAGATCGGCTGCGCGGGTAGCGGCTCTTTGATCGGCTTTGGGGCCGGTTTTTGGGCATCTGCGGGCATCGGGGCCTGAGGGTTTTGTTGCTGTGCCATAGAATGGCTCCTTTCTTCTGCTCTACACACCGTGCTGCGGGAAAACTCCCGCAGCGGAACTGGTTACGGGACCAACCTAACGCAAGAATTGGGCATGCTGAGGGATCGGGCGTGACAGGAAAGGGGCTGAAATATGCCGAAAAATTCGGCATCATAGCCATAAGCGCAAGACGCTGGCGCGGGAAAATAGGTCATTCGAAAAGTCCTTGGTCGTCAATATACCAAGAAGAATACTGTGGTCGGAACCGCGGCGTAAAGAGGGGGAATTCCAGACCCGTGTCACCTGTGAGTGCAAAATAATTAACGTCAGGGAGGCAGGGGGGCGGCACCTGACGTTCATGCCGTCACCCAAGATTGCGCTGGCCGTTTGCTCAGATCGGAGCTGTGGGGGCGGTGTGTCACATCCAGCACGTTGACGCGTCACAGGTCAATTCAGATGCACCGCTTGACGGGTGTCGTCTGGCCTCGTATTCAACGCTTAGGCGGGCCTGTAGCTCAACGGTTAGAGCAGAGCGCTCATAACGCTTTGGTTGCGGGTTCAAATCCTGCCGGGCCTACCACTTTCAAAACATTTACGTTTAAAAGCAATTAGTTAATCGAATTTCTGCACCATGAAAATTCGTGCGTAGTACACTTTACCATTCCATCCGTTCTAGTTTCTTCATCGCATCGGCGGCGATTCGAGCCTCTCATAAAGTTTACGTTGCGTAAAGCAAAAGGCCGTGCCACACTACCTAAGGGAGAGCGCATAACTCGTGCACATGTAGGGGTGACTATGGCCGAGATGCTTCAGATCTTGTTTCCCGAAGGATCGGATCCTTCGGGAAAGCAACCGACGGAAGACCGCAAGCCCCCTGGCGCAGGGTTGGGTTTTGCGGTGATATTGGCAGCGGTGTTTTGGGCCGGAGTGATTATCGCGATCGTTCTGATCTAGCGCGCAATCACGATATCAGCCTGCAAGCCGCCCAAAACTTCGCTAGAGCCCAAGCGCAAAACGCCTCCGTGTGCCCGTGCGATGTCTGTCGCGATGGCCAGGCCAAGGCCCACACCGCCACCGCGGTTCTGATTGCGGGCGCTGTCCAAACGGGTGAAAGCTTTGAGCGCTTGTTCACGGTTTTCGGGTGGAATACCGGGGCCATCATCTTCGACCCGAATGCGCAAAGATTTCTCGGTCAGTTTGATCGAAACCTGAACTTTTCCGCCATAACGCACCCCGTTTTCGATCAGATTGGACACGGCGCGTCGGATGGCTGTTGGGTTTAGCTGAACCATGCCCTCGCCAACCTGTTGGACCAATGTGACGTCCTGATGAGAGCGTTTGGCGTCCTCGACCACCCCGCGCACCAGTTGAATGGGGTCGGTGGGTTCGGGGTCGCCTTCGGTCGCGCCACGGGAAAAGGCCAGGAATTCGTCCAGCATCCGCTGCATGTCGTCGACGTCATGCAACAGGTCTTGGGCATCCTCCTCCTCGAGCATCGACAGGCCCAGACGCAGGCGGGTCAGGGGCGTGCGCATGTCGTGACTGACGCCCGACAACATCTGCGTGCGCTGTTCGATCTGCCGATCAATGCGGGCCCGCATGTCCAGAAAGGCATTGCCCGCGGCCCGAACCTCGAGTGCGCCGGTGGGGCGATAGGGCAGGGTGCGTCCCTTGCCAAACGCCTCGGCTGCGCGGGCCAAACGGGTGATCGGGCGCAGCTGATTGCGCAGATAGATAAAGGCGATCAGGGTCATCAGCCCGCCAAAGAACACCATATGCACAAACAGCTGATGCGCGTTCGAGGCTGACAAACGTGTCCGGTCCAACTGCAACACGACCTGTCCTTGCGGCGCATCCACGAATAACAGCGCGTCATAGTCATCGGGCAGGGAAATTCCGGCCAGTTCAGGCAGCGATGCCCACAGGCTGGATTGCACATACAGCCCGGTGATATCGTACCAGCGCCGCATCCCCATCGGGGCGGGGGCCGAGGTGCCGGGCGGAAATACTGTGATCTCAAGCGGGTCAGAAAGCGGCCTCAGATACGAGGTGATTTGCATCCCCACCAGATCGCCGGGCAGGTCATCCAACAGCAATCGTACCTCACGCGCGACGGTTTGCGACATTTGACGTGTCACGCCCTCGAAATGTCGCTGCATAAAGACAATGGACACCACCAGCTGCAAGGTCACAACAGGCAGGATCAGGATCAGTGCCGCACGGGAATACAGCCCACGGGGCAAATAGCGTTTGAGCCAGCGAAAGAACATGGGCTAAACCTAACCGGCGAACGATGGGAGAGGAATACACGATGTTGCCACCGGACGATTTCAATCCTCAGCCAGGAAAGGCCGAGGAACTGGCCACCGGGTTGCGACGCGTCTTGGCGCCCAATCCTTCTCCGATGACCTATCGCGGGACAAACACCTATCTGTTGGGCGAACGCGACATCGCCGTGATCGACCCTGGCCCTGATGATCCGGTACATCTGGAGGCTATTCTGGGCGCGCTCCATCCTGGGCAGCGGATCTCTCATATTATTGTCACCCATGCCCATTTGGATCACTCTCCCTTGGCGCGGGCCTTGTCGGCGCGGACCGATGCGCCTGTTTATGCATACGGGGATTTCCGCGCCGGTCGCTCCGAGATCATGGAGCAGCTGTCCGCCAAAGGTCTGGCCGGTGGGGGCGAGGGGGTGGATGCGCAGTTCATCCCAGATGTGGAAATTGCCGACCAAGAGAGCCTCAAAGGAGACGGCTGGCAGTTGCGCGCCCTGTGGACGCCGGGACATTTCGGGAACCACCTGTCCTTTGAATGGGAGGATGCAGTTTTCACCGGAGATCTGGTGATGGGATGGGCCAGCTCGCTGGTGTCGCCACCTGACGGTGACCTGACGGATTTCATGCGCTCTTGCGAGCGGCTGCAAGGCCATGATGCCAAAGTTTATCATGCGGGCCATGGTGCCCCTGTGTCGAATCCTGCTGAACGGGTGGAATGGCTGCTGTCGCACCGCCGTGGTCGCGAAACCTCGATCCTCGAGGCGCTGGAGCGCAGTTCGGGCACCGCCCGCAGCCTGGCCGAGCGTATCTACACCGAGACACCGCCTGCGTTGATGGGGGCCGCAGCACGAAACGTGTTCGCGCATCTCGTTGATCTGGTGGGAAAAAATCAAGCGCAGCCGCTGACTGAACTGTCCGAGACCGCACAATTCACGCTAAAATGACACGCGATCCCTGTGTCGCAAATTTTTTCGGAAAAATGACACAAAAGGCACTGGACGCCGGAAAAACTCATAGCTATACACCGCCACATGTTCCGGCGTAGCTCAGCGGTAGAGCAGTTGACTGTTAATCAATTGGTCGTAGGTTCGATCCCTACCGCCGGAGCCAAAGATTTCAAGGACTTAGCGCTCATACGCTAGGTCCTTTTTCTTTCTGAGCACAGAATAAGTACAGAAAACACTGCCTGGATCGGTGTTTACGGATCATTTGTCATCCGGTGCCACGGGCTTGTGCTAACTACCAGCCTCTAAACGCTTTTTCTCCTCCGCCGCATATTGGCGTAGAGATTTGCCCTTTTACTTAAGCCCTTGAAGTCATTCACGCCCCTGACGCCAGAACGCCCAATTAGGTATCAATGGGGCGGTCTATTTGTGCGGGCTGATGACTTCGGATTTTTCACGGTCAGCATCCTCGATGCCGTTCGAGGTCAGAATGTCGTGTTCCGTTGGAGCCGTATGCCAGCGATTTACAAGGGAGTGTGCCGGCTCACAACGTTGTGCAGTCCAGACCTTCCAAGCTGGAAGAACTCTACGTCAACAAGGCGTTTTCGGAGCTCGCTATAACGTATTGTTTTTATTGCCTTGTTGACGACGTTGATCTTCGTTGACCGTTTTCGCTATATATATCCGGATTGCACGCTGCCCCTGTGCCCTGGTCCATGCCCTATGCCTAATCGGCTTATTCTACCAAGATATATTGCTTTAAGATCAACATGATCAACATCGTCAACAAGTGTTCCGAAACAAGGCCTTAGAGGCGACGCTTCAGGTCAACAAAGATCAACGACCGTCAACGCCGTGACCGAATAAATTCGCTCCGATTGCCAGAACATCACTCATTGGCTTGGACATACCCTGCCGAAACGCGACCACCCAAACTGACGCCCCGTCTGTGCTTCTAGCCTAGGGTTTCCATAGAACGCCGCAAACGCTGCGCATGGCCCTTATTCTGCCGGTCGCTTCCCGCGCACATAAGGCCGAGGCGCTGACCATCTGCCGAGAGGCATTCCGTGATACATGGGAGCGGCTGACGGCGGGGGCTGAGGCATGACCATCTTCCTCAAGTCCAAATCCGCCAAAGCCGAACTGGCCGCTGACCTTGAGAAGGACAACGCGGCTCAGAAGGCGCAGGATCAATCCCCGATCCAGACCACCAAGGACGTGCGGGGCTTCTGGACGCAGAACCCCAAGACCCGTGACCTGTTCGGAGCGATCATCACCATGTGGCGCAAGTCTTCTGCTCGCCGTCCAGACCATAAAGGGTTCTGGGCGGCATAGCCCTACCGGGATTGGAGCGACTTCACCGGCCTACCCATTGCAACGCTCAAGCCGCGCCTAAACGCGCTAGTGAACCATGGCCTGATAGAGCGCACCCTCGGGCGGCACGGGGGCAATCGGGTGTTGACCTTCAACGACCCCGATCACCCCGGCCATTCGTGAAATCTTGGAACCGCTGATCGGGCACAATGAAGAATGGGTGTTCACCTATGTCTGTCAGCGCACCCGCAAGGACAAGGTTCGGGGGGAGCGGTACCTTCGAAGGCACTCTAAAGAGGAGTCCCAAATGGGGCGTTTTGATACCAAGCGCGGAGCAGATCGAAGAACTTAGGGTCGTTGACGATGGCAGCGACTTCTTCACTGGTCATCTTCTATGGCGCAGGGACGTCACCAATGAGAGTAACGACAACTTCGCCGACGTCATTTGCTTCGAACTCAGCATACGCACTCGTCCAGCAGGATCGAATAAGCGTTCCTGTCCTGCGCAATGTCAAGCCCAACTAAAAAACGCCTGTAGCCACAAACTATCTCAACCGCCGGATCGGCGTCTGGTAGGATCAATTCCTCGCGCTTTTCAACCGAGGCCTGCATAAAGGTCTCCCAATCTCAATTGTGGTGTGTCCGCGTAAGCTGTGGCAATTGCTGCCGAGTCGAAAATCTGCTGACCCCGGCCCATACAATTGAGGCCGTGCTCAACGTCGAACTCGAATTTGGACAGCACTTTTCGCTGACGCTCGACCAGCTTCGCCATCCGCGGCAGGTCGAGGGAGCAAGCCCAGATGCGTTCGACCTCGGGATATCTCTCTCTGTCTGACCACATTTCATAGGCCTTGCCCGATTTCCCGCCCGGTGTGGTGATCAGAATTGTCTTCGCGTTGTCTTGCGCGATGCTGAGGGTTGAGCCATAGATGGCATCGGGAATGAACGCGGTTTCATCGGACAAGAGCAGACCATTTTTGACGCCGTAGCCGCGGGCCTGCTCGCCGTCCTGACCAGCCGGGACACAGACCACCGACGAGCCGTTTTTCAGGGGCATCTCGGTCATGGTGCGTCGTTTGGTTTCAATCGGCAGCGCCACCTTTTCCCTTGCGTAGGCGATCTTGGCGAACAGCAGTTGAGACTGCGCCAGCGTCTTCGAAAGGATGTTCACTTGATGTTCAGGCTTGGATAATTTCTGGTCTGCCATAACGCCGATGGTTGTCGATTTTCCGATGCGCCGCGACGTCAACACCATGATGATGTCTGAGGTGGAATTCATCAGCTTGCGCTGCCAATCGTTGGGCGGGCCGCCAACAACCCGCTCAAGCAAGAGTTCGCTCTTTACCCGCTCGTGTAATGTGCGGAGGAAAAGGCCGAGATCATTCGACATCAAGCGGAATCCGCCGGTCTTGGACCACTTGCCGGAAGGTCTCGAACGCCTCCGGGTGCGCTTGGAAAACCAACCAGAGAACGTCCATCAGCTTTTGCACGTCGGGATGCTCGTCCAGGCCAAGCACGATTGTCGTCTTTTCGCGAAGGTTCGAATAGACCTTGAGCAAGTTCTCGTAGCTCTTGTTCTGGTCCCGGAGCAATTGCATCATCGGGGCCGGCACGCCCATCAGGTTGTCGCCTTCGACCATATCGTTGAGGCTCCGGTAGAGACGCCGCTGCTCCTTGAGGATTCCCTCAATGCCGCCTTCGGTCTTGTGTTGGGCAGCGTTCACTTCCTGATCGAGTGATGCGGCATCCAGCTTGTTCGCCTCGACGAGAACGATCTTCTCGACCTCTGGCGTGATGAACCGCTTGCGGAACCGGGTCAGGCTTTCCAGATCGACGCAGCACTGTTGCACGATCTCCTTGAACTGGCGGCGGCGCAGCACGCAGTCAATGACCACCTCGACCATATCAGAGCATGGACCGGCGGCCATTGCCTGTTTCCACCGGCAACGCCTCCTTGATAAGGTCATAGTTCATGCCGCAGCCCGCCGTGTCAGGGTGCGCCCCGCCAGTTCGGCCATGTGCGGTGCCATCCGGCCAATGACGCGGCGGGCGTCCAAGGCGTAGAAACGGTGCTGTGCCACGTCGCGGATGATGCCTGTTAGCGCCCTTGCCCTGCCACCAGCGAAACGCCTGTACTCGTGATCGGCAAAGTACCGATGCCGTCAATCGTTGGCTGCCGAGAAAAGGATCCAGAGACCAAGACGATACAGCAGTGCGACAGATCCAAACCAAATCAAGCACAGGCAATGGCGATATTTAATAACACTTGCCGACGTTCTGACGTGGCCACGGTGATTGCGCGTTCGAGGGCTGGGGGCAGGTCTGCTCCGTTGCAAATTGTTTCTGTATAGGCGCGGCTGGCGCGCGCCGTTTGGGTGAAATCGGGACTGGGACGTAACGAGGTCATTGGCGTTTCGTTTGCCTGACGCGCGCTGCCTGTGGGGTACATTCCATCGACCGAGGCACGTACAGCGCCCCATTCTTCGTTGTTCAACACCAGAACAATGACCGGCAGAGCATGAGCTTCGGCAATGAAATGGCAGGCCGTCGGATTGGCAAACATATAACTGCCATCGCCCATCGTGGCAAAAACCAACCGCTCGGGATCTGCCAGTTGTGCGCCAAGCGCGGCGGGAAATCCCCAGCCCAGCCCGCCGGAATGTGGCTCTTGGAAATAGCTGTTGTGATCCTGCAACCCCAGCGGTTGCAGAGGGCAGCCGAGTTCATGAAACACAGTGGCTTTGCGGTTTTTAATGGCACGTCCGAGGCACAGAGCGACCCATTCCTTGGTCATAGGGTTGGCGCATCCGGTTTCGGCAATGCGTGAGGTTTCCTCTCTAACCTTCGAAGAGTAAACAGAAACACTCTCTCGACGGCTATCATTTTGGCTAGGCTCAGCAGAGATGTCAGAGACCTTCTTGATCAGCGCCAAAAGCGTTTGATCCGTTTCTCCACCCAAGGCGATATCAGCGCGAAAATTGCGGATGGGCGTGCGCGAAAACAAAGGATCCGGTCCAAGTTGAATGATCGTCGCGTCTTTGTGTGGGCCAGTTTTGTCGGGGAACCACGGGGCAAGAGAGTTGATCACCAACACCACGTCTGCCTGGGTCAGCCAGGGATCGGGGTCGGCGCCAACCTGCATCGGATGGGCGATGGGAATGGCCAGTTGGTTGGACCAATAATGCGCCACGGGAATGGCGTGTTCGAGCGCGAAATCGCTGAGCGCGGCGAAGGCTTCGGCACTGCCCGCGCCGCGTTGGGCGATGATCAAAGGGGACTTCGCGCCTGCCAATGCCCGCGCGGCCTGATCCAGCGCGGTGGGCTCGACGGCGGCAATGACCGGCACCATGGACGAAGGGGTATCATTGCCCTCGGTCGGGCCGGGTTCGCACAGAACCTCGCGCGGCAAGCTTAGATACACGGGCCCCTTGGGCGTAGAATTCGCAATGGCCCAGGCACGATCCAAGACCTCGGCGATCTGTTCAGGAAACCGCAGTTCGTAGTCCCATTTGGTAGTTTCACGGACCAAGGCGGTCTGGTCGAACATCTCTTGGCCCCAGCCAATGGGAACGGTGCGCGCGCCAAACCGCCCCTGTTCAACGGTCGGCGTGCGCCCAGACATCATAATCATCGGAATCTGATCGCACCACGCGTTGATGGCCCCAGTGATCCCGTTGGACAGACCGACATTCGTGTGCAGCATCACGGCCTGGGCCTGGCCCGAGATTTGATAATACCCGTGTGCCATCGACATGGCGGCGTGTTCATGCGGCGCAATAATGGGCTGCGGCAGGGCGTGGCCAGCGGCTTTGGCGGCGGCATACCCTTCGATAATGGGCGGAAAATCGGTGCCGGAGTTGGTAAACACATAGTCCACGCCCAGCGCTTTGAGCTTGCCGAACATTGCCGCGCCAGCTGACAACTGCGCGCCCTGTGATCCAGTCTGCGACATCTGCGAAACCTCCCTTGCTCCCAAGTCTCAGTTTAGGGGCAATTAGGGGATGTATTGCAAGGAAATTCCTAAAGAAATCATAGGTGATAGGCGATTTTTGCCCTAAACTTAAATCCGAGGAAAATGGGGAGGAATACCATGGATTTCGGACTGCACGGTAAGGGGTGCGTGATCACTGGTGGGGCGGGCAGCATTGGCCAGGCCACGGCCGCGGAGCTGCTGAAATTAGGGGCGCGGGTGATGCTGGTCGACCGCGATTCAGCGATGCTTGATCAGGCAGCCGCCAGCCTGTCGCATCTGGGTGAGGTGCAAACCTGCGTTGCGGATGTCTCGGACGCAGAGGATGTCGTTCGCTATGTTGCGCAATCGGTTAAGGCTTTTGACACGATTGACGTGCTATTCAGCAATGCGGGTAATTTTGGCACCGTCGCCTCGATCGAGGATTATCCCACCGACATGTTTGATCAGGTGCTTGCGGTTCATGTACGCGGGGCGTTTTTGGCGGCGAAACATGCTGTGCCGCATATGGGGCAGGGCGGCAGCATCATCATTACCTCCAGTGTGGCTGGGCTGCGTGGTGATCCTGGCGTCTATGGCTATATCACCGCGAAACATGCGCTGACCGGACTGATGCGGGTCCTGGCCAAGGACCTAGCGCCGCGTGGTATTCGGGTGAACACGATCAATCCGGGGCCGGTTTCTAACGGGTTCCAGCAACGGGTCGAGGATGATCTGGGCGAAATCATTGGCCGAGATGGCACTGAATTCTTTGACGAAATTATCCCGATGGGGCGTCACGCCACCCCCAAGGAAGTGGCGCGTTCGGTGATCTACCTGGCCTCGGATCAAAGCAGTTTTACCACTGGAACGATCCTGTCCGTGGATGGCGGCATGAGCGGATAGCTCAACGCCCCCCTAGTGGGCCGCCAACCCCGCGCCGTCTTCGACCGCGTCGATGCCGAAATAGGCCTGATCCAGCAGTGCGGGGTCCTTGATCAGGTTCTCGGCCCGGCCGCTATACCGCACATGTCCTCCGCGCAGCACCAGTGCCTCTTCCGAGACACTCAGCGCCAGATCGGTGAATTGCTCGATCAGCAAAATGCCGACGCCGCGGGTTTTCAGATCAGTGACAAAGCCCATCAGACGTTTCACCACCAAAGGCGCCAGGCCCAAGGACATTTCATCGACCAACAGGAACCGGGGCCGACACATCATCGCATGTCCCAGCGCCAGCATTTGTTGCTGCCCGCCAGACATCGTGCCTGCGATCTGTTTTTTGCGCTCGGCCAGCTCGGGGAAAAAGGTGTAGGTATCGGCAAGCGTTTCCTCCAGCCCGTCCGCCAACAGCGATCCGGCGGCGCGCAGATTGTCATCCACGCTTAGCTTGGTCAGCACCCGGTGGCCCTCGGGGACGGCGGCGATCCCGGCCGCGCGGATCACGTCAGGGCCTTTGCCCGTCAGATCCGCGCCATCCAGCGTCATCTGCCCCCCCGAGATCTGCATCATCCCGGTCATGGCCAGGACCAGCTCGGATTTTCCGGCGCCATTCGCGCCCAGAACAGCGGTGACACTGCCCGGCGCCAGATGCAGATCAATCCGATCCACCAAGGTGCGCCCATCCTGCATAACGCTGAGTTTGTTCAGTTCCAAAGCCATGGATTATACCTCTTCCGTGCCAAGATAGGCCGCTTTGACCTTGGGATCGGCCAGCACGTCCGGCGTGGGGCCAAAGGCGATTTTCTTGCCAAAATCCAACACCAGAGTGTCCGTGCAAATGCGCGAGATCAGCTCGACATCGTGGTCGATCACCAGCACCTGCGCGCCGGTTTCCTTGGGCACGGCCATGATCAGGTCGCCCAGTTGACGGGTTTCCTCGATCGAGAGCCCGCCAGCGGGTTCGTCGAACATCACCAGTTTCGGGCTGCCGACCAGGCATTTGGCCATGTCGGTCAGACGCCGTTCAAAACTGTTCAGCGTCCGGCCCATGCGGTCGGATTTACCCTCCATGCCAACCAGGGCCAACATCCGACGCACCTCGTCACGTTTGGGCCCCGAGGCCCCGGCATGGTCGATCTGCACCAGCACGTTGTCAAAAACGCTGAGGTCATTGGCGATCTCTTCCTTCTGGAACGAACGCCGCAGACCCCAATGCGCTCGGCGATACGGGGGCAGGAACAGCAGGTTCTTGCCATCCATCTCGATCCGCCCGCTATGCACCTGCACAAAGCCCGACACTACGTTCATTAGCGTCGTTTTCCCGGCGCCATTGGGGCCGATGATGCCATTGACCGGCGCGGTGAACTGGGCCGAGACCTGATCCAGCGCGATGACTCCGCCGAAATGAACGCTGACACTATCTACGTTGATCATTGCTTGGCCTCCTTCTTGGGGCTCAACCGGGCCTGGATGGTGTCGATCAGCTGACCGGCCAACCCGTTGGGGGCCGTGATAATCGCATGCAGCAGACCCGCGCCGAAGATGACAAAGCTTAGATCCGCGTCCACGCCCCAGTTGTTCAGCAGGGCAGGCAGGATGCGAAACAGCGTGGCCGCGATCAGGGCACCCAGCCAGTACCGAGCACCGCCAACGATCGCCAAGGCAAAGACCATGACGCTTTCGCTGGCTTTGAAGGTCGCGTCGTCCAGCAAGCCCAGAGACCCGGCCAAAAGCCCGCCCGCGACACCGGCAAGCAGACCCGCAATGCCGAACGCCCAGGTTTTATACAGGGTGACATTGACGCCTGCGGACATGGCGGCGGCCTCGGACCGGCGGATCAGCGCCCAGGCCCGTCCCGGAGCCAGACGGCGATGCGCCTCGATGAACAGAAATCCCAGCAGGACGACCACAACGGTATAGCGGAAATAGGCCTCGGGGGATTGAGCCAGCCACGGGCGGCGGAACGCATCGGCCGAGCCGGTTTTCACGCCCCAGAACCCCTCGCCGCCATTGGGGAACTGATAGGTGGCAAACAGGATCTCCAGCCCTCCGGCGGCCATGAGGGTGACCAGCGCCAGGTACAGCCCGCGCATTCGCAGGGCGGGCAGGGCCAGCAGCCATCCAAAGCCCATGGTGACCAGACCGGACAGGATTAGGTTCACCTCGAAGGGCAGGTCATAGGCGTGGTTCAGGCGCAGCATGACCCAGCCGCCGACCCCCATCAGGCCGACTTGTGTCAGGCTGACCATGCCAAGGCGCGCATACATGAAGGCAACGCCGCCAATGGCCAGCATGAAACAGCCGGTCGAGATGAACACGCTGAGCCACAGGTTTCCGGCCACAAGGGGCAGAATGACGATGGCGAAGGCAGCGAAGATCAGGCCGCTCCAGCCCGACGGGGTGATTTGGAACAAACGCTTATCCATGTCAGTCCCTCCCGCCGAATGTCAGGCGCGATCCGCGCTGCGACCACAGCAGCACCAGCGCCGCGATGACAAACGGTGCGATGGGCCGCACACCTTTCAGGGTCGAGGACAGCGTCAGCATATTCTCGATCACGCCCATCGACAGGCCTCCGATCAGGACCAGCGCCAGATTGTCCAACCGTCCGCAAATCGCAGCGGCGATGGAGGGGATGACCATGAAGGTGATCACCGTGGGTTCCAACCGGATCAGGTCGGCAAACATTAACCCGGAAAACCCCGCAAGCACGCCCGAGATGCCCCATGCGATGGTCTCGACCTTCAGGATCGGGATGCCGATTAGCGCCGACAGGTCCCGGTCATTGGCCAGGCTGCGCATTTGCAGGCCCACCTTGGTGCGGCTGAGAAACAGATAGATGCCGATCACGATCAGGATGGACGCGGCAAAGACGATCAGGCGGGTCGCGGTCACACGCAGGCCCAGGAAGCGGATGCCGATCTTGTCGGTCGGCAAGGAAATCGAGCGTGGATCGTCGACCCACAGAAAGCTGACAAGGCCAAGGATGATCAGGGCAAAGCCCAGCGTTGCGACGGCCTTGACCACCGGTTCGCGCCAGGCCAGATGCGGCGCGATCATGCGGCCGTAAAACAGGGTGATGGCCAGCGCCATCAGGATGCATCCGCTCCAGGCGACGGGGCCCCAGACGCCCCATTCGACCAGCTGCCAGGCGGTCATGGCGCCCGCCGCGCCCGCAGCCCCGCCCGAGAAATTCAGAACGCCCGTGGCCCGGAACAGCACGACCATGCCGATCCCGCCCAGCGCATAAAGCGAGCCGGTTGCAAGGCCCGAAGCCAGAAACAAGCCCTGTATTTTCATGGGTTTACCCCAGCCGAGCCATGTCAGAATGACGGCCATCAGCACCAGGTAAAGCCCCCAGTTGAGGAGAGTGGTTTTATTCATTGGGTCCCGCCCGAAAGTTGGGTGCAGCAAGGCGCTTGGCCCTGCTGCACCTGATAGGCTTAGCTAGGCTCAGCGCAGGCCAAGCTCTTTTTCCAGGGCGATGTGAGGCTCGAAATAAGCGCTGTCATATTCATAGCAGTCGCGCACTATTTCATAGCCTCCCTTGACGACCTTCACCATATAACCCGCGTGGTTGGGCATGTGGTAATCGGCGTCACCCACGTAGTAGGGGCCGCACATCAGGTCAGATTCCAGACCCTTGATGGCGCGGATCGCGTCGCCGACTTTGGCGCGGTCACCCACGTCTGCGGGGTCCATTGCCAGCATGGTCTCGGTAAAGAACTTAGCCGAAAGATAGCCCGCCTGCGCAAAGGTATCGCGCGGGTCTTCGTCGCGGGCATAGCCATCCATCACCTGAATCCAGTTCTGCGCGTCCGGGCCGTTTACCTGGAACGGGGCCAGCTCGGCATTCACATAGACATGGCCGTGCCAGTAGTCACTCAGCTGATCGGGGATCGACAGATCATACAGCGGAGTCGGCGCGATCCAGTTGAACGCATCGCGCAGATCCTGTTCCTCGGCGGCTTTCAGGATCGCCAGGGCCAGACCGGCGGGCTGGTTGATCAGGATGGTGTCTGCCCCCGAGGAAATCGCCTCGAGCAGGGCCGAGTTCACGTCTGGCGCACCGGGGTTCAGCAGGGCCATGCTGCCGTCGCCGCCATTGTCCTTCATATAGTTGATCGAGGCTTCGCAGGACCAGATGCCGTTGTTGGGGATGTTCAGCCCGATGCAGGCGATATTGGTCGCGCCCAGCTCTTCGCGGGCATATTGCACTGCGCCCAGGTTCGAGGGCAGGGGGCCTTGGTTGGTGGACACGATATTGGCGGTCTCGAAACACTCGGAAATCGCACAGCCCGAGGCCATGACCATGATATCCGCGTCCACATAGGTGCCGGCATTCACGGCCATCTCGATGAATGAGCCGTTGCCGACCAGCGCCACCGATTTGGTGTCATTCACCAGTTTCGCCGCCGCCTGAGCCGCCAGCTCGGGGTTCCACTGATCGTTTTCCACACGGTAATCCACGGGGCGGCCATGGATGCCACCATTGGCGTTCACACATTTGAAATACGCCGCCGCCGCGTCGGTCGCAGCCGAGAAATCGCCGGGTGCGGCGTTGCCATGGATGCCGCCGACGATGATCGGATCACCGCTGGCTGCTTGGCCGGTATTCGCGCCGCACATCGGTGCCGCCATGGCCGGGGCGGCAAAGCCCATGCCCATCACGCTGGCCAGTGCCAGAAGTTTGCGTTTGTTTGTCATAATTTCCTCCCTGGAAAGTCAAAGTCGAAGCAGTCGGGCCCTTTTGGGCCTCTGGTTGGGTGTCGGATCAGGCCGCGTTGCGCCTGTCCCTGATGATCATGTCTGCGGCTTTTTCGGCGATCATGATGGCCGGAGCGTTGGTGTTTCCGCTGACAATTTTCGGCATGATCGAGGCATCAACGACCCGTAGCCCACGCAGGCCGTGCACACGCAGGCTTGGGTCCGTCACGGCCATCCTGCCGGCGCCCATCGCGCAGGTGCCCACCGGGTGGTACACGGTGCGCGCATGGGTGCGAATGAAGGCTTTGATCTGGTCATCCGTCTGGGCGTCGTCGCCGGGGATGATCTCGGACAGGCGATGCTTGGCAAAGGGGGGCTGGCGCAGGATGTCGCGCGCCATGCGCACGGCCTTGGTCATCCGTTCCGTGTCGGCCTGGTTCGAGAGCAGGCCCAGATCAATATCGGGCGCGCCGTCGGGGGTGCTGCGGGTCACGCTGCCAGTGCTTTCCGGGCGCAAAAGGCAGGTATGCAAGGACACGCCGTGCCCGTATTCGAACATCCGCCCGCGATGGCTTTTGCGACCGGGGATAAAATGCAGCTGGATATCGGGGCGGGGTTCAGCCGCTGATGTGCGCAAGAACCCTCCGGCCTCGACCATATTCGAGCTGAGCATCCCCCGACGCGCCCCAAGCCAGCGCAACCCTTCCAGCGCCAGCTTGGGTGCGGCTTGCAATGACAGACCATAGGCGGTGGCGCTTTGGGATTTGCAGATGACCATCACGTCCACGTGGTCTTGCAGGTTCTGACCCACGCCCGGCAGGTGATGGAGCACCTCGGTTCCACCATTTTGCAACGAGGGGCCGTCACCAATGCCCGAGCGTAGCAGAATATCAGGCGAGCCGATGGCACCGGCGGACAGAATGACCTCGGCCTTGGCCTGAATGAACTGATGCCCACCCGGTGAGGTCAGATGCACGCCTGTCGCCCGACCGTCCTGAACCTCGACCCGTTGCACCTGCGCGCTGGTGATGACGTGCAAATTGGCGCGCGCACGCACGGGCGCTAAAAAGGCAGCCCCCGTGGAATGGCGCTGACCGTCGTTCTGCGTGACTTGATAGATGCCGACGCCTTCGGGGTCAGAGACATTGAAATCGGCGCAAGTGCGATGTTGCAGCTGCGTGGTGGCGTCGATGAAAACCTGATCCATCGGATTGGCGTCGCGCAGGTTCTGCACTGACAGCTCGCCGTCGCGACCATGGAAGTCGTCAGACGTGCCGGGATCGGAATTGGCCTCGGATTTCTTGAAATAGGGCAGGACGGACGCGTAATCCCAGCCGGTGCAGCCGGCGTTGGCCCAATCGTCATAATCCTGGCGGTGTCCACGGATATAGATCATGCCGTTGATCGCCGAGGAGCCGCCCAAAACCTTGCCGCGCGGGACCGACACAGCGCGCCCATTCAGGCCCTTTTGCGGGGTCGAGTTGAACAGCCAGTTGTGCCGCCGATCCTTGGACAGCCAGATCAACCCTAACGGGATCTTGATAAAGGGGCTGCGGTCTTCGGGCCCGGCTTCGATCAAACAGACCGAAATGGCGGGGTCCGCGCTGAGCCGGTTCGCCAGCACCGAGCCTGACGACCCCGCGCCGACGATCACATAGTCAAAAGCCGTCACGTCAGGCATGTTTTCCGGCCCGCAAAGACACCTTACCCACCCGACTGAATCGGCTTTCCCGTAGGTCGTTCATGTATTTCTTCCTCCCAGTGGTCAGGCGCTATTTCAGCCACAACCTACGAATCACGTTATTGCTCTTGCTTTGGTTTTTCTTTGGCGTTTTGCTGTGCAGGCTCGAAAAATCAGTCATGCAAGGCCCAAAGATGGAACAAATCTCCGCTCCCCAAAAGGCGCAAAAAACCGCGAAAGTCGTTGTTAATGCAGCCGTTTTCGCAGAAGCCAGGGATGCCGACTTTGTGCTTCGGGCGCTGAAAAACGTGCAGGGGCACGAACGGATGCTGATTATCTCCGAGGACCCGGCATTTCTGCGGTCCGGGCGGGCGATCATGCGTCTTAGCGCGTCCGAGGTCGGCTTGGATCGTGAACAGATCGTCGCCGCAGACGTGGTTCAGGCCATCCAGCGTTGGCTGAGCACGGATCAGGACATGGGGTGTTTCGTGGTCGATATGAGCTGGGTGTCCAAACAAATGCAGGGGGCTTTGCGGGTTGAGGCCTGGGGCGAGATCTCTAGTCAGATCTTTCAGAAACACGGCACGCCGGTGATTTCGATCTATAATCGTGAATTAATTGTCGAGGATTTGCTCCAGGCGTCATTCCGGGCGCATCAGCAGATCGTTGTGCCTTCGGGGCTGTATGAGAACCCTTTTTGGGTGCCTGCGGAATTGGCGAACCAACCCGCGGGTGAGCAGATGTCCTTTGTGCTGGGGCGGATCGTGCCGGACTATGCGGGGACCAATTTTTTTGAACGGGATTTGCGCTTTGCGGCGCATGGTGCGGACCCGGATTGGCTGGTGCATCCGGCAAATCCTCTGGTGGCCAGCGAACGGACCGAGCGGTGGCAGATCTATTGCCTGGGGCAGCTGCGGGTCTATCGCAATGGCACGGATCGAATTGATTGGAACATCAAGGGCGGCGCGCCCAAAAAGACCCGAACATTGTTCGCCTACCTGCTGACCCACGGGGAACGCGGCGCGCATGTGGATCGCATCGCCGAGCTGTTATGGGCCGAAAACGGCACGGAAAAAAGCAAACGCGCGCGGCTGCATCACACCGTGGCCATGTTGCGCAAAACCTTGGGGCGTAAGGACAGCGTGGTCCGCACCGGCGATTTTTATCGACTGAACCCACCCGAAGGCAGCTGGGTCGACATCACCAGTTTCGAGCAGCTGTGTCGGCGCGGCGTGTCCCTGCTGAAACGCGGACAAAGCGACGAGGCGCAGCTGATCTATTCGACCGCCGAGAAGCTGTATACCGGGGATTTGTTCGAAGACATCCCCTTGGACTATATCGACAACGAGCAAGAGGATTGGTGCATGGCGCGACGCATTTGGCTGCGCGAAGTGGCCCTGAAACTGCAACGCGACTTCTCGGCTCTATTGCGTGAACAGGGGCGGTTGCGCGCTGCGTTAGAGCATTGTCAGAAGGGTTTGGCCCTGGATCCCAGCAGCGAGGATGTGAATGTGGAAACGCTGAAGGTTTTCCACGCGCAGGGCCGTTCGGATGCGCTGGCGCGGCAGTATCGTCAGTATAAGAAAGCAATGACCGCCATGGGTTCGACCCCCGAAGGGTCAGAGGTGCAGCAGACTTTCCGTGCGTTAACAGCACGTTAAAAGAATTTCAAGAAAACCAAAGAAAAACCAAAGCGGCAGAACTAGGGTGATTCTCAGTCGGCCGTAACTGGCCATTGGGAGGAAATCTTATGAACGCCATTGATGACATCCGCGGGTCGGATGCATACGATCCGTTTGACCTGAACGTACCGCAACCCCAGTGGGAGGAATTCCGCAAGGAGAAGCCCATCTTCTTCCATGAACCCTCGGGATACTGGGTGGTTTCGCTTTATGAAGACATCAAGGAAATCTTTGACGACTGGAAAACTTTCAGCTCGGAAAACGCGCAAAAACCGATGCGTCCGATGTCCGAAGAGGGGCGCAAAATCCTGAAAGAGGGCGGATTTACCGCCTATTCGGGTCTGACAGCTCGGGTGCCCCCGGATCACACACGCATCCGCAAAATCGCCCAAAGCTGCTTTGGCCCGCGTCGTTTCAAATCCATTGCGCCGCAGATCGAACAGATCGTCGCGCGCCATTTGGACCTGCTGGAGGACGCCGGCAAAGCCGGTGAGCCCGTGAATTTTTGGGAAATCGTGGCCTTTCCGGTGCCCGCCCATGTGCTGTTCACGCTGATGGGCATCCCCGAAGAAGACGTGCCCAAGATCAAACAATACGGCATGAGCCGGGGCAAGATGACCTGGTCGGATTTGACGGACGAGGAGATGATCCCCGTCGCTCATGACATGGTCGCCTATTGGAAATACATTCACGACCTGCTGGACATGCGCCGTGAAAACCCCGGTGATGACTTCCCCTCGGATCTGTTGCGTTTGCAGGCCGAGGGCGCGGATATCACCAACGAGGAAATCGCGGGCGTCCTGTATTCCACGCTGTTTGCCGGACACGAGACGACCTCGACCTTCATGGGCAACTATGTGATGGCGATGATGGATCACCCCGAGGCATGGCAGGCGATCCAGGACGATCCCTCAAAGATCCCCAACGCGGTCGAAGAAATGCTGCGCTACACCCCGTCGGTTGTGGGCTGGCGCCGCAAGGCCCGTCACGCCAAGACCATTGGCGGTGTGGACCTGCCCGAAGGCGCGGAAATCCTGATGCTGACAGGGTCTGCCAACCGGGACGAGGCGCAATATCCGCAGGGTGAAACCCTGGATATCGAGCGTAAAAACGCCCGCACCCACCTGTCGTTCGGATATGGGATCCACTATTGCCTGGGGTTCCAGCTGGCCAAGATGGAGGCGCAAGAGCTGCTGAAACAGCTGGCTGAACGCTTCCCGACCCTGCGTCTGGCCCCGGATTTTCAGGTTGAGTATCACCGCAATATCACCTTCCGGGTTCCAAGCTCGGTCATGGTTGAATGGGATGGCATGGCATGACCCAGACCGGACTTTATACGCTCGATTTTTCGGAAATTGGCAGCGCGGACCACGCGCGGGTAGGGGGGAAATGTTCCTCGCTGGGTGAAATGACCCAAGCCGGTGTGGCCGTGCCCCCTGGTTTCGCCGTCACCACCGATGCCTATGCTGCGATGCTGGATTCGCATGGGTTGCGCGCCGAGATTGAGCGCCATCTTGAGGGCGTCGATCCTGATGATCTTAACCAGGTCGACCGCGCGGCGCAGGCCATTCGCATCCGTATCCGCTCGCATCATTTGCCAACCGAGGTCGAGACCGCAATTCGCGATGCCTATGCCGCGATGGGGGACGATATTCCTGTCGCTGTGCGCTCGTCCGCGACGGCCGAGGATCTGCCCGACGCCAGCTTTGCCGGTCAGCAGGATACCTATCTTTGGGTGCGCGGTGCTGATGATGTGGTCGCCCATGTGCGCGATTGCTGGGCGTCTTTGTACACCACCCGCGCCGTGGCCTATCGCGAGAAAAACGACATCCCCCATATCGACGTTCTGATGAGCGTCGGCGTGCAGAAGATGGTGAACGCCAAAACCGCGGGCGTTGCGATGACGCTGGATCCGGGCACTGGGGATCGCACTCGCATCGTGATTGATGCCAGCTGGGGCCTGGGCGAGATGGTCGTCTCGGGCGTGGTGACGCCGGACAACTATGTGGTCGAAAAGGTGCTGGAGGAAATCCTGGATCGCACCATTTCCGACAAACACGTGGAAATGGTCGGTGACGCCACATTGGGCGAAGCGGTCGAACGCCCCGTGGATGACGCGCGCCGCAAGATCACCTGCCTGACCGACGCCGAGGTCATGGCCGTGGCGCGTCTGGCCAAGCGATTGGAAAAGCAGAACAAATGCCCTCAGGACGTGGAGTGGGCGATTGATGCTGACCTGCCCGAAGGCGAAAACCTGCTGGCGCTGCAAAGCCGCCCCGAAACCATCTGGTCGCAAAAGAAACCTGCCGCCAAGCAGGCCACCTATATGACCGGAATGATGGGCATCGTGAATACGCTGACCAACCCCATCGGTTCAAAATAAGATAATAAAATCAATCCATTCCTAGGGAGGAAACACGAATGGACGCACAGAAAAGCTTGTTCCCAAGCGCCTTTGACGTCGCAACACCGAAGGGCGGAGAGGGCTGGAAAGAGCTCTATCCCTACTACACCCATTTCCTGCCATCCCGACGCGAGCAGGACGACAACACTTTTTGGTTCTGCAACTCGCAGCACTGGCCGACCCCGTTCCGTCCGTTTGACACGATCATGCTGGATTTCGCGATCAAGGGCCTGGGTCAGTACAACACGCGTCACCTGCTGGTGCCGCCCGCGAATGGCGTCGATTACCGGATTCTGAACGGCTATGTTTATTTCTCGCCCGTGGCCGTCCCGCCCGAGCAGATCGAGGCCCGCGTCCCCCAGTTTATGGAGCGCGCCGGCCATTATTTCATGAACTGGAATGACCTCTACGCCAATTGGAAGACCAAGGTTTTGGGCAAGATCGAGGAGTTGGAGGCGATCAACTTCGAAACTCTGCCCGAGGTCGTGCCTCTGGATTGGGTGCAAGAAGGCAAGGGGCTGGACAACACCAACCAGCTGTTTGACCAGTACGACAAAGCGATCGAGCTGTGCTACAAAATCTGGCAGTACCACTTTGAATTCCTGAACCTGGGCTACGCGGCCTATCTGGATTTCTTTGGGTTCATGAAAGAGCAATTCCCAACCATTCCCGATCAGGCAATCGCCAAGATGGTGCAGGGCGTGGACAGCGAGTTGTTCCGCCCCGATGACGAGCTGAAAAAACTGGCGAAACTTGCGGTGGAGCTGGGCTGCGCGAACGTTCTGAAATCCGGCACCACAGACGAAGCCCTGGCTGCGGTTGCGAACGCACCGGGCGGCGACAAATGGCTGGCTCAGTGGGAAGGCGCCAAGGATCCCTGGTTCAATTTCACCAGCGGCAATGGGTTCTATTCGACCGACAAATACTGGATCGACCATCTGGATATCCCGATGGGCTATCTGCGCGATTACATCGAACGGCTGGAAGAGGGCGACGACATCATGCGCCCAACGGCTGCGCTGCTAAAAGAGCGTGACCGCATCACCGCAGAATATCGCGAGATGATGGACGGCGAAGCGCAAGAGGTGTTCGACCAGAAACTGGGTCTCAGCCGCACCGTGTTCCCCTATGTCGAGGACCACAATTTCTATATCGAACATTGGGCGATTGGCGTGTTCTGGCGCAAAATGCGCGAGCTATCCAAACTGCTGTCAGCACAGGGGTTCTGGGAAAACGAAGACGACATGTTCTTCCTTAACCGGAACGAAGTGCGTGATGTGTTGTGGGATTACTCGGCCAGCTGGGCCATAGGTGTACCATACAGCGGCACCGCCGTTTGGCCGGACGAAATTGCACGTCGTCGCGCGATCCACACGGCGCTGGCCAAGGAACGCCCGCTGCCCGCGCTGAACAACCCGCCCGAGGTCATCACGGAACCCTTCACCATCATGCTCTGGGGGATCACCTCGGACGCGATTGAGCGTTGGACCGGAGCCGAAGATGATGGCGATCGGATGAAGGGCATGGCCGCAGCCCCCGGTATTGTCGAGGGCGTGGCGCGCGTGCTGTCCAACCCGGACGAGCTGATGTCGCTGAAAAAGGGCGAGATCCTGGTGACTCCGGTCACGGCCCCCAGTTGGGCACCGGTGTTCGGCAAGATCAGCGCAGCCGTCACCGATATCGGCGGCATGATGAGCCACGCGGCCATCGTTTGTCGCGAATACGGTCTGCCGGCTGTGACAGGGACGGGCACGGCCTCGTCCAAGATCACCACTGGCATGCGTCTGCGTGTGAATGGCAATGACGGAACGGTCGAAATCCTCGAGTGATCCGTATGCCGGGGGGCACACCCTAGGTGCCCCCCAAATTTCCCTTGTCGAACAGGAGCTGTCCGGTGCCGGAGACACAAGACCTGTCGCGCTATGACCCGGTTTGGCGCAAGGCCGAGCCGTATATGCGTGCGCGCAAAAACGATGTGCATATCCCGTTATCGTTTCACTGGGCTCAGCGTCTGCTGGACCACTATCCCGAGGCTGATCGCGACGTCTGTTCGCTGGCCATCTTGCTGCATGACATCGGGTGGTATTCCATTGATATGGACCGGATCATTTCCGAAGGTTTTCGCAGTGAAAATATCCTGCAATCTGACGTCCGATATCTGCACGAAGCAGAAGGGGTGCGGCTGGGAACCGAGGTTTTACGGGCGACCGGCTGGCCCGATGACATCATCGCTCAGGTTTGTGAAATCATCGACGGGCACGATACGCGCCCCGATCCGCATCACCTGAATGACCGTGTGGTGCGCGACGCGGACAAGCTGTGGCGCTACGAGGTGACAGGCATCTGTGTGGCGGCTGATTGGTTCGGCGTAACGCCCACGGCCTATGCCGATATTGTGGGTGCAAACGCGCATAAGCTGGAAACCGAGCTGGGCCGAACACTGGCCGAAAATACATTAAAAGAGACACGCAAGCATCTGATGATGCACGTTCTTTAAGGAGATCGTGATGGATATGTTCATAGATGGCGCTTGGGTCGAGGCCGCGTCCGGCGCCACTCAGCCGGTGACCAACCCACGGTCCGGGCTGGTGATCGACTGGGTGCCCACGGGGGACGCCACCGACGCCGATCTGGCCATCCAAGCGGCCGCGCGGGCCTTTGAAACCTGGTCGAAAACCCCCATGGCCGAGCGCGTTAAAATTCAGAAAACCTGCGCCCAGGCGATGCGTGACAAGGCCGATGTGATCGCCGGATTGCTCCATGCCGAACTGGGCCGACCGCTGGACGCCTGCCTGACCGAGGTGCAGCGCTCCTCGGATCTGTTGGAGATCTACGCCGAGGAAGGATTGCGCCTGCATTCGACCATGAGCCTTGGCTCGGCGCAGGGTGAAAAAACCATCGTTACCCGTGATCCGCTGGGTGTTGTGGTGGCGATCACGCCTTTCAATTATCCGATCAATCTGCTGATGTTCAAACTGGGCGCGGCGTTGGTGGCGGGCTGCACGGTGGTCGCAAAACCTGCCGAAGACACGCCGATGTCGACCCTGAAACTGGCCGAGATTTTCAGCGATGCCGGCCTGCCTGATGGGTGTTTCAACGTCGTAACTGGGCGGGGCCGTGGCATTGGCGCGGCCATGATTGAACACCCCATTCCGCGCAAAATTGCCTTTACCGGTGGTACTGCGGCGGGCAAGGCCATCGCCGCTGCGGCGACTGGCACGATGAAGCGCGTCACGCTGGAACTGGGCGGCCAAAGCGCCGCCATCATCTGCGCCGACGCCGATCTGGACAAGGCAACCGATGCGATTGTGCGCCATGGTTTCGCCAATTCCGGGCAATTTTGCTACCGCGTGAACCGGGTCTACGTGGATCGTCGGGTCTATGATGCGTTCCTGGAAAAACTGGTGCCGAAAGCCGCGAAACTGACCTTGGCGCCTTGCGATGGCGACGGTGATCTGGGCCCTATCGTGAACGAGAAGATCTTTGCCAACAGTGGCGTGCAGGTGCAGGACGCGCGCGAAAAAGGGGCGCGTATTCTGCTGGGTGGTGACCGCAAGATGGGGCCAGGTTTCGACCAGGGGTTCTATTTTCCACCGACGATCATCGCGGACGCGACCCACGACATGTTGATCCTGACCGAGGAAACCTTTGGCCCCGTGATCGGCATTTGCCCGGTGGACGATGGCTTCGAAGGACTGCGCCATGCCAACGACAATCGCTATGGCTTGGCCGGGTTCGTTTTCGCCCGCGATCTGGCGCTGGGGCTGACCCTGTGCGAGGGGCTAGAGGCCGGATCGGTTTGGCTGAACGACATCCAGCGCTCCTCTCATTATGTACCCTTCGGCGGCATGAAGGAAAGCGGGATAGGGCGCGAAAAAGGCCGCTATGGTGTTGAATCTTATCTGGAATACAAAACCATCTATCTCAGCTACGAGGTGCCCGCATGATCCATGATGATGTGTTTTTACCGCGCGATGTACCGCTGTGGAACGAGGCGAAACCCTTTCTGGATGTGCGCAATAATGACGAGCACACGATCATTGCCTATGCCTTGGCCAGAACCCTGCTGGCCGAAATTCCCGAGGCCGACGAGCGTATCGTATTACCCGCAATCCTGTTGCATGACGTCGGCTGGAAACGTGTCCCGCCTGAGCTGCTGCTCGAGGCTGTCGGGCGCAAACCCACACGGCCGGATCTGGTGCGGGATCATGAACTGTACGGTGTCGAGATCGCCCGCGAGATATTGGAGCGCCACCGCCCTGACGGTGTGGATATCGATGCCGTGCTGAACATCATCGACGGCCACGACACCACCACACACGCCAAAAATATCGAGGACGCAGTGGTCAAAGACGCCGACAAGGCGTGGCGTACGACTCCGCACGGAATGCGCACGATTGGTGGCTGGTATGACGTTCCGATTAGCCAAATTCTGCTGATGCTGTCGGAACGCTCGAACGGATACATGCTGACGGGGCCGGGGCGGGCTTTGGCCAAAGGACAGACCGAGGCCGTCAGATCAGAAATGATGATCCAAAAGTACCTGGGCCACGGCCCGGAGTTCACACAGATCATTGCCGAAGAAGGAGTTGAATGGTGAGCGAATTGGGATTGCAGGACAAAGGCGTTATCGTCACCGGAGCCGCCGGCGGATTGGGGCGCGCCTTTGCGCAGGCCTTTGCCGGGGCAGGGGCGCGGGTGCTGGTCGCAGACGTGAATCTGACCGGTGCCGAGGAAACCGCCGCCCTTATCCGCGCCGACAAAGGGACGGCCCACGCGACCAAGGTGGACGTGACCAATACCGACAGCTGTCAAAATCTGGCGTCTGTGGCGAAAGACCAGCTAGGCTCGGTCGATGCGCTGATCAATAACGCGGCGCTTTATGGCACTCTGGACCGCAAACCTTTCGATCAGATTGACGAAACTGTCTGGGATCAGGTCATGGCGGTGAATGTCAAAGGCGTGTGGCAAATGAGCCGCGCCGTCGCTCCGCTGATGAAAGAAACGGGCGGGGCCATCGTGAATATCGCCTCGGCCACGGTATTTTCCGGCTCGCCCCAATGGATGCATTACGTCGCCTCGAAGGGCGCGGTGATCGCGATGAGCCGCGTTATGGCCAAGGAACTGGGCGTCGACAACATCCGCGTGAACGTGATTGCCCCGGGCTTTACCCTGACAGAGGCCAGCCTGGGCCAGATCGACGATGCCAAAGGCTATGGCGTGGATCGCGCCGCCCTGAAACGCAATGCGGAAGTCGAGGATATCACCGGCGGTGCGCTGTATCTGGCCTCGGATCTGGCGCGATTCACCACCGGGCAGACGTTGGTGATCGACGGCGGCAAACAATTCATCTGAGCAGAAGGACACACAAATGGTACAGGTGACATTCATCCAAGCAGACGGCACCCGCCGCGAGATCGACGCCAAAGACGGAGAGCCGTTGATGTATGCCGCGCGGGATGCGGGCGTGGACGGGATCATCGCGGAATGCGGCGGCTCGGCCATGTGCGCGACCTGCCATTGTTATGTGATCCAGGCGCCCGAAGGCAGCTTGCCCGCGCCTTTGGATGACGAGGCGGACACGATCGAATTCATGGCCAACGCGCCCGAGGCCCGCAGCCGCCTGACCTGTCAGATCACTGCAACACCTGCGATGGCCGGAGCAATTTTCGAAGTAGCGACAGGCCGTTAGGGGCTATCGCGCCAACACGCCGCCATCCACGACCAGCGTGGTTCCGGTGACAAAATCCGATGCGGACGAGGCCAGGTAGAGCACACTGCCCTTGATCTCGGACGCGTCGGCGATCCGGCCCATGGGGGTGTAATCCTCCATGATTTTGGCGTGATCTGCATCGCGCGGGCGGGTTTCGGTGCGGAAAAAACCGGGGCACAGCGCGTTTATTTGAATGCCGTGGGGCGCGTATTCCAGCCCCAGTTCGCGCGTCAGATTGACCACCGCGCCCTTGCTGGCCGCATAGGCCGGACGCGGGAACAGACCCGCAGGTCCGGCGATTCCCCACATCGAGGCGACGTTGATCACCTTGCCCGATCCTTGGCGTATCATCTGGCGCAAGGCCGCGCGGTTCAGGTTGGCCAAACCGGTCAGGTTGACGTCCATGACGCGGGCCCAATCGGCCTCGTCTGCCTCGTGAAACAGCTGCGCCGTGGGGTCAGAAATCCCCGCATTGGCCACCACGATGTCTAGCGCGCCAAAGCGGCTGACGGCCAGATCGACAGCGGTACTGATTCGCGCGGCGTCGGTCACGTCCCCCTCCATCGCGACCGCGCGGGACCCCAGCGCGGCGCAGGTCGCGGCCAGCGCTGCTCGGTCCCGATCAAAGCACAGCACCCGAGCGCCGTTTTCCACCAACGCCGCCGCCATTTCTCGGCCCAACCCCGAGGCCGCGCCGGTTACCAGCGCAGCCTTTCCGGTCAGGTTAAAAATGTCAGCGGCGCTCATTTTTCCAGCCTGCTTTTTGCGAAATCCACGAACCAGTCGATGGCCTTTGGATTGCGCATTGCGTCGCGGCTGGCGACCTTGTCAATCGGCAGACCCAACAGCAATTTGCGCACCGGGACCTCCATTTTTTTGCCGGTTAGAGTCATCGGGATGTCTTGCACCTCGATCACCTCGTCGGGGACGTGGCGGGGGCTGCGTTCTGACCTGAGCTGCGCGGAAATTTCCGCCGCCAAAGCGTGGGTTAACTCTTGTCCTTCGGCCATCTGAATGAACAACGGCATATAGAAGGTGCCGCCGGCCTCTTCGATACAGATGATCAGGCTGTCAGCGATCTGAGGGAATTCGTCGAGCGTCCGGTAAATCTCGGCCGAGCCGATCCGCACCCCATAGCGGTTCAGCGTCGCGTCCGAGCGGCCCAGCACAAAGCTGCCGCCATGTTCGTTGAACTTCACCCGGTCGCCATGACGCCAGATGCCGGGATAGACGTCGAAATAGCTGTCATTGTAGCGGCTGAAATCATCGTCCCCCCACAGAAACAGCGGCATCGAGGGCGCGGGCTGGCGCGAGACCAGCTCTCCGACCTCGCCAACGACGGGTTCGCCGGTTTCGTCAAAAGCGACGGCGTCCAGACCCAGCGCGGGGGCCTGAATTTCGCCTGCGCGGGTGGGCAGCAGCGGCGAGCCCGCCAGGATGCCCGAGCAGAACTCGGTTCCGCCCGATTGCGAGGTTGCCCAGATGTCGGACTTCACATGGGTCAGCACCCAGTCGAAAACCTCGGGTGTGGCGGGGCTGCCGACCAGCATCACCGATTGCAGCGCCTTGAGGCTGAAATCCCGTTTGGGCTCAATACCTTGCTGGCGCACGATTTGCAGATAGGTCGGGCTAACTCCCACCGTCGTCGCGCGGCTCTCGTCCGCGATTTGCCACAACAGACCGGCATCAGGATAGGCCGGATGCCCGTCATACAGCACCGCTCGTCCGTTCATCAGCGGCCCCCACATCAGCGTATTCCACACCATCCAGCCGGTGGTCGAGTAGAAAAACAGCGCGCCGTCCTGCGGGATTTCGAAATGAAGCGCGGCGGATTTGTAGTGCTCCAGAACGATCCCATGATGCCCTTGCACGATGGGTTTGGGCAGGCCGGTCGTGCCGGACGAAAACAAGATCCACAGCGGATGATCCGAGGCAACGCGTTCGTATTTGAACCCATCCACGCCAATCTCGGGGCCGCTGAGCATATAGGCCCAAGTGGCGGTCTGGCCTTGGAAACTGGGGGATTTTCGCGCTGTGGGGTGATAGTCCAGCATCACCAAATGCTCGACCGTGGGCAGCGCATCCATGATCCGTTCCAGATCGTCGATCCGGTCGAAATCCTTGCCGCCAAAGCGATAGCCATTTGTGGCAAAGACCAGCTTGGGCTTGATTTGGCTGAAGCGGTCGATCACCGTCTGGGCGCCAAATTCCGGGGCGGCACTGGACCAAGTGGCCCCAATGGCCGTGGTGGCCAGCATGGCAATCACCGCCTCGGCAATGTTGGGCATATAGGCTACGACGCGATCGCCCGGACCCAGACCCATATCCCGCATATTCTGCGCCAGACGCCGGACCGAGCGGCCAACTTCGGCCCAGCTCATCTCGGCGGACTCGCGCAATTCCGAGCTGTGATGCAGCATGGTGCGCCCTGGATCGCCGGTGAATTCGTGGCGCAGCACGTGTTCGGCATAGTTCAGCCGGGTGCCGGTAAACCAGCGGGTGCGGGGCATGGGATCGTCGGTGCGGACTTGCTGAATCTCGCCATCATGCAGAATGTCGAAATAGTCCCACTGCGATTGCCAAAAGGCCTGAGGGTCCTCGATCGACCAGTTGAACAGCGACCAGTAATCGGCCTGCGGCATCTGCCGTTCAGCCAGCCAGCCCATGTAGTGCGAGATATGCGATCCGGCTCGGCGCGTGTCCGAGGCCTCCCACAGGATGTCACCTTCTTCGATCATGCGGGGATCCCCTTGAACCATGGTTGGTCTGTGAATTCTTCCATGCTGGACAGCACCACATGGGCGCGTTCCTCGGCCGGGAAGCTGTTGAAAAACGCTGTGTCCGCGATGCCGGTGGTTACACCTACGCAGAAAGCGCCTGCCTTGCGGCCCATGCGGATTTCCAGCTTGGGGTCATCGCCGATCACGGCCATTTCATGCGGGGGCACGCCTGTCAGCGTGGTGACGATCTCTAGCCCCGCGGTTTCGGGTTTGCCAAAGACCGTGACGGGCACATCGGTGGCGTTTTCCAGCGCCGCAGCAATGGCGCCCGAAATGCCCAGCATCCGCCCCTTGGACGAGGCGAAATAGGGCGCGACCGACCCGGCAAAGGGTTTGGCCCCATCCCAGACGGCTTGTACCACCGATTCCAACTGGGTCGCGCCGAAATCGCGGGTATAGCCCAGCAACACGGCGTCCACCTTGGGGGCATCAGGGGTCGGGTCGATCACCTCGATCCCCGCGTCCTGAACGGGCACGCGGGTGCCGTCGCCCCCCATCACCATCACCTGCTGATAGCCCAGACGTTTCAGCGCCTGTGCGGCGACCTCGGCCGGGGTCAGGATATGGCCGGGATCAATCACGATGCCCGCATCCGCCAGCAAAGGATAGTAATGCGCGGGCGGAAAGAACGTGCCATTTGTATAGGCGACGACCTTGATCCCGGCATTGCGACAGGCCTGAAGCGCCTCGACAACGCCGGGCAGGGCAGAGAACGTGCCCTGTTCCTTGTTCATCAGCGCCAGCGTGCCGTCGATGTCGAATACCGCGGCGCGGATGGGGTGATCTGGCATCTGGCTCATTCGCTTAACTCCAGTTTGAAGCCCGGTTTTTCGATCTTTACACCGCCCAGTTTCTTGCGTGCGGTTAGTTCTTGCACCAGGTCTAGGACAGGTTTCGTTTTCGGGTTATAGCCCCGGCGCGCAGGGCCGGCGGCAACCATCGCGTCCACCTGATCGGCGGGCATGGTGGCGCGCAGCAGGAATTCCTCGTCCGAGTACCCCTTGCCGATCCGCGCGCGCAGCTCATCCAGCGAGGCCATTTTCGCCTCGGTTTGCAATTCTTTGGCGCGGGCCGAGGATTTGATCCGATCCTCGATATTGGCGTCCATCGGCATGGCGGGCGTGCCAAAACGGCCCAACACATAGCGCGTCACTTCGTCCGGGACGACCTGATAGCGTTCCTCTGAGGTCACGTTCAGCAGCGCCTGCGTGGCGACCAGCTGACTGAAGGGCGTCACCATGATGGGATAGCCCAGCTCGGCCCGGACTTTTTCGACCTCTTTCAGGACGGCGGGCAGCAGGTGTTCGCGCTTGGTTTCCTGAAGTTGCCGGATCATTGTGCCCAGTACGCCGCCCGGAATCTGGTGGTGGAAATAGCTACGGTCATAGTCGCCCGGACCGCGCGCCGACAGCCCCTCGGCCTGAGCCAAGGTGCTGAAATAGCTATCCATTTCCGCCACGGCCTCGTCATCCACATCGACCGTATGGCCGATGTCGCGCAGGTTGCCGATTGTGGTGCTCATGGATGGCTGGCCGGTGCCGTTGGCGGCGGAACTGGCCGAGGTGTGCAGGCTGTAGACGCCCTGATTTGCGGCCTCGAGATAGGCAAACGAGGCCAGCCCGATCGTGGTATGCGAGTGGAATTCCAGCGGAATACCCCCCATCACGGCCTTGACCGCAGGCATCAAGGTCGCCGCCCGTTCTGCTGAGATCAGCCCGCCAGGATCCTTGATATACAGCTTGTCGAACTTTCCGGTTTCGGTCAGCGCCTTGGCCTTGTCGGCCCAATGCGCGTCGTCATGCATGGGTGACAGGGTAAAGGTCAGCGCCGCCACGATCTGCTCGCCGCCCGCCTTGCGGGTCAGGTTGGCCATGTTCAGCATCGCGGGAACGTTGTTCATCGGGTCCATCACGGCAAAGCGGCGGATTCCGTTGTTCACCAGCAGGCGAAAGGCGAACTCCATCAGCTCTTCGCTGGCGGCCTCCCAACTGATGAACCGCATGCCCGTGGTCAGAAAGGACAGCGGCGTGTTGGGCGTTGCCTCGCGGAACAGGCGCAGGCGTTCCCACGGGTCCTCTTGTTTGAAGCGCACAGCCACGGCCATGTGGGTCGAGGTGGTGAAATCGATCGCATCAAACCCCACCCGATCCATCACCGGAGCGATCTGTTGCATCATGCCGGTGTCCAGCCCGGTTGCGCCCCAGTTCGACTGGTTGCCGTCACGGACCGTCGTGTCGAGTAATTTGATGGTGCTCATTGGCTTTCCTCCAGCCGGGTCAGCAGGTCGGGCAGGTATCCGGTGTCCACGCCCCCCTTGCCGAAAATGTCGTCGTCCATGATCGCGGCATGCAGCGCTGTGTTGGTTTTCACACCGTCCAGACGGATCACGCGCAAAGCGTCTTGCATCCGGGTGATCGCCTCAGACCGTGTGGGGGCCCATGTGATCAGTTTGGCAATCATGGAATCGTAATAGGGCGAGATCATCGCGCCGGGTTGCATATGGCTGTCGACCCGCAGACCGGGCATCGAGGGGAACCAGACCTGCGTCACCCGGCCGGGGCTGGGCATGAAATCATTGACGATATCCTCGGCGTTCAGGCGGCATTCGATGGCATGGCCGGTCAGGGCGATGTCGTCTTGGGTGATCTCCAACGGGTGGCCCTCGGCAATCGCGATTTGCGTCGCGATCAGGTCCAGGCCGGTGATCGCTTCGGTGACAGGGTGTTCGACCTGCACACGGGCGTTCATTTCCAGGAAATAGAACTCCTCGCGTTCCACATCGACCAGGAATTCCACGGTGCCCAGCGAGCGATAGCCGATATGCCGCGCGAAATCGGAGGCGGCTTGCAGCACGCCCTGACGCAGTTTTTCGGGCAGTTCGGGGGCAGGGGCCTCTTCCACGACTTTCTGGTATCGCCGCTGGATTGAACAGTCTCGCTCGCCTGCGTGCAACACCGTTGTGCCGTCCGAGATTATTTGCACTTCCACATGACGCCCCACACGGACATAGCGTTCAAGGTAAACGCGCCCGTCGCCAAAGGCGGCCGCCGCTTCCGAGATGGCAAGATCCAGTTGGACGGGCAAATCCTCGGCCCGGTCAACACGTTTCATACCGCGACCACCGCCGCCTGAAACCGCCTTGATCAGCATCGGATAGCCGACGCGTTCAGACAGCTCCAGCGCCTCGGCGACCGTGTCCACCGTGCCGCCGGGCACCAGCGGCACGCCCGCGTTTTCGGCATGGGTGCGGGCGGTTAGCTTGTCGCCCACGGCCTCCAGATTGGCGGGGTCGGGGCCGATAAAGATCAGCCCTTCCTTGGCGCAAGCCTCTGCCAGCGCACGATTTTCTGACAGAAAGCCATATCCGGGGTGGATCGCATCACAGCCTGTGCCCTTAGCCGCCTGCACCACGGTTTCGACCTTCAGATAGCTTTCGGTCGCGGCGGCGGGGCCTAGACAGACGGCCCGTGTGGCCAGTTGCGCGCCCAATGTGTCACGATCCGCCTCGGACACGCCTAGAACCGTCTCGATCCCAAGGGCGCGGGCGGTGCGGATTACGCGCACGGCGATCTCGCCCCGGTTGGCGATGAGTATGCGTTTGATCGGGGTCATGTCAGGACGGCTGCACGCGGATCAGGGTCTGGCCATGCTCGACCAGCTCGCCATTGGGGGCGACGATCTGGGTCACGGTTCCGGCGACGCCCGCATGAACCTGGTTCATCAGTTTCATCACCTCGATAATGCCGATCACGCTGTCCTCGGCCACGGTGTCCCCGACCTGTACAAAGACCGGATCACCGGGTTTGGGGGCGTGATAAAAGGTGCCCAGCAGCGGCGCGGGAACATCGCTGCCACCACCAGCCGGGGCGGGTGCCGCCGCCGCCGGCTGGGGGGCCGGGGCCGTTGTCGCCACGGGAGTAGCGGCAGGACCCTCGGGTGCAGCGGGCACTGAGGCCACGCCTGCGCCGCGGCGACGCAGTTCCAGTTTGACGTCGCCCATTTCCAGCTTCAGCTCGTTGAAATCCGAGCCGTCGATGAGGTTGAGAATGTGATTGATGTCGTCGCGTGTCAGCCCGCTCATTGCGTGCCCTCCTCGTGCAGCGAAATGATGTTGGGGCAAGCCTAGGGGGGCAATGCGGACGAGCTCAATCTGGCATCAATGGTGATTTCACTGAGTGAAACGGGGGTAAGTCACAGCTTGCGGGCAATCTGTTCGGCAGCGTCCAGCAGGGGGGCAGCAAAGACCTGAACGGCCTTTTCGCGGGTAAACACGCGCCGTGACCATGTGATGTTGATCACCCCCGGCACATGGTTCCCCAGCCGGATCGGAACCCCGATCGAGTCGCGTTTGTCATCCTCGCCCATGCGGCCCTGATCGAAGTTTCCACCAAAGTCCGGGTCGCGGAGCGCATAGCCCTGATCACGGGTTTCAGCGAGGAGTTTGTCAATGTATTCAGGGGCATGCGCCCATCTGTCACCGGGTCGACCCGACAGGCGCAGACGTTCCAGCGTGGCCTCGCGCACGGCATCCTCGCAAAACGCGATGAACGCCCGCCCTGAGGCCGAGCGCAGCATATTCACCTGAAACCCGACCGGGCCAAGCGGCACATTGTCGATCCCGGCGCGGCTGGCGTTGGTCTCGATCACCTCCATGTGGGTCAGGCGCGGCACCGCCAGCACCGAGGGCCATTGCACCGCGTCACTGAGCGCCTGCAGGACGGGCGAGGCGGCCTCGACCAGCGCGTTTTCGTGGTCAATCCGGCGGGCCAGTTCGATCAGGGAATAGGACGGCACATAGGCGTTATCGGCCATCCGTTGCCAGGCCATGCCCTGTTCTATCAGCGTTTTCAGGATGCGCAACAGCGAAGCCTTGGGGATGCCCGTCATCCGGTGCAGATCCGCCAGCGAGGCCGCGCCCGTGGTCTGCAATATTTGCAAGACCTTCAGCCCGCGTTCCAGCGCGTTGATGGATTTGACCTGTAGTTTGCTCATGCCCGGTGCTCCTGCGGTAACTGTGCCACCAGGTCAGGGGCTTGGCAACGGCAGCTAGTGGAAATCGCGGCTGGGGAACAGGCGTTTGGCCTGCTCGCGCGGGTGGCGCGCGCGAGGGGGATAGCGGGGCGTACGGGGGGCGTCATCGGCCTGTGGCTGGGTGATGCCGACGGCGTCCTCCAATGGGTGGCCCAGCTCGGTGATCTTGTGGGACAGATCCTCGATTTTCTCGGCGATGACATGCACGACCAGGCCTTCGCGCTGGATAAACCCGCTGACGCGCAGCAGCCGCCCGCCCATCACGGTGCGGCGGTATTGTTCATAGATCTTGGGCCAGACGACCACGTTGGACACGCCGGTTTCATCCTCGAGCGTCAGGAAAATCACCCCCGAGGCCGTGCCGGGCCGTTGTCGCGTGATCACCAGCCCGCAGACATTCAGGCGGCCCAGCGGGGCTGCGGGCAGGTCCGCATGCGGGGTCAGATCGGGGATGGAGCTGCGCAACAGCTCCATCGGGTGGGTGCGCAGGGACAGGCGCAGGGCGACGTAATCCTCGACCATCTCCTCGCCCAGATGCATGGGGGGCAGGGTGACGTCAGGCTCGGCCGCGCCCTCGCCATCCAGCGGATCAGCAAACAGCGGCAGTGGTTTGGCCGACCGGATCGCGCGCACCTGCCACAGAGCATCGCGCCGGGTCAGCCCCATCCCAACAAAGGCATCGGCTTCGGCCAGACGTTCCAGCACGGCGGGGGCCACGCCGGCGCGCAGCCACAGCGCCTCGGGGTCGGGATAGCCATTCCCGCGCGAGGCGGTGATCCACTCGGCATCATCCTGCCGGAACCCCTTGATCTGCCGGAACCCCAACCGCAGCGCCAGCGTGCCGTCAGCGCGGCGTTCCAGCTGATTGTCCCAGTGGCTGTGATTGACGCAGACCGGGCGCAGCTCGACCCCGTGTTCACGGGCGTCCCGCACGATCTGGGCGGGGGCATAGAACCCCATCGGTTGCGAATTCAGCAGCGCGCAGGCAAAGATCGCCGGGTGATGGCATTTCAGCCACGAGGACACATAGGTCAGCATCGCAAAGGCCGCGGCATGGCTTTCGGGAAAGCCATATTCGCCGAACCCCTCGATCTGGCCGAAACAGCGTTCCGCAAAATCGGTGTCATAGCCGCGTTCCAGCATCCCGGCGATAAACCGGTCACGGAAGGTGCCGATCGTGCCCATGCGGCGGAAGGTGGCCAGGGATCTGCGCAGCCGGTCGGCCTCTTCGGGGGTAAAGCCCGCGCCGACCACCGCGATCTGCATCGCTTGTTCCTGAAACAGCGGCACACCCAGCGTTTTGCCCAGCACTTTTTCCAGATCGGCCGAGGGGAAATGCACCGGTTCCTTGCCCTGACGGCGGTTGATATAGGGGTGGACCATACCGCCCTGTATGGGGCCGGGGCGGACAATGGCGACCTCGATCACCAGATCATAGAAGGTGCGCGGCCGCATCCGGGGCAGGAAATTCATCTGCGCGCGGCTTTCGACCTGAAACACCCCCACCGCGTCGGCCACGCACAGCATGTCATAGGTGGCCGTGTCCTCTTGGGGGACGTCATGCAGGGTCAACGAGGTGTTTTCATGGGTCTGCAACAGGTCAAAGGCCTTGCGGATACAGGTCAGCATCCCAAGGCTGAGGACATCCACCTTCAGGATGCCCAGCGTGTCGATGTCATCCTTGTCCCATTCGATGGTGGTGCGGTCGTCCATCGCGGCGTTCTCGATGGGACAGAGTTCATCCAGACGGCCCTTGGTGATGATAAATCCGCCGACATGCTGGCTCAGGTGGCGGGGAAAGCCGATCACCTCGCCGATCAGGCGGATGGTCTGGGTCAGGCGCTGATCGGACATGTCCAGGCCCAGCTCGCGGATGCGTTTGGGGTCGGCTCCGCCGTTGGATTGGCCCCAGATCTGGCTGGACAGGCCCGCCGTCACGTCCTGGCTCAGCCCCATGACCTTGCCCACCTCGCGGATCGCGGCGCGGGACCGGAAATGGATCACCGTGGCGCACAGCCCCGCCCGGTGGCGGCCATAGCGGTCATAGATCCACTGGATCACCTCCTCGCGGCGTTCATGTTCGAAATCCACGTCGATATCCGGCGGCTCGCCCCGGTATTTCGAGACAAAACGTTCGAACACCATAGTGATCTGATCGGGGCCCACATCGGTGATGCCCAGCAGATAGCACAGGATCGAATTCGCCGCTGATCCGCGCCCCTGACATAAAATCCCCTGCGAGCGCGCGAATTGCACGATGTCATAGACCGTCAGGAAATAGGCGGCAAAGCCCAGATCCGCGACCAGCCCCAATTCCTTTTGAACCAGCGCGCGCACCTTGTCGGGCGTGCCCTTGGGGTATCGGTTTTCGCACCCCTCGTGGGCCAGCCGCTCCAGCCGCTGTTGGGGTGTTTCGCCCTCGGCAATCTCGTCGGGGTATTCATAGCTGAGTTCGGACAGATCAAAGCTGCACCGCGCCGCGATCTCCAGCGAGCGGCGCAGGGCGGCGGGGTGGTTGCGATAGAGCCGCGCCATATCCGCGTGGCCCTTGAGCCGCCGTTCGGCATTGGGCAGGGCGCGGGTGCCGATCTGGTCGATGGTGATATGGTCGCGCATACAGGTCAGCACGTCGGCCAACTGACGCCGGTTGCCCCGGTGCATCAGCACGTCGCCCACCGCCACCATGGGGGCTGAGCAGCGCAGCGCCAGGCGTGCGCAGGCATCGAAATAGGCCTGGTCCGTGCCGTCATAACGCGGGGCTGCCCCCACGAAGACGTGGCCGGGATAGCGCCGCTGCATCCGCTGAATGGGGGTGCGGGCTGCGTGCAGATCGGCACGCGGCAGGGCGATCAGGATCATGCCCGCGCAGCCCTCGTGCAGATCTTTCAGGCTTAGCAAACACTGACCTTTTTCCGCGCGGCGTTTGCCCCGCGTCAGCAATCGGCTGAGCCGTTGATAGGCCGCCCGGTCACGCGGCAGGGCGATCCATTCCACGGGGCAATCGGTCAGCACCAGACGGCAGCCCACGATCAGCCGGGGCAGGGACATGTCGGCGGGACGGGGGATGTCTTGCGGGGTGCCGACCTCTTGGCGCGAGCTACTGTCCGTGCGGTGTTCCGAGCGGATGCGGATTGCCTGTTGCGCCTCGTCGGCCTCGCGCCGCAGCTCTTTCAGCGCCGCATAGGCCCGCACCACCCCGGCCAGCGAATTGCGATCGGTGATGGCGATGGCCGACAGGCCCAGCTCGGCGGCGCGGGTGACCAGTTCCTCGGGGTGCGAGGCGCCGGTCAGAAAGGTAAAATTCGAGGTCACGCACAGTTCGGCATAATCCGGTCCGCCGAACTGGCGCGGGACGGTCGGTGTTTCGGGCAGGCTCATGCGAATTCCCCCTGTACGAACCAGCCGGGATTTTGCGGCGTGTGGAACAGCCACAATCGGCGTCCCTGCCGGGTTTCGATGCGCCAGTAATCCCGCACGCCGTTGCGCCATGCCTCGTCTGACAGCCACCATTCCGGCGCGATGCGTTCCGGTCCCGTCGCCCGCGCCGTGGCCAGCGACATGCGCCGCCAGCGGAACCGTTGCGGCGGGCGCGGGCCCGTGGCGGCAATCGGTTCGGGGGGGAACAGCGACAAGGGGCGTGGACGCAGGCTGATCCACGGGCCTTCGGGGGTGGAATAGGCAGCGGGTGCGATGACAAAGCCGCGCTCGGGGATGTGGCTGTCAGCGGGCAGGAAGCGCTGCATATTTTCCAGCCCGATGCGCGTGCCGATGCGGGTCAGCAGATCGTCCAACTGGTCGCGGCGCCCGCTATGGGCGGTGGCCATCTGCTGGACGGGCTGGGGCTCGACCTGCACCGCCTCTAGCCGCAGCTGATCAATGCCAAAGCCCGCGTCAATATCGCCCACGCCCCGTTCGAACAGGGGCAGGATACGCTGCGCATCACGCATGGCGCTGGCCAGCCGCAACTCAACCTGCTGACTGCCCTGATCAACCCGCCGCAGGGTCAGGCACAGGATGCGGGCCCCGGCCTCGTTACGCTTCAGCTTCGCGCAGAGCTGATCCAGCAGGCGGGCGGTGCCGGCCATCACATCCTCGGTCCGGCCGATGGGCTCGGGCAGGGTCAGGCGGGTGCCGTAATGGGGCGGGTCCTGCGCCGGGGTGATGGATTCGGGTTGATCCCCCAGGGCCTGGTCCAGCCGTTGCAGCAAGTCGGGCCCAAAGCGCCGGCTCAGCGGTGCGCGGGCGGTTTCCACCAGATCCTGCACCCGGCGCAGCCCCAGCCGTTGCAGCCCGGTCACCGTGTTTTCGGGCAGGCGCAGGGCGGCAATGGGCAGATGGCCGATCCCGCCCTGTTCAACACCCGGCGGGGCGATGCCTTCGTCGAAATGCGCCAGCGCCCAGGCCGCGCCGCGCGTGTCGGCCAGCCCCAACCGCACCGACAGGCCCGCGCGGGCCAACCGGGCGCGGATATCATGCAGCAGCGGTTCCTCGCCGCCCCACAGATGGGTGGAACCTGTGACATCCAGCACCAGCCCATCCGACCCTTCGGTCCCCACCCAGGGGCAATAGCGCGTGGCCCAACGGTTCAGCGCGCTTAGAAACCGCGCGTCCTGCACCGGGGTGGCGGGGGCGCTTTGCAGTTGCGGACAAAAGGCGCGCGCATCGGCAAAGGTCATGCCGCGGCTTAGCCCCTGCCGTTCGGCCTGGGCGTTCAGGCAGTACAGACGGTCGGTATTGGCCTGGTTCAACGTCAGCGCAAAGGGCGCCTCTGTCGGGCGCGCCCTAAGAGCCCGGTCGCTTGCCAACCGGGGAAACCACATCGAGACGATGCGTCGCGTGCGTCCAACGAACATCCCAAACCCCAAGTGTTCCTGATTTGTTCTTTTTAAGCTCCCAACGCATCAGAGTCGAGTCCTCAGCCGCCCGATCAGACAGGGGATCGTTCACAGGGGCGGCGTGCCAGCGGGTCTCTGCCGCGTTGCTGCCCATGTTTTCAGGGATCAGACACAAGCCGGTGGCCTTGCCCGCCTTGGCGGCCAGTTGCAGGCGGCGACCCTCGGTTAGGCCAATTTCCTGGCTCAACTCGACCACAACAAGGGGGACGCTGCCATCGCGCAGGGCCTCTTCGGTGACGGCCAGCGCGTCGATCTGGCTGGGCGCGCGGGCGATCAGCAGGCGGGCGGGGTCGAAAAAACGGCCAAGGCCAACGGGGTTCAGCTGTTCGTGCCGCCAGCCCTCGCGGACCCAGATCACAGACCGGTCGTTTTGGGCGCAGCACACCGCCGCGAATCCCAGCGCGCCGGGGCCGTAAACCTCGTGTACGCGCGCGCGGCGCAGGGGAAACACCTGATCGAACGGAATGCTCATGCCCCCAATTTACACCGCTTGGGCCAGGTTTCAAATGGCTTTGCAGCCCGGCATGGTGCCATCGCGACGTTACGGGAGAACGGAAATTGACCCCACGACAGGCGCGAAAAATCTTGTAGGCTACAGGTCAGGAGACATGTCCAAATCGCTGGACGAGGGAGAACACCATGAAAGTCAAAGCCGCCATTCTTGAAGAGATCGGTCGCCCCGGCCCCTATGCTGAAACGCGCCCGCTGACCATCGAGGAAATCGACCTAGAAGGCCCGCGCGAAGGTGAAGTGCTGATCAAGGTCGAGGCGGCGGGGCTGTGCCACTCGGATCTGTCGGTGATCAACGGCGACCGGCCCCGGCAGGTGCCCATGGTGCTGGGCCACGAAAGCGCGGGTGTCATCCAAGAGGTCGGCCCCGGCGTGACCCGTTATGCGCCCGGCGATCACGTGATAACGGTCTTCGTACCCAGTTGCGGGCATTGTGGGCCGTGCAGTGCGGGCCGCCCGGCGCTGTGTGAGCCTGGGGCGGCCTCGAATGGTGCCGGAGAGATGATCGGTGGCGGCACGCGGCTGTTGCGCAACGGTCAGACGGTCTATCACATGACCGGAGTGGGCTGCTTTGCGGAATACGTCACGGTCTCGCAGAATTCACTGGTCAAGGTGGCCAAGGACGTGCCGCTGGATATCGCCGCCGTGATGGGTTGCGCGGTGCTGACGGGAGCGGGTGCGGTGTTCAACACGGGGGACGTCACGCCGGGCTGCACCACAGCAGTTGTCGGGCTGGGCGGCGTCGGGCTGTCCGCCGTCATGGCCGCCCATGCTGCTGGCGCCGAGAAAATCGTGGCCGTGGACATCCTGCCCGACAAGCTGAAGCTGGCCAAAGAACTGGGCGCGACCCATGTGATCAACTCGAAAGATCCCGGCGCGCTGGAAGAGCTGCGCGACATCACCGGCGGAGGCGTCGACGCCGCGTTGGATTTCACGGGGAATGTGCATGCATTGGGCTTTGCCTATCAGGCGACAAAACGCGGTGGGGCCACGGTGACGGCCGGACTGCCCAACCCTGCGGCCAAGCTAGAGATTCCCGCCGTCACCCTGACCGCCGAAGAACGGGTGCTCAAGGGGAGCTATTTGGGGTCGGGCATCCCCAGCCGAGACATTCCCCGGTTCCTGGCGTTGTTCGCCCAGGGCCGGATGCCGGTGGACCGGCTGATGACCCACAAGATCGCGTTGGATGACATTAACGAAGGTTTCGACCGTCTACATTCCGGCGAGGCGATCCGGCAGGTCATCGACATGTCACTATAGCGTTCATGCTTGGATCAGCGCCCTCAGATTACCGGTGCTGATTGAGGTGGTTGTGCGTTATATAATGATTTTATTACAGCGCATTACGTGCAATACTTAAGGTGTTGAGTGAGGTAAATTGTGGCCGAAATACCGCCAGAGCGTTCCCTCCTCAGGCGCACAACGCACAAAATTTCGTACCCAATTTCTGCGCGGCTTCGGGAAGATTTAATCGCAGCATCATCCCGCGCTTGCCGCCATTGATGACCACCAAATCTGTTAGCTCAACCGCTTTGTGCACCGCGATGGGCACGCGTTTTTTCTGACCAAAGGGGCTGATGCCTCCGGTGCGATAGCCGGTCAGCCGCTCGGCCTTGGGTTGCTCCATCATCTTGGCGGATTTGCCGCCAAACGCGGCGGCGGCCTTTTTCATCGAGACGGTCTGATCCGACGGGATCACCACGCAGGCCGGGGCGCCATCAACCTCGATCATCAGGGTTTTATACACCAGTTGAGGCGGCATCCCGATCGCCTCGGCGGCTTGCAGGCCCACGCGGTCCTTGCCGGGGGCGTAGTCATATTCCAGAACCTCGAAATCAAGGCTGTTCTGGATTAGGAAACGGGTGGCAGGGGTTGCGGTGCTCATCGTGGGCTCGTGTTTATGCTCATCGGGTTTGTTCCATGAATTCCAGAGGGGTGCAAACCCTGGATTACAGACCCAAAACGATCCCACCAGCGGCGCCAATAACCACCACCGACCAGATAGGCAAACGCCAGCCTGTCAGTAGCACGAAACACAGCGCGGCTAAGGCCAGATCCGTCAGGTCATGCAGCGCCGTGCGCGCAATCGGATCGAACAGAGCTGCGCCCAGAATGCCCACGACAGCAGCGTTTGTTCCGGCCAGGGCCGCACGTGCCAAGGGTTGCCGTTTTACCGCCTGCCAAAAGGGCAGCACGCCTATCAGCAGCAGGAAGCCGGGCAAAAAGATCGCAACGGTCGCCAGCACAGCACCTGTGGCACCGCCCAAAAGAGCGCCCAGATAGGTCCCGAATGTGAACAGCGGCCCCGGAATGGCCTGCGCCGCGCTGTAGCCCGCCAGGAATTCTGTGTGATCTATCAGCTCGGGAACAAACTCGGCCTCAAGCAAGGGCAGAACGACGTGCCCGCCGCCGAACACCAAAGCACCTGCGCGGAAAAAGCTGTCGAACTGCGCCATGGTCGCAGAGTGGCCAGCCACCAAAGGCAAACCCACCAGCAGGCCGGCGCAGAGGATCAGGCAACTCACGGCCACTCTGCGTGAAACGGGGATGTCCAAAGGGGCTTCGGCGCTGTTTTCAGTCTGTAAAAACAACCCGGCCAAGGCCCCCAGAAGAATAGCGCCAGGCATGGCAAAAGGCGCGGGCACCACTGCCAGAACCGCCAGGGCCACAACCGCGATGCTGGCGCGCGGGGCGTCGGGGCACAGGCTGCGGGCCATGCCCAGAACCGCTTGGCTGACGATGGCGACGGCCACCAATTTCAGCCCGGCCAATGCCGATAGAAACACCGGATCGGCCAAGCTGAGCGTCACCAGCGCGAAGACCGCCATGATCAGCGCCGAGGGCAGAGTAAAGCCGATAAAGGCCGCCAATCCACCCAACGCGCCGCCGCGCATCCAACCCAGTGCAAATCCGACCTGGCTGGAGGCCGGACCGGGCAGGAATTGGCACAGGGCCACCAGCTCGGCATAGCTTTGTTCGGAAAGCCATTGCCGCCGGGCAACGAATTCTTCGCGGAAATAGCCCAAATGCGCGATGGGCCCGCCAAAGGACGTCAGGCCCAGCCGAAGAAAGGTCAGGAAAACCTTGAATGGATTTGAACTTTGGCGATCTTGCATCTGTGTCCTCGTGGGGGGTATGCGCCGCAGTAGGCCGTGATTGCAAATAGAACATGACGGGAATTCCCAGGCAATTCCGCCAAATAGCGCCTTGCGAAGGCGGCGGGAATTGCCAAGACTGCGGCCGTACCTTAGCAAACCCGAAAGCCGCTTTATGCCCTCTTTGCCGCTGAAACCATGGCCTGCAATTCATGCGGTTGGATTTGGCGGTCTGCTGGTCCGTTTCGGGGAGAAGCTGAGCGAGCCTGCGAACCGCGCCGCGCTGGCCTTTCGTGCGGCATTGGACCGGGTGACGCCCGAAGGGGTCGAGGAAAGCTCGACCTCGCTTGTGTCCTGTTTCGTGCGGTTTGATCCTTTGGCGGTTGATCTGGACAGGTTGATGGCGCGCTTGCAGGCCCTGCTGGACGAGCGCGATTGGTACGCCGCTCCTTTGCCCGAGGGCCGCAAATTTTGGCGCATTCCCACGGTCTATGGCACGGATTTAGCGCCGCAACTGGCCGAGGCCGCGTCTGTCGCTGGTCTGACCGAGGCCGCGGCGATCCAGTCGCTTTCGACCTCTCGGGTGCGGGTGCAAACCATCGGTTTTGCGCCTGGAATGCCGTATTTGGGCGCACTGCCGGACGCGTGGGACATTCCCCGTTTGACCGATTTGACGCCCAATGTCCCGGCGGGGGGGCTGGCGGTTGCGATCCGGCAATTGGTGCTGTTCCCCGTTGCGACGCAAACCGGCTGGCGGCAGGTAGGACAAACCGCGATGCAATTGTTTCGACCCGACAGCGACGCGCCATTTGTGCTGCGCCCGGGCGACGAAGTGCTGTTCCCTGCGGTCTCTCGCGAGACCTACGAAAGGATGCGCACGGCCCCGGATGGCGGTGCGACTTTCGAGGTGCTGCCATGACCCGCACCTTAACCGTTTTGCGGGCCGGTCCCGGCACCAGCATTCAGGATCAGGGGCGACCTGGGTATCTGGCCTATGGGGTGTCACGGGGCGGGGCGGCGGACTTGGTTGCCTTGTCCGAGGGCGCGGTGCTGTTGCAGCAATCCCCTAAGTGTGCTGCGATCGAAATGGCGGGACTGGGCGGCGAGTTCCAGGCCTCGGAGGATATGCGCATCGCCCTGACCGGGGCCGAGATGACTGCCAAAATCGACGGTCAGGCGCTGCGTTGGAATGCCAGCCACCTGTTGCCAAAAGGCGCCGTTCTGAGCATTGGAGCCACGCGAGCCGGCAGTTACGGGTATCTGCATCTGGGCGGTGGTCTCGCGACGGAAATGCGGTTGGGCAGCCGCTCGGCGCATCTGGCTGCAGGACTTGGCGGGGGATTGGAAACCGGTCAGGTTCTGCCGGTCGGAATGGACGCCGGAGCGGTGATCGGTCACGGGATACGCCCCATCGAACGCATGGGCGCTGGCACGGTGCGGGTGGTTGCGTCACTGCAAACGCACTTGTTCAAGAGTGTCCTGCAACGCTTTGAAAAAACAGAATTTACCAAAGATTTTCGCGGCAACAGAATGGGTGTTCGGATGCGCTCGGACGGGCCCGGATTTGCTCTGGAAGGCGCGTTGAGTGTGCTGTCCGAGGTGATCTCTCCGGGGGATATTCAGATCACAGGGGATGGGTCGCCATTTGTGTTGCTTAGCGAATGTCAGACGACGGGCGGATATCCTCGGATCGGGACGGTACTGCCATGCGATCTGCCGCGTGTTGCCCAGGCTCGCCCCGGCGAGACGTTGCAATTTCACTTTGTCAGTATGGCGGATGCGCTGGAGGCCGAGCGTCGCCATCGCGCAGAATTAGCAGCGCTGCCTGGGGGGCTGTTCCCTCTGATCCGAGATCCACATGACATTGGTGATCTGCTCTCGTATCAATTGATCAGCGGCATGATCGCCGGAACCGAAAAGGATGCTCCATGACCCAGACTGTCGATCTGAACGCCGATATGGGCGAAAGCTTTGGGCCTTGGGTGATGGGCGACGACGCGGCGCTGTTGGGCATTGTCAGCTCGGCCAATGTGGCCTGCGGGTTGCATGCGGGCGATTGGGATACGATGGCGCAGACGATGGCTTTGGCGCAGAAAAACGGTGTGGGGGTCGGGGCGCATCCGGGGTTTCCTGACCTTCAGGGTTTTGGGCGGCGCAATTTGCAGATGCCGCTGGAGAGTTTGGCCAATCTGGTGCGGTATCAACTGGGGGCCGCGCAGGCGATGGCACAGGGGCAGGGCACGCATGTGCGCCACCTGAAACTGCATGGCGCGCTGGCCAACATGGCGGCCGAGGACAAGGCGATGGCCTTGGCCTGCTATCGTGCCGCTTTGGCGGTCGATCCCAAGATTATCATCATGGTGTTGGCTGGCACGCAGCAACAGGCTGCGGTTGCGGAATTGGGCTGCCATGCGGCTTGCGAGATCTTTGCCGATCGGGCCTATAATGATGATGCGACCTTGGTGAATCGCAGTCTGCCAGGGGCCGTGATCCATGATCCGGGCACCGCTGCCCAGCGAATTTTGAACATGATAACAGAGGGCGCCATCATCAGCGAAACCGGCGCACGCATCCCGACGCGGATCGACACGATTTGCCTGCATGGGGACACGCCGACTGCGGTTCAGATTGCCGGGGCCGTTCGCGCGCGACTAGAGAATGCGGGCGTTGCGATCCGAATGTTCGACGGAGCGCCGCTTTAGGAGTTCTCGGCCTGAAAATCAGCCCAGTGCTGGCTGATTTTGGCGCACAGATCGACCGGGTCGAAAGGTTTGGTGATCACCGCCAGACAGCCTTGTTCCAACAATCTGTCGGCAAAAGCGGTTTCCGCCTTTGCGGTTAAGAAGACAGCGGGAATGTGATCCATGCCGGGGATCATGCGCAGGCGCTGCCAGGTCTCTTCGCCGGTCATTTCTGGCATCATCACATCCAACAGGAACAACTGTGGCTTGAAATCAGCCGCCGTGGCGATGGCCTCTGGCCCCGAGGGGTATTGATCGACTTCGAACTGCCCCACCAATTCGAGCGCCATTTTAACGATGACACGAATGTCTTCGTCATCGTCAACATGCAGGATTCTTTTCAGCTCTTCCATCGCGGGGGTTCTTCTTATTGTCTAAGTTTGGTGTGGATCAACCGGGCTCCGATGGGGGGTCCTGCTTGGGCAGATTCACGTAAAAGGTCGTTCTGTCACTTGTATCGCACGAGATGCCGATTTCTCCACCATGCGATTTGACAATTTTCTTACAAATCGCCAGACCCAGCCCGGTCCCCTTGACCTTGGATGCATTCGCGGGCGTTGCCTGAACGTAGTTCTGGAAAATCGTTTTGCGCAAATGCTCGGGGATGCCGGGGCCGTCATTGGTGATGCGAATCTGCCAGCCGTCTTTGTGATCCAGAATCCGCACATGCACCGTACCACCAGCAGGAGAGTTCTTGATCGCGTTGGACAAGAGGTTCGCGAACAGCTGATGCAGCCTGAGAGGCACGCCGCTGATCCAGCCATGATCGGGGGCGGCGACCAGCTCAATTGAAACATTGTGGACCGAGCAATATCCCAGATGCGCCGTTACGGCCTCTTTGGTGAGGTCAATCAGGTCCAGAAGGATGTGATCCTCGTCCGCGACGGCTTTGCGCGAGCCCAGTTTTTGCAGATCCAGGATGTCCTCGACGATCGAAAGCAGGTTGTCGGCGTTGCGCTGCACCAGCCCAACCAGGTCTTTGGCCTGTGGCGGCAAATCACCCATGGCGCCGCTGTCCATCAGCTTTAGCGCCCCCATGATCGAGGTCAGAGGCGTGCGCAGGTCATGCACGATTTCGGAAAAGGCTTCGGCACGGGCGCGTTCCAGCTGCCGACGATGCTCGCGGTTTCGCAACACCGAGACAAAGACGTTTTTCTCGCCAAAGGTCGACAGCATTCGGGTGCTGATCTCGACCAGGCCTTTTTCGTGCATGGTTTCGACGGTGACGGTGTCGGTCAGGCCAACGCGCAAAGGCTCCACATGTTTGTGAAAACCCTCGGTGTCGAAATTGGCCGAGGCGTCCCAGATTTTCTTGCTTCGGACGTCGGACTTTGGCCAGTCGCAGCGCAGACGCGCCGTTCTGTTGGCATAGATCAGCTGCAACGTATCGGAGTCATAGACGTAAACTTCGTCGTGCAGCTCTTCCAATATGGTCGAGAGGTATCTCTGGCTCAGGTCTGTCGGGATGGCGTGAAACATGAAATCTAACATTCGTTACTAAAGGTACAAAAAGGGGCGGTGCAATTTTGGTCAACTAGATGGGAACAAGGGGCATGGGTCAGTCCTCTGCCGATTGTTGAGGGTGGGCGCGGCGCAGGGTCAGCAGGAATGTCGTGCCTTCGCCCAGGGTGCTGAGATATTCCAAACGGCCCTTGTGACGGCCCACGATCTGTTTCGAGATATTCATCCCCAGACCTGTGCCTCCCACTTTGCGCTGATCAGACGAGTCGACCTGGGTGAACTGGCCAAACACGCGGTCATCGGACCCTTCGGGAATGCCAACACCATAGTCGATCACCGAGATCGTGACTTCATCTTCGGTGGCGCGGGCACGGACATCCACATGGCCGCCCTCTTTCGAGAATTTGGCGGCGTTCGACAGCAGGTTGCTTAGCACTTGCATCAGGCGATTGCGGTCGCCCTCGATCAGGAAATCCTGGTCGCGCAACAGCGACGTGACGCGGATGTTCATGCTTTTGGCAAATCCGTCATTGGCGTCGATGGCATCCTGCACCAGTTTCTGCACGCTCAGCTCTTCGAAATGGAACACCATTTCCCCGGCCTCGAATTTTTGCAGATCCAGCAGGTCGTCGATCAGATTGGCCAGGCGAACCGAGTTCTTGCCGGCAATTTCCAGCACCGAGTTAAGCTGCGGGGGGACTTCGCCAAGCGTTCCTTTGTTCACCAGATCCAGCGAGCCCTTGATCGAGGTCAGCGGGGTGCGCAGCTCGTGGCTGACGGTGGACAGGAACTGCGATTTGACGGTCAGCGCGGCCAGGGTGCGTTCGTGTTCGCGGCGCAATTCTTCCAGCTGGCGGACGCCTGCGCGGTACAGTTTCAGGAACTGGAACGAGATATCAATGATGAAGTACATCACGAACAGGATGGTGAAGAATTCCAGCCACGGGCTTGTGTCGATCGGCGGATAGTACCGCAGGATATCCATCAGAGCGATATAGCCGAACGTGCCGCCATAGATCAGCAGACGCAGGGTCAGCGCTGGCATGACCTGATGGTTGTTCATCGCGGCAAACAGCGCTGCGGCAAACAGGAAGAACAGGGGGGTGAAGTGCCCTCCGGTTTCCTGTTGAATTGCGACTGCGATAATAAACAGGCAAATCGCGCCGGAACTGACAAGTGTGTTCACCAGGATCGCAATCAGGAAACGATAGGTGGTCCGGGCGCCTCCGCCTTTCCAGCGGCGCATCCGGCGCGCAACGATCAGGTCCAGCACTTCGGAAAACAGCACACCCGCATAGGTGACAAACGCTGTGGTCGCGTCGAAGTAGAATGCAGTCAGCAAAGTCGCCGCCAGGAAAATCGCCTGGCGCTGCCACAACAGGTTGGTTGTGACGTCAATATAGTCCCTGAGCTGGCGTTCAAGCCGGTCAGGCTGAAGCCAGTCTTTCAGGACTTTGATTTGTTTCGCTCGAAGGGGCATGACGCAGGGCTGCCGTATCGTTTCTTATCTGTCGTCATTCAGTTCTAATTAACGATATTGGCGAAAGTTCGGCGGAGAAACCCATTTTTCTCATTGGTCAAAAAAAACACCGAAATCCCTATCGAGGCGCGAAGATTGTTAACCAAAAACTAACAAAGGTTGAAAATTTTAATTTAAACGTGCAATATAATGCGGCAACGGGCTGAACTTCGGGCCTAGATTGCATGTCCGCCATCAACTTAACGCGACGGCATGTGTTGCCCGTACACCATTGTGGCGTTTTTTTGGTAATGTAGTGAAAAATCTTAGGTGATTTGCGCAAGCGCTTGCCTAAACTGGGAAAAAAAGATCGGGCAGGAAAAATGAACATTGCAGTTACAGGGCGTCACGGGCGCTCTATGCAGGTCTTTCCGGAACTTGAACCCGTTGCACCTGGCAAACCCGCAAGGGTCGCTCGGAGCTCGGCCAAAAGACCTGCACCGGCACCGACCGGACATGTCAGATCGACCATGATGTCCTTCTCGAATGTTGGGCAGTACGGCGATTTGTTGCCGAACTTTCTGAAGGCGCGCAAACGCACCTTTATTGATCGGCTCCATTGGGAACTTCCGACGACCGAAGGGATGGAGTTCGATCAGTACGACACGCCGCAATGCCGCTGGGTCGCCGTACACGAATATGGCGAGATTCTTGGCGGCTTTCGGTTGCTGCCGACAACGGCCAGTTGTGGGATCTATTCCTACATGCTGAAGGACGCTCAGCAGGGGATGCTGGACAGCATTCCGCAGGACGTTCTTTTCATCGAGGCTCCGGTCGAGCGGCGCATCGTCGAGGCATCGCGCCTGTTCATCGCCGAGGACGTGCCGTCCTCGCGTCGGATTCAGGTGCAAAGCGTGATCATGGGACAAATGGTTGCGGGAACCGTTCAGATGGGTGCGACGCATACAATCGGGATCGTCCCATCGGTCTGGTCGCGCTGGTTGCGCCGGATGGATCTGGACGCTGTGCCGGTCGGGCGCAAATTTATGATCGACGGAGTCACCAGCCAGGCCGCGATTTTCAACGCTGCCAAGTTCCAGGCCGGTCAACGCGCACAGTAGGGGCTTAACAGCAGCCGCTGAACGGGTCATAAACGGGGCAGGGGACTGCCCCGTGGATCGAGCAGCAAGGCAAACGCGCATGAACGGCACTATCTATATTCTGAACGGGCCCAATCTGAATTTGTTGGGCAAGCGAGAGCCTGACATCTACGGCCATGAAACGCTGGAGGATGTTGAGCGCGCCTGCACAGCCGAGGCTGCGGCGTTCGATCTGAATGTCCGCCTGTTGCAGACCAACTGGGAAGGCCAGCTGGTCGACTGGATTCACGAAGCGCGCGAAAACGCGGCGGCGATCGTGATCAATCCGGCGGCGCTGACGCATACTTCGGTGGCCGTTCTGGATGCGCTGAACACATTTGATGGCCCCGTGGTCGAGGTTCACATCAGTCAGGTCCATAAACGCGAGGCGTTCCGCCACCACTCGTATGTCAGTCAGCGGGCTGATGCGGTGATGGCGGGGTTTGGCGTGAACGGCTATACGCTTGCGGTGCGCCATTTGGGGGCGCTTCTGGCTGCTTAGCGGCCTGTGAACTCTGGCGCGCGTTTGTCAAAGAACGCCGCATAGCCTTCGGCGAAATCTTCGGACGTATAAAGGATCGCCTGCGTGTCCCGCTCGGCTGCAAGGAATTCGGGCAGGGTCAGGGGCAGGCGGGCCATCAGCTCTTTGGTATAGGCGTGGGTCAGTGGCGCGCCGTCGCTGATTTCTTCGGCCAAGGCCAGGGCGTGCGGAATTGCGTCGCTTTCGACCAGCTCTTCGGCCAGGCCCCAATCCAGGGCTTGTTCAGCATCAATCACGCGACGGGTAAAGGCCAGCCATTTGGTGCGTCCCGTCCCGATGCGCGGGGGCAGGGTGTACAGCGAGGCCAGATCGGGGATCAGCCCAAGTTTGCCAAATGGCAAAGAGAATTTCGCATCCCGCGCCGCAATCACGATGTCACATGCTGCGGCAAGCGACAGGCCAGCGCCCACGCACCACCCCTCGACCGCTGCGATGATTGGCTTTGGGCTGTCGATGATGGTCTGCATCAGGGCACCTGCATTCTGCATGCGCGCACGACCCGCGACCGAGGTGATGCCCTTCATCGTCGAGATGTCCCCGCCCGCACTGAAACATCCCTGAACCCCGGCGATAACAATGGCGCGAATGCCCTCGTCTGCAATCGCGGCGTCCAATTGCACGCGCAGGTCGGCACGCAGGTCGGGCGACAGGGCATTGCGCCGCTTGGGCAGGTTCAGCCACAACAGGCGCGTCGCCCCGTGGGTCTGAGCAACGCACAGCCCGTCCTCGGGCGTGGGTTTGATCGGGGTGATCTGGGTCATGTTAACTCCTCCTCAACTTCTTCGCATGCGTACTGTTTTTGAGCGCCGCTGCCAAGCGCGAACACCTAGGCAGGTGGCGGTGTCCGTGCTAGGCACATTCCAAGGCAAAAGGGTACAGGTATGAAGCTTGCGTTCGTAACGATGGTCTGGCGTGATTATTGGCTGTTGGACAAATGGGTCCGCCACAATGCTCAATATGTAGACCGTCGCAATCTGTATGTCCTGAACCATGGCGGTGATCCCAAAATCAACGAGATCGCCGCGGGCTGCAATGTCATCCACATCCCCCGCGAAGAGCTGACCATCGACCTGGATCGTCGCCGCTGGGATTTGCTGGGCGGGGTAACGAACGGTCTGCTGTCCTTTTATGACCGTGTCGTGTGCACCGATGTTGACGAGCTGATTGTCTATGTCGGCCAAGACGGGGATTTGAGAGATCATCTGGCGCGCAGTCAGGCCGATACGGCGGCTTTGTCCCCGGTCGGGCTGAACCTGATCCCCAGCGAGGGCGAGGCCGACCTCTCGGGCGGGGTGCTGAACGCGCATCCGCAGGCGATCCTGAGTGCGAAATATACCAAACCCTGTATCGTGAAATCCCGCGTGGTCTTTACGATCGGTGGGCATGGGCTGGTGCGCAGCAAGTTCACTGTCGACCCTGATCTGCTGTTGTTCCACTTGCACTATGTGACCCCCGATTACGCGCAGCGCATGGCCGAGCGGCAAGAGATCGTGGCCCAATCCAAAGCCCATAATGACGGCACGGACGATCCGGCGAATGTGGGCAAGCGTTTCTGGATCAACTGGTCCGACCCCGGCATGATCCGCGAAAAAGAGTTCGCCAATTTCGCGCGCGCGACCGAGATGGATGTCTCGGACGGATTTGGCGACTGCGCCCGCCTGTTGAGCGACGCGATCAAACATGACGGCAAAAAGCGCGTCGTTGATCACGCAATCATGGCGCAAGCACCGCGAAAGGTGACAGTGCCGGCTGCGCTGCGCGGGCTTCTCTAGGGCGTCTGCCTGTCGGTCCGATAGGATTCTTCTGACCCGTTGCAAGACCCTGCTGTTGGGTTGTCCTGGTTGTGCGCGCCGATAATCCGTCCTGCTTTGGCGGGTATCGGATGGGCAGTAAAAGCAGTGGTCATGTGCTTTTCACAAATTCGTGTTGTTTTCTAGTTGGTTACGCAGGGTCACGTTGAAAAATTTACAGAGTATCCCCATATGGTCAAAAAATTTTACAAATTAATTTAGCTTTTCTGCATACTTATTCCAATGTTTTCATTTTTGACTATGCTGAAACCGGAGCGCGGATAATTTCAATTCTGCCCGTTCTTTTGTACGGGCCCCGTTTTAATATCCAAGGGAGGAACCTTGCAGTGAACGCCAAAACAACGACTGACCCCATTATTCCAGTTCCTGCGTCATTTGCGTCCGGCGCGCATGTTGATGCGGCGACGTATGATGCGATGTATGAGGCCTCGATGGCCGATCCCGAAGCGTTTTGGGGCGAGCATGGCCAGCGTCTGGAGTGGATCAAGCCTTACACCAAGGTTAAGAACACCAGTTTCGAGCCGGGCAATGTCTCGATCAAGTGGTACGAGGATGGCACGCTGAACGTCGCGGCCAACTGTATCGACCGCCATCTGGAAACCCGCGGCGATCAGACGGCGATCATTTTCGAACCCGATGATCCCGAAGAGGCCGCGCTGCACATCACCTATAAGCAGCTGCATGCCAGCGTGTGCAAGATGGCCAACATCCTGGAAGACATGGGCGTGCGCAAGGGCGACCGGGTCATCCTGTATCTTCCGATGATCCCCGAGGCGGCTTACGCGATGCTGGCCTGTGCGCGGATCGGCGCGATCCACTCGATCGTGTTCGCGGGCTTTAGCCCGGACGCGCTGGCGGCCCGTGTGAACGGCTGTGACGCCAAGGTTCTGATCACCGCCGATTACGCCCCGCGCGGTGGCCGCAAGACCCCGCTGAAATCCAACGCCGACGAGGCGCTGCTGCATTGTAAGGACACTGTTAAGTGTCTTGTCGTAAAACGGACCGGCGGTCAGACCACCTGGGTTGACGGGCGCGATTATGACTATAACGAACTGGCGCTGGAGGCGGATGACTACTCCAAACCCGCCGAGATGAACGCCGAGGATCCGCTGTTCATCCTGTATACCTCGGGCTCGACCGGTCAGCCCAAGGGCGTCGTGCATTGCACCGGCGGCTATCTGGTCTATGCCTCGATGACCCACGAACTGGTGTTTGATTACCACGAGGGCGACATCTTCTGGTGTACCGCGGATGTGGGTTGGGTCACCGGCCACAGCTATATCGTCTATGGTCCGCTGGCCAATGGCGCCACCACGATCATGTTCGAAGGTGTGCCGACCTACCCCGATGCGGGCCGGTTCTGGGCCGTGTGTGAAAAGCACAAGGTGAACCAGTTCTACACCGCACCGACCGCGATCCGCGCTCTGATGGGGCAGGGCACTGAATTCGTGGAAAAATACGACCTGAGCGACCTGAAGGTGCTGGGATCGGTGGGCGAGCCCATCAACCCCGAGGCCTGGAACTGGTACAATGACAATATCGGCAAGGGCAATTGCCCGATCGTGGACACCTGGTGGCAGACCGAAACCGGCGGTCACATGATGACCCCGCTGCCCGGCGCGCATGCGCTGAAACCCGGCTCGGCGATGAAGCCGTTCTTTGGTGTGAAAACCGTGGTTCTGGACCCGCATTCGGGCGAGGAAATCACCAGCTACCCGACCGAGGGCGTGCTGTGTATCGCCGACAGCTGGCCGTCGCAAATGCGCACCGTCTGGGGCGATCACGAGCGGTTCGAGAAGACCTATTTCTCGGATTACAAAGGCTATTATTTTGCCGGTGACGGGTGCCGCCGCGACGAAGACGGGGATTTCTGGATCACCGGCCGCGTCGATGACGTGATCAACGTCTCGGGTCACCGCATGGGCACCGCCGAGGTCGAAAGCGCGCTGGTCGCCCACGCCAAAGTGGCCGAGGCCGCCGTGGTTGGCTATCCGCATGACATCAAGGGCCAGGGCATCTATTGCTACGTCACCCTGATGAACGGGGTCGAGCCCAGCGACGAGCTCTACAAGGAACTGCGCACCTGGGTCCGCACAGAGATCGG
>JBOEGN010000003.1:0-64176 GCA_050633445.1 Thalassovita sp.
TGTCGGCGATTGCCATCGTCTATACCTCGCTGGTCGCGCTGGTGCAGCAGGATATGAAAAAGCTGATCGCCTATAGCTCGGTTGCGCATATGGGCTATGTCACCATGGGTATCTTTGCAGCCAACCAACAAGGGATCGACGGCGCGATCTTCCAGATGATCAGCCACGGCTTCATCTCGGGCGCGTTGTTCCTGTGCGTGGGCGTCATCTATGACCGTATGCACACCCGCGAGATCGAGGCCTATGGCGGTCTAGTCACGCGGATGCCAGCCTATGCGCTGATCTTTATGTTCTTCACCATGGCGAATGTGGGCCTGCCGGGCACCTCGGGCTTTGTCGGAGAATTCCTGACGCTGATGGGCATTTTCCAGGTCAACACCTGGGTGGCGCTGATCGCGACCTCGGGCGTGATCTTCTCGGCGGCTTATGCGCTGTGGCTGTACCGCCGCGTCGTATTTGGTGACCTGATCAAGGAAAGCCTGAAGACCATCAAGGACATGACCGCCCGCGAAAAGGCGATCTTTGCACCGCTGGTCTTCATGACCGTGCTGCTGGGGGTCTACCCGGCGCTGGTCACCGACATCATTGGCCCCTCGGTCGAGGCGCTGATCCACAACTATGAACTGGCCCTTGCGGACGCCCCTGGCGCAACGCAAGTCGCCGCATCGCACTGAAACGGGAGCCCTGAGAGATGATCCAGGCTGATCTGAATATTGTCCTGCCGGAAATCCTTCTGTCGGTATACGCGATGCTGGCGCTGGTCCTGGCTGTTTATACCGGAAAGGACCGGCTGGCCGGTCTGCTGACTTGGGCCACCGCGGCCGTGCTGGTGCTGGTCGCCGCATGGATCGGCATCGGCGGTTCGGGCACCAACGTTGCCTTTGACGGCATGTTCAACGACGACGCCTTTGCGCGCTTTGCCAAGGTCGTCATCCTGCTGGGCGGCGCCGCCGTTCTGGTCATGAGCCAGGATTACATGGCTCGCAAAGGCTTGCTGAGGTTCGAATACCCGGTGCTGGTCGTGCTGGCCACGGTTGGCATGATGGTGATGGTGTCCGCCGGTGACCTGATGGCCCTGTATATGGGGTTGGAGCTGCAATCCCTGTCGCTCTATGTTGTTGCCTCGATGCGTCGTGACAGCGCGAAATCGACCGAGGCAGGCATGAAGTATTTCGTGTTGGGCGCTTTGTCCTCAGGCCTGCTGCTGTACGGCTCGTCGCTGGTTTACGGCTTTGCTGGCACCACGCTGTTCTCGGGCATTATTCAGGCCGCGTCGGACGGTCATGCCTCGTTGGGTATGCTGTTCGGTCTGGTCTTTGTTGTCTCGGGCCTTGCGTTCAAGATCTCGGCTGTACCGTTCCACATGTGGACCCCGGACGTTTACGAGGGCGCGCCGACTCCGGTCACCGCCTTTTTCGCCACCGCACCCAAGATGGCTGCGATGGGCCTGTTCGCCCGCGTGATGCATGACGCCTTTGGTGACGTGGTTGCCGACTGGCAGCAGATCATTTCCTTGCTGGCGGTTCTGTCCATGTTCCTGGGCGCCGTGGCTGCGATCGGTCAGACCAATATCAAACGCCTGATGGCCTATTCCTCGATCGCTCATATGGGCTATGCAATGATGGGTCTGGCGGCTGGCACTGCATTCGGCGTGCAGGCACTGCTGGTCTATATGGCGATCTACGTCACCATGAATGTTGGCACCTTTGCCTTCATCCTGTCGATGGAGAAAGACGGCCAGCCGGTCACCGATATCAAGTCGCTGAACATGTATTCCAAACGCGAGCCGGGTAAGGCTTTGGCCGTGCTGATCCTGATGTTCAGCCTGGCCGGTGTGCCGCCTCTGGTTGGCTTCTTTGGTAAGTTCTACGTGCTACAAGCCGCCTACGAGGCTGGTCTGATCTGGCTGGCGGTTCTGGGCGTGATCGCCTCGGTCATCGGCGCGTTTTATTACCTGCGCATCGTGTTCTACATGTACTTCGGTGAAGAGGGCGAAGGCCTGGACAAAAACCGCTCTCCGGTGCTGTGGGGCTTTTTGATGGCCAGCGCTGCTGTGATCGGTTTGGCCTGGCTGCCCGGGATCGACCTGCTGGGCATCGAAAGCATCGCGACGGCAGCTGCCGAAGCACTGGTCAACTAAGATCGACGGACCACTGACATCCAAATGCGACGCGTCTTCGGGCGCGTCGCTTTGCGTTTTAGCACCGGGAATTTGCTCATGATGGATTGGCCGCAGGGCTATGGCCGCCGCGTTCTGGACAGCGTTGACAGCACCAATGCCGAGGCCACGCGGATCGCCCCCGATCTCATTGGCCCCGAATGGATTCTGGCCCTGCGTCAGACTCAAGGGCGGGGGCGGCGTGGTCGGCCTTGGGCTGATCCAGGCGGAAATTTCTCGGCCACATTGGTCATGCGTCCCAACGAGGCACCCGACCGCGTGGCGCTGCGTTCATTCCTGGCGGCTTTAGCGCTGTATGACGCTTGCGTCGCTGCGACGGGGCGCGAGGATCTGTTCAGCCTCAAGTGGCCCAATGATGTGCTGCTGAGCGGCGGTAAACTGGCGGGTATCCTGCTGGAAAGCGCGGGCGGCGCACAGGGCGTCAGCCATATCGCGATTGGGATCGGGGTGAACCTGACCTCGGTGCCGGAGGCAGGCGATTTGGAACAGCGCTCGGTCCCGCCGGTGTCGATTTTCTCGGAAACCGGACTGCGCATCGCTCCGCAGGATTTTCTGGACTTGCTGGCGCCAGCCTATGCCCAGCACGAAACAACGTTCCAGACCTATGGCTTTGCCCCAATCCGTGAGTTGTGGCTGTCTCGCGCGGCCAAACTGGGCGAGGTCATCACCGCCAGAACCATGCGTCACGAGATCACCGGGGTGTTCGAGACAGTAGACGCGGCGGGCAATATTGTCCTATCCACGCCGGAAGGGCGCGAAACGGTCCCTGCGGCCGAGATTTTCTTCTGAGGAGGCTCAAGCATGCTTCTTGCCATTGATTGCGGCAACACCAACACGGTTTTTTCCATCTGGGACGGAGAGAAAATCCGTTGCACTCTGCGGACGGCCACCGATCATCAGCGGACAGCCGACCAGTATTTCGTCTGGCTTGACCGGCTGTTGCAGCACCATGAAATCGACATGGATATCAACGCGGTTATCATCAGCACGACGGTGCCACGGGTGGTGTTTAACCTGCGCGTGCTGGCAGATCGCTACTTTGGTTGTCGCCCGCTGGTCGTTGGACGCCCCGATTGTCTGTTGCCTGCGCCTTCGCGCGTGGATGCGGGCACGCAAGTCGGGCCGGACCGTCTGGTCAACACCGCTGGCGCCTATGATCGCTATGGCGGAGACCTGATCGTGGTGGATTTTGGCACGGCGACTACCTTTGATGTGGTCGATCAGGACGGCGCCTATGTAGGCGGCGTGATCGCGCCGGGGGTGAACCTGTCGCTGTCCGCGCTGCACAAGATGGCCGCTGCCCTGCCGCATGTCGACGTGACCAAACCTACCAAAGTGATCGGCACCAATACGGTCGCCTGTATGCAAAGCGGCATTTTTTGGGGCTATGTCGGCTTGGTGGGCGGGATTTGCGAGCAAATCAAGGCCGAACACAAGCGTCCTATGCGTGTGATTTCGACGGGGGGGCTTGCACCTCTGTTCGGTCAGGGGGATACACTGTTTGACGTTTTCGACGAATTTCTGACTGTGCACGGCCTGACGGTCATTCACAACTACAATAAGGACCAGGGCAACATATGAGCAATGAACGACTGATTTACCTCCCTCTCGGTGGTGGGGGGGACATTGGAATGAATTGCTATGTCTACGGCTATGGCCCCGCAGATAACGAGCGGCTGATCCTTGTGGATATGGGCGTGACCTTTCCTGACATGGACGGCTCGCCGGGTGTGAACCTGATCATGCCGGACATCACCTGGCTGGAAGAACGTAAAAACCAGCTTGAGGCCGTGTTCATCACCCACGCGCACGAAGACCACGTCGGCGCCGTCGGACACCTGTATGAAAAGCTGGGCGCACCGATCTATGCGCGGGCCTTTACCGCCAATATCGCGCGCGGCAAGCTGGCGGAATATGGTCTGTCGGACAAGACCGTTCGCACCGTGTCGGCCTTCCCCGAGGTGGTTAAGGCGGGCCCGTTCGAGGTGTCCTTCCTGCCGATCTCGCATTCGATCCCCGAAAGCAGCGCGCTGGTCATCGACAGCCCCGATGGCCGAGTCGTGCATACCGGCGACTTCAAACTGGACCCGACCCCGATCGTTGGCGAACCGTTTGATCCGGTCCTGTGGGGCAAGGTCGCTGAAAAGGGCGTGAAGGCGCTGATCTGCGATTCCACCAATGTTTTCAGCCCCGTAGCGGGCCGTTCTGAGGCCAGCATCGCCGATGAGGTCACCAATCTGGTGGCCGAGGCCAAGCAGATGGTTGTGGCTACGACATTTGCCTCGAACGTCGCGCGGGTGAAAACTCTGGCCGAAGCAGGGGAGCGGGCCGGGCGCTCGATCTGTCTGATGGGCCGGGCGATGAACCGGATGATCCAGGCGTCGGTGGAAACCGGTGTTCTGACCGATTTCCCCAAGGTGATCAGCCCCGAGGATGCGCGCAGCCTGCCGCGAGAAAACGTGATGCTGCTGGTGACTGGCAGCCAGGGCGAACGCCGCGCCGCCAGCGCGCAACTGGCCAACGGCAAATATAACGGTATCACCCTGAAAGAGGGCGACCTGTTCCTGTTCTCCTCGAAAACCATTCCGGGCAATGAACGCGGCGTGATCCGCATCATGAACCAGTTCTCGGAAATGGGTGTGGATATCGTGGATGACACAGGCGGGCGCTACCACGTGTCGGGCCATGCCAACCGTCCCGATCTGATCGAGATGCACAAGCTGATGAAGCCGCAAATGGTTGTGCCGATGCATGGCGAACACCGCCACCTGCGTGAACACGCGAAACTGGCCAAATCGAACGGCATGCAGTCGATTGTTGCGTCTAACGGCGTGATGGTGAACCTGTCAGGCAACGAACCCACAGTCGCGGGCTACGTGGAAACCGGGCGGCTGTATCTGGATGGCTCGGTTCTGATCGGCGCATTGGATGGCATCGTGCGTGACCGGATTCGCATGGCGTTGAACGGGCATGTTCTGGTCACCGTGCTGATCGACGAAGAGAACGAGCTGCTGGGCGAACCCTGGTGCGAAGTCAAAGGTCTGCCCGAGCTGGGTAAGTCCAAAGCCCCGCTTGTCGATGTCCTCGAGGAAGACCTGGATCAGTTCCTGGGCCGCGCCAAGCGCACGACCCTCAAGGATGATGACAAGTTGGAAACCGAGCTGAAAAAGATTGTCCGCAAGTCCGCGCAGGATGAGATCGGCAAGAAACCCGAGGTCACTGTGGTGGTCAGCCGGCTGGCCTGATCTCTACAGTCCTGAAACGAAAAAAGCGCCCCAAATTGGGGCGCTTTTTTGTTTGGATTGTCAGCGGCTTAGCTGGCGCGCCGCTCTTCAAAGCTCAGCGCGATAAAGCTGGGCAGGTGATCGCCCATGCCGACCACTTTGTTGTCACGTCCACCGCGCCCACGGTTCTGTTGTTTCTTGGGCTGCTGCTGTGGTTGCTGTTTTTGCGGTTCGGGCTGCTGCTGAATTTCCGGCGCGGCCTCGACCTTGGCGGTGCTTTTCCGAGAGCGCGTGGATTTCGCGCGCGCAGGCTTCTCGGCCTTCTCTTCGGGCTTCGCTTCAGATTTCACTGCCGGTTTTTCAGCAGTTTTATCGGCTTTGGCGGCCTTTTTGGCCTGAACCGGGTTCTCGACGCGCGGGATTTCCATTTTCACCAGCGCTTCGATCGCGTCAAAGTTCTTTTCGTCCCGTGGCGTGCAGATCATCAGCGCGGTGCCTTCGCGCCCGGCACGACCGGTGCGGCCGATACGGTGCACGTAATCCTCGGAATGCGAGGGCACATCAAAGTTGAACACGTGGCTGACGTTCGGAATATCCAGGCCACGCGCGGCAACATCCGAGGCTACCAGGAACCGCAACGAGCCATCGCGGAACCCGTCCAGGGTTTTCGTGCGGTGGCTTTGGTCCAGATCACCGTGGATCGGCGAGGCGTCATAGCCGTATTTCTTCAGGCTTTTGGCGGTGATATCCACATCAACCTTGCGGTTGCAGAAGATGATCGCGTTTTTGCACTTTTCGCCTTCGGATTCGATCAGCGCGCGCAAAAGCGTACGTTTTTCACTGCCTTCGCGGTCACGACGCGAGGGTTTCATCATCACCACGCCCTGCGTGATGGTTTCCGAAGTCGTGGCCTGGCGCGCAACCTCGATCCGCTCAGGGGCGGAGAGGAAAGTGTTGGTGATCCGCTCGATCTCGGGCGCCATGGTGGCGCTAAAGAACAGCGTTTGGCGGGTGAACGGAGTCATGCTGAAGATGCGTTCGATATCAGGGATAAAGCCCATATCCAGCATCCGGTCAGCCTCGTCCACGACCATGATCTGAACGCCGGTCAGCAGCAGTTTGCCACGTTCGAAATGGTCCAGCAGACGGCCGGGGGTCGCAATCAGAACGTCCACACCACGGTCAATCAGCGCGTCCTGTTCCTTGAACGAAACGCCGCCGATCAGCAGCGCCTTGGTCAGTTTCATGTGCTTGGTGTAGGTGTCGAAGTTTTCCGCCACCTGAGCGGCCAATTCGCGCGTGGGGCACAGAACCAGGCTGCGCGGCATCCGGGCACGGGCGCGGCCTTTGGCCAGCATGGTGATCATCGGCAGGGTAAAACTGGCGGTCTTACCAGTGCCTGTCTGGGCGATGCCCAGAACGTCGCGGCCTTCCAATGCGGGTGGAATGGCGCCAGCCTGAATCGGGGTCGGCTTTTCATAGCCAGCCTCGTCAATTGCTTTCAGGACTTTCGGATCGAGTTTCAGATCAGAGAATTTTGTCATGTGTATCCGTTGTTTACGGACACGTCTTGGCCCGTAGCATCAGGGAAGGGTGGGCCCGTTTAGCCCGTGGCAGCTGCCTGTTAGTCTTCCTGTGCGCGGGGTGTACCCGAAACTGTCGTCTGGGTCAACTTTTACGAATGTTGCGGGGGATGCGGGTGGGCGAAGTGCAACACTCGCTTTTCGTCCAGCGCCAGGTCATGGCTGGACAGCAGATCATGGGCGCGTAGACGGGTCAGCAATTCGGGCGTAGCTGTACATACCTCGTCGTAGAACTTGCGCAGGCCGTCGTCACCGCCATCCTCGTAGATGGACGAGAACAACTGATGCATCGACAGGCCCCCTTGCAGGGCTTTTAGCTCGGATCGGTAGGACCCGCTGTTCAGGCGAAAGTGGAATGAGGCCAGGAAATCGGGCCAGGATTTTGCGTGCATGTGCAGCAACTCGGTCCCCGAGAGTTCAACTTGCCTAGGGTTCATGTCGTCGCCCAAAAGCACGTTGTGAATTTTGGCCTTCAGCCCGTCAACGCCGGTGCGATAGAACAGTTTTCCCTGCACATGAGACAGAAACCCGCCGTTTAGATAGGCCCCGAAATTCGGATAGATTTCAGCGGCTTGCCGGTCACGTTCGGGGCGTTTCAGGGTGAGGCGCTTGAAATGCGTTGTCTCGCTGGGCACCGGATTGGCCAGCGCCTCGCTGGGGCGGACGCGGGCGACAAGACAGTCCGCAGGAAGGGCTGCCAACTGTTTATGCAGGGGCGTTTGCGGCCAGAGAAACTCGTCCGCATCAATATGGATCAGCCAGTCGACCTCGATCCGACGTCTATAGGCATGGGCGGCGTTTGCGACCTGCCGATTCTGGTGTTTTTTCGGACGCTGACGATTGCGGCGCGCCCAGAATTGCTCGGTACACAGCCGGACCCGCAACGCGGGATGGGCCTTTAGGCTGTCGACACCGTCCTGATCCGGGTCGTCCAAATACAGATAAATCCGGTGCGCCCCCAGCTCCAGATGATGCGCGCAGAAATTCTGAATGTCCTGAAGTGGAGCCTTGATAGTCGAGACGATTCCCCAGCGCGGCTTAGCCATCGGCCAGATCCCCGGCGTGTTCGTTTGGCAGTGGGCCGAAATGTCGCGCAACTTTGGCGTCCAGATCCAGCTTGCGCCGCAATAATAGCCCGTGCTGGTCCAGAACGTCCGTCAAACGGGGCGTCGCAACACACAGCTCGTCAAAGAACTGACGCAGGCCATCCTCGCCATTTTCCTCGATCACAAAGTCCAACACGTCCTTCAGCTGCAACTTTTCTGCGTCGGCCTTGCGATACGATCCTCGCTTGGTTCGGAAATCCAGATGGGCGCGGAATGTTTGCCAGTCGGGCGCATGGGCGTGCCCCAAATACCCGCCCGCAGACGTGTCAATATTCGAGATGCCAAGACCGCCATGCAACGAGGTGTGCACCCCCATCCGCACGCCGTCCAGACCGGTCCGCATCAGATGCTTGCCCTCGGTATGGCTAAGAAACCCGCGCGGCAGGGCGATGCCATAGTTTGGGTACAGATTTTCGGGCGGGACAGGAGGCTGAGCCAGCCGGGGCAGAAGCTTGAACAGTTCGTCGCCCTTGGTGTCGGCCAGCATTTCAGCGGGCAGCAGTTTCACGCCGGCCATGGTATCCCCGACGCGCGATAGCATGTTTTGCATCCCCTCAGGCGTTGCGTCCGGCGGCAAAAGAAACTCATCCACGTCGATATGGGCCAGCCAGGTTGCTTTGCATTGGTGATAGGCTTGGGTGGCCACCCAGACCTGCCGCTGCTGGTGCGATTTCATCCGCGACCGTTTCTGTTGGTCCCAATACGCGTCGTCGCATTCAACGACAGTGACCCGTGGATTCTGCCTAAGAAACGCGGCCATGCCGGGTTTGGGCGCATCCAGATAAAGGGTCACCGACTGCGCACCTAGGTCCAGATGGTACGCCGCGAAACGCGCGATTTGCCTAAGCGGAGCCTTGACCAGCGACACGGTCGACCAGGTCTCTTTGCTGGACAGCAAATGAGCGGGCACATCGACAACGCACCAGTCCCGTTTCGCCCCCGATTTCGTGCCGGACTGCTTCATTTTCTTCAGTTTGCGGGCCCGCATGGTGCGCAGCCTGCGGAAAACGGTCTTGTCATCCTCGATCAACAGCGTCAGCAAACGCTGCGCTAAGGGTTGCATCACCGGGTCCTCTTCGGCCTGCAACCACAGACGACCCAGCATGTTCACGTCCAAACCGCCACCCGTTAACGAGAACGCATCCATCTGCATCGCCAGCCCTTTGTCCGACCGCTGCGACAGGGAAAAGGGCCGGTCCGAGGGGTGTCCTGAATACAGGCGCTCGGTCTCGTACAGCTTCATCATGTTGAACAAAACCGACAGAGCCTGGCCCAACTGGCGCTGCACCGAGGTCACCCCGTGATCCCCGAATGTCGTCGCCGCCGACACCAACCAACGCGCGTCCAGATGTTCAAGCAGGAAGTCAGATTCTTCCTCCCACAAACGGCAAAACAGGGCAGGAAAATGGGCGGGCTGATCCACGCGGCGCGAATGGGCGATCAGCAGCCCGTGCAAATGCAACAAGGCCGGACGATCATGGAATTCCTTCGCCAACTCGCGGTATTTGCGGGCATAGGGGCTGGTCGATTTTCCCAGCTCGGGCGCGTCGCGATGCATCCGTTCGAGTTTCAGTGGTTCAAGGGGAATGTCCAATGGTATGGGGGACTCGTCCTCCCCATAAGCTATTGGTGCCATTCGTTTTCCCATCTGTTCGACCACGCCGTCAAAGCCGTTCTGATAGGTTGTTTTCTTTGTCTCACTGCTCATGCGCAAAGCATGCCGTGACCCGCTGCAAGGGGCAAGCGCTATCTGGTCAAGGCAGGTTCTGCGCGGATGGATGGACCTGTGGTTCGTATCCGGCATGCAGGACTTGGACTATGGGCGCGGGCGTCAATACCGTGACCGAACCTGTCGGGCGCTTGATGGCTGTTTCATACCCCTTGGGCGCATAGGGCAGGGCCGCATCGGACGTGAGCAAAAGGGGGCTCTCGCCAAAAATAAATGTCCCCGCGGGCAGGGCGTGTGCACTGGAGAGGAAGAACCTAGAACCTGAATTCGCCTCTCAGACGCTTCGAGAATTAGAGGATTGGGCGGAGCCTTCTCAAGGCTGAGCCAGAAGTTATCCACAGGCTTGAGGAGATTTGTGCGCGCGCACGGGAGGCAGAAGAAGCCGAAGGCCTTGACGACCCCGTGATCGAAAACGACTTGCCGGAGCTTGGGCTATGAGTTGGGGCGAGGTCGAAAATGCGCCGGATGTGACTGAGGTGTTTCGGAAGGCCGCAACGCGGGATGTCACCCCCACCAAGGCCTCACCTCGGCGGGAGATATCGCCGTTTACACTCCGGCTGACCCGCGCGGAACGCGAGAGGCTGGAGGAGCTGGCGACTGGGATGACGCTCAGCGCTTATGGCCGGGTCTGCGTGTTTGCCAAGGATGCGAAGCGACGAAAGGCGCATCAGGCGGATGCGCTTGCCAACAAAAGGGCCGCCGCTGAATCGCTCGCGCTCTTGGGTCAATCGCGGATGGCCAGCAATCTCAATCAGCTCGCGCATCATGCCAATCTGGGCATCCTGATTGAAAGCGCGGAGACTAAAGCCCAGATCGCCGAAGCCAACGCGTATCTGCTGGCAATTCGCACGGCGTTGATGACGGCCCTAGGGAAACGCGTGTGATTTTGGAAGGCAACGAACGAGCCTTTAGGGCGGAGCTGGCGCGGCATTTTCTCAATCCGCGCGACAATGATCATGTGACGATCCACGCGGTTGAAGGCTTCATGACCGAGGATCTGGCGGGTGCGTTTGTCGAAGCTGAGGCGATTGTCAGTGGAACGAAGTGCAAAAAATACATGTTTTCGCTGTCACTCAACCCGCCGCCGCAGGAGACCGTATCGACACAGGCCTTCGAGGCGGCAATCAAGGATGTTGAGGCGCGGCTGGGCCTTTCAGGCCAGCCGCGCGCCATTGTGTTTCATGAGAAGAACGGGCGGCGACACGCGCATGGCGTCTGGTCCCGGATCGATGCGGCGAAGATGACGGCGATCAATCTGTCGCACTACAAGCGCAAACTAACTGGGCTGTCGCGAGAGATCTACGTGGCCCATGAGTGGGGCATGCCTGAGGGGTTCAAAGACCCGGCGAAGCGCGATCCGCTCAATTACACGCGTCAAGAGGCTGGGCAAGCCAAGCTCACAAAACGCGATCCGAAAGCGTTCAAGGTGATGTTCCGACAGTGCTGGAAGGTGTCTGACGACCGAGCCAGTTTTGCGGCCGCCTTGCAGGAACAAGGGGTCGTTTTGGCGCGCGGGACGCGACGCGGATGGCAAGGTTTGGTCGCTGGCGCGCTGGTGTGATGTGCGGCCCAAGGACATGCGCTAGCGGATCGGGCCGGAAACGGACCTACCATCGGTCGCGGATGTTCTGGATCGGGCACAAACCCTTCCATCGCCAAAGTAATCCGCCCGCTCGCCCGAGTTTCAAAAACAGCGTGCGGCGCTTGTGGAACAACTGCGCCTTGAACGAGCAGAGCTGGTGCGGCAGCAGGACGCCAGCCGCATTGCCGCGCTCAAAGCGCAGAAAGAGGCACAGCGCAACGGCCAAAATCCCTATTTCATCGCATCACCGGACAGCGCCAGAAGATCATTGAGCAGGCAGAGGCGCAGGCGAAGGAAGCGCGCGAACACGCGCTTGCAGAACAACAGGCGCTGATCGAACGGCATTTGAACGAGCGTCGCGCGCTGGATTTGGCGTCGCAACAGCGCAATCTCGGGCCTGTTTTTGCGCAAGCCAAAGATCCGCGCCAAAAGCTGGATAACCAGCGCGACGATCTACCATTCACAAAGACGCAACTGCAACAAAATCCGGCCTCGGTGCTGGATCACATCTCGCAGACCAAGGCCAGTTTCAATCGCGTGGATATGTTGCGCGCCCTTGCCAAACGGATCGACAAGCCGGCCGAGCTGCAGGACGCCGCTGCCAGGGCTTTGAAATCGCCGGAGTTGATGCGGTTGGACGCGGAGACGATGCCTCGTTTCACAACGCGGGATTACCGTGACGCCGAAGAAAGCCTGTTCCAATCAACCGACGGCCTCGCGATCAAGACCGGGTTCTCGGTGGATCAGCGCCATGTCGGCCATGCGATTTCAGATCAGGACAGACTTATGAAGCGCGCCTTTGGCGGACAGTTGAGCACCGAACAACGCGATGGTCTGGCTCATATTCTGGGGGCAAACCGCCTGTCCTGCGTGGTTGGTCTGGCGGGTGCTGGCAAAAGCACCTTGCTTGATACGGCGAGAGACGCGTGGCGCCGCCAAGGGTTTGTCGTGCATGGCGCAGCTTTGGCGGGCAAAGCTGCGGACGGGCTGCAAGAGGCTTCGGGCATTCCGAGCCGCACCTTGGCGTCGTTGGAGATGTCCTGGCAAAACGGGCATGAACCGATCAAATCAGGCGAAGTTCTTGTGGTTGATGAGGCGGGCATGATCGGGCCCAGGCAAATGGCCCGCGTGGCTGCCAAGATGGAAAAGATCGGTGCGAAGCTGGTTTTGGTCGGTGATCCCGATCAATTGCAACCTATTGAAGCGGGCAAACCGTCTAAGAATATGATTGACCAGCATGGTGCAACGCAGCTGACCGAGATCCATCGTCAACGCGAAGACTGGAAAAAACAGGCCTCGAAAGCGTTGGCGCAAGGGGATTGCGGAAAGGCGCTTCGACATTATGCAGATCACAACGCCGTCTCAGAAAGCACCAATCGTGACGATAACATCGAACGACCGGTGCAGGCTTACAGGATGAATGTTGCCGTGAATGGGGATGACACCTCGCGGCTGGCCTTCGCTCATAAACGAAAGGACGTGTTTGCTCTGAACCAAGCAATCCGAACGGCCTTGCGCGAGGATGACGATGCGCCTGCGCTGGAACAGCTCTACAAAACCGATACCGGACCGCGCGCTTTTGCGGCCGGGGATCGGTTTGTGTTCGGCAAAAACGACAAGGATTTGGGTGTCAAAAACGGCATGCTGGGCACCGTGGAACAGGCCGCGCCGGACGAACTCTGCATCCGTCTGGACGGTGATCAACCACGCAAAGTCCGCTTCAATCCACTGAGCTATCAAAGCTTCGATCATAGCTATGCCGTCACCGTGCACAAATCCCAAGGCGCAACAGTCGATCACGCCTATGTCCTGGCCTCACGCAGCATGGATCAACACCTCGCCTATGTCGCCATGACGCGTCATCGCGATCAACTGCAGGTGTTCGTGGATCGCAGCGACAAGCCGACTTGGGCGCGGTCAGAGCCAGAACACCCGCGCCATCGCACGCGTGAGGGACCAGGTCTGGCGTAACCTCACGCCTCGCTGTCGATGTCATCCAAAAAAACGATCCACAATGTTCATGCGGTGGGCATACAGCGCTTCCAGCCGAATGGTGCCGTCTGGATCAATGCAGAAAACACCGAAACGGGAAAGGATTTGAGCCCCCATTTGCGAAACGCCTTGCCGTCCAACTCGGTGTAGATGGCGCAGGCCAGCGGATGCACTGCGATAAAACGAATACCCGCATCGACCTGATCCACAAATTGCAGCGCGACATCCTCTCCGGCACGCGCGCGCTAGCCCTTGGTGATGTCAATAAGCTGTCTTTTGAAGGCGGCGCTGCGAAGAATTCGGGTCATAAGCACCTATTGCGATGCGGCGAGACGCGCCTCGGCCAGATCATCTTCGCCCCAGTCGTCATAGTCGTTTTCCTGCAAGGATTGCAGCAGCAAGGCCTGCACATCGCGGCGCTCTTGTTCTTGCGCCTTTTCCATGTGACGACGGATCAGATCGCGGATGAACTCGCTTGGGGTTTCGTAGAGCGCCCCCTTGCCAGTGACCTCGCCGAGATACAGTGCCAACGGGTCAGGCAATGTCGTATTCAGCCGTTTGACCATCTTGTTTTCCATCGGACATCTCCTTTCCACTCTTCATATTGTCTCATAAATGCGCGCAAACTGTCAACTAAACGCGCGCTTAGCGCGCAACACCGCGCTACAGCGGTGTTTTGGCGGGCAGCCCACCGGGCTGGCCGCGCATTTTTTTGCAACGGCCTAAGAAAAAGCCGCTCTGGCTGGAGCGGCTTTGTTCAGATGTTATGCGGCGTTTTTGATGTGCGGCACGTCGTCTACCTTTGGCCCTTCCCGACAACTTCCGGCGCTGCGCTGTGTACCGCGTCGTTCTTTCTGGCCGAGGCCGGCCTGCTGTATTAGAAACGCGCGGCGACCCATTGGAATTACGCGGAAAGAATGCGCCAGCGTTTCCCGCAAATTGATGTGGATGCCGATGCAGTCTTTTTGCAGGCCGGCTGTTTTTGGACTTCCGCCGGGGTGACAGCAGCGATCGACCTGACACTGGCATTTGTTGAGCAAGACTACGGCCGCGACATCGCGCTTGCGGTGGCTCGGGATATGGTGATGTACCTCAGGCGACCGGCGGGCGATCTCAGTTCAGTACGTTCTTGACGGGGCAGATGTCAGGACAAAAGTCGGGCGCGTCGCGCATGAACGAGGTGCTGAGCTGTATGAGCGCGCGGCTGGATCAACCATTGACCCTTGATGATATCGCCACCGAACAGGGCATGAGCGTGCGCAGCCTGCCCCGTGCGTTCACAGCTGAATTTGGGGCGTCGCCCATGCCGATGCTCGAAGGGCTACGGTGTGATCAGGCCAAGGCCTTGTTGCTTGATACGAACCTGCCACTCAAGTCCGTGGCATTCCGTGCTGGATTTCGGTCAGACGAGCAGATGCGCAAGGCCTTTCGCCGCCGCTTTTCCCTTTCGCCGCGAGACTACCGCGCGCGGTTTGCGACATCCGGCACAAAGCAGGGATAGCGATGAGACCCGCTTGGCGAGCGCGGATCAATGGATATATGCCGACTCAGCTTCTTTGCTTGGGTCCTCAATCGGGTCGATCACAAGCAACAGCCGCGTTTCACCGGTGCCAGAAATTGGGGGCGATCGGTGCAGCAATCCCGAAATCGGAGTTTCAGGCCAGCGTGTTCCGCGCAGGATGACCGGAGACCCGGTTGGCACCGTCTTGATCTTGATGGGATCATCGCCGTTTTCGGAAAGTCCATACTGCGTGCCGGTTCCGCGATAGGTGCAGACCAACCGCGCCGTCACTGCATCGACGTGGAACTTGCGACAGGCATTTGATTGGATCACGTCAAACCGCAGCCGGATATACGTGCTGTCCATAACGCTCGCGAGAATAATGGCCAGCGCGGAGGCATCTTCGATCAGCAGGTTACGCTCTGAACACTCGGGCGTTCCGCACTGGTCGGCAACGTCGATCAGCGCGTCACAGACGACCTCTGGCCGCAAGACCATCCGCGCCTTTGGCAACTGGTCTGGCGGCAAAGTATCGATCCAACGTTGGAAACTGGGTAATGGATCACGCTGCCAGATCATCGCTGCGCAGGCTGGCCGGTGAATGGCGGTCAGGCCTTCGGGCGCAGATGCAATAGCCGTGCAATTGTCGAGTTCCGGAAACTTATCGAAGATCATCAGCCCGTTTCCTTTGTCAGGGTTTGACCCGGTGGTTGGTAGGGCAGAGATGAATGGTGCAACACGATGCGCAGATTTCCGGCCGCGTCCTTCTTGTAGCCAAAGCTTTTGTCGACTGTGGTGACAGAACCGTCTTTGTTCGTCAGCTTGACGCAGCCCATCCACATCGCGATATCGCCCTGAATGAAGCGGGCCGATGCGATGCTTTCCATCGCGCGCCAGCCCATGATCGCAAAACCGGTATCGAGCGGATAGTTTTCTGAGTGACCGCAGAAATAGGCCAGCGCACCAGCTTTGGTCGGGCGAAACGTCTGAGCGCCGCTTGCCATGGTCGGTTTGAACAGGACCGGACCAAGGTTATAGCCATAGTAACTGTCAATATTGGCGGAGGCGACCTTGCGGGCCGCCTCGATCCCGCCGATTTCGAATGCATTCGAAATGGCGATTTTGCCGTTGCCCCAGATCGCTAGGGCTTGTTGGATGTCGTCTTGGGTGATCTGCACGGGGCATTCCTTTTTGCTATGATATGTCACAGCGTTATGCTGCGGTGAACATCGGCACCATCTGCCCGTTTTCGCTGGGAACGAACACGACGCGCAGGGGCTGACCGATCTCAAGGTTGTCGAAATTGCATTCGGTAAGCGCGCTCAGGATGATCGGCCCCTCGCTCAGTTCGACATAGGCGATGCAATGCTCTGTACCCTGGCGTTTTGTAACGCTGAAAGAATAGAGCGTTCCGGTGCCACTGGCCTCGATCCAGTCGGTTTTCGCCTGTCCGGTGAAGGGGCTGATGGTGCGGGGGGGATAAAAGACGGTGCCGGTGTCAAGGCAGCGCTTTAGCACAAGGCGGCCTTGATTGGCGGCCTCCCAAAAGGGGGCGGTTTCTGCCGTGGGTTCCGGCGCGGTGATGTGGCTATGCTCTGACATTTCAGACCCTTTCCATGATCAAAGTGGCGCTGCCGTGACGCGACCCAAGCTGCCCGCCCGTGCCATGGGCCAAGGCCAGATGGCAATCGGGCACCTGTACCGCCGGATGCGCCTCGCCGCGCAGCTGGCGGACTGCCTCGATCAGCTTTGTCATACCGCCGCGATTGCCCGGGTGGTTGCTGCACAGCCCGCCGCCATCAGTGTTGACCGGCAGGTCTCCGACGCCCGCGATCAGGTTGCCTTCGGCGACAAAACGCCCGCCTTGCCCCGGCGCGCAAAACCCAAGATTTTCCAGCTGAACCAGAACCGTGATGGTGAAGCTGTCATAGATCGAGGCATATTGAATATCCTGAGGCGTGACGCCCGCCTGAGCAAAGGCCTCGGCCCCAGACTTCACCCCGCCCGAGGCGAGGATATCGAAATAGCCGCCATTCAGATGCTTGACGTTGAACCCCGCGCCAACGGGCGTGATCATGGGCCGTTTCAGCTCGCGCGCCACATCCGGATGCACGACAACCAGCGCTCCGCCACCATCGCTGATGATACAGCAATCGAGCCGGTGCAGCGGCGTCGCAACCACCGGCGAAGTCACCACGTCCTCGACCGTCACGACCTTGGGCAGCACCGCGTTCGGATTGTGCTGGGCGTGATGCGAGGCGGCGACCTTGATCCATGCCAACTGCTCGGGCGTGGTGCCGTGCTCGTACATGTGGCGCGCGGCCACCATGCCGTACATGTTGGTCACAACCGGGCCATGGGGCAATTCAAACGCCGCTTCATGCGCGCTTTGCGTCTGCTCGCTGTGCATTTGCGTAGGGGTTTTGCGTTCCGCGCGCGGACGCCCGGCCTGTGTGATCAGGGCGACGCGGCATTTACCGGCTTCGATTGCCTGCACCGCATGGGCCACATGGTTGATATAGGCCGAGCCCCAGCTTTCCGTGGTATCGAGATGGCGCAGGTTGAGCCCGAGATACTCGATGATCGAGAACGGCCCGCACCCCGGCGCATCCCAGCCGGCCACGTCGCCCGCACAGAAGTAGCCATCAACATCCGCGATCGAGAGACCCGCATCGGCCAGCGCGCCTGCTGCCACCTCGGCATGCAATTGTGCCAAAGGAATGTCGGTCGCATCCCGTGTCGGATGCTCATAGGCCCCGACGATAAAGGCCTTGTTCTTCATTGTTCATTCCTTTCTTCAAAGCTTTTCGCAGTGGCAGAAACGCCGGGTGCATGTGCCTCTGTGACCAGCATTCGGACCGCCTGGTCCAGTGGCAGGGTCCGGGTCCCTTCCGTCCCGTGGCGGCGGATCGTGACGGAGCGGTTTTCGGCCTCCCGCCCTCCGAGCGCGATCTGCATAGGGATTTTTTGCAGCGCGTGTTCACGAACCTTGTAGCCGATCTTTTCATTGCGCAAATCGGCCTCGACCCTCAGCCCTGCGGCTTTCAGAGCTTCGGCGACCTCGTTGGCCCACTCATCCGCTGCGCTGGTCACGGTGGCGACGACCGCCTGCACCGGTGCCAGCCAAAGCGGCAAGTGCCCCGCGTGATGTTCGATTAAAATGCCGGTAAACCGTTCCAGAGAGCCAAAGAGAGCGCGGTGCAGCATGACCGGTGCCAGCTTGTCGCCCGATGGGGCCACATAGGTCGTGCCAAAGCGTTCGGGCAGATTGAAATCCACCTGTAGCGTGCCGCATTGCCAATCCCGACCGATGGCGTCGCGCAGCACATATTCCAGTTTTGGCCCATAGAACGCGCCTTCGCCTTCAAAGATCGTATAGGGGCGACCCGCCTGATCCAACGCCGTGCGCAGCGCGTCTTCGGATTTGTCCCAGCTTTCATCACTGCCGATGCGATTTTCAGGTCGTGTCGAGAGCTTGATCCGCACGTCCTCAAATCCGAAGTCGCGGTAGATCGACAGAACCAAATCATTGACCTTCAGACATTCCTCGGTCAGCTGTTCGGGCGTGCAATAGATATGCGCATCGTCCTGGGTGAAGCTGCGCACACGCAACAGACCGTGCAGAGCGCCCGAAGGTTCGTAGCGATGGACCTTGCCAAACTCAGCGATCTTTAGCGGTAGGTCGCGATAGCTTTTAACGCCCTGCCCATAGATCAACATATGACCGGGGCAGTTCATTGGCTTCAGCGCATAATCGCGGTCATCCTCGGTTTTAGCGAGGAACATGTTCTGGCGATAGTTCTGCCAATGGCCCGACGTTTCCCAAAGCGCGCGGTCCATGATGTCTGTCGAGTTCACCTCGACATAGCCCGCGTCCTCCTGGCGGTCGCGCATATAGCCGATCAAAGTCTGGAACAGCCGCCACCCCTTGGGGTGCCAGAACACCGAACCGGGCGCGACTTCCTCGAAATGAAAGAGATTCATCTCACGCCCCAGCCTGCGGTGGTCGCGTTTCTCGGCCTCGGCCATCATGGTCATGTGGGCGTCAAGCGCCGCCTTGTCGGCGAAGGCCACGCCGTAGATCCGGCTGAGCATCTGGTTGTCACTGTCGCCACGCCAATAGGCTCCCGCCACGCGTGTCAGCTTGAACGCCGCGCCGACATCGCCCGTCGTGCGCATATGCGGCCCTCGGCACAGATCCAGCCAGTCGCCTTGGCGATACACCTTGACCGCCTCGCCCTCGGGGATCGCGCCAAGCAGCGCCAGTTTGTAGGGCTCGCTTGCGGCCTCAAAATGCGCGTGGGCTTCTTCGCGGGTCCATTCTTCGCAAGTAAAGGGTGTCTTGGCGGCAATGATCTGGCGCATCTTTTTCTCGATCACGGGCAGATCCTCGGGGGTGAACGGCGTGTCACGTTCGAAGTCGTAATAAAAGCCATGTTCGATCGCCGGGCCGATGGCGGTCTTGGTGCCGGGCCACAGCGCCTGCACAGCTTCGGCCAGAATATGGGCAAGGTCGTGACGGATCAGCTCAAGCGAGCGTGGATCATCACGGGACATCAATTCAACATTCGCGCCATCAGGCAAAGGGGCAGACAGATCGCTGACTGTGCCATTCACGACAGCGGCCACTGTCCGCTTGGCTAGGCTGGGGCTGATGGACGTCGCAAGGTCGGAGGCGCTGCTGGCGGGATCAAGCGTGCGGGTCGCGCCATCAGGCAGGTGAATTTGGATCATTCAGGGGGCTTTCTTTCACAAGGCGGGATTGGGCAGAATGGCATGTCGATGGTCTCAACCATCATGCCACCAGGAAGATCATCTGATACGGTGCTGTCTGCGGGGCGCATCAACAGCATATCGAGGCTGGCTTTTAGATCGGCCTCGGACATGTCGCGGGCAATGACGACAACGCGGCTGGTGCTATCCTCTCCCGACCAGTTTTTTAACGGGACTGGCGCATCAAAAATGTGCTGAACACCATGAAACACAAAGGGATATTGTAATCCTTCGACATGCAGAATCCCCTTCATACGCAGGATGTTCGGCCCCTTGAGCGCGATCAGCGCGTCCAGCCAGAAATCAAAAACATTTGCGGGAATAGGGTCTGGAACCTCGATCGAGGCGGAGTTTATTCGATGATCATGGTGGGCATGTTCAGCACGCGCAGCAGGTTTGAACGTCAACGGCGCAGCGGGTTTAGCAGCAAAACCCGAAAGGCCCGTCAGCGGATCAGGCTGGGCTAACTCTGGTGCCAATCCAAGCCAATTGTCCACGTCAGACGTGGATACATCTGTACGCATGGCCGACAGGCCGAAAAGCACACCAACAGGGACTCGCCCTTGGTCCGCACGGATACGCCGGGCCGAAGCATTGATACCCTCAAGCCGCTTTTCAAAGCGGGACAGATCAAAAGTTTCAACCAGATCGGTTTTCGACAAGATCAACACATCGGCCATGGCAACTTGGTGAACCGCCTCGAACTGATGGTCGAGCGTTTTCATCCCCGTCGCTGCATCTGCCAGCGTCACGACGCCATCCAGCCGAAACGCCTGCGCGATAGTATAGTCGGTGGCGAGCGTGTGGACGATCGGTCCGGGATCAGCAATGCCGCTGGTTTCGATCACAACCCTGTCAAACTGGATCGTTCCGGCGCTGCATTTTTCGATTAATCTGCTAAGGGTCTTGGCCAGATCCCCCAATATCGCACAGCACAGGCGGCCGGATTGCAGCAAAACGGTTTCTTCGGTTGCCTCCTCGATCAAGTCGTGATCCAGCGCCACATCCCCGAATTCATTCATGATGACAGCAATCCGCCCGGCCTCCGGATCGCGGATCAGGTGGTTGAGCAGCGTCGTTTTACCTGCGCCAAAAAAGCCGGTCAGCAATGTGACCGGAATGCGTTGGTCCTCCAAATACATTTTTTCGCCTGCCTCTTTACAAATTGTTTGGCTTCATCCGCGTCAAGTTATGATATTACATATCATTTCGCAACAACCCGAAGAAGCCACGATGACTCAACTGAAGTTTCAAACCCGCCAAACTGTAGAGCAGGTCGAAGAGGGTACGGAACTCGCGCCCAAATTCGACAAAGATGGACTAATGCCCTGCATCACAGCCGATGAACGCACCGTGCGATGCCGCCTTCCCTTGATCGCCCAACGCACTGTCCTGCGACTGGCCTTTGCAGAACAAATTACCTTTGCGCGAAACGAAGGACTTCGAACACCAAAAACCACCTTGCCATTCAAGGTGTTAGAGGGGTTTTCTTGCCAAAAGAAGTGTGGAGCGTCACGAACTTTTGACTCTTTTGGCGTCCAAACCTGAGGTGACAAGAAAATCACGTCATTCAAATTTGACCCAAACGTCAAGCATTTCTGGCCCAAATAGAAAGCTGATATTCAATGGCGATCAAACAGTCTTGGTCAGAACCATCCCTGAGATCAATGCAGCTTTGGCCTTGACCAGCCACACTGTTCAACTCCGCGACCAAGCACTTCACTGTGGCTGCTATCGGATGACAAGGAGTGGATCAGGCGTTGGCTGACCTGCCTGACGAACAGCGGTTGCCCTTCTTATTCATTTCCTCAAATCTGTCCCGCCGGCGCCAACGTCAAACATAAACGCCTTGGCAAGCTAATTTCCACCATCGGGGCCGCGACAGAAGGGGGTCAAATCAAAGTGGAGGGGCATAGATGCTCGGCTAAAAATTCGATGGGGTGCGCCACATATTGATCAGCGAACCGTTTAACTTGTGAGCGACAGGAAAAGCCTGTTGCAAGGACAGGGGAGGTACCCATTGAAAGATGCGGCGCCCAGTGCTGCTCATAGAGCTGTCGCGAAATGTCTTGTGTCTTGCCTTCGTGGCCGAACATCCCTGCCATGCCGCAGCACCCCGTTTCAATCGGCGTCAATGAGATCGCAAACTGTGCGAAAATGTTTTGCCAGCGCGCGCCAATATGGGGATCCGAGGCTCGTTCTGTACAATGAGTGATCAACCGTGCGGCCCTCGCAGTGGCAGGTTGAATAGAGCCGATGGCTTTCAAAACCTCCTCTTGCGCAAGAAATTTGTCGATTGATATCAGGTTTCGGACGTGATGGCCCTGTTTCGCATATTCATCCGCCGACATGCCGTGAACCGCAGGTTCTAGTTCGATCAAGTGATCAAATTCAGATGCTCGTTTTGTGAGGCGCGCAAACCGCTTTTGCGCTGTACGTTCAAAAGCCTTTTTAAACCCCAAGACCGATTGCGCTTTGCCGTTGGGCACATCTGAAATGCGTTCAACATGGTATCCAAGCTGCGTCAAAACCGTATTTGCGGCGTCGATTACAGACCCGTTGAAACAGGCATTGAAACTGTCTTCGACCAGCAAAATGGTCTTGCCGTTTGTGCCAGTTTTGGACGGATTCCGTTTTGGCTTAGGCGGATGAATGGCGGGCAGATCTACCAATCCCGCGCGTTTGATCATTGGCGCGGCAAGCTGCAGTCCCAGATTGGACACTCTTGGAAACCGCCGCATCACAGGTGCGAAATGTTCCATCGAGGCGACCAGGTAATGGCGTAGAGGCCTGCGCGTATTGCCGTAATACTCGTGATAGAATTTGGCTTTCATGGCCGGAATATCGACCTTAACGGGGCAACGGTTTGAACAGGCTTTGCACGACAGGCAATAGTCAAAGCTCAAGAGCAACGCGTTTTCAATCTCGGTCAGGGCCTTTGAGGGACCTACGGCCTTGAGACGCATCCATTCGCGCAACAAAGCCGCACGGCCCTTAGGGGCAAACCGGCGATCGTTTGTCGCTTTGTAGCTCGGGCACATCAGGTCATCGACGTCGCGATTGAAACACTGTCCGTTTCCGTTGCAGCGCACGGCCTTGTCAAAAGCATCCAGATGCGCTGCACCAATCGTCGCATCCAACTGTCCTCGCATGGGCACGGCATCAATTTTTTGCAAAGCGTCCGATGGATTTGGTGTCGCAATTTTTCCAGGGTTCAGCAGATTTTGCGGATCAAAAGCAGCCTTGATTTCACACAACCCGCGATACAGGCGCGGTCCAAACACGGTTGGGACATATTCTCCCCGAAAGCCTTTGCCGTGTTCGCCCCAAATAACACCGCCCTGTGCGCGCGCCAGTTTTTCAACCGCATCAGACACCTTACGAATGAGGGCCTGATCTGCGGTCTGTTTCATGTCCAGCGCGGGGCGCACGTGCACACAGCCGACATCTGCATGACCGAACATGCCAAAAGCGAGATTGTGGGACTCCAATATCTGCCTAAACCCATCCACAAAGTCACATAGGTTCTCTGGCGGAACGGCGGCATCTTCGACAAATGGCATGCCTTGTTTTTTGGGGGCCATGCGCCCCAAAAGCCCAACGCATTTTTTACGCAGCGCCCAAATTTGCGACATTGATTTGCTGTCTGTCACAAGCTTGGCCGTCACCACAGCCGTCGGTGCCGATGCGCTGGACGCCTGCAAGCGCGCCACTGCTGCTGTCAAATCAGTTTCGGTCTTTGCCTGCACTTCGACAAAGTTCATGCCTTTGATCGGACGTGTGCTATCAACCTTGAGAATAGGCGCGAGATCACGCCAAACATCGTCATCTTGCGCCAGATCAAGAATTTTATCGTCGATGAATTCAACGGCACTGGGGTCGAATGTGACAAGGCGTTGCGCGTCTCCAAGAGCCGCCAAACCATCATCATAGGCGACGACCATCAGCGCGCGATGTGGGTTTTGCGGCAAGAGTTGTAGGGTCACGCGTTTGGTGAGCGCAAGCGTGCCCTCAGAGCCCGCCAAAAGTCGCGTGAGCGTCAACTGGCCCTGACCATCCCATACGTCTTTCAAATTATAGCCCGTTAAACCGCGGTTCATCACGGGAAAGACGCGCGCTATTTCCGCGGCCTCTCGGGTGCAGACATCGCGTACGGTGCGGTGAATATGCCCCCGTATGTCCGGTTGATCGTATAGAGGAGTTTTATCGTCAGGTGCTGAATCTGAGACATGCAAATCACTGCCATCTGAGAGAACCACATCCATGCCAAGAATATGATCCGAAGTGCGCCCAAAAACGCGCGAGCCTTTTCCAGAGGCATCCGTGGCAACCATGCCGCCTATCGTGGCCTGTGCCGAGGTGGACACCGTCGGCCCAAAAAACAGCCCGTGTTTATCGGCGGCCTTGTTGAGCTGGTCAAGAATGACGCCGGGTTGCACGACCACGGTTTTGGCAACAGGGTCCAGATGTTCGATCTGGGTTAGGTGGCGCGAACAATCGACGACGATTTGATCTGTCAAAGACTGTCCATTGGTGCCTGTGCCGCCGCCGCGTGCGGCGATGGCAATCTTTGCCACCTGAGCCGCACGCATCACGGCGTTCAAATCATCTGGCACACGCGGGAACACAACCGCGCGGGGCGGCAACTCGTAGATCGAATTATCCGTGCTATAAACCGCGCGGCTGTCCGCACCCGTTTCCACATCGCCCTGAAATCCTGACCGGTCCAAGGCGATGCAAAAATTTGAGAGCTTATCGGTGTGCTCCTCTGTGCGCCGGATGTTTGGCATTAGGCTGCACCAACCTCCAGTTCCAACAGATGTGCCTGACCCAAAGCCGTCAGTGCGGCGGCAAGGCTTTGGTCTTCTGTGGCTTGATAGAGCGCAATTTCATCAGCCACAGTGGCGCCAAGGTCGGCTTCAAAGGCGTCTTGGTTTGCCGTTTGCGAAAAGTTGGACTGCTCGTCAGACCCTAGGTTGGACTGAAAAATCCCCGCCGCAGAGACAGGCAAGAAATCTTCATAAGTCTGCGGATCGGCGACCAAATGCCCCGCCGCGACCAGGGCCTCGATGTTTTCGGCTCTGGCAACAGGGCCCGACACGGCACGGTAGCGGAAAAAGGCGAGGTCTTGTGTGCGCAATGCCTTATATGTGTCAGGGAAGTTTCCAAACTCTTCGGCCAAAGCCGTCATATAATCTACCGCGTTTTCGCCATTTGGACCAACAGACACACGCGCACGTGTATTGCTCAGGCAAGTGTCATATAACACGCGTCCCGCCGGTTTCAGAGCAATGCCGCGTTGCTCGATTTCACCAAAGCGCGCGGTATGGCTGCCTTCCTCGCCGTCAAAACTCACGTGCTCTTGCAGGGCTTTGAACGATGTCTGACGTAGCAGGATATCGGCCGCGCGGTTGGCCGGCCCTTCGACGATGGCTTTTGGCGTAATACCCCGCTCGGGCATCCGTTTTTGAACCTCGTCAATATCCAGCGTGCGCGGCGTCAAGTGATTGATGTGCGGGCCTCGGAAACTCACCACATCGGCGATCAAGCGGTGCGCATTTTGCAGCGCATCATAGGTTGCTTTGTCGACGGTCGCATCGGAATGCCAACGAAAGGTTTTGAGAGCCTCGGCTACAAATTCTGTGGCTTGGTCTTTGGTCAATCCGCCTTGTTTTTCGGCGATGTCCAACAGATCCAACGCAGGTTCTGAGACAATGTTACGCTGTGCCAAAATACCTTCGGCGCGTTTGGCCAAGTCACGGTCATTCAAAAGCTCCAAGCGGATCAATGAGGTAAAAACACGAAACGGATTTTGAAACAATGACGCGTCATCAATCGGACGGAATGCGGTGGAATGCACCGGCAAACCTGCGACCGAAAGATCGTAATACCCAACCGGATACATCCCCATCACTGCAAACATGCGACGGATGTTAAACAACTCTTTGGCCGTGCCCACGCGAATGGCGCCATGGCGCTCAATGTCCAAGCGTTCAAGTTCGCCGGAGGCTTCCAAGCGGGCTTTTAGGGCAGGATCTTTGGCAAGCGTTTCGGTGTTCACAGTCCGCACCAAGTCGATCAGAGTGCCATACTGCGGCACTTCCTCGCGATACATGTCTGACATCGCGCTGGAAAAAAGGGAGCGGATGCTATCCGAATTCATAAAGTTGGTCATGGTTTCTTTCCTCAGGCTGTGTGACCTGTCCGGTTTGTTTTCAAAGGGTTGGGAGACACCGCATGGGTGACGATGGTTCCGCATTCGTAGTAAGCAGCCCGCAAAGATGCGAAGCTTTCCGTATGCGTTTCGCAAATTTCAACGGGCAGCGAGTTGGTCTCGCCAAAAAGCAAAGCCCGTGCTGCAGATTGGCCAAAGACAGTCCCCGGGCCAATCCCGCGACCTGAATATCCAAACACCGACAGCGCACTCGGGCCGATGCGGACCACTTTGGGGATATGGTCAGAGGTCATTGCAATGTCTCCAGTCCAGCAATGCGCAAAGGCGACATCAGCAAGCTCTGGGTAAAAAAACGCCAATTTCCGCCGCGCCCAAGCCTCGTGTACGATCGCGCCGGCCCCCTTTGCATTGCCAAGGCCACCGATCACCAGACGGCCTTCGGCGTCAATCCTAATTGATGACATCACAAGTCCGGTGTCCCAACACCCTTCGCCGCCAGGCAAGATGTTGACCCGCTGCGCCTCGGTCAATGGCTCTGTCGCAAACTGAGAAAAGCTTACTGGAACAAACGCGGCCTTGGGAATGTTTGACAGACCTTCTGCGTAGGCGTTCGTTGCCTGGAGCACATGCTTGGCTGAAATCTGATGTCCGTTTACCTCGGCAAGCCACGTTCCATTTGCGCGGGTCAATTTCGAGACTTTGGATTGAGTAAAGATTTGCGCCCCTAATCTCGCAGCCTCTGACGCCAAACCGCGGCAGTAGGCCAAGGGTTGTACCGTGCCCGCACGCGGATCAAACAAAGCGCCATGAAAGGCATCCGATCCAGTCCGCTCTTTGGTTTGTGCTGCGTCCAACAATTGCAGCGGCGCGCCGAAACGATTGCCTTGTTGGAAACGCTTGCGCAGATCTTTCATACCCCGGGGCGCATGGGCCAAATGTAACGTGCCATTGCGCGTGGCTTCGCAGTTGATCCCCAAGTCAGCAACATTTTTAAAAACGGCGTCCGGAGCGCCTGACAGGCAGTCAATCAGTTTTTCGCCAGCAGACGGTCCCAATTTTTTAACGATGCTGTCCGGCGGCAACCACAGGCCCGCGTTGACCAGCCCCACGTTGCGCCCAGAACCGCCATGGCCGATGGTATTGGCCTCCACAAGGGCAACACTGGCACCTGATCGCGCAGCTTCTAGCGCAGCCGCGCATCCCGTAAATCCACCGCCGATGATCAGCAGATCGACGCTAAGGGGCTGTGCAAGAGGCGCGTAATGTGCCTCTTGCTGGTCGCTATTACGCCACAGAATATGTGAGTGCTCAGATGTCAAACTTCACTCCCTGAGCCAAAGGCAGTTCCGCAGAATAGTTCACTGTGGAGGTCTGACGGCGCATGTAAGATTTCCATGCATCAGAGCCAGACTCACGTCCGCCACCCGTCTCTTTTTCCCCGCCAAATGCGCCGCCAATTTCCGCGCCTGAAGGCCCGATGTTGACGTTTGCAATGCCGCAATCAGAACCGATCGCAGAGGTAAACGTTTCGGCCTCGCGCACATTCAGTGTAAAAATACAGGAGGATAGGCCTTGAGGCACTTCGTTTTGCAACTCAATGGCGTCTTCCAAGTCATCATATCCAACGACATACAAAATAGGCGCGAAAGTCTCTTCGCACATGGTTTGTGTTTGGCTGGGCATTTCGACGAGCGCTGGCGTCACATAGGCACCAGACCCCACTTGGGTCGCGGCCTCTTGGCCACCATGGACTGTTGCGCCTTCGGCTTTTGCTTTGGCGAGCTGCGCGAACATCCGGTCTTTGGCATCATTATCCACCAGCGGGCCAATCAACGTTGAGGCAACGCGCGGATCACCAATTGGCAGCGTGCTATAGGCTGCAATAAGTTTCTCGACCAATTCTGCACGAATGGAATTGTGCACGATCAAACGACGCAACGAGGTACACCGCTGGCCTGCTGTACCAACCGCGGAAAAGACAATCGCACGAACGGCCATTTCCAGATCTGCAGAGGGCGCGACGATCATTGCGTTATTGCCGCCGAGTTCCAAAATGGAACGCCCCCAGCGCGCCTGAACTTTTGGCCCAACGATACCGCCCATGCGGGTTGATCCCGTCGCGGACAAAACAGGCACATCTTTGCTATCCACCAAAGCGGAACCAATGTCTGGGCCGCCGATGACCAACTGGCACAATCCCTCAGGGGCATCTGAGCCAAAGCGCGCCAATGCACGCTGCATGATTTTATATGTTGCCATCGCCGTCAGAGGCGTCTTTTCCGACGGTTTCCAAATCACTGGATTGCCACAGACCAACGCCAGCGCAGCGTTCCATGACCAAACCGCGACAGGGAAATTGAATGCAGAAATCACACCGACGGGCCCGATGGGATGCCAAATTTCGCTCATTTTATGACCCGGACGCTCAGAGGCGATGGTCAGGCCATAAAGTTGGCGCGACAGACCCACAGCGAAATCGCAAATATCGATCATTTCTTGCACTTCACCCAGACCTTCTGAGGTGATTTTACCCGCTTCCAATGTGACCACGGCCGCTAGTTCTTCTTTGGCTGCACGCAGCTCTTCACCGAGCAACCGCACCAATTCGCCGCGGCGCGGTGCAGGCAGTTGGCGCCATTCTTTGAAAGCAGCCTTGGAACTGGCGATCATTGCGTCCATGTCACTGACAGAGGTTTCTGTGACCTGCGCCACTTTGGCGCCATCGATGGGGGAGGTGACGGTCAAAGTCCCACCTGTGATCTCGGCTTCGGAAAAGCCCGCGGCCAAAAGAACATCAGTGTGCATAAGTATCTCCATTGTTTGATTTTGATGTCGCCCCATGCGGGCAACAAATTTGGATGTTAGGAAACCAAGAAGTTCTGAAGGCGTTTGAGACCTTCGGCGATATCGGTTTCAGCATAAGCAAAAGAAATCCGCGCGTGCCCCGGCTGGCCAAACGCGCGCCCTGGGACAATCACAAGACCAACTTCGTTCAGCAAAGCGGCGCAGAAATCTGCATCAGATTCATAGCCTTTGGCGTTCATCGCGCCCGTAAGATCAGGGAAGACATAAAACGCGCCGTCTGGTGACTTGCAGGTGATGCCCGGCAACGCGTTCAAACCAGAAACCAACGTGTCACGCCGTTTTTGCAGGGTCGCAAGCTGGCGCGCCAAAACAGATTGATCGCCGGAAATCGCTTCCAATGCCGCGGCCTGTGAAATGGAGCACGCGCCCGACGTGATCTGCCCCTGCACAGCACCAAGCGCTTTGATCATATCAACTGGACCAATGCCCCAACCTATACGCCAGCCCGTCATGGCATAGGCTTTGGACACACCGTTCACGATCAGCATGCGGTCGGCCAGCTCTGGGGCTACATCTTTGAAAGACGTGAAGGTTTCATAGCTCAAATGCGCGTATATTTCGTCGACCAGAATTTGCACATGTGGGTGAGCCGTAAGAACCATCGCAAGGTCACGTTGCTCTGCCACACTGTAGATCGCGCCCGTTGGATTTGACGGTGCATTGAGCATGATCCACTTGGTTGCAGGCGTGATCGCTTGCGCGAGTTTTTCAGGTGTAATTTTGAAATCGTCATCCATACCACAGGACACGACAACGGGGACGCCCCCCGCCAAGGCAACAATGTCGGCGTAGCTGGTCCAAAACGGCGCGGGCATGATGACCTCATCGCCGGTATTCAAGGTTGCAAGCATCGCATTTGCCAGCACCTGTTTGGCCCCTGTGGACACAATCACATTGGTTGGCGTAACCCCGTTTTGACGCGCAATTTCAGCACGTAAAGCAGGCGTTCCTGCGGTCGCTGGATATTTTGTTTGTCCGTTCATGGCCGCAGCGTGGGCCGCCTCAATCACGTTGGGCGGTGTCGGAAAATCCGGCTCTCCGGTCGTAAGCGCGATGATGTCTTGGCCTTCTGCACGCAAGGCTGCCGCGCGTTCGCTCAGTTGCACGATCTCAGATATCTCAAGAGATTTGATGCGTTCAGAGCGCTGAAAAGAAAATTGTGAGGACATTGCTTCTTTGCTTTGTTGTTCTTTCGTCTCATAATAGACCTTAAATATCGTCACAAAAATCGACTTAAAATCGAATACACTGGAGAAAAAATCACATGACGATCCCGCGTCGCTTTTTGCCATCTGTAAGCTCACTGCGCTCATTGGAAGCGATTGAACGCTTGGGAACCGCCATTGCCGCCGCTGATGAATTGGCCCTGACGCACTCAGCAGTCAGTCGACAATTGAAGGTGTTGGAAGATCAGCTTGGCGTGCAGATGTTTGTGAGAGAGGGAAAGAAACTCAGCCTCACTCCGGCAGGGACGACATATGCGCGATCCGTGCGCAACTATCTTCAGGATCTGTCGCAAGCCAGCCTACAACTCAAGGCCAGCGGGTCAAAAAGCACGCTGACCCTCGCGACACTACCAGGCTTTGCAGTGTACTGGCTGGCCCCTAAGCTCAAAACCTTTCAAAGCCAGTCCCCCGGACTTTTCGTCAATCAATTCACCCGTCTAAAGCCCATGGATGTGTCCTTTCAGGAATGCGATGCTGCGATTCATTATGGAACACAGGATTGGCCCGGCGTGCATTACCTGGAATTGGCACAAGACCGCGTCATTCCAGCCTGCGCGCCAGACCTATTCGATGCAAAAATTCCTGCCCCTGCTGAATTGCAAGTGGCCCCGTTGCTGCATATCGAATCGCGCCCTGGTGCTTGGGAAACATGGTTTCAAACGCACGGCGTCGTTCCAGACCGTGTGCGTGGCGCATTGTTCGACCAATTCTGCATGAGTGCAAATGCAGCGCGGCACTGCCAAGGCGTGGCCTTATTGCCGGATTTTATTGCCGAACAAGAATTTGCCGCTGGCAGCCTTACACCCGCCGCGCACTCTTACACAGAAACAGATGGAAAATACTATCTCGTCTGGCCGCGCAGCCGTCCTGCTTCGGCCTCATTGAAAGATTTGATCGAGTTTCTAAGCGCCTAAGAGATTAAAACCGACCGCGCGATCGCAGGCCACAATGCGCGAAAACAAAACTGCCAGCCCGGATAAGCGGGCTGGCATAAAACAGAGAGCCCTTGGCGCTCTTAACGACCGATTTCAGTGCCCCACAATTTGGCTCAAGAAGGCTTTGGTGCGTTCATTTTTAGGGTTGTCAAAAAACTCATCAGGCGCCCCTTGTTCTACGATTTCTCCGTCTGCCATAAAAATAATCCGATCCGCCACTTGGCGGGCAAACCCCATTTCATGGGTCACACACACCATAGTCATGCCCTCTGTCGCCAAACCAACCATAACATCGAGCACTTCGGATATCATCTCAGGGTCAAGCGCCGAGGTGGGTTCGTCAAACAACATGATTTCAGGTGCCATACACAGCGCCCGCGCAATCGCAACCCGCTGTTGCTGACCGCCTGACAGCTGACCTGGATACTTGTGAGCTTGATCCGGAATTTTCACCCGCTCCAAATATTCCATCGCTGTCTTTTCGGCTGTCGCTTTGTCAATTTTGCGGGCCAGTATCGGTGCCAAGGTGCAGTTTTTCAAAACAGTCAGATGCGGGAACAGGTTAAAGTTCTGAAACACCATGCCAGCTTCGCAGCGGATTTCGTCAATGTTATCAACGTTGTTATTCAATGTGATTCCATTGACTTCGATGATACCGTTTTGATGCTCCTCCAAACGGTTCATACAGCGGATCAGCGTTGATTTGCCGGAGCCAGATGGTCCGCAAATGACGACCTTTTCGCCTTTCGCGATATCCAGATCGATGTCTTTAAGTACATGAAAATGCCCATAGTATTTGTTCATATGAGCGATATGTATTGCAGTGTCAGTCATGGCAGTCATCCCTTAGCGTTGACCAACGCCAAGGCGGCGTTCCAAGTATGCGCCGTAGCGCGAGAGTGAAAAGACAAAGACGAAGAAAATCAGCCCGACAAACACGTACATTTCGATCACCGCGAAGTTCCATTCGGCAGTCCCTGTCGCGGCGCGCCCTGACGCCATGACATCAAAAAAGCCGATGATTGTGACCAGAGAGGTTTCTTTGAAGGTGATGACAAACTGATTGATCGTCGGAGGCAGTGCATTTCGAAAGGCCTGGGGCAAAACGATATAGCCGATGCGGAACCAGTACCCCAAACCCAATGCTTTGGCCGCTTCTTCTTGGCCGGCGGGCAAGGCCTGCATGCCGCCGCGAATGATCTCGGCCTGATAACATGCAAAGAACAAAGCATAGCCGACAATCACCCTGTAAAGCTTATCGCCAGCAGCCCAGCTTGGCAGAACAAAGGGCAAGACGATTGCAAAGGTGAACATGATCGACAGCAAAGGCAAGGAGCGGATCGTATCAATCACCAAAGCCATTGTGCGCGCGATCCACGGCAACTCAGATCGCCTGAGCAGGGCAAAACAAATCGCCAAAGGCATGCCCAAAATGCTCACGCCCGCAAAGATGAAAAGCGTAAGCGACAAGCCGCCCCAGTTTTGCTCAGCGACTTCGACAAGTCCAAAGTAGCCGCCGCGCATAAGCACATAGAACACCGTAAATCCAGAGATCCAAAGCACCGGCAAGCGTTTGGCGGACCAGAACCACGGAACGCAGGACAAGACGATAATCAAAGCCATAACGGCGCAAGCAATGCCTGAGCGCCACTGTTCTTCGAACGGGTACAGACCGAACAGCACAATACGCCAACGCGTTGACACAACGGACCAACAGGCGCCACCGTGGAGGTTTTCACGGCAAACGTCCGATTTATTTGCGCCAAATGTGGCCTCCAACACAGCCCAGCCCAAAAGCGACCAGATGACCCATGCAAGACATGCCGCAAAGAGCAGCGTTACGGTCGTATTGGCTACAGAGCCAAAGTAGTGTTGCTTAATGTAATCCAGACGGCTGTCGCCCGCATATGCAGATGATTGGCTCATAGATCAGATCCTCAGCTGCGTGCCCTTGAGTTTGATCGCGTTATTCACGCGGTTCAAAACCAAGGCAATTGTATAGTTTATAACAAGAAATCCACCCATCAAAATGGCAATTAATTCAAGTGTTTGACCTGATTGATTGATCGCAGTGGACACCACCATGAAGAAGTCCGCAAAGCTGATCGCGATGCCAATTGTAGTGGCCTTGAACAGCCAAACATATTGGTTGATCAGCGTGGGCATGACGATGCGAACAGACAGCGGAAATTGAATGCGGCTGAAGATATGCCACTTGGACAGACCCAGCGCGCGCCCCGCTTCGCTTTGCCCTGCGGGGACCGCGTTGAAGCCCGCGCGCAGGATTTCGGCAATATAGGCAGCGCCGTAAATCGAAATTGCGATGACACAGGCCAACAGCTCTGGCGAAATGCGAATACCCTGTTTGAAGTTCAATCCTTTTTGAACCGGAATGTTGACCAGTGACGTGTCTGGCAGCCGTCCGAGCACCAACACAAGCACCGCAAGACCTAAAGCGCATCCCCACAAAACGCCGCGTTCGACACTACGTTTGTGCGGCATACTTGACCAACGGCGCGCTGTGCACCTCAACGAAATCACAAGCGCGGCAGTCAAAAGAAAGAACGCCGTGAAAACAGACCCGCCGCTGACATTCAGGCCGGGAACATAGATACCGCGCCCGGTAAAGGCGAAAAGTCCAAACACGGGTTCGGCCGCTTTTGGTGACGGCAGTGACAACAGCAATGTGTACCAAAAAAGCAATTGAAGGATGAGCGGGATGTTGCGGAACACCTCGACAAAGGTGGTGCCAATGAGTTCAGCCATGCCATTGCCGGACGTGCGCATACTGCCGATCAAAATCCCTATCACCGTGGCGCCGGGCAAAGAAATCGCCCCCAAGAACAGAGAATTGAGCACACCAACTAAAATCGCCTGCAAGTAGGTCGACGAAGTCCCGTATTCGATCAAAGAAAAGTTGATCCGCCACCCTGTGGATCGGAAGAGAAAGTCAAACCCAGATGTCAGGCCCTGTGCCTCGAGATTGGCACGCCCGGTTACGACAAGAACGGCGACCAAAAGAACGAGAGCGCCGACAAAGGAAGACTGTAAGAGAATATTTCGGACACGCCGGTCCTTTAGGATTGCAGACATGGCCTGGCCCTTTCGAACATCATAGCTAAATCAGAAAAGCGTTGCTGATCTGGGCAAGCAAATGTTGCCCAGATCGCGCAAGATGAACCGATTTAGTCGATGGTCATTGGGAAGAAGACGCCGCCGTCGCTGTAAAGCGCGTTGATCCCACGTGGCAGGCCATATGGAGACCCTTCACCGATGTTGCGATCATAGATTTCGGCAAAATTGCCTACCTCTTTGATCATATTGTAAGCCCAGTCGTCAGATAGACCGAGACGCGCACCGTAGCCTGGGGTCACGCCCAGGAACTTTTCGACCGTAGACGAAGGCGGATTGGCGCGGATCTCGTCGACATTCGCCGCTGTGATGCCTTCCACTTCGGCGAACCAAAGTGATGACAGCAACCAGTTTTGAACATCGAGCCAATCTGGGTCTCCTTCGGGCACGATAATGCCTTCGGCCTCGAGAGCGATCACATCTGGCAAAATCGTGTGCGCATCCGCACCATTGGGGGCGTCAACGCGGCCAGCCGCGAGGCTGGGCGCCCATTCGATTTGCGCATCACAACGACCTTCATAGTAAGAATTTCGCAGCTCATCGCCATTTTCAAAGGTCAAAACCTCGGCATCAATGCTGTTGGTTTCCAAGTATGTCGCAAGCGCACGCTCAGTTGAGGTGCCAGCCGCAACACAGATGGACCCACCGTCCAGATCGGCGATGCTTTCAGCCCCCAATTCTGTGTGCGCCATAGCCTGAAACGCACCGATGAAATAGGGACGGCTGTAGGCGAGGTTCAGCTCTGTATCGCGAGACTGGGTCCAGCCAGAGACTTTGATCACCACATCAATGTCGCCAGATTGCAAGGCAGGCCAGCGCTGCGCCCAAGAAATCGGAATGATTTCCAAATGCCCTTCGGATGTTCCAAAAAGTCCGGCAGCAAGAGCACGACAAAGGTCAATGTCCACGCCTTTCCAGACGCCTTTATCGTCCACTTCTGCAAAGCCCAAAAAGGAGCCATTGTGACCAGAACACATCAAGCTGCCACGCTCTAGGACCGTATTGAGCCGACTTGTGTTTTCTTCTTCAGCGACTGCGGGAACTGCCAGCATTGTCAAAGTTGCCGCGGCCGCAGCAAGTGTTTTTTTTGTGTGCATTTTTCTCTCCTGTTGATGCGACGGTGGACAATCAAAAATGGCCTCTTTGGAGCAAACGGGCTTTCATGTGAGTGTCCCTCGCATTCACGGACGGTATTCGAAGGAAAATCCCAAAAAAAGCGAAAGTGGCGAACAAAACTTGGAGAAAAACTCACACATAGCGTGAGGTGCGCGAAGGCCGCATCGACCGGATGAGCAATTCCGGACAGGGCTTTACCCGCGCCGAAACCCGGGTTGCTCTCCAGGCACAGCATGGCAATCTCCTGCAACGGGCCGCCCAGGACGAAGCTGCCTGGCGGCAGGAATGCGCACGCGGCGGCTGCGGTCCGGTTGCTCGCGAACTGGAGGCCGAATTTCAGCACACACTGACCGAGGCACAGGACGTACTGGAGCGGATTGTCGACCTGACGGACGCCGACATGGGCGTTTCCGATCTGCTGGCGCGCCTGGTCACCACCTTTGAGGCGCTTGGCCTGTTAGGAGAGGGGCGCGAGATCCTGCTGCCACTGTTTCTGGCGATCAGCCTGGAATTGGGTGCTCTGTTCGGCCCGGCACTATTGCTGCGGAGACGGAGATAAGACCTTGTGCTCGGCAAGCCGTTGACCGACCCTGGGGCGTGGCAGGCTTGGGCGTTTCTATTCCAGCCCAAACAGGCCATGAAGCACCGTTGATGCGGCATTGATCTTCCCGGTTCGCCAATGGCCCCAGTTGGATTTGCGTCCCGGATGCCTCGTGTGTTATACTTTGTATAACACCTAACACTCAGGAATATGACATCCATGGCAAACCCGACCGTCGCCCTTCGCTTGAACGAACAAACTCAGGATCGTCTGAAAGCGCTTGGACAGCGCCGGGATCGCTCTCCGCATTACCTGATGAAAGAAGCGGTGGAGAAATACCTGGCCGAAGAAGAGGCTGTGGAAGCCGAGCGCGACTTGATGCAGGCGCGTTGGGAAAGGTTTGAACTGACCGGAGAGACCGTCTCGCATGAAGACGTCAAATCATGGGCGAAGAACCTGGGCGCGGCATCTGAACAAACGCAGTCCTGATGGCGGATCTGATCTGGTTACCGGAGGCACGGGAAGACCTGCAGCGACTTTTCGACTTCATCGAGCCGCATTCACCGGACGCCGCGGCACGTGCGGTGAACACTCTGGTGACCAGCGCGGAAACCCTGCGGGATTTCCCGCAGAGGGGCCGGCCCTGGCAACCAGATCCAGAGTTTCGGGAGCTTTCGGTTGCGTTCGGCGCGCGCGGCTATGTGATCCGCTACCGCGAACATGATGGCCGGGTGGTGATCGTCCGCGTCTGGCACGCAAGTGAAGAGCGGTAGCATACGCCACCGCTCAATTGCGCGATCACGCATTGATCATGGACATGAGTGCCCGCACCGATTGCGCGACCTGACTGGCGGCCAGGGCTGGCAGGGTCTTGTGTTGCCTGATCTGCATTTTTTGAAGTGCAGCAATCGGGTCTTCGGCGCTGAACGCGGCATGTGCGACAAAGCAAAGGGTGGGATCGGGGCCATGCTCGGCAATCTCCATCAGGAGACTTGTTTGAAGCGCATGGATTTTCTCGGAATCGGTCATGTGTTTGGTCATGGTAAGGGAATGAATGGAATTAGGAAAAGACCGGGCTAAAGCCGGTCTCTGAACTGTGCGGTTGAAAGCCACCACATTTTCGGTGCGCCCGTGTGGCCAGGTTTCCAGACGGCCCAGTAGTATTGCTGACGCGCTATACGGACGGTTTTGCAGGTCGGTTTGCCCATCGGCCAGCAGGTCAGGTCATCCAGGATGTAGATCGCAGACGGTGGAGTTTTGACGAACTTGGCATGACGGTCGGGATTGGCCAGAGAGCGCAGGTTTAACAGCATCGCCACCGCGCCACCGGTTTTGCCGGCGTGGATCAGAGCGCGTCGCACGAAAGCATCGCCCAGCCCATGGGTCCCATAAGGCGGGTTGGTGATGATGTGCTTGGCCAGCGGCTTGTCGGACTTCAGAAAGTCATGCCCACCGGATCCAAAGCCACGGTGCACCAGATCGGTGGATCTGACATTGTAGCCAGCAGCGGTCAATTCGCGTGAGATCGCACCCGCACCATCGCCACAGGCGCATTCCCAGATTGGTCCGTCAAAGCTCTCAACGGAAAGCAGGGCGCGGGTGGCCTCAGGCGGGGTGGGGTAAAATTCTAACGGGGCACGTCCAGGGCGAGAGCGGAACGCAGGGCGGGTTTTGGCAGAACTGCCATTACGAGGCCGGGTTGTCAGGGGTGTCATGTCTGTTTGGGATTATGGATAAGACAGCACCGACGCACCGCGCCCCAAAAGGACGCTGTCAAAACGGGCAAACGCGGAGCGGCAAACCGTTGACAGTGGCCAGGGCGTGGTAGCTTGAGGTGTTTCTTTTCCGGCCCAAACATCACATGCCCGATACCGGGTATTCAGGCGGTTGTGCAAATGTGGACGGCGATTTGCTCGACCGGTAGGCTTCCCCTGACATTAACCCCAAATCATGACTGAAACCCCAGACTGCTATCCGGAAACAGCGGATGAATTGGACACTGAAACTCTGGCGATCCGAACGCTGAACGACCAACTGCGAACGACCATGAGTGGTGGTCAGGTGCTGATCACTCCGGGCGTGAATGCGCTGAAAGCCGACACGATGGCGCGGGTCATCCATGCCGTGCGTGGTTTTGAGGATTTCAATGAGGACAACGATCCGTACAAAACCCATGAGTTTGGCATGGTCGAAGTGGACGGCAACAAGGTCATGTTCAAAGTGGATTGTTATGACCAGAACCTGGAATACGGCTCTCCTGATCCATCTGATCCCAGCGTCACCACGCGCGTGCTGACAATTCTGCGGGCCTCGGAATACTAACCCCCAAACCCCATGGGCCTTGACCAATACGCCTACACCCGACTGCCGGACCAAAACCCGAAAGACGTTTAGCCAGAATTCATCTGGTGCAAACACGCAAAGCTGCAGGAATTCATGGAACAGCTCTTTGAGGTTCGAACCGGGCAGCCTCGGGGCGAGTTGAACTGCGGTGAGTTGGAGTTGCAGGGGGAAGACATCGCCACATGGCAGGCCTTAGTTGAGCATGCGCGCTTGCCTGAATGTCCGGGTGGTTTCTTTTTCGGACATCAATCGCAGGACGAAAACGCCGCAGACTACAAACAAAAGGATCTCGAGTTCTGCGCCTGGGCGCGAACCATTTTGCAAACCCGCCAAAAGGTTTTCTATTCCTGCTGGTGGTAGCTTGCTTTTTCACCCGCTTACCCAATGACAGCCTGGTACAAATGAGATCGAGCCCTTCGCCGCCGAATGGTTGCGACAGCTGACCAAGGCCGGACATATCGCGCCGGGCGTGGTCGACACACGCGATATCCGTGACATTTCACCCGATGACCTCAAACAATACACCCAACTCCATTTCTTCGCCGGTATCGGCGGCTGGTCCCTTGCCCTGCGGCAAGCTGGCTGGCCCGATGACCGCCCCGTCTGGACCGGATCCTGCCCCTGCCAGCCTTTCTCAAGCTCTGGTCAGCAGCGTGGCTTTGATGACGACCGCCACCTCTGGCCGGTCTGGTTCAAGCTCATCAAGGCCTGCCAACCGACAATTCTGTTTGGAGAACAGGTTGCGGCAAAACCTGCGCTCGCGTGGTTCGACCTTGTATCGGCTGACCTGGAAAACACAGGTTACATCATCGGGGCGGCAGATCTCTGCGCTGCGAGCCTTGGCGCGCCGCATATCCGACAAAGGCTCTGGTTTGGCGCCGAACTGCACAGGCTGGAGAACGCCGATGGCGCATGCGTCCCGGACGGGATGCAAGACGTTTGCGCAGTTCCAGAGCCGCCAAAAGATCGGCCGCCAGATCGGTCTGCAGGATCAGATCGTTCTGGTGGGCTGGGCGACGCCAACAGCGCGCGATCACAAGGACGGTCGCAAGAGCAACGTGCCGATAAACGGCTTGCTCGGACGTCAGGTCTGGATGGTCACTCCCCATGGAAAGCCCCGGACTGGATCTGATGCCAGGATCATAAATGGCGACCGGTTGAACCCGGACTTTGCCCGCTGGCTGATGGGATACCCACCCGCGTGGGGCAACTGCGCGCCTACGGCAATGCCATCGTCCCGCAAGTCGCAACCGCTTTCATCCAGGCCTTCGAGGAAAGCCGCCTGACAAAGCAAATCTAGTCCTTCCCTCAATTCTCATGTCCACCCGCGCCACCATCACCGTTGTCGACGAACACGATAGCTTTGATATCTACCAGCACCATGACGGATATCCAGGCGGCCCGTATGGCCTTGTCTGCCATATCGCAATGGCCCGTCGTCTGGCCTGGGTTCTGCCCCGTTTCGAAGCGGCGGATTTTGCGGCTGCCATTATCGCCGTGCTCAAGGGTCGCGGTGGGAGCACCTATCTGACCAAAGAGGCAAAGGCCCACGGCGACCGAACGTTTCACTACCGGGTGGAAGCGGCGCGGGATGATGCCTCAACACGCGTCCAACTGACAATTACCCAACCAAGCTGGAAACGTGGCAAAACCGACATTGAGGTTTTTACCGGTGACATTCAGGCGGCGGTTCGCAAATACAATGCTGCCGCCGAAACAAGCGATCAACCCCGCGAATGGCAGATGCTAGGGGAAATCGAAGGGGCGCTCTGCCGCGCCGAGGAAGAGATCAGTCAATGGGTCAAGGGCGCACCAGAGCCGGACACACAGGCCACGCTTGACGATCTCGACGATGCAGGGCGCGCCATGTGCCAGCTGCGTCACCATCTGGAAAAGACCGATCCGTGGAGTGCTCTGGGCAAGGCGGAGACAATTCTGGAAACCATACGCAAGGAAACCGACAATCAATCCGGGGGCCTAGCCACCACCGAAGTGCATCTCACCATGGAGGCGCATCGGCGGTTTCAGCGGGATTAGAGTGATCACCGCCCACAACACTTTTTGAATTTCTTGCCTGAATTGCATGGGCATTTCTCATTGCGGCGTACTTTTGCCCCACCCGTGAATGCCCTGATCGGGCTTCTGTTATGAAGCCCTCTACCTTCAAATGTTACCACCGCTTCCATCCAGTCGGTGATCAAGGACCGGTCTGGTGTCTGATCGAGTTTGTCGTAGAGAAACGAGCAAATCTGCTCGACGTTTTGCCAGTTGATGTCGTCATTTCGGGCCAGAAGCCCAAGCCACCAAAGCCCGTCATGACGCCGATATTCCAACGGGTTAGCGCGCAAAGAGGCCAATCTCGATCAGAAAGGCATCGACCTGACTGGTGAACGCCTTGTCCAACCCCAACACGGCGTTGATCGAACGATGCGAATAGTCCACCGGGAGCGTCCGTGCCTTGCCGCCGCGCTCTTGCGTAGCGGCCTGAAATTTGCGCGCCTCGGGGCAGGGTAGTGCGCGGCGGGTCGAACAGACCAGCAACACAGGCGGTGCACCAGCGGTCAGCAAATGCAACGGAGACGCCGCCGCCCAATAGGCTGGGTCGTCACCAAAGGCATCCTGATACAGGCGCGATCGCGTGTTTTGCATCAACTGCGGGATGTCCAGCGCGGCGGTATCCAGAACGACAGATCCCAACCAAGGCTTTGCGCCCTGCATATGGGCCAGGGTTGGATTCGCATTTAGCATGGCCACCAGATGACCGCCTGCCGAATGTCCCATCAAGACAATGTTGTGTTCCGAGGCGCCCCAACCGTCCGAATGCCGTTGCACAAATGACAGGGCAAGCGCGACGTCATTGGCTTGCTCTACCGGGCCAACCTGGGGCAACAGGCGATAGTTTACGGCAACGACAATGGTGCCCTGGCTGGTCCAATGCGCAACCTTGTTTTGCCAGACATTCAGGTTGGATTTATCCCCAAAACGCCAGCCGCCGCCATGCACCATAACGATCACCGGAGCGTCCAACGGCTGTTCCGGCAGATAGACATCCAGCCTGTGTCGTGGATCCGGTCCATAGGCCACGTCCGGCAGGTTGGGCGCAGCCAAAGCCAACGTCCCGGCCCATAGCAGGCCCAAAAGGGTCGCCAAGAACCCGATTTGTCGTCGCAATTTCATTATGTCTCCTGCAGGAATCCCCATCCTTGCGGTGACACCACCTATTGCGGATAATTTATGTCAAAATTTGGACAAAGGGCAGGGCCACGCGGCCCCACCCCTGAAAATCATGGCGAAATGACTACTCGCCGTGCATTTCCTTGGTCGCGGTCAGCGTGATTTCCGGGTTGTCACGTTCAACACGGTCGATGTCCCATTGCAGGCGGGTCAGATAGACCACATCCCCATCATGGTCATGCGCGATGTGCTGCTTGTTTGTCTGCACGAATTTCTCGACATCCGCTTTGGCGCCACCGACCCAACGAGCGCTGGTGAATTGCGATTGTTCGAACCGAACAGGCAGGCCGTATTCCATCTCGATCCTGCTGGCCAGAACCTCGAATTGCAGAGCGCCCACGACGCCGACAATAAAGCCCGAGCCGATATTGGGTTTGAACACCTTGGCCGCGCCTTCTTCGGCGAATTGCATCAGCGCTTTTTCCAGATGCTTGGCCTTCATCGGGTCGCCGGGCCGGACCGATTGCAGCAATTCCGGCGCGAAGGAGGGGATGCCGGTGGCACGGATCGCCTCGCCCTCGGTCAGGGTGTCGCCGATGCGCAGCTGGCCGTGGTTGGGGATGCCGATGATGTCACCGCCCCAGGCCTCTTCGGCCAGTTCACGATCCGAGGCCAGGAACAGCACCGGGTTTGAGATCGCCATGGGTTTTTTCGTGCGCACATGGGTCAGTTTCATGCCGCGTTTGAAATGCCCCGAGGCAAGGCGGACGAACGCCACCCGGTCGCGGTGTTTTGGGTCCATGTTGGCCTGAACCTTGAAAACAAAGCCGACGACTTTCTTTTCTTCGGGCAGAATCTGGCGAGGGCTGGCCTGTTGGGGCTGCGGTTCGGGGCCATATTGGGCGATCCCGTCCATCAGTTCCTTAACGCCGAACGAGTTGATCGCAGAGCCGAACCAGATCGGGGTCATGTGTCCCTCCAACACCGCTTGCGGGTCCAGCGTGGGCAGCAATTCGCGCGCCATCTCGACCTCTTCGCGCAGCTGGTCGATCAGCTCGGCGGGGACGTGTTCGTCGAGCTTGGGATCGTCCAAACCGTTGATTTTCACCGACTCGGCCACTTTGTTCCGGTCGGCGCGGTCCATCAGCTCCAGCGTGTCATTCAGCATGTCGTAACAGCCGATGAAGTCACGGCCCACACCGATGGGCCAGCTGGCCGGGGTCACGTCGATCGCCAGATTTTCCTGAATCTCGTCAATGATTTCAAAGGTATCGCGGCTTTCGCGGTCCATTTTGTTACAGAAGGTCAGGATCGGCAGATCGCGCAGGCGGCAAACCTCGAACAGTTTGCGGGTCTGGGATTCCACGCCCTTGGCGCCGTCGATCACCATCACGGCGGCGTCCACGGCGGTCAGTGTGCGATAGGTATCTTCGGAAAAATCACTGTGGCCGGGCGTATCCACCAGATTGTAGCGGAAGTTGCCAAAATCAAACGACATCGCCGAGGCCGACACCGAAATCCCGCGATCCTTCTCCATCTGCATGAAGTCCGAACGGGTCCGCCGCGCCTCGCCCTTGGCGCGCACTTGGCCGGCCATCTGGATCGCGCCACCATACAGCAGGAATTTTTCCGTCAACGTCGTTTTACCGGCGTCCGGGTGCGAGATAATCGCAAAGGTACGGCGCCGCGCGATCTCGGGCGGCAATTCGGGGCGGTTCGAGGCGGTGTCCAACATGTCCGCGCATATATTGGGGGTTGCGGGGCTTGGCAACGGTTAGCAGCCCCGCCCCGGGTTTTTAAACGTCGTTAAAACCCGAAGCGTTGCAGCCGGCCAATCACCTTGCGGAAGATAAAGGGCGGCAGAATTTCCTTGAGCGCTTGTTCACGACCGACCTTACGGTCCGCCTGATCCGCGGTGCCGGGACGGGGTTTGAACAGGGTCGTGTGTTCAATCCGCGTGTCATCCCAAGTGGCGGTATAGTAATACAGCGCGATGGACATGCGCGGATCGCCGTCGGGATGGTTCACGGGTTCGGGATTGCCGTGGAACGTGTCCGATCCGGTCGAGAAACAAACCATGCGGTTATAGGTCGGCACAAAGCTACCCATCTGCTTGGTCATTTCCTTGTCCCAGATTTCAAAATTACCGCCCCAGTCTTTTTGCCAATCCTTGTTCAGATAGATCAGCACGTTCAGGCGGCGCTCCAGTTTCATCGCCTTGTGGACGTTGAAATCGGCATGAATATCCAGATGACCGCCGTTCAGCGTCTTGTGGATGCCCGCGCCCACGAAATAGGGGTCGGGGATCAGCCCTTTGATGCCGGTCATTTCCTCGAGGAAAAAGATAAAGTGGCGCGAGTTGAAGCTGTGGAACAGGTGCCGCGTGAAATCGGGCAGCCGGTCCGGGTTATACGAGCTTTTCAGATTTTCCTGCGCGCGCGAGTAGCTGTCGACCGCATCGGGCAGCAGTTTCATATCCTCGATCACTTTGTTGATCACATCCTCGGGCAGGAAATCATCAATGCAAATGTGATGGTATGGCTCACCGGACTGATAGGTCTCGGCGTAGTTTTTGCCAATTTCGCGGGCTTTATCCGCTGCCAAAAGCAACGTTTGTGAATCTAGTGGATAATGTGCGTCGGCCATGGTGCACCCCGTGGTACAAAAGAAAACTGGTGCGGTCAGAATAGCGGCTCGGACCGGGTTCACCAAAGGTAAACCGTTTATTTTGGGGCGTGTTGAGGCCGAAACGGTGCGATTTCATGGCGTTGGCGCGATTTGCGCCACAGATTGGCAGTTAGCGGGCGATCAGCACATCGCAGGGCGGGTCACGCAGCAGATCATTGGCCAGACTGCCCAGCAAGGCGCGGTGATCCCCGGCCCGGCCATGCGCGCCAGCGGTGATCAATTGCGCGCCGCCTTGATCGGCAATGGATTTCAGCGTGCTGTAGGGCGAGCCTTCGACAAAGCGGGTGTGGTGCAGGGTCACGGGCAGAGCAATGCCTGTACGCCAAGCCTCTTCTGCGGTGTGGGCTTCTGCCAGAAACGAGGCTGCCAGCGCGTCGGCGGCGGTTTCAGATGACCCGGACAGCGATCCGCGATAAGGCACATGCAGGGCGTTCACCGGCGTGATCTGTGCCTTGGGTGCCAGGGCATGACCAAGGTTTAGTGCCTTGGCCGAGGCAGGCGAAAAATCGGTCGCCGCCATAATCGTTTCATAGGGGTGATCCACTGTGTCCGCGACCACCAGAACAGGATAATCCGTCAGGCGAACGATCCGCTGCACCGTGGTTTCACGCAGGCTGTCCAGCACGGGCCGGGTGCGATGCATCCCCATCACCACCAGGGCCGGGTCTTGATCCTGGATCATCTCCAGCATGGTCTGCGTCGGGTGGCCCACACATGGCAGCAAAGTATAAGACACGTCCCCGGCAACGGTTTTCATGAACCTTTCCAGATGCTCGGTCGTTTTGGGTTGCAGATGGCGCAACACCTCGTCTGGCAAGTGGTCGTCCAGCACGTGCAATACCGTCAGCCGCGCCGCGTGCGCTTTGGCCAGACGAACGGCGCGGCGAACGGCGCGATCCGCACGCGGAGACAGATCGGTGGCGACAAGGATATGTTTGCTCATGAGAGGCTCCGGTTTCGTGACGTTTGCGCGGGCTTAGACTAGGCGGCCGCACGGTGCGCGACTATGAGCCATGTCAAGGATACCGGGAAGAGGCTGGAATGCAATGCGCAGGGCCTAGCCCGTGCTGGCGCGGCGCAGCAAATCGGCCAAGCCTGCGCTGTCCTGGCCCGGATCTGCCAACTCAAGATCCGCATGGTCGCTGGTATGAGCCAAAGTTTCGGCCATCAGCTGTGTTGCCCGATCGCGCGGCAGGGCAGGCTGCGTGCGGTCGTCCAGCAACAGGGTTTCGGCAGCGATCCCCTCGGCATAGATGATCTGGTGGGCGTCAAACAACAGTTGGTAATAGTCCACAAATCCACCATCCAGACGGGTGATCGAGTGGCCGTTGACCATGTGACGCGCCCGCACCATGACCTCGGATCGACCCAGCCCCAATTCGTCACTTCGCTGATAGATGAACAGGCGGTGATCAGGGCTGACGATCAAATCACCCGAGTTATGCAGCGTGCCAGCAGCAATACGGATCGGGGCGAATTCCCCCACGGCCCGCTGGGTGGAATGCCCGACCCAGCGCAGCTCTTGTGGGCCATCGTCGCGGGTCAGAACCGTGTCTCCGGGCGTCAGATCCTGGACCAGACGCTGTTCGCCCGTTGCCAGCGTGATATGCGTGCCGGCGGTGAACGACACGCAGGCCACCTGCGCCAGCTTGGCGCGCGCGCCGTCGGTGTCGATACCGACCAGTCGATAGTCCGTTTTCGCGGTCAGCTCGGACAGGGGCATGACGATCAGGTCCGCGATCATGCCCTCGGAGTCGAGGACGACCAGCACCAACATCTCGGTGGTTTTCCCATCCGGCGACATCCAGGTCAGGCAGCTGTCCAGACAGACTGTGGCACCGGGGGTTCCGATCGCGCTGCTTTGGGTGATGGTAAAGGTTCCCGATGCATCCGGGCGCAGCGACAGGCGCTGCGTCATGGGTTGCCCCACCAAATGATAGGTGTCGTCCAGCACCAGCTCGTCCGCAATGCTCATCGTGTCGCCCGTATTCGCACCGCTTTCTGCGCGCAAATGTTCGGCGCTGAGAACGGGCAGGGTGAACAGAGATCGGTTTGCGTCGGGCATTTGTCGTCCTGAATTCGGGTCAGAAAAGCATAGGTTTCCAACTCTTTGATCTAGACTAGGAATGTGGCGGCATATGGTCAACGTAACGGAGTTTTTCAGGCGTTGAGAGATTGCCCTTGGCCCTGCGGCCCCTTAGACATTTGGTCAAAGGATAACTGGGAGAGTGAACATGGATCTGGGGATCAAAGGAAAAACCGCGCTTGTTTGTGCGTCCAGCAAGGGTCTGGGCCGGGGCTGCGCCGAGGCTTTGGCCGCCGAGGGCGTCGATCTGATTCTGAACGCGCGTACCGCCGAAACGCTGGAGGCCACGGCCGCTGACATTCGCGAAAAATACGGGGTCAATGTCACCACTGTCGCCGCCGATATCGCCAGCGCCGAGGGGCAGGCCGCCGTGATCGAGGCCGCCAAGGAGGTGGATATTCTGGTCAACAATGCAGGTGGCCCGCCCGCTGGCACATGGACCGATTGGGACCGCGAAGATTTCATCGCTGCGCTGGATGCCAACATGCTGGCCCCCATTGCGCTGATGAAGGCATTGATGCCCCAGATGATGGACAAAGGCTGGGGGCGGGTGGTCAACATCACCTCGCGCTCGGTCAAGGCGCCGATTGCTGTGCTGGGCCTGTCGAACTCGGCCCGTGCGGGGCTGACCGGCTATGTCGCTGGGACTGCACGGCAGGTGGCGCCCTCGGGTGTGACGATCAACAACCTGCTGCCCGGCAACCACGACACCGACCGTATCCGTGGCATGGATCAGAAAATGTCCGCGGCTCAGGGCGTTCCGCGAGAGGACTACACCGCCGCGCGGGTCGCGCAGAACCCGACAGGCCGTGACGGCACTGCCGAAGAATTTGGCGCAGCTTGCGCGTTTCTGTGTTCGCAGCACGCCGGCTATATCGTTGGTCAAAACATCCTGCTGGATGGCGGGATGCTGAACGCCACGCTGTAGCGGCCCCATATCACGGGCGAAACCGCGGCTTTTAATTGGTCACGGTTTCGTCAATCCGCAAATTGAGCATTGAGCGCGCGTCCCAGCGCCGCTACGCCTTGTGCAAACCTGACAACGATGGGGATTCCGATGAAGCACGAAAACGTCCAGGATTATTACGGCAAGGTCCTGCAAGGCAGCGACGATCTGCAAACCAATGCCTGTTGTACCCCGGACGCGATGCCGGACTATGTGAAATCCATCCTGTCGAATATCCATGACGAGGTTCTGATCCGTTATTACGGCTGTGGTCTGGTGATGCCGCTGGCGCTTGAAGGCGCGCGGGTGCTGGATCTGGGCTGCGGCGCCGGGCGTGACGTTTATGCGCTGGCGCAGCTGGTTGGCCCCAAGGGCCGCGTGGTTGGCGTGGACATGACCCCCGAACAGCTGGACGTGGCACGCGCGCATCAGGCTTGGCACGCCGAGAAATTCGGCTTCGACAACGTTGAATTCCATCAGGGCTATATCGAAACGTTGGATCAGCTGGATCTGGAACCGGGCAGTTTCGACGTGATCGTCTCCAACTGCGTGATCAATCTGGCCACCGACAAAGAGGCCGTCTTGCGCGGGGCCCATCACCTGCTGAAACCGGGTGGCGAGATGTATTTCTCGGACGTATACGCGGATCGCCGGGTTCCCGAGGCTATGGCTCAAGACGAAGTGCTGTATGGCGAATGCCTGTCTGGCGCGCTGTACTGGAACGATTTTCTGACATTCTCGAAACGGGCCGGATTTGACGATCCGCGTCTGGTGACCGACCGCCCGCTGACCATCGAAAACCCCGAGCTGGAAAAACGCGTGGCGCCGCTGTCGTTTACGTCGGCCACCTATCGTCTGTTCAAACTGGACGGGCTGGAAACCGCCTGCGAGGACTATGGTCAGGCCGTGATCTACAAAGGCACCGTCGAGAACGCCCCGCACGCGTTCGAACTGGACGATCATCACGTCATCGAAACCGGCAAGGTGTTCCCTGTTTGTGGGAATACTTGGAAAATGCTGGCGGATACGCGTTTTGCCGATCACTTCACCTTTATCGGTGATTTTGCGACCCATTACGGGATTTTCGAGGGGTGCGGCGGCGAAAGCCCGTTCGAACGCGACACTGCCGGGGACGCTGCCTCCTGCTGCTAGGTCTTGTGCCTTGGCGCGCTGCTTGGTAATTGCGGATAAATGTCCGATCAAATCCATCGGAAAACCGCAAGAGGCCAGGCGTCGTGCTATCCGCCCCAAGATTGGAAATTCGCAACCTTGTCCGCAGTTTTGACGGGCAACGTGTGGTCGATGATGTTTCTCTGAGCGTGATGCCGGGGCAGGTGACCTGCCTGCTGGGGCCTTCGGGCTGCGGGAAATCGACAACGCTGCGGATGATTGCCGGCGTCGAGATGCAGGACTCGGGCGAGATCTACGTTGATGGCGATCTGATCTGCGACACGGTGTTTCGAATCCCCCCAGAACGACGCCAAATCGGGCTGATGTTTCAGGATTTCGCGCTGTTCCCGCATCTAAGCGTCGGGGACAATGTGGCCTTTGGGTTGAAAGGCTCCAAGGACGAAAAACGCGCGCGTGTCGAAGCGCTGTTGGACAAGGTTGGCCTGAAACGGTTTATCGACAGCTTTCCCTATCTGCTGTCCGGCGGCGAGCAACAGCGGGTTGCGCTGGCCCGTGCCTTGGCCCCAAGTCCTAAAATCATGCTGATGGACGAACCCTTTTCGGGGTTGGATAACCGTTTGCGCGATGAAATCCGCGATCAGACGCTGGAGATTCTGAAAGAAGAAGACGCCGCCGTTCTGCTGGTCACGCATGAACCAGAAGAGGCCCTGCGGATGGGGGACGAGATTGCCTTGATGCGTCAGGGTAAGGTCGTTCAGCGCGGGGCCCCCTATAACATCTACAACGCGCCTGTGGACAAACAGGCTGTGTCTTTCTTTAGCGATATCAATGTGATATCCGGTGTCGTGCAGGGCGCGCTGACGGATACTCCGTTCGGGCAATTCCTGGCGCCTGGCGTTCCGGATGGGGGCAAGGTGGACATCGTGATCCGTCCGCAGCACCTGAAAATCGACTTTGATCGCGATGGCAAAGGCCCTCTGCCAACCCCGCAGGACGGTGTCGCCGCACGGGGCGAGGTGGTTCGCGCCCGCTTTATGGGATCCGAAAGCCTGGTCGAAATCCGCATGGATTATGACGGTACGGTTCTGAAGGCGACAGTGCCCAACGTGTTCCTGCCCAAAGTCGGCCACCCGCTGTGGCTGATGTTCCGCCGGGACCGCTGTTTTGTCTTTCCTTCGGCAGGCTAACGCCTGTTATTCAGAAAAATGAAGCTTTCCGGCGCTTTGGTTCTTCCAACCGAGGCGGATCATCATTAGATAAAAATTGTGATTTTCGCAGGGTCCGCACAAGACGGGCCCACAAAGGGAGAAAGAACATGCTCAACAATATCGGCCTTCCCGGCCTTCTTCTGATCGCCGTCGTCGTGCTGGTGCTGTTCGGTCGCGGTAAAATCAGCTCGCTCATGGGCGAAGTTGGCAAAGGCATCACCTCGTTCAAAAAAGGTGTGAACGAAGGTGGCAAAGAGCTGGAAGAGCAAGCCGCCGAAACCGCCAAGGACGTGACGCCCGAGACCGACAAGGACAAGGTCTAATACATGTTCGATCTGGGCTGGACCGAGCTTATGGTCATTGGGATCGTCGCGCTGATCGTGGTGGGTCCCAAAGATCTGCCGGGGCTGTTCCGTACGGTCGGCCGCTTTGTCGGCAAGGCCAAGGGGATGGCGCGCGAGTTTTCGCGCGCGATGGAGGATGCGGCTGATGACGCTGGGGTCAAGGATATCTCGACCTCGATCAAAGCAGCGGCAAATCCTGCCCAGTTCGGCATGGACAAGGTAAAAGACGCGGCCAAGGACGTCACCGACGGGCTGACCAACTGGGACCCGACCAAGGACGAAACCCTGGACGAGGACCGCGCCGAGGTTGCCAAGAAGATCCACGATGCGACCGCCAAGCGCGAAGCTGACCGTCAGGCCGCAGACGCCGAAGCCGCCAAGGCAGCCCAAGCCGCAGCAGATGCCCAACCCAGCCCAGACGCGGAAACGGGTTCAAAGGACAAGGCATGACCGACAGTAACGAAGTTGAAGACAGCTCGGCCCCGCTGATCGAGCATCTGGCCGAACTGCGCACACGCCTGATCCGCTCGGTCATCGCGTTCATCATCGGCATGGTGATCTGCTTTGCCTTCGGCCGGCACATTCTGGATTTCCTGCTGGTCCCGATCGAGGACACGATGCGCGCCCTGGGCAATCCCAATCCGGTGATGCAGTACACGGCGCCGCAGGAATATTTCTTTACCCTGATCCGTATCTCGATGGTGGGCGGTCTGGCGCTGGCCTTTCCGGTGATCGCGAACCAGTTGTGGCGCTTTGTGGCGCCGGGCCTGTACAAGAACGAGAAGAACGCGTTCATGCCCTTCCTGGTCGCCTCGCCGGTGCTGTTTCTGATGGGCGGCGCGTTTGCGCATTACGTGGTGATCCCGCTGGCCATGGCGTTTTTCCTGGGCTTTGCGGATTTTCCGTCCTTTGTGTCGGCCATGCTGGTCGGGCAGGACGTTGACAGTTCTTTGACCACCGCCAGCGAAGGTATCGACATCGTTTTCAACGGTAAGGTCAACGAAAGCCTTGATATCACGCTAAAAATGATCGTGGCCTTTGGCCTGTGTTTCCAGCTGCCTGTGCTTCTGACGTTGATGGGTAAGGCCGGTCTGGCCTCGGCCAAAGGGCTGCGGAACACCCGGAAATACGCCGTTGTCGGTATTCTGACCGTGGCCGCTTTGGTGACCCCGCCCGACGTTACTACGCAGCTGATCCTGTTCGTCGTGGTCTATGGTCTGTATGAAATCTCGATCTTCCTGGTCGCGCGCGTTGAAACCAAACGCGAGGCTCGTCTGCGCGCCGAAGGCTACTATGACGACGAGGACGAAGAGACCGCAGCGACGGAACCCGAAGAAGAATTCGACGATCCGTTGATGAAAGAATTCGACGAGGATGACGACGAAGAGGACGATCCCGGCATGGTCGACAACAGCGGAAACAAGTCGTGAAAAAGACCGTGAAACGTATTGCAGAGGCGCTGGAGCGAATGGCTCCGGCGCCTTTGGCCGCTCCGGATTTTGATGCTGCGGATGCGTTTGTCTGGCATGTGGATCCCGACCGTTTGGAACCCGTGCCACAGGTCAGCCGCGTGGATCTGTCGCTGTTGATCGGCGTGAACCGGTCGCGCGATACGTTGCTGGCGAACACGCTGCAATTTTCTCAAGGGCTGCCGGCCAACAACGCCCTTTTGTGGGGCGCGCGTGGGATGGGAAAATCCTCGTTGGTCAAGGCCATCCATGCCGAGGTTTTGGCCAAGGGCAACGGTCTGAAAATCGTGGAGCTGCAACGCGAAGACCTGCCCTCGGTGTCGCGTCTTCTGAACCTGCTGCGTGACAGTGACGAACGGTTCTTGCTGTTTTGCGACGACCTGTCCTTTAGCCATGACGACCAGCATTACAAATCGCTCAAGGCCGTTCTGGATGGCGGGATCGAAGGGCGCCCGGACAATGTGGTGTTCTACGCGACCTCGAACCGGCGCCACCTGATGCCTCGGGATATGATCGAGAATGAGCGCTCGAGCGCGATCAACCCGTCCGAAGCCGTTGAAGAGAAAGTCTCTTTGTCCGACCGGTTTGGCCTGTGGCTGGGCTTCCACCCCTGTACGCAGGACGAGTATCTGGACATGATCCGGGGCTATTGCGCGGCTTACGGGGTCCACATCGAGGACACTGAAATGCGCGCCGAAGCGATCGAATGGCAGGCCACACGCGGGTCCCGGTCGGGGCGCGTGGCATGGCAGTATTTCACCGATTTGGCGGGCCGCAAAGGCGTTAAGCTCTAGGGCAGATAGGTCGTTGGATCGACCGCGTCAAAGCCTTTGCGCACTTCGAAATGCACATAGTTTGATTTGCCCGAGGCGATTTTTCCGATCTTTTGGCCGCGCTTCACACTGTCGCCTTTCTTGACCGAGATCGCATCCACGTTGGCGTAAACCGTCAGCAGATTGTTTGCGTGTTTAACCAGAATGATCTTGACCTGATCGGCGTCAGTGGTGATCGCCGCAACCGTTCCGCTGGCCGCCGCGCGCACAGCCGAACCAGGCGTGGCCGAGATGTCGATGCCGTCATTCTTGCCCTTCTTATAGCCCCGAATGATGCTGCCATTGACGGGCATATCCATCGCGGCTTTGGCGGTGGTCTGGGTCTTGCCCAAATCAGGCGCGCCGGTCGCAGCAGCTGTGGCCTTGGCCGCCGGGACAGTTTTTTCCGCAGGCAAAGGTTTCGCAGCACTGGGCGGCGTGGGTGTCGGGCTGCCCTGACCGGGGGCGGTGGTGGCCGCGGATTTGCGGACAGGCGCGGTTGCATCGGGCACGGGGATCAGCAGGAATTGCCCCTCGCGGATTTTGAAGTCAGACCCCAACCCGTTCCAGTCGGCCAGCGCCCGCACGGACACGCCATAGGTCCGCGAGATGGTATAGGCGGTTTCGCCGCGCACCACCTTGTGCTGGATCGGTTCGATCCCCACGGGCGCGTCGGGCACCGGCTCGGCGGCGGGCAGCTCGGATGTTTCCACCTGCGCAGCCGAGGCACGGTCAATTGCTGACCCTGCGATGCCTTCGATATCAACATTCGAGGGCGGTTGAACCGGTCCGGTGCCGATAGCGCCGGTTTCGGGCGAGGGTTCGGTGACGCGGCGGGGCAGGGCCAGAACTTCGTCGCGGCGCAGCACATCATCGGGGTTCAATCCGTTGTAATCGGCCAGTTCATTCGCATCCATGCCGATGCGGTTGGCCACGTCAGTCACCGTATCGCCTCCGCGTGCGACGGCGACCTGATAACCAGGATAGGAAATGATCCCGCGATTATCGGGGTCTGGGCGTTCGCCGGTCACGCCGCGCGCGGCCTCTGCGGTGCTGAAGGCGTCGCCAAAATGGCCACGCAGATCAAGATCGAACGGTTTGTCACATGCGGCCAACAGCGCCAGGGCAGAGCCTGCCATGATCACGCGGGCCGATGAAAAACGGCGGGGTTGGGTCATTCTCGAGGTCCTCTGTTGCCCCTTGTTGGCCAGGGCTTTGTTACTCATACGTCTGTCGCCGCTGTGTCATTCGTCTCGCGCCAGCCCTTCGACAAGGGGCACAAAACGCACAGGGCGCAACTCGTCATACTCAAATCCACCTTCATGGCGCCGCACACGGATCAGGCTTTGCACCGTATCCGACTGGCCCACAGGCAAAACCATGATACCCCCGATTTTCAGCTGCGCCAAGAGAGGGCCGGGGGGGTCTTCGGCCGCAGCTGTCACAAGAATGCGATCAAACGGCGCCTGATCAGGCAAACCAAAGCTGCCGTCAGCGGTAAAACCGGTGATATTCACCACGCCAAGCGCGTCAAAAACCGCGCGCGCCTCGCGCACCAGACGCCGGTGGCGATCCACCGTATACACGCGCCGCGCCAGATGGCTCAGGACCGCGGCCTGATAGCCCGATCCGGTGCCGACCTCCAAGACCTTGTCACGCGGCTGAACCTCCAGCGCCTGGGTCATCAAACCCACGACCGAGGGTTGGCTGATCGTCTGCCCGCAGGCAATCGGCAGCGGCATGTCCTCGTAAGCGCGTTCAGAAAACAGCCCGCGCACGAACAAGCCGCGATCGACCTTTTCCATCGCCGAAAGGACACCAATATCCGTCACCCCGCGTGAGCGCAGGGCGAACAGGAATTGCATCTTGCGTGTGGCCTCTGCGTCGTCGTCGATCATTCCAACCCTTTCAGGTGCTCCAGCAGGGCGTGATCCGTCAGATCCGCCCGCATCGGCGTGACCGAGACATAGCCCTCCAGATTGACCGCCGCATCGGTTTCGGGCGCGGTCGGGCGATGCTGCTCGCCCCCGCGCACCCATAGGAATTGCCGCCCCGAGGGCGACAGATGCGGCTCGCAGCTAAAGCGCGTATGTTCGCGGAAACCCTGTGGGACGATCTTCATACCCTCGACCAGATCTGCCGGAACCGGCGGGAAATTGATATTGTAGAACAGCCGATAGCCTTCAGTCTCTTCGGGCCAGGCATCCAACAGCTTGCGCAGGATCGCAGGGGCATGAATCCGCGCAGCCTCGAACGGATCTTCCGCATGGAAATTGTTCGGCCCCAGGTACTGCGACATGGCAATCGAGGGTATGCGCTGCAACGCTCCCTCCATTGCGCCGCCCAATGTGCCTGAATACAGGGCGTTTTCGGCCGAGTTATTGCCCCGGTTCACCCCAGACAGGATCAGATCGGGCAGGCCATCTTTCATCACATGATGAAGCCCCGCCAACACGCAATCTGCCGGGCTGCCCTCGGCCGCATAGCGCCGCTCGCTCATCTTCGAGACCATCATCGGATGCGTGTAACTGATGCAATGGCCAACGCCCGATTGCTCAAAAGCCGGGGCAACAGTCCAAACCTCGCCCTCCGGGCCCGCAAGATCCAAAGCAATCTCATGCAGCGCGACCAAACCGGGCGCATTGATCCCGTCATCATTCGTAATCAAAATTCGCATGAAATTGCCCGCTCTTACCCTTGTCTTCCTTTACTAGCCCTCGACACCAAAGGGAGCAAGCGCGAAGGCCCGCACCCAATCAGCCGCAGCTGATGTTGCCAGAACAGCGCAATGGGTATTTGAACCAAGAAGAAACGGTAGGCGCCGCATCTTTCTTTGCTCTGCGAAATACTCCGGGGGGACGCCCGCAGGGCGGTGGGGGCAGCGCCCCCTTTTGCCAGACTTAGAGGATCTGATCCAGCAGGCGTTTGGCCTCATCCAGGGGATGGGCCAACGCGTCGCGGTTTTCCCCAGGATAGAAACGTGCCCGTGTGGCGGTGGCCATGGGGGCGGGTTCCAGAACGTGGACATGCGGGCCAGTTTTAACAGTTTCAGCCGACCAGCTGCGGGCCAGGGCGGTTTGTGCGGCTTTGGTGGCACCGTAAGCGCCGAAGAATTTCACCCCCGCGCGCGGATCGTCAAAGAACATCGCTGTTCCAGCCTCGCCCAGCAAAGGCGCAATGTAGGGGATCAATTGGCCGGTGGCTGTCACGTTGCAGGCAACGGATTTTTCCCAGTCTTTCTGGTCGATAAAATTGGCTGGGGACAAAGGCGCGCAGTGGACCGCAGTATGGGCCCAAATGTCGACGCTGCCCCATCGGTCATAGATCGAGCGGCACAGCTGCGCCATCGCATCCAGATTGGTGATATCCATGGGCGCCAGCGTGGCTTGGCCGCCTTTGGCCTGGATACGGTCATCCAGTTCTTCGAGCGCGCCGGTGGTGCGGCCGACAGCCACGATATGATGCGTGTCGCAGAGCGTTTCAGCAAGCGCGGCACCCAGGCCGCGAGTCGCTCCGGTGATGAGGGCGATTTTCTGTGTCATGACTGCGGTTTCCTTCCAAATGCGGGGCAGGTCAAGGAGAAAGAGCGCGGCTCAGTCGCGCAGCAGGTGGGGGCGGATGTCGTCTCCGCAGACGGCGTAGAGGTCCAAAAGGCTGTCAAAGCTGAGGCCGCTGTCCTGCGCCTGTGCCAATGGGCCAGTGGGGGCAGCAATTCGGGGCAGGGCCTCGCGCGTGTCGAAATGAAGCGTCACAGTCATGCCCGTTTCGGCCAGTTCGGGCAGGTCGTTGTCCAGCAGCGCAGGGGTCGGATCGGGCAGGGGGGCGTCGCCCTCGGTGGTGTCCAGATAGGCATAAAACACGTCATCCGGGACCGCGACCCAAGGGGTCAGGTGGATGCTTTCATCCGCGCCCTGGATTGGCAGGCTGATATGAGCGCGCAGCAGACGGGTTTGGCCAACGCGGCACAGGTCTGCGGCCAGTTGATCGTCGCTTACCTTAACGAAGGGCTGATCGCCGCGGTCGCCATGGGGCCAACTGGCGGGGTGGTCATAGGCGATGTCATACACGCCCGAAAACCTGCGCCCGCAACAGGGGCAGGTGCGATCCGGGTCATTGAAACGCCGCCAGCGGGCGTCGAGCGCAAGGAGAGACATGGCGTACCTTTGGTCACTGCATGCAAAGGCCTAGTCCAGCCTGCCGCTGGATGCAACAACGCGCCGACAAGGGCTGCCGACGCGCTGTCATTTCCAAAAGCGTTGGGCCGTTACTCAGCGGCCTTCAGCTGGAACCCTTTTTCGATCATGTCGGTCGGGGTCACTGGATATTCGCCGCTGAAACAGGCATCGCAATATTGCGGGCAGTCGTTTTTGCGGCCCTCAGCCTCGCCCACGGCGCGATACAGCCCGTCCAACGAGATGAATTTCAGGCTGTCCACGTTCAGATGCTGGCGCATTTCCTCTTCGGTCATGGTCGCGGCCAGCAGCTTTTCTCGCTGAGGCGTGTCCACACCATAGAAACAGGGCCAGGCGGTGGGCGGGCTGGCGATGCGGAAATGCACCTCGGCTGCGCCGGCATCCAGGATCATTTCCTTGATCTTGCGCGAGGTCGTGCCGCGCACCACCGAGTCGTCCACCAGGATCACCCGCTTGCCCTTGATCAGGGCGCGGTTCACGTTCAGCTTCAGCCGCACACCCATGTTGCGGATCTGCTCGGTCGGCTCGATGAAGGTCCGGCCCATATATTGGTTGCGGATGATGCCCTGACCGAAGGGAATGCCGCTTTCATGGGCAAAACCGATCGCTGCGGGGGTGCCGCTGTCGGGGACCGGGCAGACCATATCAGCCTCGACCGGGGCTTCGCGGGCCAGCTCCACGCCGATCTGACGGCGGGTTTCATAGACAGAGCGATTGCCGATGATGCTGTCGGGCCGCGAGAAATATACGTGTTCGAAGATGCAGAACCGGGATGGGCGCGGGCGGAAGGGGCGGATGCTTTCGATGCCCTTTTCCTCGCTGATCACGACCATTTCACCGGGTTCGATTTCGCGAACATACTCGGCGCCGATGATGTCCAGCGCGCAGGTTTCCGAGCTAAGCGCCCAGCCATCCCCGATCTTGCCCAGCACCAGCGGGCGCACGCCCAGCGGGTCACGAACACCAATCAGTTTGGTGCGGGTCATGGCAACGACACTGAAAGCGCCATCAACACGGCGCAGCGCGTCTTCCATTCGTTCGGGGATGTTGCGTTGCAGCGAACGGGCCATCAGATGAATGATGCATTCCGAATCCGACGAGCTTTGGAAAATCGAGCCACGCTCGATCAACTCGCGGCGCAGAGCATCGGCATTGGTGATGTTGCCGTTATGGGCAATAGCGGCCCCGCCCATCGAGAATTCGCCAAAGAACGGCTGAACGTCGCGAATCGCAGCGCCTTTGGACCCGGCGGTGGAATACCGCACATGGCCGATGGCCAGCGGACCGGGCAGGGTCTTCATCAGGGTCTGCGACGTAAAATTATCGCGGACATAGCCAAAACGTCGGGCGCTGTTGAACCCTTCTTCGGCATCATGACTGACGATACCGCCAGCCTCTTGGCCCCTGTGTTGCAGGGCATGTAGCCCAAGGGCGACGAAGTTGGCAGCATCGGCAACACCGATGACGCCGAAAACACCACACTCCTCCTTCAGTTTATCATCGTCGAAGGGGTGTGCGGGAGGCATGAGCTTGGACAAGGCTGTGCTCCGAATCCGTTGTCTGGCAGGTTGGCCCCTACATAGGGCGTGAGAACGCAACTGTCACGAAAGGATCATAAAAGAACCGCCCGTGATTTGCACGGGCGACACCTGTTTTTAGCATGTGTTGGATTTATACGTCGGTTTTGCGCGGATCATTGCCCGCAGGTTCCGACCAGATCCTCGTATTGGGCGGTGATCCAGCCCAAAGCCTGTTCGGGGTCGCCGTCTTCGATTTTGCCGGTCATCTTGGCAAACACGCGGGCCGAGCGGCTGTCATCCACCATCGGGATCTGCTGCGAGGTGATCACGGTCTCGTAGACAAAGAAGGCGATGGCCACCAGCAGGATGCCGCGCAACACACCGAACAAGAACCCAAAGCCCTGATCCAGCCCACCAAGCGCCGAGCGTTGCACCAGCGATGAAAACAGCGGGGTGAACAGCGATGCAATCACCAGCGCCAGCGCGAATACCGCGGCGAAGGCTGCAATTACGCTTAGTTCACAGCTGTCAGCGATGAAATCTCCGACGACCGGGATTTCCTTGACCAGCGGCTGCACCTGCGGCGCAAATATATAGGCCAGAACCGCAGCTGCGACCCAGCCCGCAATGGCCAGCGACTCGCGCACGACCCCTCGCGAATAGGCCAGCAGCGCCGATAGGATGATGACGACAGCAACTACGCCGTCGATAATGGTGAACCCGTCCATGAATCCGTCCCTGTCTACCGACGCTTAACCCGCGCCGAAAATGTCTCCTACAAAGGCGGCCAGGTCCCCGAATTGACGTAGGGACATCCCACCCGTGCCGCCCGCTTTGCCTCCGGACGGAGCGATTGCCGTCGTGAAACCAAGTTTTTGCGCTTCTTTCAACCTGTTTTCGGTCTGACCGACCGGGCGCAGGGCGCCAGACAGGCTGATTTCGCCAAATACCACCGTATCTTTGGGCAGGGCGGCGTCCTCGCGGGCGGATAATAATGCCGCGGCCACGGCCAGATCGGCCGCTGGTTCGCTGACTTTCATCCCGCCAGCGACGTTCAGATAGACATCGAGTCCCGCAAATGGGATGCCGCAGCGCGCCTCGAGCACGGCCAGGATCATCGCCAAACGCGAGCCATCCCAGCCCACCACGGTCCGGCGCGGCTGGCTGTGCGGGGTGGGGGCGACCAGCGCCTGGAATTCCACCAGCACCGGGCGCGTGCCCTCGACGCCTGAGAAAACCACGGAACCGGGGCTGGGCTCGCCGCGTTCGGACAGGAACAGGGCCGAGGGGTTCAGCACCTCGGACAGGCCCGCGCCGGTCATTTCGAACACACCAATCTCGTCTGCAGGGCCGAAACGGTTCTTCACCGCGCGCAGGATACGGAACTGATGGCCGCGTTCGCCTTCGAAATAAAGAACAGTATCGACCATATGTTCGACCACGCGCGGGCCGGCGATCTGGCCGTCCTTGGTGACGTGACCGACCAGAATAACCGACATGCCTTTGCGTTTTGCGAAAGTGGTCAGCTCGTGCGCGGCGGCGCGGACCTGGCTGACCGACCCCGGCGCGCTTTCGACATTGTCGGCCCACATGGTCTGAATGGAATCGATAATGGCAAGTTGCGGCTTTTCCGTATCCAGCGTGGTCAGAATATCGCGCAAGTTGGTTTCAGCGCCCAATTGCACGGGCGCATCTGTCAGCCCCAGTCGTTGCGCCCGCATCCGCACCTGCGCGCTGGCCTCTTCGCCCGAGATGTAGATGGTTTTCAGCCCGGCTTGGGAAAATTGCGCCGCAGCCTGAAGCAACAGAGTGGATTTACCGATCCCCGGATCGCCGCCCACCAAAATGGCGCTGGCGGGCACAAGGCCACCGCCCAACACGCGATCCAGTTCGTCCATGCCCGATTGGGTTCGGGGCGGCGGTGCCTCTTGCGTTGCCAGATCGGTCAGCACGATCGAGGCCCCGCGCTTATTGCCCAGAGATTTCTTCGAAGGCCCCGCTGACAGGGGCGTGTCCTCGGAGATCGAGTTCCACTCGCCACAAGCGTCACAACGCCCGGACCATTTGTTGGTAGAGGCCCCGCAGGCCGAACATGAATAGGTTTTCGTTTTTACCATGGGCGCAGTGATGCCCTAGCGCGCGAGTGCGGTCAAACCCGTTCCTTGCGTGCCGCCAGGGAAATCCCCAACGAGGCCAAAATGCAGAAGGTAAACAGGTACAGCCCCCACGCCGTTTCGAGCGTGCCCACCCCGATGCCTTTGGCGATGGTGATATACAGCGCGATCAGGAAGATATCCGCCATGGCCAGTTTACCCAGGATGTTCAGCGCGGGCAGGGTGCGTTTATCCAGCAAGTCGAAATGGATCAGCGCCAGCCCGATGGTTTTCAGATAGGGCGCGAACAGGGCAAAGATGGTGACGATCAGGGCCAGAAATACATCCGTGTCCCACAGGCTTTGCACGCCGGAGATCACGCTGATCTCGCTGAGGCCGAACAAAGGCAACAGCCCCGCACGTAACAGCGGCGCGAACCACGCGATGGGGAACAGGATCAGCAGGGACAGGTTGAGGTACTTGGTCATAGGGGGCATCTATGGAGCCTTTGATCAATTGCCAAGCATTTAAACAAAGAAACGAGGCTCGGGCGTTGATTGCTACGCGAGGGGTCTCTTCGCCTTATTGGAAGGCGAATGGCTGGAACAGACAGAACCAAGTCAAAAGGCAAAGAAGGCTCGCGATCACCGACGGCTTTCGTTCCACCTGATGAAAAATTGCGAACAACAGCAGGGTCATAGTGCTGATGAACGCAAGAATTACCGGGAGCCAAATGACGGGCCCTACCGGAATGCCAATCATATAGAGCTCTTTTCCCAAACTGCTTGGAGCCACGATAAACATCCAGAGAACGAACCAAAGGAAAACTGCAAATGGGAGAAGCATCAAAGCCAGCCCGGTTCGGCGCAGTTCGGAGTTCCGCCTGATTTTTGCCCCTGTACGAATGGTCGCAAACGCCGCGATAAATGGGCTTATCCCCATAGCAATCGCGCCGAACCCCATCAAAAGAGTGTTCACCTCACAGCCTCGATCGGGCCCTCGGCGCGGCCGTGGATGAATTGATCCAGATAGGGATCGCCCGAGGCATCCATCTGCGCCACGGGGCCGGTCCATTTGATCACGCCGTCATGCAGCATGGCCACGTTGTCGGCAATCGCGCGGACGCTGGTCATGTCATGGGTGATGGTCATGGCGGTGGCGCCCATTTCAACGACGATCTCTCGGATGAGCTCATTGATGACGCCGGACATGATCGGATCCAGGCCGGTGGTTGGCTCGTCGAAAAAGATGATCTCGGGCTCGGCGGCGATGGCGCGGGCCAGGCCGACGCGTTTCTGCATGCCACCCGACAGTTGGGCTGGAAATTTGTCGGCGACCTCGGGTTTCAGGCCGACGCGGCGGAGCTTTTCGATGGCAATCGCGCGCGCCTCATCCTTGGGGCGTTTCAGCGATCCGCGCAGCAGGCGAAAGGCCACGTTCTGCCAGACGGGCAGCGAGTCAAACAGCGCGCCGCCCTGAAACAGCATCCCGAACCGGGCCAAGAACGCATCCCGGTCGCCTTTGGCCACATTCTGACCGTCCAGCGTGATCGTCCCGCTGTCAGGCGCAATCAGCCCGAGCACGCATTTTAAAGCCACGGACTTACCGGTGCCCGACCCGCCGATAATCACCATCGAGCTGCCCTTGGGAATCGTCAGATTGACCCCGCGCAGCACCTGATGGTCGCCAAATCCCTTATGAACATCGTTGAGTTCAATCATGCCGCAAAGAATACCTCGGTCAGCAGGTAGTTCGCCGCCAGGATCAGGATCGAGGCCGCGACGACCGCCGATTTCGTTGCCCGGCCAACGCCTTGGGCGCCGCGGCCCGAATTCATGCCGTGATAACAGCCCATCAAAGCGACGATAAAGCCGAATGCAGCGCCCTTGATCAGGCCAGAAACAACGTCGAAAGTTTCAAGAAAATCAACGGTGTTGCTCAGATAGGCCGAGGCGTTGAAGCCCAGCCGGCTGATGCCGACAAAGTATCCGCCCATGATGCCAATGACGTCACCCACGCCCACAAGAACTGGCACCGCAATCGTCGCGGCCAGTACGCGGGGCAGGGTCAAATATTTCATCGGATGGGTGGACAGGGTGACCAGCGCGTCGATCTGCTCGGTCACCTTCATGGTGCCGATCTCGGCCGCGATCGAGGAGGCAACCCGCGCGGCAACCATCAAGCCTGCCAGCACCGGCCCCAGTTCGCGCACCATGCCGATGGCGACGATCGAGGGCACCACGGCCTCGGCATTAAACCGGCTGCCACCGGCGTAAATCTGCAAGGCAAGCGCCCCGCCGGTAAACAACGTGGTCAGCGCCACGACAGGCAGGGACAGCCAGCCGATCTGCACCAGGGCATGCAAAAATTCGCGGCCGTAAAACGGGGGACGAAACAAATGCGACACGGTCTCGGCCGCATAGATCACGATCCGGCCAATCAGAGCCAGCGCCGCCAGAACTTGTTGCCCCAGCGCAGCGATAGGCGCCGTCAGGCTCATGTGCTGGTATAACGCCGACGATACCGCGCGCCCAAAGAGGTTAATACTTCGTATCCGATGGTGCCCGCATTGTCGGCCAGAACGTCCACGGTCTGCGCCGAATTCAACAGGTCCAACGCCTTAGGCGCTTCGCTCAGGTGGGTTACATCCACACCGATCAGATCCATCGAGATCCGTCCACGCACAGGACAGGCCACATCATCGGCAAACAAGGCGGTTTTCGACCCCATCACACGGTGAATCCCATCAGCATATCCCGCAGCCACCGTCGCAATTTTCGAGGGCACCTCAGCCACCCAAGTATTGCCATAGCCCACGCTTTCGCCCGGCTCTACATCCCTGATCTGGATCACCGGCAGGCTGATATGCGCCACCGGATGCGCCTGTTCAAAAGGCAGCCCGCCATACAACCCAATCCCCGGTCGCGTGACGTCGAAATGATAGTCGGGGCCCAGCAAAATCCCCCCAGTCGCGGACAAAGAACGCGGCACATCGCAGCCTTCTGTCATCTCGTTAAAGGCGTGCAATTGCTGCGCATTCATTTGGTGTTCGGGCTCGTCCGCACAGGCCAGATGCGACATGATCAACTGGATGTTCTGCCCCAAAGCGATATCGCGCAAGGCGGCCCATTCGGCGGGCTCCATCCCCAGACGGTTCATGCCGGTGTCCAGCTGCACGCCGAACGGATGACCCGGCAAGGCCTCCACATGGCGCAGCATCTGGTCGATAGAATTCAGCATCGGCACCAGCTGCAAATCATGGATCATATCGGTGTCACCGGACATATGCCCCGAAAACACACAAATCTCTGGCCCGGGCCCCAGGGCCTCGCGCACCGCTGCCGCCTCCTCCGCCACAGCCACGAAAAACCGCCGCACGCCTGCATGGGCCAGGCTGCGCGCCACGCGGCCCGCGCCTAACCCATAGCCATTGGCCTTTACCACGGCCGCGGTTTCCACCGTGTCACCGCTTGCCGCATCCAAAGCCCGCCAGTTCGCAACCAGCGCGGCCAAATCAATTGTCAATGTCGCCGTCGTCATGGGGGTGTTTTGACAGAGTGCCCAAAATGGTCAAGCGCAAACCCGCCCAAGCGCCAAACCGGCCCACAAACGCGCAAGCTTTCGCTTCTTCTTTTGCCAAATATCCTGGGGGAGTCGCATCGCGACGGGGGCAAAGCCCCCAACCAAGGGCGCCTAGTAGTCGCCGCCTGCGTCCTGTTGCCAGGGTTTGACCAGATTGCCAAATCGGGTGAACTGCGCCTCAAAGGCTAGATCGACCGTGCCGATGGGGCCATGACGCTGCTTGCCGACGATGACCTCGGCCTTGGCATGCAGGCGTTCCATCGCGGCGATCCACTCTTCCATCTTTTCCAACTCGTGCTCGCCGGGTTTTTCGCGTTCTTTGTAATATTCCTCGCGGAACACGAACATCACCACGTCAGCATCCTGTTCGATCGAGCCCGATTCCCGCAAATCGCTGAGCTGCGGACGTTTATCATCGCGGCTTTCCACCTGACGCGACAGCTGAGACAGCGCGATCACCGGGATGTTCAACTCCTTGGCGATCGCCTTCATCCCCATCGAGATCTCGGCAATTTCGTTCACCCGGTTATCGGACATGCCGCGACACAGCTGTAGATAGTCGATGATCAGCAGGTCCAGCCCATGCGTCCGTTTCAGACGCCGCGCCCGTGCGGCCAGCTGGCTGATCGGCAGGGCGGGTGTGTCGTCGATGAACAGAGGGCAGGCCTCCAGCTCTTTGGCGGCCTCGACGAAGCGGCGGAACTCGGCCTCGGTCATGTCCCCCTGACGGATTTTATGCGAGGAAATCTCGGACGCTTCGGCCAGCACACGGCCCGCCAGCTGCTCGGCGCTCATCTCCAGGCTAAAGAAGCCCACAACGCCGCCATCCACGGCGCCTTCGCTGCCATCGGATTTTTGCCCGCGCTTATAGGCTTTGGCCACGTTGAACGCGATGTTGGTCGCCAGCGAGGTTTTCCCCATCGACGGA
>JBOEGN010000004.1:0-98700 GCA_050633445.1 Thalassovita sp.
CTGGCGTCCCGTTGTGCGCCTCAGCGCCGCCGGCGAAGTGGGTTCTAAGGTTATACCCACATGCCCGCAACCTCTTTTTGCAAAAAACGTCATCTTTTTTTGATATTTCTGAAAAACTGCACAAAAACAATGCCTTACACGCTACTCTTTTTGCCAACTTAGCGCTATCAATCGGCCGGGATGCTGCGCGGCGGCATTCACTGATTCACGATTTAGACTTATCCCCAGGGTTACCCACAAGATGGGCCCCAAATCACCGAGTCAGGACCGATTCACCCGGTGAATCACACCGGATTTCGGCGACTCGCCCGCATCGGCAATCGAAAAGCCAGCAAACCGGTGATTCCTACCAGATACAGCACTGGCTCCAATTGGATGCCTTTGCGCAGCATGACGAAATGCACCGCGCTTAGCAGCACCACGGGATAGGTCAGCTTGTGAAGCTTCCTCCAGCGGACCCCTAACTTGCGGATCGAGACGTTGTTCGAGGTCACCGCCAAAGGAATGCTAAGCACCAGCGCCATCATTCCGATCGTGATGTAGGGGCGCTTGATGATGTCCGCCCAGATCCGGGCAACGCTCCCTTGATCCAGAACCGCCCAGACCATCAGGTGACAGACCACAAAGAAGAACGCGGTCAGTCCAATGGCTCGGCGGAATTTGAGCAGGTTCAAACCCAGATGGCGGCGCATAGGTGTCACCGCCAAACCAACAATCAACAGGATCAACGCCGTGATCCCGTATTCATGTTCCAACGCCTGGATCGGCTCGACCCCCAGTTGCCCCGTCAGACCCTGCCAAAACAAAAGCCCGGCCCAAGCCGCGCCAGCCACATAGATCGTCCAGGCTGGCACACGGCGGAGTATACGGTTCACACGATCCATCAGAAGTGCTTGCTCAGGTCCATGCCCTCGTAGAGCGAGGCGACTTCGGATTCGTATCCATTGAACATCAGGGTGTCCTGACGCTTCGAGAACAGCCCGCCTCCGACAACCCGTTCGGATGCCTGCGACCAGCGTCGGTGATCCACCTGCGGGTTCACGTTACTATAGAAGCCATACTCGTGCGGGATCAGCTTGTTCCAGCTGGTGGGCGGCTCTTTGTCTGTAAGAGTAATGCGCACCACCGACTTGATCGACTTGAACCCATATTTCCACGGCACCACCAGACGGATCGGCGCCCCGTTCTGATTGGGCATATCTTTACCATACAAACCAGTAGCCATGATCGTCAGGGGATGGCGTGCCTCGTCCAGGCGCAGCCCCTCGACATAGGGCCATTCGATTGTCGAGAATTGCTGCCCGCGCATTTCGTCTGGCCGGTATAGGGTTTCAAAGGCCACATACTTTGCGCCCTCTTGTACCCCGGCCATATCCAAGAGGTCCGACAGCTCGAACCCGTTCCAGGGGATGACCATCGACCAGGCCTCGACACAGCGGAACCTATAGATGCGTTCTTCGATCGTCATCTTGGACAGGATGTCCCCCAGCGCATAGTCGCCCGGATTATCCACCATGCCGTCAATCTTGATCGTCCAAGGCGCGGTGGTCAACGCACCGGCATAGCGCGAGGGGTCTTCCTTGCCCGTGCCGAATTCATAGAAGTTATTATAGTTGGTGATGTCTTCCCAACTGTTGGGCTCCAACCCTTCGCTGGCCGAGGCCGGCGCGGCGACACCTGCCAGACCGATGCCAGCAAGGCCGGCCATGATCTGGCGGCGGTTCATATAGATAGGTTCAGGCGTGATATCCGCCCGGCTCAGGTTATTCGTCCAACGTTTGGCCATGGTCGTCCCTCTTTGATCCATTTCAAAGAAGATAGGCCGGCCCCTAAGGACCGGCCAACAAACTTCATCTCACGATGACGTGCCCAGATTGTAACGTTAAGAGGCATCCGCGTTGTAACTGGGGCGGATTTTATTCAGCGGGATCGAGTCGCCATTGGCCTGCACGATCCGCACATGCCGACGGCGCATAAGCCGAGGTTCCGCCACGCCAACCGAATGGGCGATGATCTCGACCTCTTTGATGACCGAGGTCGCGTAGTTTGCGACCTTCTTCCACTTATCTTCAACGACCAGCCCCCCCTGAAGCCGCGGGTCATGGGTGGTGATGCCAGTGGGACAGGTGTTCTTGTTGCACTTTAGCGCTTGGATACAGCCCAACGAGAACATGAACCCGCGCGCCGAAACGACAAAATCCGCACCTGCGCAGATGGCCCAGGCCACGTCGCCGGGATTCACCAGTTTACCGCTGGCAATGATGCGAATCCGGTCCTTCAGCCCATAGCGATCACGCAAATCGACAATTCGCAGCAACGCCTCGCGCAGGGGCATCCCCACCAGGTCGATCAAGGGCATCGGCGCTGCACCGGTGCCGCCTTCACCTCCATCAATAGTAATGAAGTCAGGCGCGCAATCTGAACCACGCTCGTTGATCAGCTGGAAAAGCTCCTCCCAAGCGTCGGACGAGCCAATGACCGTCTTGAACCCGCAGGGTTTGCCGGACACGTCACGAATATGACCGATCATATCCAGCAGGTCGCCAAAGCTGTCGATTTCAGCATGACGGTTGGGCGAGATACTGTCCTTGCCCAAAGGCACCCCGCGAATACGCGAAATCTCTTCGTCGATCTTCTCGGCGGGCAGGATGCCACCTTTGCCGGGTTTTGCCCCCTGCGCCAGCTTCAGCTCGAACATCTTGACCTGCGGATGCTCGGCCACCTTACGCAGCTTATCGTCATCCAGATTGCCGTCGTGATCGCGGATACCGTATTTCGCCGTTCCGATCTGATAGACCAGATCGCAGCCACCCGTCAGATGAAAGGGGGACATCCCACCTTCGCCCGTGTTCAACCAGATCCCCGCCCGCGCGGCACCACGGCTTAACGACTCGACGGCCGGACGCGAGATCGCACCATAGCTCATCCCCGAAATATGAAAGATCGACTTGGCATTATAGGGTATCGCGGCGGTCGGACCGATGATCATCGGCTTGGTGGCCGCGAACTCATCATCCAGCGGCGGAAAGCACGCGTTCACAAAAATCGGCGTCCCTGGAATCGACAGGTTCCGGGTCGAGCCAAAGGCCACCGTGTTCCCCTTGCCGCTGGTCGAATGGCGCACCCAATCCCGCTGCGCCCGGTTGAACGGCATCTCTTCACGGTCCATCGCAAAGAAGTACTGCCGGAAAAACTCGCCCAACGAGGTGAACAGATGCCGGAACCGCCCGATCACAGGATAATTCCGTCGGATTGCGTCCCCCGTTTGCGTTTTGTCGATGACAAAGAGGAAGATCGACGTCAGCGACGCAGCCCCCAAAGCAAAAACAAAGAGTAGCGCCAGAACGATCAACACATTCAACGCGAAGCCCATCACATATTCCTTTTGATATACGTCAAAGTGCGCAAGAAAGGTATCTGTCAGGTTTAACTTTAAACCGAACGCTCGCGCAGCCGGGCGCAACGTAACACTCGGAGGAGAATATACAATGAAAGCTCTTGCACTGGCGGCGGGAATAATCCTGTCCGCAAGCAGCGCCATGGCCGACGGCATCGTCAGCTATACCACGGACGAGTCGTTCGACGATGTGGTGTTCGGACTGGAAAACGCCATTCTGGACCAAGGGCTGGTGATTGACGGCACGTCTCATGTGGGCGAGATGCTGGAACGGACCCGCGCGGATGTCGGCTCGGATATCACCGTGTTCACCAAGGCCGACGTCTACTCCTTTTGCTCGGCCAAACTCTCGCGCAAGGTAATGGAGGCCGATCCGATGAATATCCGCTTCTGTCCCTATGACATCTTCATCGCGCAGATGCCTGACAGCCCTGATGAAACCATAATCGGCTATCGCGAATTCCCCCAAGGCCCGATGCAAGAGGTGCAAGCCCTGCTGGACACCATCGCTCGCTCGGCCATCGGACTAGACTAAGCAAAACGGCCTGGCTAGCGACCAGGCCGACCCCCACTCGGGTTGCCGTGGGCTAGGTCCCGGAAACCATGCTGGCGACCTCTAATGCATATCGGTCAGTCATCCCGGACACAAAGTCTGTCAGAGAATGCAGAGCCGTATAGGCGTCGGTCACATCACGCAGATCCAGATCGACCGTCCGGATAAGTTGACGCTCATAGTTCGGCAGGTCGCTTTCGCTCCAACTATTTTCTGACAGCTTCTGATAGACCGGCGAAAGCCCGTCCAGCACGGTATGAAGCACGTTCCGCCCCCGCACCTCTAGCTTGGTCTTGCGTGGTGCCGTGAACAGTTGATCCTCGGCCACTTTTCTAATGGCCGCAAACTCGGCCTTCTTCGAGGAAACCTCGACCAGAGAGCCCGAGAACTGCCCCGTCATTATGTCAGTGTAGTTTTCCTTGAACGCGTCAACGCAGGCCTCGATCGCGGCTCCAATGCTTTTTGCACGAAGGTAGGCGATTTCTTCATGCTCGGTATAGGAGGACAGATCTTTGTTCGACTTCCCGCCCAGGGGCTCTAAGCATTTTTTAACTTCGTCGAACCCAAGATCCCCGGCCGCGAAACCGTCTTCGGCGTCCACGATATTGTAACAAATGTCGTCTGCGGCTTCGACCAGGAACACCAAGGGGTGCCGACGCCACCAGTTCCCCTGACCCGTGGTTTCCCTAAGCAAGCCAAGTCGCTCGGCGACCGCAGCGAAATTGTCCGCCTCGCTGCCAAAAACGCCGAACTTCTTCAGACCGCAATATTTGACATCACAGTTCACCTGCACATTCGCCGTCACCGGATATTTCGTGAAGGCGCCCAACACGCCGTTCGACAGGCGCATCCCACCTTCGCCCCGGTACATCTCCAACCGGGTCAGAATCCGAAACCCCTGCGCATTGCCTTCGAATTTTTCAAACTCGGCGCGCAGGCTGTGGTCCACTTGCGCGAAAATTCCCTTAGGATCGGTAAATTTCGTCGAAAACCAATCGCCGATAGCCTCTTCGCCGGAATGCCCGAAAGGAGGGTTCCCAATATCATGGGCCAAACACGCCGCATGCACCATGCCGGCCAGCTTGTGGCGGTCTCCTGATGCGATTTCGCCGCTCTCTTCCAGCCAATGCCCAACGGCCATCCCAAGCGAGCGCCCTGCACTTGCGGTCTCGGCGCTGTGGATCAGCCTGTGATGGATGTGGTCGTGACTATAAAGAGGGTGGACCTGAGTCTTGTTGGCGAGCCTGCGAAACGGCGCTGAAAACACAATCCGATCTGCGTCTTGGACATATGTCGGTCGATGCGGCTGCTCGGGATAGTCCTTATCACCAAACCTGAGGGACGATAACAGCTGGTCCCATTCCATTTTACTCACTGACTTTTCCCCACCACATTACGCCCGTATTCTAAAGCCCATTAAAAACAATCAAAGCACGAAAAGAAAAGGCCCGCCAGTATCTTGGCGGGTCTTAACGTTTTATAGGAGCGGCCCCTTAGTGGACGACGGCGTCTTGGGGCGGGTCCTGATTGGTGTTGCCGACACGTTCGCCGATAATCAGCCCCTCGGCCCCGGCGGTGACCGGCACAACGGCCCCATCCTTGATGTCGCCAGCCAGCAGAAGCTCGGCCAGAGGGTTCTGAAGGGCGCGTTGGATCACGCGCTTCAACGGACGTGCGCCGAAAACCGGATCATAGCCCTCGTCCGCCAGCCATTTCTGCGCGGCGTCATCCAGTTGCAGGTCGATCTTGCGCTGCGCCAGACGTTTGCCCAGCAGACCCAGCTGAATCTCCACGATCCCGGCCATGTCCTGACGGGCCAGACGATCAAAGATGATCAGCTCGTCCAGACGGTTCAGGAATTCGGGGCGGAAATGCGCCCGCACTGCATCCATCACGTCGCGCTTGGCGTCGGCACTGTCCGAGCCTTCGGGCAGTTGGCTCAGCGCCTGCGCGCCGAGATTCGAGGTCAGGATGATCAGCGTCTGTTTGAAGTCCACGGTCCGGCCCTGACCATCGGTCAGCACGCCGTCATCCAGCACTTGCAGCAGCACATTGAATACGTCCGGATGCGCCTTTTCGACCTCATCGAACAGCACCACCTGATAGGGGCGACGGCGCACGGCCTCGGTCAGGACACCGCCTTCGTCATAGCCGACATAGCCCGGAGGCGCTCCGATCAGACGCGCGACCGAGTGTTTCTCCATGAACTCGGACATATCAATGCGCACCATGGCACTGTCGTCGTCGAACAGAAACTCGGCCACGGCCTTGGTCAGCTCGGTCTTACCCACGCCGGTCGGGCCAAGGAACAGAAACGAGCCCAAAGGCCGGTTTTCGTCGTTCAGCCCAGCGCGGGCACGGCGCACGGCGTTGGCGACGGCCTTAACGGCCGCATTCTGGCCGATGACGCGCTTATGCAGGCCGTCTTCCATCGACAGCAGCTTTTCGCGTTCGCCTTCCAGCATTTTCGCGGTCGGAATGCCCGTCCAGCGTTCCACCACCTGAGCGATCTGTTCAGGGCGCACGGCCTCTTCGACCATGACGCCCTGTTCCTCGGCCTGTTCGGCCTCGGTCAGCTGTTTTTCCAGGTTCGGAATCACGCCATAGGACAGCTCTCCGGCCTTGGCCAGATTGCCCTCGCGCTTGGCGATTTCCAGATCGGCGCGGGCCTTGTCCAGCTGTTCCTTCAGATCGCGAGCCCCGGCAAGCTTATCGCGTTCGGCCTGCCATTTAGCCGTCATTTCGGACGAGCGATCCTGCAGATCAGCCAGTTCCTTTTCCAGCGTTTCCAAGCGGTCCTTGCTGGCGGCGTCATCCTCCAGCTTCAGGGCCTCAACCTCGATCTGCATTTGCAGGATGTTGCGGTCCAGTTGGTCCAGTTCTTCCGGTTTGCTGTCCACCTCCATCCGCAGGCGGCTGGCGGCTTCGTCCATCAGGTCGATCGCCTTGTCGGGCAGGAACCGGTCGGTGATATAGCGGTGGCTCAGCGTCGCCGCAGAGACCAGCGCGGAATCCGAGATCCGCACACCGTGGTGCAGCTCGTATTTTTCCTTGATGCCGCGCAGAATGCTGATGGTATCTTCGACCGTGGGTTCTTCGACCACGACGGGCTGGAAACGGCGGGCCAGGGCCGCGTCTTTTTCCACGTATTTGCGGTACTCATCCAGCGTGGTCGCACCGATACAGTGCAGTTCGCCCCGCGCAAGCGCTGGCTTGATCAGGTTCGCCGCATCCATCGCACCATCGGATTTACCCGCGCCAACAAGCGTGTGCATCTCGTCGATGAACAGGATGACCTCGCCGGCGGCTTCGGTCACCTCGGTCAGAACGGCCTTCAGGCGTTCTTCGAACTCACCACGATATTTTGCACCGGCGATCAACGCCCCCATGTCCAGCGCCAACAGTTTCTTATTACGCAAGGATTCAGGCACATCGCCGTTGATGATGCGCAGGGCCATGCCCTCGGCGATCGCGGTTTTACCCACGCCGGGTTCGCCGATCAGCACCGGGTTATTCTTGGTCCGGCGCGACAGAACCTGCATCGAGCGGCGGATTTCCTCGTCGCGGCCAATGATTGGGTCGATCTTGCCCTCTTCGGCGGCCTCGGTCAGGTCACGCGCGTATTTTTTCAACGCGTCATAACCCTCTTCGGCCGAGGCACTGTCAGCGGTGCGGCCCTTGCGGATGTCATTGATTGCGCTGTTCAGTTTCTGAGGCGTCACGCCCCCGGCCACCAGCGCATCCTTGGCCTTGGATTTGACCATGGCCAGCGCCATCAGCACGCGTTCGACCGGCACAAAGCTGTCGCCGGCTTTCTTGGCGATCGCTTCGGCCTCGGCCAGCACCTTGCCGGCCAGATTATCCAGATAGACCTGCCCCGCGTCACCAGACACTTTGGGCAGTTTGTCGACGGCAGCATTCACCGCCTCGATCACTGCGGGGGCATTTCCGCCCGCGCTGTTGATCAGGTTGGCGCTTAGCCCCTGATCGTCGTCCATCAATGCTTTTAGAATGTGTTCGGGCAATAGCCGTTGATGGCCTTCCCGCATGGCGATCGTCTGAGCGGCCTGAATGAAACCGCGCGACCGCTCCGTGAACTTGGTTAAGTCCATGGCTCTCTCCTTCTTATAAGCGTCCGGTTTTCGCGATGCCCGCCCATGCGGCACATCCTTGTTCGGACCTTGCCTTATAGTTGGCAATCCTTTCCAGCCGCTTCAAGGGTTCCATGCGCCCTTGAGGATAATTTTTCACCCCTCAGCAACCAGAGCTTAACCGTCCCTGCGTTAGGCAGGGATCGTAAGGGGGCCGCGGCATGAATGTAACGGAAATCTCGGTCTGTCGCCTGCCTGGCACCACAGCGGATGGGGGCATTCGGGGCATCGTGACAATCCAGACGGATCGTAAGCGCAATCATATTCTTCAGTGCCATGTGCCTGCGCCCGGCCCCAAAGGTGCACGCGCAGCGCTGATCGCCGACGCTCTGCGCCAGTTATCGCGAATGCCTGAACACCGCAGGCTGCGCGTTGCGGGCTAGGCTTGACGCCCCTGCCCGATCCCGCGAAAAGGGCGCAACCCATATAGAGTAGGAGCGCCCCAATGTCCGATGACCGCCTGATCGTAGCCCTCGACGTCCCCAATGTGCTGGCCGGCATGGAGCTGGCTGAACAGCTGGGCGACGCGGTGTCGTTCTATAAGATCGGTCTGGGAATGCTGACCGGCGGTGGTCTGGCCCTTGCGAACGAGCTGAAGCAGGAACACGGCAAACGCATTTTTCTGGACATGAAGTTTTTCGACATTGGGGCCACGGTCGAAAACGCAGTGCGTGGGATGGCTCAGTTCGATCTGGATTTCCTTACAGTGCACGGCGACCCCCATGTGGTTCGCGCCGCCAAAGAGGGCGCCAGCGGCGGAGACATGAAAATCCTGGCCGTGACCATTCTGACCTCGCTGGATCGTGCCGATCTGGATGCGGGGCTGATCAAACCCGGTGATATTAAGGAGCTGGTTCTGGAACGCGCCGCCAATGCCTTTGAAGCTGGCGCAGATGGCGTGATCGCCAGTCCGCAAGAGGCCGCCCTGATCCGCGCCCTTCCAAATTCCGAGGGCCGTTTGATTGTCACGCCCGGTGTGCGTCCGACCGGCGCTGCTTTGGGGGATCAGAAACGTGTGGCGACCCCTGCTCAAGCATTGAGTGACGGGGCCGATCACATTGTTGTCGGCCGCCCGATCTGGGCCGCTGAAAACCCACGCGCCTCGGCTCTGTCGATCCTGGACGAGATCGCCAAAGTCTAACCCGCGCGCCCCATAAAGGCCTGAGTCGACAGAAAATCAGCCACCCGCGTTGCAAAATGCGGGATGGCGCGGTCATGGGTCAGATAGTCCTGCGGCGTCATCAGCGTCCAATACTGGCCTTCGTCGCCCATTTGTACATCCCGTGCGCGATCCGCATGCAGCATGGCCCCGAAAAACCAGACAGGCTCGCCCGAGCTGGCGACATATTCGCGTTTCCAAATCAATTCGGACCTTGGAACGATCAGGCCCAGCTCTTCTTGGGTTTCGCGCAGCGCGCAGTCTTCGGGGCTTTCCAGCCCTTCACGGCCACCGCCGGGCAGGTCCAGATACCCGGCCCAGGGCAGGCCTGGTTTGTCATCCCGCATGATCACGGCCAGGTGACCACCGATAAACAGCGCCAGTTTGGCGCCTCTGAAGTGTGTATCTTCGCTCATAAGGGTCATATAGTCGGTCTGCCGTTGCCTGCCATTATTGTCACGAAACTCTGAACAGATGCCTAAACTGTGCCGAGACTGCCTGATTACCTATGATCATGGCCCCCGTTGCCCGTCCTGTCACGGGCCGCGTGTCGTTGCGCACCCTGAATTGTTCGATCTATCTATCGCACATATGGATTGCGACGCGTTTTATGCAAGCGTCGAAAAGCGCGACAACCCGGACCTTGCTGACAAACCCGTCATCATCGGCGGCGGCAAACGCGGCGTGGTATCGACCGCCTGCTATGTGGCGCGCATCCGAGGCGTTCGCTCGGCCATGCCGATGTTCCAGGCGCTGAAACTCTGCCCAGATGCAGTGGTGATCAAGCCGCGGATGCAGGTTTATGTCGAGGTCAGCCGCGCAATCCGCGCGATGATGGAGGAAATGACGCCCTCGATCCAACCGCTGTCTTTAGACGAGGCATTTCTGGACCTGACCGGCACCGAACGCCTGCATGGTGTCCCGCCCGCGGTGATGCTGGCCCGTTTGGTCAAACGGATGCGGGACGAATTGGGGGTCACCGGCTCGATCGGGCTGAGCCACAACAAATTCCTGGCCAAGGTCGCCTCGGATCTGGACAAACCGCACGGGTTTTCGGTGATCGGACAGGCCGAAACGGCCGATTTTCTGCGCGATAAACCCGTACGGATGATCTGGGGCGTGGGTCAGGCCACCCAGGCATCGCTGGAGAAAGCGGGCATTCGCACCTTTACCGACCTTCTGCGCTGGGACCGACAGGATTTGCATGTGCGATTCGGCTCGATGGGGGATCGGCTGTGGCATCTGGCGCGTGGTCAGGACCGGCGGCGAGTCTCGGCCCATGAACCGATAAAATCCATTTCGAACGAGACCACGTTTTTCGAAGATACCTGGAATGCGGAGGTTCTGGACGGCCATATCTGGCGTCTGGCCGAAAAAGTCGCCAGTCGCGCCAAAGCCCGCGAAATCGCAGGCCGGGTGGTGACGTTGAAACTGAAACGTGCCGATCACCGCAGCCTGACCCGCCGCCAAAGCCAGCACGAACCGGTGCAGCTGGCTGACACGATCTATCGCGTGGCGCGGGCTCTGTATGATCAGGTCGGAAACGAAGGGCCTTACCGTTTGATCGGCGTCGGCATCTCGGATCTGGCGCCCGAATCGCAGGCCGCTTTGTCTGGTGATCTGCTGGACCCGCAGGCAGAAACACGGGGCCGGGCCGAACGTGCCACTGACGAAATTCGGCGCAAATTCGGCAAGGATGCGATCAAAAAGGGCCGCGCGCTGCGCTGATCACTCGGCCGCAAGGCTTTGTTTCGGCTCACCAAAAGCCGTAATTTTGGAAATCACGCGAGACATCGCGGCCTGCATGGCACGGAAATTGCCATTGGGGCGAATCATCTGCTCGTTCATATAAAGCGAGCGATCAATTTCCACCTGAACCACATGCTGCCCACGCGACGGTCGCCCGTAATGCTGCGTCGTGTAGGCTCCGGCAAAGGGGACATTGCGCACAACGCGCAGGCCCTCGGCGCTAAAGGCGTCCTCTAACATATCCATCACCTCGGTCGAGGCCGCGGCCCCGAACCGATCCCCCAGCACGACCTCAGGGCGGCGTGGCATGGTGCGGGCCAGATTGTCCAACGCTTCATGCGGCATCGAATGGCAATCAATCAGAATCGCTTCGCCGAATTCAGCGCGGGTTTCGGCCAATAGTTCGGTCAATTTGTCATGGTATGGGTGCCAACAGGTGTTCAGACGGTCCTGAACCTCGGAAATCGACAGTTTACCGCTATAAATACAACGCCCATTCGAAACGACACGCGGGACAACCCCCAGGCCAGACACGATTCGCGGGTTATAGCTGACGGTGCGAATCCCCTTGATCAAGGCGGGGTCCAGCTCGTCCGGGCTGCGATTCAGATCGACATAGGCGCGCGGGGCCTGCGCCAGCAGCAAAGGCGCGCCAAATTCCGGCGCCGCCGCGAACAGCTGATCCACAAATGCATCCTCGGACGACCGAATCGTCTGGTCATCCAGCACCGATTGCCGCAAGAACCGGGCAGAATAGTCCCGCCCGCTATGAGGAGAGGCAAAAATCGCGCTTGTTGTACGCGTTTTCGGCATCGACAGGCTGTATGCGGACGTCGTCATGAAATCTCCTTACACAAGAAATATCATAGACTGATTATTCTTGTGACCAAAAGCCCTTGATCCCCCCGCCGACTCCTTTTATAGAGCGCGAACCGGCGCGGAATTCCGCGCCCCTTTCATTAGGGGCAAGGTGCCAAACTGGACAAATACGGGCGATTAGCTCAGCGGTAGAGCACTTCGTTGACATCGAAGGGGTCACAAGTTCGATCCTTGTATCGCCCACCATTTCTTTCGCTTCTAACGAAGCGACCCGCAACCTAGGCGCCCGGCGCCGCGTATGAAGGAGAAGACCATGAAGGTCAAAAACTCGCTCCGCTCGCTCAAGCAGCGTCACCGCGATTGCCGTATCGTGCGCCGTAAGGGCCGCGTCTACGTGATCAACAAAACTCAGCGTCGTTTCAAAGCTCGTCAGGGCTAAGAACGCGACCAGAGTTTGTGCAAAAGACCGCCCCGGTTTATCCAGGGCGGTCTTTTTCCGTGTCCATCTTGTAAAACTTGATCCGCGTCAACAAACCGACACAGCCCGCATGTCATGTGGCCAGCAGACCCGTTCCTGGACACGCAGAGGCCACGATGACACATCCCGCGCCAACTCCCCCCGCCACCCCGCGCCAGACGCATAAACACGAGACGTTTGACCGTGCTTTGCGCGCAGCGATGGCGCGGATGACGTCCGGTCTGTCGCCTTATGCCGCCACGGCTGCGTGGGCCGATTGGTTGGTGCACCTGTCCTCGGCGCCTGGACGTCAGGTTGAGATGGTCGAGCATGCCCATCAAAACGCGATGAAACTGGCCACCTTCTGGACCGGACAGATGCGCGGGGACGCCCAGCCTCCGTTCCGACCCAAACCTGAAGACCATCGGTTTACAGACCCTAACTGGCAAAAACCGCCCTTTGACCTGATGCAGCAAAGCTTTCTGGCGACTCAGGACTGGTGGGATCACGCGACCTGCTGCGTCCCCGGAGCGCTGCCACAGAACGCTGACCGCGTTAGTTTCATGGTGCGGCAAATGCTGGATATGATCTCGCCGTCGAACATACCCGCGCTGAACCCCCAAATTCTGGCCAAAGCGCGCGAGACCAACGGCCAGTCAGTGATCGACGGGTTGACCCTGCTGATGCAGGACGCCCAGGACGCAGCCACCGGAGACAGCCACCAGAACAACGGTGATTTCGAGGTCGGAAAAACGCTCGCCTGCACCGAAGGCGAAGTGGTTTTTCGCAATGAAATCATGGAGCTGATCCAGTACTCTCCTCAGACCAAGACAGTTCAAGCCGAACCAATTCTGATCGTGCCCGCCTGGATCATGAAATACTATATTCTGGATCTCAGCCCCCACAATTCGCTGATCCGTTACCTGGTCAGCCAAGGCTTTACTGTCTTTGCGATCTCGTGGGTGAACCCCACGGCACAGCAGCACGATCTCGAGCTTGAGGATTATCGCACCAACGGTGTCATGGCCGCGATTGACGCTGTTTCGACCATCGTGCCCGACCAGAAAATTCACGCGTGCGGCTACTGTCTGGGTGGTACGATTCTGTCGATCAGCGCGGCCACAATGGCCCGAGACAAAGACGACCGCCTGGCCTCAATCACGCTGTTGGCGGCGCAAACTGATTTCACCGAGGCCGGCGAGCTGATGTTGTTCCTGGACGAAAGCCAGGTCGCCTACCTAGAGGACATGATGTGGGATCAGGGGTATCTTGACCAACGGCAGATGAGCGGTGCCTTTCAGGCCCTGCGCGCCGAGGATCTGGTCTGGACCCGCGCCGTGCATCGCTACTTGATGGGGATCGAGGACAAGGCCGCCGACATGTCGGTCTGGAATATGGACGCGACCCGGATGCCCGCGAAAATGCACTCGCAATACCTGCGCGGGCTGTTCATGGAAAATCGGTTGACCGCAGGACGCTACGCTGTGAACGGTCGGGTGATCGCGCTGAAGGACATCAAGATTCCGTTCTTCATCGTTGGCACCGAAAAGGACCACATCGCCCCGTGGCACTCGGTCTACAAAACCAAGCTGTTCACCGACGGAGATGTCCGCTTTGTCCTAACAAAAGGCGGCCATAACGGTGGGATCATCAGTGAACCGGGGCACCCGCGCCGACACTATCGGATTGGCCATCGCAAACCCAGCGCGCTGTATATGGACCCGGATACATGGCTGGCCAATCATGAGATCCAAGAGGGCTCGTGGTGGCCGGAATGGTCCGGTTGGCTGTCCCAGCATCAAGCCGGCGAACGCGTGACGCCCCCGCAGATGGGGGCGCCCAAGGCCGGGCTGTCACCGTTGATGGCGGCACCCGGCAGCTATGTCCTCATGGGCTAGTTTCTCTCGATCGCGACCAGCAGCATTAGCATCGTTTTCTGCGACACATATCCAGTGGCCGCCAGGCCATTGGCGCGCTGAAATTTGCGTATCGCGCGGCGCGCTTTCTTGTCAAACTTGCCATCCAACACTCCAGGTTGATACCCACGGGCCTGAAGCCCCTTTTCGATCAACAGACGTGTGGCAGAGCTGCGAACAAACATCGCCTCCTGAGCCTTGTCCCGTTCGATTGCCTCACGGTTGCGACCCTCTTCCTCCAGCTCGGCAATGCGTTCCTGGACGGCGGTCTGATACTGGCTGTTGGGAAAGCGCCGCAGGAAATCCCGATAGGCGGCGATTGTGTCCGCCGAGCGTGCCTGATCCCAGGCAACCCGGATACGTTGATCGACATCGTCGCGGCGGCGGTCTTCGATCTCGGCCAGTTCTCGGCGTGCCCGATCCGCATAGATTCCATCCGGGTATTGACGCAGGTACTGGCGCAGACCCCGCTCGCCCGTCCGGCTGCCAACGCTTTGCCAGAAATCGCGGTCACGGCGCTCTTGTTCCAGTCGACGCTCGCGCTCTTCTTCTTCCTGTTGGCGGACCCTTTCATCGACATCTCGATTCAGCAGCGTGATCAGATTGCCCGAGACATAGCCCGTGTCCGGCACCCCCTTATTCCTCTGATATAGCGCGATGGCCCTGCGTGTCCCTTGTCCGAAAATCCCGTCCACGCCCCGCGTGTCATATCCCAGAAAGCTTAGCTGCCTTTGAATGTTGCGCCGTGCCTCGCGGCTAAGGTTCAGGGCCGCCTCGGTAGCTTGAGCTTCGCGCAGGGGGGCGTTGCGGATGTCAGCGATGCTGTTTCGCGCCGCAGTGGCAAATTCACCGTTGGGATAGCGACGCAAATAGGCGCCATAGGCCTCGATCGTGTCGACATCCCGCGCCGCGCTCCAATAGCTTTCCTCGGCAATCGCGCGCGCGCGGCCCGGTGAAATCCCGGCGCCACCGCCCAACGGCCGATCTGGCAAAAACCCTGCCCACGAGACGCCAGTCTGAGCATTGGTCGCCATCTGAGCCAAAGAACGCCCCGCCAGCACCTGATTGCGCAGCAACACCAACGCATTGTCTGTCCGCGCTTTCAACCGAGTGACACCTTGGGGGAGCTCAAAATTCTCGACGCCCTGTTCCAGACCAAAGCCCAGGTCCAGATTTGAGCGCGAGGGGGTCAAAACCACCAGAGCCTTTCCATCATACCCGGCCAGAACATCGCTGATCGCAGTAATCGACAGACCAAATTGCCCAACCCTAAGCGCGTTCAGTTTGCCGCTGTCCCGCGCCAGAAGCCAGCTGTCTGTGGGGCCTTGCGCGAAATGGCCAGACAAAACGACAACCACACGATCCACCCGTCCCGACCGCAGCGACCGCGCGAATTCCGAGGCGATACGACTTTGCCCACGCGCATCCAGATCCTGACCATGCATCACCGAAAAGCCAGCTAGCTCAAAAGCGGTTTTGAACCCGTCATGACGCGCCGCATCCAACGCATCGGTTTGCCGGGTGTAGTCCCTGTTTGTCAGCAGCAGGGCAAAATCCTCGGCCAAGGACGGCAAGGCCGTGGACACCAGCAGCGCCACGGCCCCAATAATTGTTCGACAGCTCAACATGACAGACCTCCCTTAGGTATCTGCCGCTCAGCTTAGTCGTAAGTGCGTTGATCTTCGATAACTTTTCCGTCGTTAGGCAGTGAGCCGGGGGAAACGACCTCGATTTTCCCTTTAAGCTTAAGGGCTTCGACGACGGAACCCGCATAGGTGTCGGCCGAGCCACCCTGTGATTCGATTTGCACCGTCATGGTGTCCATTTCACCGTCGCGACCTGCAATAACACGCGCTTTGACGATTTCACTGTGTTTCGAAACCAGCGCGGCCACCTGTTCGGGACGTACAAACATGCCCTTGATCTTGGTGGTCTGGTCGGCGCGACCCATCCAGCCCTTGATCCGAGCGTTGGTCCGCCCGCAGGGGCTGGTGCCCGCCATGATGGCGCTTAGATCGCCGGTTGCGAATCGCACCAGCGGATAATCTGGGTTCAACGTGGTCACCACAACTTCGCCCACCTGACCAGGAGCCACGGGGCTGCCAGTGCCCGGCGTCACGATTTCGACCACGACGTTTTCGTCAATGATCATGCCCTCCATCGCGTCGGACTCGTAGGCGATACAGCCCAGATCGGCGGTGGCATAGGATTGCAGGCATGAGATGCCGCGATCCGCATATTCCTGCCGCAACGAGGGGAACAAGGCCCCGCCACCCACGGCAGCCTTGGTGATTTTCAGCGGCAAGCCCATCGTCTCGGCCTTGTCCAGAATGACCTTTAGATAGTCGGGCGTGCCAGCATAGGCCGTGACGCCGATATCAGCCGCCGCGCGGGCCTGAAGCTCGGTCTGGCCGGTGCCTGCGGGCAGCACAGCCGCGCCAACAGCCCGCGCGCCGGATTCAAATATCATGCCCGCCGGGGTCAGATGATAGCCAAAGCAGTTCTGGACAATGTCCCCCTGCCCGATCCCACAGGCATGCAAGAACCGACCCATACGCCACCAGTCATGCTCGGTTCCGCCGGGTTCGTAGATGGGGCCTGGCGATTGAAAAATATGCGCAAAGCCCGACGCGCCACGGGTGGTCAACCCACCAAAGGGCGCATCCGCAGCCTGAGCGCTGACCAGATCCGATTTACGCAAAACGGGCAGCTTGGCCAGGTCCTCGATCCCGGTGATCCCGTTGGGATCGACCTCGGCCAGGGCATTCGCATAGCCCGGCAATCCCTTGGCTCTAGCAACCTGCGACGGCAGATCCCGAGCAAGGGCAGCGGCGCGCTCATCCGCGCTACGCGTTTCAAGGTCGTCAAAATAGCGGGTCATATACTGGTCTCCTGGCCGAATTTGGCGGTTACCCGGCGTGTTGGCTGATAGCTGAGCGTTTGGGTTTAGCTCAGCCAACGCTTACGACGACGATACGAACGCACATCACGGAAGGATTTGCGGCCATCGTCGGACATGCCCAGATAGAACTCTTTCACGTCCGGGTTTTCACGCAGCTCGGCGGCAGGGCCATCCATCACCACGCGGCCAGATTCCAGAATGTATCCGTAATGCGCGAACCGCAGCGCCACATTGGTGTTCTGTTCCGCCAAAAGGAAGGTCGCGCCCTCTTTCTCATTGAGGTTCTTCACGATGTTAAAGATTTCCTCGACCAGCTGCGGCGCCAAACCCATCGAGGGTTCGTCCAGCAGGATGCATTCGGGGCGGGACATGATCGCCCGTCCGATCGCAACCATCTGCTGTTCCCCACCCGAGGTATAACCTGCCTGGCTTTTGCGGCGGGTTTTCAGACGGGGGAAGTATTCGTAAACCATGTTCAGATCTGCATCGATGTCACCGCGCGACACGCTGCGGGTATAGGACCCGGTCAGCAGGTTTTCCTCGACCGTCAGGTGTTCGAAACAGTGGCGGCCCTCCATCACCTGGATCACACCCTTTTTCACCAGATCAGAGGGGTTCAGGTCTTGGATACGCTCACCTCGATAGTTGATCGAGCCTTTGGTTACCTCGCCGCGTTCAGACCGCAGCAGGTTGGAAATTGATTTCAAAGTGGTGGACTTACCAGCACCGTTGCCGCCCAGAAGCGCGGTAATACCGCCCTTGGGCACACTCAGGCTGACCCCTTTGAGCACGAGGATCACGTGGTTATAGATCACCTCGATATTGTTGATCTCCAGAAGCGTTTCCTGGCTGTGATCGGCGTCAAGCATGTGCGTTGTCTTTCCTGTCGAAATTCGGGGATCCCGGCCAGACATGGCCCGGCCGGGACACTTTCAAACGCTTAGTTGCAGCGTTCCGCGATGTTGTTTTCCTTGGCGAACGCGGCCGAGTCGGCCTCGATCAGCGGGCCAACAACCGACGCATCCGAAGGGGTGAACTCGGTGATCAGCTTCCACTCTTTCGCGGTTGCATCCCACTGACCCACGGCTGCCATGCCGTCGCCACCGTGGTTGTCACAGGTCACGTTGAACTCAGGACCGAAGTTGGGCAGGCCAGCGGCCTCCATCTCGGCGGCTGTGATCTCCAGACCTTCCATGGCGTCACGCATCATAGCTGCGTTGATCTGCGCCGTGCCGTTGGCCGCCTGTGCGTCTTTGGCTGCTTCCGAAGCCAGGAACGCCGCATAGACGCCACGGTTGTACAGAACGGTACCGATCTGATCGCCAGCGCCCGCAGCTTTGCCCGCGTCGACAACGTATTTCTTGATGTCGTCAAACACTGGATAGTCCGAGCCCACATTATGGAACTGCAACGACTTATAGCCGTTTGCACCGGCACCAGCAGGCAGCACGTCAAGCTCGGCGCCCGACCACCAGATACCCATGAAGTTTTCCATCGGGAAACGGATGTTCGCGGCTTCCTGAACGGCAACCTGGTTCATCACGCCCCAGCCCCAGAAGATCACGAAATCAGGACGCTCGCGGCGGATTTGCAGCCACTGCGATTTCTGTTCCTGACCGGGGTAGTCAATCGGGATTGCGTTGAAGTCGAAGCCTTCGATTTCCGACAGCTTTTGCAGAGTCGGGATCGGCTCTTTGCCATACGCGCCGTTAAAGTGCAGCAGGGTGATTTTTTTGCCCTTCAGCGACCCGCCCGAGACGTCCTTGAAGTGCTTCACACCAACCGAGGCGCCATCCCAGTAGTTCACCGGATAGTTAAAGATGTGGCTGAAAACCTTACCGTTTTTCGCCGAGGTCCGACCATAGCCCATGGTGTGAACGGGGATACCGTCCGCGGTGGCTTTGGGGATCAGCTGATAGGTGATGCCGGTCGACAGCGGCTGATACACCAGCGCGCCTTCGCCTTTGGTGGCCTCATAGCATTCCACGCCTTTTTCGGTGTTATAGGCGGTTTCACATTCCGGCACTTTAATCATTTCGCCGCCGATACCGCCGTCACGCTCGTTCAGCAGGGTGAAATAGTCCGAGTAGCCATCCGCGAAGGGGATGCCGCCTGCGGCAAAGGGGCCGGTGCGGTAGCTAAGCGATGGGAACACGAGGTCCGCCATGGCGGGGCCTGCGGCCAGGGCCGCGCCCAGTACCAGAGTTGCCAGTTTCGTTTTCATCGGGGTTCTCCTCCCTTGGTTTTGTCCGATGTGTGGCAGGGGCGCGTTCCCACGCCCCGAGCCGTATTGGTGTTGGCCTGCCCTAGTGGGGGAAAGGCCAAAGTCGTAATTTCTCTTTGGCGACGCGCCAGAGCTGCGCCAGCCCGTGGGGTTCAGCGATCAGGAAAATGATGATCAAGGCCCCCACGATGATCAGCTGCAAATGCGCCACCATATCGGTGGGCCAGCCCAGCCAGTCCACGCCGACGATCTTCAGCGCCACCGGCAGAACAACCAGGAAGGCCGCGCCGGCAAAGCTGCCAAAGATCGATCCCAAACCGCCGATGATGATCATGAACAGCACCAGGAACGATTTGGTGATACCAAAGGCCTCGCCGACCTCGACCGCACCTAGGAAAACAGCGAACAGCAGCGCACCAGAGATACCGACGAAAAAGCCCGAGACGGCAAAGGCGCTGACCTTGGCCTTTAGGGGGTTCACGCCGATGATCTCGGCGGCGATGTCCATGTCGCGGATTGCCATCCAGCGGCGGCCTTGCGTGCCGCGGGTCAGGTTCCGGGCGATCAGCGCACTGATGGCCACAAAGACCAGACAGAACAGATAGGTCGCCCATGCCTCGGTATTTGCGCCGGTGACAGGGACACCAAAGACGGTACGCTCGGGCGCATTGATCTGGCCCGACGCCGAGTAGTTGTAGAACCACGGCACCCGGTTGAACAACCACACCAGAAAGAACTGCGCCGCCAGCGTGGCCACGGCCAGGTAGAACCCCTTGATCCGCAAGCTGGGCAGTCCGAAGACAACACAAACGATCCCGGTGATTCCGCCTGCCAGAAGGATGTGGAAAAAGATGTTCACATCCGGGAAGGACGTCATCAGCTTGTAGCAGGCATAGGCCCCCACAGCCATGAAGCCCCCGGTTCCCAGCGACACCTGACCACAATACCCCGTCAGGATATTCAGCCCAATCGCCGCGATCGAGTAGATCAGGAAGGGCAAAAAGATCGCGTTGACCCAGTAGTCGTTGACCAAGAAAGGTACGACCAGAAAGGCGATCAGAAGAACCGCATAGTACCGATACCGGTCGAACTTGATCGGAAAGGTCTGGTTGTCCTCGGCATAGGACGTTTTGTAATCGCCCGCTTCACGATAGAACATGTTTCCTTACCCCTGCTCGTTGGCGTGAGTATGACCCAGCGCCGAATTGTTGATTATGTGACCACGCGACAGCTTCAGATAGGCAACGACGCCGGTCAGAAACCCGATCCCGGCCAGGACCGCCGCAGTCAGGATCTGGCTTTGGGTCAGCGCGGTCGATGTCAGGGCGATATATCCAAAAGCCCAGAACCCCGACCAAGAGATGACGTTGATGATGGCAATCAGCTTGTTCATGGTCAGACCCTCTCGATGATTTTTTCGCCGAACAGGCCTTGGGGACGGAACACCAGGAACAGCAGCGCCAGAACATAGGCGAACCAGTTTTCAGTGGCGCCGCCGATGTAAGGACCGATCGAGAATTCGAATAGTTTCTCACCGACGCCGATGATCAGACCGCCAACGATTGCTCCGGGGATCGAGGTGAAGCCACCCAGCATCAGAACCGGCAAAGCCTTCAGTGCGATCAGCGACAGGCTGAACTGCACGCCCGACTTGGCGCCCCACATGATGCCCGCGACCAGCGCGACAAAGCCCGCGACCGACCAGACCATCACCCAGATGAAGTTTAACGAGATGCCAACAGACAGAGCCGCCTGGTGATCATCTGCAACGGCGCGCATAGCGCGGCCTTGCTTGGTGTATTGGCTGAACAGAACCAGCGCGATCACCAGAATGGCGGCGACCACGGTCGCGATCATGTCCAATTTGTCGATGAAGAAGCCGTAGAAACGATCGTTGCCAAAGCCCAGCCACTGGGTGTTTTCCTCGATCCAGAAGCTACCGCCCTGAGGCAGACCCACATCCAGCGTCTTGATGTCAGACCCCCACATCAAATCGCCGACACCTTCCATGAAATAGGCCAGACCAATGGTCGCCATGAACAGGATGATCGGTTCCTGATTGACCAGATGGCGCATTACGAAATGGTTCACCGCCCAGGCCAGCAGCACCATGACGCCCATCGTCAGAATGATCGCCAGGACGCCTGGAACATGCCAGCCAAAGTGGTGGATCTCGGTGCCGAAGATCACGTTGATCAGGTGGGCAAAGGGCACCTGGCCCTCCATGATGCCCACCAGAGTCAGCGCGGCGAACAGGGCCATAACACCCTGAGCATAGTTGAAAATTCCGGACGCCTTGTAGATCAGCACAAAGCCCAGAGCGACCAGCGCATAAAGCACGCCCGCCATCAGACCGTTCAGCACGACCTCGACGCCAAAAAGTAGTTGTTCAGGCATTGGATACGCCTCCGCTGCAAATGTTCTTGAAGAGGATCAGATCAGTCATGAGCCACCCCCAAATAGGCATCAATCACAGCCTGGTTGTTGCGCACTTCATCAGGGGTGCCGTCGCCGATCTTTTTGCCGTAATCCATCACCACAACACGGTCGGACAGATCCATGACGACGCCCATGTCATGCTCGATCAGAGCGATCGTGGTGCCGAATTCGTCATTCACATCCAGGATAAAGCGGGACATGTCCTCTTTTTCTTCGACGTTCATGCCGGCCATGGGTTCGTCCAGCAGCAACAGCATCGGTTCGGCCGCCAAGGCGCGGGCCAGCTCGACACGTTTCTTCAGACCATAAGGCAGACGCGACACCGGCGTTTTGCGGATCGACTGGATTTCCAGAAAGTCGATGATTTTCTCGACGACTTCGCGGTTTTCCACCTCTTCCTTCTCGGCCTTACCCTTCCAGATCGCCTGTTGCAGCAAGTTGGTGTTCATATAGTTCAAGCGGCCGGTCATCACGTTGTCCAGCACGGTCATGCCTTCGAACAAAGCGATATTCTGAAAAGTCCGGGCGATGCCCTGACGCGCAACCTCATAGGGGCGCATCTGCGGACGTTTTGACCCTTTGAACCAAACCTCGCCTTCCTGCGGAATATAAAACCCCGAAATCACGTTCAGCATCGAGGATTTCCCAGCCCCATTCGGGCCAATAATGGCGCGAATTTCGCCTTCCTTGATGTCAAAACTGATGTCGGTGATCGCCTTCACACCGCCAAAGCGCAGCGTGATGTTTTTCATCTCCATCATGGTCGGGCCGATTTTGCGACCGTCAGCGGTGACATAGCCTTCGTCTTGCATAACCTGGTTCATTCTGCGGCCACCTTCTGCGTGTTTACGGGCATGACTGCGGCGTCAATCAGTTGCAGCGTGGCACTGATCGAGCCCTTGCGGCCGTCCTCATAGGTCACCTCGGTGGTGGTATAAATCTCGTCCTTGCCGCCATAGAGCGCGTCGATCAGGTCGGCGAATTTCTCTTCGACAATCCGACGACGCACCTTGCGGGTGCGGGTCATTTCGCCGTCATCCGCATCCAGTTCCTTGTGCAGAACAAGGAAGCGGTGGATCTGACACCCAGACAGCATTTCATCTTCGGCAACCGAGCGGTTGACCTCTTCGACATGCTCTTTGATGGCGCCCAGAACCTGCGGGTGACCGGCCAGTTCCTGATACGAGGAATAGGCGATGTTGTTCCGCTCGGCCCAGTTGCCAACTGCGCTCATGTCGATGTTGATGAACGCCATGCAGTTGTCGCGCCCATTGCCGAACAGAACGGCTTCGAGGATATTGGGAAAGAACTTCAGCTTGTTCTCGACATATTTGGGCGCAAACATCGCGCCGCTTGCCATTTTGCCGACGTCCTTGGCGCGGTCGATGATCCGCAGGTGGCCCGAACCGGGTTCGATGAAACCTGCATCCCCCGTTGCAACCCAGCCCTCGGCATCCTTGGTCGAGGCCGTGCTTTCGGCGTTCTTATAGTATTCCTCGAAAACACCGGGGCTGCGATAGAACACCTCTCCGGTGTCGTCGATGCGCAGTTCCACACCGGGGGCGGGGACGCCAACAGTATCGTTACGCACTTCGCCATCGGGCTGGATGGTGATGAACACCGTTGCTTCGGTCTGGCCGTATAGCTGTTTCAGGTTGATCCCAAGCGAGCGGTAGAACTCAAAGATTTCCGGTCCGATCGCCTCGCCAGCGGTATAGCCAACGCGGACATTCGAGAATCCCAGCGTGTTTTTCAGCGGACCATAGATGCACAGATCGCCCAGGAAATACTTGAACCGATCCCATCCGCCCACAGGTTTGCCATCCAGAATGGCGGGTCCGACTTTTTTGGCATGGGCCATGAAGTAGTCGAACAGTTTCTTCTTGAACTTGCTCGCGTCCTCCATCCGGATCATGACGTTGGTCAGCTGCGTTTCAAACACGCGCGGCGGAGCGAAATAGTAGGTCGGCCCGATTTCGCGCAGGTCGGTCGCCATGGTCTCGGCGCTTTCGGGGCAATTCACGCAGAACCCGGCCCAATAGGCCTGCCCAAGCGAGAAGATAAAGTCGCCAACCCAGGCCATCGGCAGATAGGCAAGAATTTCCTCGTCAATCGCCAGATGATCGAACTCGGCCGAGTTCTTGGCGCTTTCGATCACGTTGCGGTTGGACAGAACAACGCCCTTGGGCTTGCCCGTCGTCCCCGAGGTGTACAGCATCACGCATTGTGTGTCGTAATCCAGCTTGGCCTTGCGACGCTCCAGCTCGGGCGTCAGCTCGTCGCGAGCGGCAAAGCCCTGCTCCTGAACATGGCTAAATTCATGCAGGCTGGAGTGGTCGTATTTCCGCAAACCACGCGGATCGACATAGATCATGTGTTCGAACTGATGCAGGCGGTCCTGCACTTCGATCACCTTGTCGACCTGCTCTTGATCCTCGGCGATCACGAAACGCGCGCCGCAGTGATCCAGAACATATGCCATCTCTTCGGCGGCACTGTCCTGATACAGAGGCACCGGAATCGCGCCCACCGATTGGGCTGCGACCATAGACCAATAGAAATGCGGACGGTTGCGACCGATGATAGCGATGAAATCGCCCTCGTTCACGCCCATGTTGATGAAGCCGCGGGCAAGGTTATTAATCTCGCGCTTCGCTTCGCTCCATGTCCAGCTCTGCCAGATGCCGAACTCTTTTTCCCGATATGCGGGGCGATCCCCGAACTCGGTGGCGTTACGCTGCAAAAGCGCCGGAATGGACTGTAGTCCACCGACCGCCTGTGACGACTGTGCCAATTCTGTTCCTCCCAAATGGCCGTTCTTGTTGGCCTGTGCAGCCTGCGAACGACGATTCTCCCGTCTGCTAGGGTGCGCACTAATCTTTCGCCGTCAACTTTTTCGTGAACATTTCCCAATCATTACAAATTGTAACAGGGTCTGTTTCTTTGCAAGAATTGGCGATAACAGTAGTGAAAGCCCGCTGTTTGGACGTAGAAATCACCCGAAAAATTCGAATGATTTATGCTTTAAAACATACTGTTACACTAAGGAGAGCCATTCTTGTTTCGCGACACGCGCACCATGACCACGGCCGGGCTGAATTTGATTCAGCAGGCGCTCTCGATTTATGACAACGAGCTGAAACTGGTCGTATGCAACCGTAGGTTTCGCGAAATGTTCGATCTGCCCGAAGAATTGGTGACCCCCGGCGCCGATTTCGAGGACACGATCCGGTTTCTGACGCAGCGTGGGGAATACGGCGATCCGACCGATGGTGACCAGGTCGTACAGCAACGGGTCGAACAGGCGCTGGCCTTTGCGCCCCACTATCTGGAGCGCACACGATCGAACGGTCAGCGCATCTCGATCGAGGGCAGCCCGCTGCCGCAAGGCGGGTGGGTCACGGTCTATACCGACATCACCCGGATCAAAAAACAAGAAGAGCTGCTGCGCGCTCGTTCCGAAGAACTGACGGACAAGGTGCTGGCCTATGCCGAAGAGCTGTCCACCGCCAACCGCAAACTGGAATCGACGATCAGCGCGTTGGAAGAAACCAAACGCAGCTTGACCGAGATCGAAGCCCGTACGCGTCTGACGACCGAAATGATGCCCGCCCATATCGCGCATGTCGGGCTGGACCGCTGCTATACCTATTCGAACCGGCGCCTGTCCTCGGTGATGCCGGGGCGCCCGCAGGATATTATGGGCATGTTCATTGGCGACGCACTGGGCGAGGCCGCATTTGACGCCATCAAACCGCATTTATACGCGGCCTTTGGCGGCACGGCCTCGGTGTTTGAATTCAATGACGAGCAAAGCAGCCGCCGTATCCGCGTTTCCTTTACGCCCGATCTGACCCATAGCGGCAGCAAGGTCGCCGGCGTCTATATCATGTCTATGGACGTGACCGAGGAAACCCAGGCCCGCGCCGCCCTGCAACAAACCCGACGACGCGAGATGGCCGCACAGCTGACCAGCGGGCTGGCGCATGATTTCTCGAACTTGCTGACGATCATATTGGGCAGCCAGAGCCGCTTGCAAAAGATGGATTTGCCTGCCCCGGCGCGCGAATTGGTCAGCGCCACATTGTCCGCCGCCCAGCGCGGGGGAACCTTGTTGAACCGTCTGGCCGACATCACTGGCGCGCGCGATTGGAACCCGCAACCGGCCAGCCTGTCTGCGCTGCTAAGGGATATGAAAACCCTGGCGCTGCCCGCCCTGCCCGACACCATCCGCCTGCACATCAATAACCTCGTCCGCGTAGACAACCTGATGCTGGATACCGGCATGTTGCAGGACAGCCTGCTGAACCTAATCCTGAATGCGCGCGATGCCTGCGAGGGCAAGGGCAAAATCACGCTGACCGTCTCACCCGTGCAGGGCACCTGGGTGGAATTTGCTGTGATGGATGATGGCCCCGGTTTTTCCGAAAACGCGCTGGAAAACGCTTTGCAGCCGTTTTTCACCACCAAAGGGGGCGAAGGCTCGGGGCTTGGGCTGGCGATGGTCTATGACATGACCAAACTTGCCGGGGGGCGCGTGCGTCTTGGCAATACCGAGGACGGCGGCCAGGTCATCTTACGCCTGCCCCTGCGGGTGATGGACGCTGTGACCGAACCTGGCCTGGTTCTGCTGGTCGAAGACAGCCCCGATTTACGAACAGGCATTCGCGAGATGTTAACCGATTTGGGCCACACAGTGATCGAGGCCTCGTCGGCAGAAGAGGCCCTGGTACTGCAATCTGAACTGCCCGAGATCACGCGCATCCTGTCCGATATTTCGTTGGCGGGGACGATGACGGGGGTCGATTTTATGCGCGCTCTTCCAAATGGGCACCCGCCCTGTTACCTCATGACCTCGCTGGCGCCGGATCACGACCTGTTCCGCGCGGCAACCCAGCTGGCCCCGGTATTGCCGAAACCCTTTACCGAAGCCCAGCTTGCTACCTTGTTTTTGAGCATACAGCCGACACCATGACCCAGACACCTCTTGTGACCATCCTTGATGACGAACCTGCCATCCGCTCGATGCTGTCGGACGCCTTGCAAGAGGCAGGGTTTCGCACCATGAGCTTTGCCCGCGCGACCGAATTCGAGGCGTCGCTAAAGACCTCGACACCGGATGTGTGTCTGGTGGATCTGTCCTTGCCGGACCGGGATGGGCTGACGTTGGTGCATCGGCTCGCGCTGGAACAAGGCGCAATCGTCATCATCATTTCGGGCCGCGCTCATGTGCAGGATCGGGTTACCGGGCTCGAACTGGGCGCGGATGACTATATCATCAAGCCCTTCGAACCGTCCGAGGTTGTGGCCCGTATCCGCGCCCGTTTGCGCCGCGACAAGCCCGCGCCTCAGACAGGGAACACCGCCGTTTTCAACGGATGGAACGCGCATTTTGACCGCTATATCCTCGAGGATGACACCGGCGCCGAGACCCCGTTTTCGCACGCCGAGGGCGAAGTGCTGCGTCTGTTTCTGGAGCGCCCTAAACGGCTTATCTCGCGCGCGTTGATGCAGGAATCTTTGGGTGGCGCTGCGGGCGAAAGCTTTGATCGGGCCATGGACGTGCGGATTTCACGCCTGCGGACCAAGTTGAAGGAAGACCCCAAAAACCCCCGTCTAATCAAAACGATCTACGGCGCGGGCTATATTTTCTTGGGCGACGTCAACTGGCGTTAACTTTTCCTTAATCGAGTCAGCAGCTTACCCCCTTGCACCCGATTCGGGCGCGCGATACGCTGGGGTATGCTCAGCTGCTTGATGTACCGCGATTGCCCCAAAACCGGGCGCGCCAGATATTACCGTGTTGAACTCTGCTATAACCTGTTCGAGGAGGTTTCCCTGCTGCGCGAATGGGGTCTTAAGGGCGGGCATGGTGCCTCGCGGATTGATATCTATGGCAGTTTGCGCGTGGCCTCCGAGGCTGCTGACAAGGTCCGCAACCGGACACTGAAACGCGGCTATTCCCGCGCCTAGTCCACGAAATCCTGACGGTGCGTCCGAAAGAACGGGATCAGCGTGTCGCGAAACGCCTGCACCTTTGGCACCCGAGCGATATCCCGATGCGACAGCGCCCAGATATCGGCATAGTCCTGCGGTGCCATCACATCGACCTGTTGCAATCCATTGCTGCGCCCGACGAACAAGGGCATCCGCGCCACGCCCATCCCAGCCTTGGCCGCCGCGATCACTGCGATCATATCGTCGAACCGCAACAGGATCGGCGCGTCCGGGTGGTGCAGTAACGAAGCCTGCGGCGGCTGCACCCAGTGGAGGAACCCAAGCCAGCCCCATGCCTCTCCGTTCTTGATCCGTTGCGCAAGGTCGGGTGCAGCAAAGGCCGCCGTCTGCTGTGCGGCCAGACGTTGCCCGACCAGCATTTCATGCGGATCACGTTGAATACGAATGGCCAGATCAGCCTCGCGCCGGTTCAGATCCAACAGGTCATTCGTAGCGCGCACCGTCAGATCGACCTCGGGATAGCTCCCTATGAAGTCGGCGATCACCTGATGCAAATGCGAGGCGATCAGCAGCTGCGGCGCCGTTACCACCAATGGCCCGCTGATCGCATTGTCCAGACCACGGATTTCGCGGAGCACGCTTTGGCTTTGATCGTCCATCGCTTCGGCGCGGCGCGCTACGGCCAGCCCAGCTGGCGTGGGATGGTACCCATCGGCCAAACGGTCAAACAAGCGCGCATTCAGATCCGCCTCGAGCCGGGAAATCCGCCGCGCGACAGTGGTATAGTTCACGCCCAGCGCCTCGGACGCTTTGGCCAAGGTCCCGCCCCGAACCACAGCCAACACCGTGCGCAAATCATCCCAAGATATCTCCATGACATGCATTTTCGCATGCCGCACACGCAAAGACACGCGTTTTCTTTGCGCAACGCGCCCCCCATTTTCCCTGCATCAAAACAGGAGACACCCAATGATTTATGCCTTTGTTCATCTGAAAATCGCCGACAATGACGCAATGCTTGCCTATCGCGAAAAAGCCGGGGACGCCCTGGCCAAACACGGCGGGGGCTTTGTCACCGTTGTCCCCGAACCCACCCGCCTAGAAGGCCCTGTCACCGAGCCGGATATGGCGGGCGTTTTGTCCTTCCCCGATCGTGAAAGCGCCATGAATTGGTTCAAAGACCCCGAGCTGGCCGAACTGCATGAAAAACGTCGCAGCATCGGCGAATCTTCGATCATTTTGCTGGGCTAACCCTGCCAAACATCGCGTCAGTTTGATCAACTGCGCTTGCACCTTGCTCTGGCTTTGCCTACCCCTGTTCCAAGCAAAGCCGGAGCCCCCATGTCCACCATTACCCTTGTTCGTCACGGCCAGGCCAATACCAGCGCTCAGGACGAAGACAGCTATGACAATCTCAGCGATCTGGGGCGTCAGCAGGCCTCGTGGTTGGGCGATCATCTGGACCACACCGGCGAGCATTTCGAGCGGGTCTATTGCGGCACCCTGCGCCGTCACAAACAAACCGCCGAGGCTATGCGCGCCCATTCCCGCGCCCAGATCATTCAAGACCCGCGCCTGAACGAGATGGAATTCTTTACCCTTGCCAATCTCTTGCTGGATCAGCAGGGCATCCCCCTGCCCGAAAACCGCGAAGATTTCGTGACCTACATGCCCATGATGTTGGGCAAATGGCAGGCGGACGAAATTCAAAACCCGAACGAGACATTCACACAGTTCGAATCCCGCGTGTGGGAGGCGATCTTGGACATTGATCAGGGCCGCGGCCCTTCGTTGGTGGTCACATCGGGCGGATTGATCGGCATGTGTTTCAGACAGGCCATGGGGCTGGACATCACCGCCTTTTCCCGCACCTGCATCGCGATCATGAACACCTCGATGCATCGTTTGCACCGGATCGGTGATCATCTGAGCATGACGCAATTCAATGCCATTCCGCATCTGGACCGGCCAGACCGGCAATTCGCTCAAACACATCTATAATCCCAGGGAGCAACCATGACACATATCTGGGTCCGCGCCGAACAGCGCCTAAACGAAGATCGCGTCGGCCTGACGCCCGAAGGTGCGCGCGCGTTGATCGACGCCGGGCTGCGCGTCACAGTCGAAGACAGCTCAACCCGCGCCATTCCGCTGCAAGGCTACATTGACGCTGGCGCCGAGATTGCCGCCGAAAACAGCTGGCCCGACGCCCCGCTGGACGCGATCATCTTTGGTCTGAAAGAGCTGCCCGAGGACGGCTCGCCCTTGCCGCATAAACACATCATGTTCGGACATGCCTTCAAGGGGCAACACTCAGGCAAGGCCTTGCTGGAGCGGTTCAAAACCGGGGGCGGCACCCTGTATGATCTGGAATACCTGGTGGACGAAACCGGCCGTCGTGTTGCCGCCTTTGGCTATTGGGCCGGCTATGCCGGGGCGGCTGTGACCCTGAAAACATGGGCCGCGCAACAGCGTGGTCAGATTTGCGGCCCGGTCGGCGTCTATCCGAACAAGGACGCGTTGAATGCCGAACTACTGGCCGAGCTGAGCGCCATCGGCCCCGACCGCCCCCGCGCCATTGTCATCGGTGCTTTGGGGCGTGTGGGTACGGGGGCTGCGGATTTGTGCAGCGCAATGGGCGTTGAGGTGACCAAATGGGACATGGCCGAAACCGCAACTGGTGGGCCATTCCCCCAGATTCTGGACCATGACGTGTTCCTGAACTGCATTTTTGCACGGCCTGGCACACCCGTCTTTGTTCCGGCCCAGGCGCTGACGGCTCCGCGTGCGCTTACCGCCATCGGAGACGTCGCCTGTGACCCGGACAGCGACTACAATCCTGTCCCCGTCTATGATCGTGCCACTACCTGGGATGCGCCCGCTTTGCGCGTGGCAAGCGACCCGGTGATGGATGTGATGGCAATCGACAACCTGCCCTCGATGTTGCCAGTCGAAAGCTCCGAGGACTACGCCGCCCAACTGCTTCCGTCGCTTTTGACCCTGACCGATCTGACCCAAGGTGTCTGGGGCCGGGCCGAGGCGACCTTTCGCGAACATCTCGATAAACTCTGACAGTAAGGGAAGTTTCTATGACAATCCATTGGTGTGGCACCGGCCTGTCGGCCATTCCGGGCCTGCGTCGCCTGCTGCAAGCCGGCGACTCCGTCACTGTCTGGAACCGTACGATTGCCAAGGCAACCGAGGCCGTAGGCGATCTGACCGACAACATCCGCGCGTTTGATATTGATGCTTTGGGCGCAGACCTGACCGCAGGCGATATCGTTGTGTCGATGCTGCCGGGTGACTGGCACGTTCCGCTGGCCGAGATGTGCCTGACCAAGGATGCGCATTTTGTGTCTTCCTCGTATATCTCGCCTGAAATGCGCGCGCTTCACGACACAGCCCGCGAAAAGGGACTGTGTTTTGTGAACGAAGTCGGCCTGGACCCCGGCATTGACCATCTAATGGCGCACGAGCTGGTCGCAGCCTACCGCGCCTCGGATGCCTTTGAAACGGGGAACACGCTGTCGTTTATCTCGTATTGCGGCGGCATCCCGAAACACGCCAATCCATTCCGCTACAAATTCAGTTGGTCGCCGCTGGGCGTGCTGAAGGCGTTGCGTTCACCTTCACGCTCGATCCGTGATTTTTCCGAGCTGAATGTGAACCGCCCCTGGGATGCGATCAGCAGCTATGATGCGCCACTGCCAACGCCCGAAACCTTCGAGGTTTACCCCAACCGCGACTCGCTGCCATTCATGGCCGACTATAAATTCGACGCCGATTGGTCAGTCAAAGAATTCGTCCGCGGCACCCTGCGCCTGAATGGCTGGGCAGATGCCTGGGCGGATGTGTTCGAAGAGATTGAAACGCTGAACGGCGCGGCGGGTGACGCCCGACTAAAGGAAATGTCCGATCAGTTCTGGGCTGAAAACGCCTATGACGCAGGCGAACCGGACCGCGTGGTCATGTGCGTGGGTCTGAAGGCAGAGAAAGACGGACATCCCGTCTGGCACCAGACCTATACGATGGATGCATGGGGCGACGCGCATGGCACGGCTATGGCGCGTTTGGTCTCGGTTCCGGTTTCCCTTGCCATCCAAGCGGTGTCAGCGCGCGCGATTCCCGCCGGTGTCAGTGCGGCACCTTCGGATCCGAAACTGCTAAAAGAGTGGTTGGGAGAGATCGACAAGCTGGCTCAGCATCTGGCCGTTGTCACGCATATCTGATCCTTGGGGCTAGGCCCAGAATCATAGATGCGCCTGCTGGGAGTGGCAGGCGCATCTGTCATTCAACATAGTGCTTAGTAGTTCGGGAAGTCGATGTTGCTGGTGTCAGCCGCACCGTCAAAGACATAAGCCGTGGTCACACCATTGATCGACGGCGTGTCGCTGATACCCAGATCCTGCACGATTTGCTCGCCAAAGGTCACGTTGACGTCGTTGAAACGCAGACCCGAGTCAGCAGGGCCAAAAACGGTTTCGACAGGAACACTGCGGGTCATGACGATTGCGGTGCCATCAACGTCCTGAGCAACAGCAGGAGCAGCGAAACCAAAGGCGGCGATAGCGGTGATGATTGCGTATTTCATTGTGTATTTCCTTTTCGATTTAAGATGATCGTTTGCTCGATCTGAAACCGAAATGGGGGTGAAACCGCGGATCTGCAAGCGCCGCAACCCTCTGAAATACGTGCAAAAATTCAGGAGACCCCTGCATTTCTGCACGACACATATCTGTGAGCGGTCAAGCCCCTGAATTGGCTGAAAAAATGCCGCGTCGCAGCATGAAATACCCCCCAAATCTCACGGTTTTTCACAGGCACCGCGAGGTGGGTTTTGCCCCTTGAAGACGGGATTTCCAGGCCGTCAGGCGCTTATCCGCCCCGGATCAGCGCGTCTTCTTCATCCAAAGCGGACAGGCCCAACGCCTCCAGCCCTGCTTCCAGGTGGTCGGACAGGTGCGGCGTACCGATCAGATAGTCGGGAGTGGGCACGGATGCCTCGGCGATTGCCGTTTCGCGGGCCTCTTGGAACTCCTCGGCATCAAAGCTGTCGCGCCCGACCCACATCACCGCGACCAGGTCGACTTGTTCTTCTTCGGTCAGGTTTTCCAGAAAGGCGCGCAGCTCTGCTTCGGCGCGGTTCAGTTCACGCGCCATCAGAATTACATTGGCAACTTTGGTCAAATTGATCTGTAGCATCGGGCTCTCCTGTCTGCGCTTCGTCGCTACACACAGTGATGCCGCAAGGGCAGACGCGCCTTGATCTGAGGCAAGTCGCGCTTTCAGGCGTCCTTGGGCCGGTCGATACGCACCACGGGCTGCTCGGCCTCGGGGGCCAATTCCTCGAAGTCAAAGTTATCCAGACGGCGGGCACGGCGCCCCGCCTTATCGGCACTGATTTTGATCTCCGAGATATCCTTGGCCGCCTGCCCGAAATGCCGGTCCAGATTTTCCACGCGCGTGCCCAGACGTTCGACATCGCCAAACAGCAGAGCCAGCTCCTTGCGGATCGCACCGGCCTGTTCGCGCATCCGAGCGTCCTTCAGAATGGCGCGCATCGTGTTCAGCGTAGCCATGCAAGTGGTGGGCGACACGATCCAGACCCGTTTGTCGAACCCTTCACGCACCAGTTCAGGGAAGCGCGAGTGCAGCTCGGCATAGACGGCCTCGGAGGGCAGGAACATCAGCGCGCCGTCGGCGGTTTCACCCTCGATCTGATATTTCTCCGAGATCGCCTTGATATGCGTCCGCACGGCTTGCCGTAGCAAGGTGGCGGCGCGGTTAAACTGTTCCTGCGTTTCGGCGCGGATCAGCGCCTCGTAAGGTTCCAGCGGGAATTTGCTGTCAATGACGATCGGCCCCGGAGGGTTCGGCAGGTGGATCAGGCAATCCGCGCGTTTACCATTGGACAGGGTCGCCTGCCAGGTAAAGCTGTCAGCGGGCAGCGCTTTGGACACGATGTCACGCAGCTGGATTTCACCGAATGCACCGCGGGTCTGTTTGTTCGACAGGATGTCTTGCAGGCTCAGGACATCGCCGGACAGTTTGGTGATATTGTCCTGCGCCTTGTCGATGGCTTGCAGGCGCTGCTGTAGCTCGCCCAGCGAATGCGCCGTGCGGCGGGCCGAGCCTTGCAGGTTCTCGGACATGTTCTGGTTCACCTGCGCCAGACGTTTTTCCATCAGCTGCAACATACTGGTCTGCGAAGCCGCCTGCGCCTCTGACACATGGGTCAGACCGCCCGCAAGCTGCTGCTGCCCGTCAGACAGGCTTTGGACACGCTGCCCAAGGTTTTGCATCTGTTGCGACAGGGGCGCGGCCATGCGCGCGGATTGGCCCGACGCGCGGACGGCCATGATCAGTAGGATCAGCACCAGCAGCACAACGCCCCCACCGGCCAGAGCGGCCAGCATCAAAGGGTCGCTCAGGTCATAGGTCTGTCCGTTGATTGTCATGTTGTCCGTCCAAATAGGCGTTCGATATCTGCCAGCCGCAGTTCCACATAAGTGGGGCGGCCGTGGTTGCATTGGCCGGAATGGGGCGTCGCCTCCATCTCGCGCAGCAGGGCGTTCATTTCCTCGGCGCGCATCCGGCGACCGGATCGGATCGAGCCGTGGCAGGCCACGCGCGACAGGATCGCCTCGATCCGAGCCTGTACGGTCTGGCTGCTGCCCAGATCGGCCAGTTCGTCCAGAATATCCAGGATCATGGCGCGGGCGTTCACCTCACCCAGAATGGCGGGGGTTTCGCGCACGGCCAGCGCGCCGCCGCCGAAGGCTTCAATGAACAGGCCCAGTTTTTGTAGGTCCTCGGACAGTTCCAGAATGCGGGCGCAATCACCCTCGGACAGTTCGACAATCTCGGGGATCAGCAAGGCCTGCGAGGGCACGCCATTTTCCGACAACTGAGCCTTGAGCTTTTCATAGACCAGACGTTCGTGGGCGGCGTGTTGATCGACAATGACCATGCCGGTTTCGGTCTGCGCGATGATGTAATTTTCGTGCACCTGCGCGCGCGCGGCGCCCAAAGGCAGACGTTCCAGCGGCGTTTCCTCGGGCGCGTCGACGACCTGTTCAACGCGGGCACTGTAGGTGTCGCCCAGATCAGCGAAACCCGGCGCGGGGGCCTGCGCTTGATAGCTGGCCCGCATCGCCCCATTCGAGGGCCGGTCCATCTGGTAAACCCGCGCGGGCCCGTCGACAGGTTCGGGTCGGAACGCGCCCAGCGTGGCGTTCGCCACAGTGGACGAGGCCCGGTGCCCCGCCTCGGCCAGCGCATGACGCAGGCCCGAAACGATCAACCCGCGCACCACGCCGGGATCACGAAAACGGACCTCGGATTTCGCGGGGTGTACGTTCACGTCCACCTTATGCGGATCACATTCAATGAACAGCGCCGCTGCGGGGTGGCGATCGCGGCTGAGAAAATCGAAATAAGCCCCACGCAGCGCACCATATAACAGCTTGTCGCGCACGGGGCGGCCGTTGACGAACAGGAACTGCGCCACGGCCGAGCCGCGCGAATAGGTGGGCAGCGCGGCATAGCCGGTCAGCATGAAGCCTTCGCGCTCGGCGTCGATCTTCAGGGAATTTTCAGCGAATTCCGCGCCCAGAATCCGGGCCAAACGGCCATGCAGAGCGTCAAACAGATCACCGCTTTCGGGATCAGCGCGAAAGGTCACACGCCCCTCGCCCCCGCCCGAGACATCGCGCAGGGTGACCCCCACAAAGGGTTCGGCCATGGCCAAGCGTTTGACGATATCGGTGATCGCCTGCATCTCGGCCCGGTCGGTGCGCAGGAATTTCAGACGGGCGGGCGTGGCGTAGAACAGATCGCGCAGTTCGACCACAGTGCCGCCGGTCAGGGCGGCGGGTTTGACAGGCGACATATCTCCGCCCGAGACTGCGATCTGCGCGCCGTCTTGCCCGGCCACACGGCTGGTGATCGTCAGACGGCCCACCGCGCCTAGAGAGGGCAGAGCCTCGCCGCGGAACCCAAAACTGTGGATGTTCAGCAGGTCCGTCCCGTCGATTTTCGAGGTCGCATGGCGCGACAAGGCCAGCGGCAGCTGTTCCGGCGCAATACCACAGCCATCATCGGTAACTTTGATCAGCGTCTTGCCGCCATCCGCGATCGCGATGTCGATCCTGCGGGCACCTGCGTCCAACGCATTCTCGACCAGCTCTTTTACGGCCGAGGCCGGACGTTCCACCACTTCACCGGCGGCAATCCGGTTAATGGCGGCGTCATCAAGCTGTCGGATTACCGGCTGGCCTGTGGATATCTTGGGGGTCGGCTGAGACATACCCCAACCTGTAGCATAGCCCGTTCCGATTCTGCCAATGGGATTTCACGCTTTGTTCACGGGCATTTTGGGCAAATCTGTTTCGATCACGCTGCAACAAAGCCATGCCTCAGCGTAAAGAAAAAGCCCGGGCGCAGGACGCCCGGGCAAGGTTCAAGCTGATAGGAAGGAGAAATCAGCCTTTGGAGAACTCGGGGTACGCTTCCATACCCAGCTCGGCCATATCCAGACCGTTGATCTCGTCTTCTTCGCTGACGCGCAGACCCATGACCATTTTCAGGATGAACCAAGTCACACCCGACATCACGATGGTTGCGCCACCGATGACGATGATACCGTACAGCTGAGCGCCGATGGTTGCGTCACCATTGGTGAAGACAACAGCGATCGTGCCCCAGATACCGGCGATCAGGTGGACCGGGATGGCACCAACAACGTCGTCGATTTTCAGTTTGTCCAGGAAGGGAACCGCGAAGACCACGATCACACCGCCGACGGCACCGATCAGGGTTGCTGCGCCCAAGGTGGGGGTCAGCGGCTCTGCGGTGATCGACACCAGGCCAGCCAGCGCGCCGTTCAGCACCATGGTCAGGTCAGGTTTCTTGTACAGGATCTGCGTCAGGATCAGGGCCGCGATGGCGCCGCCTGCAGCAGCAGTGTTGGTGTTCGAGAAGATACGCGACACGTCGGCAACATCACCAACCGAGCCCATGGCCAGCTGCGAACCACCGTTGAAGCCGAACCAACCCAGCCACAGGATGAACGTACCCAGAGTTGCCAGGGTCAGGTTCGAACCGGGCATCGGAATGGTTTTGCCGTCTTTGTATTTACCCAGACGCGGGCCCAGAATGATTGCGCCGGTCAGAGCAGCCCAGCCGCCGACCGAGTGCACGATGGTCGAACCAGCGAAGTCCGAGAAGCCAGCTTCGCCAACGAAACCGCCGCCCCAGGTCCACGATGCGGTGAACGGGTAGATGATCGAGGTCAGGATGATGGTGAAGATCAGGAAGGGCCACAGCTTGATACGCTCGGCCACGGTGCCCGAAACGATCGAGGCAGTCGCAGCACAGAACATCAGCTGGAAGAAGAAGTCCGAACCGGTCGACGCATAGGAATAGTCGTCGGCTGCATCAGCAGTCACGCCAACAGCTTCCAGGACACCAGGGCCCCAAACGCCGGACAGGATACCTTCGACGGACCAGGTACCCAGCGGGTACATCAGGTTATAACCGATCAGGTAATAGAAGATGGAGGCCAGACCGAACAGCGCCATGTTCTTGGTCAGCTGCATGGCAACGTTTTTCGAACGCACCAGGCCGGCTTCCAGCATGGCAAAGCCAGCGGCCATGAAGAACACCAGGAAGCCGCCCACAAGGAACAGCAGAGAGTTCAGGATGAAGACGGTGTCGGTCGACGGGTTCACACCCGGCACCGGCCCATCTTGGGCAAGACCCAGGCTGGGTACCGCGATCAGCGCGGCGGCCAGAGCCAGTTTTTTCGTCAGGTTCATAGTCATTTCCTTAGTTTCCCCCGTGCGCGACTTACAGCGCGTCATCGTTCGATTCGCCGGTACGCACACGAACTGCTTGTGCGACATCCAGCACGAAAATCTTGCCGTCGCCGATTTTGCCGGTACGAGCGGTGTTGGTGATGGTTTCAACGACTTGATCAGCCATCGAAGCGTTCACAACGATTTCCAGTTTGATTTTCGGCACGAAGTTCACCGCGTATTCTGCACCGCGATAAATTTCAGTATGGCCGGACTGCGAGCCGAAACCTTTGATTTCGGTAACCATCATGCCGCGCACGCCGATGTCGGTCAGCGCTTCACGGACCTCCTCCAGCTTGAACGGTTTGATCGTAGCAATGATGAGTTTCACCTTGATCCCCTTGTCTTTATGCTGCGGGAAGCCCCCGCTGATTGCACCCGCAGAAAAACACGAGGATTGGGGCTCTCGTGAAGGGAACAGCCCAAAAATGCGCCTCTTTTCAGAGTCGTTTGATTAATTTTTAATCTCGTTAAGATTTTTGCCTAGTTTTTAGGCATCATAAAAACAGCATTGCGACCCCATCAATCGCTCAACAATCGTGAATGCACCGGATATGATGTGCAAAACAGCAGGCTCGGGCAGGGCAGGATATGAGTGATTCACGGCGCAAGAAGCCTCCTTTGATTGCGGACAAACGGTACGGGTCCGCGAAAAAGACTACAAAACCGACGGCGAAAAAGCCGACCTCCAAGGCTGCGCCCAAGAAGCCAGCCAAGAAAAAACCTGCCCCCAAGCGCACCGCCAAACGTAAATCCACCGCCAAAAAACCCAAGCGCAACCCGATTATTGCGGCCATTCTGGCCTTATTTCGTTGGGTTTTCCGCCTGATCTGGGGGTTTTCTTGGCGCATTGGCCTGATCTGCTGCGTTCTGGTCGCGATGGCGGTGGGCTATGTGTTTACCACGCTGCCCCCGGTCGCCGAGCTGCTGGACGGTCGTGCCAAGGGCTCGGTCACGATGATGGATCGGGACGAGAAGATCTTTGCCTGGCGTGGTGACACTTTTGGCGGCGCGGTCACGGCCGATTCTGTCTCGCCTCACCTGAAAAACGCGGTGATCGCGACCGAGGACAAGCGATTCTACCGGCATTTCGGCATCAGCCCGCGCGGCGTCGCCAGCGCCGTTCGTATTAACCTTCGCGAGGGCCGAGGCCCATTATCGGGCCACGGCGGGTCAACAATCACCCAACAGACCGCGAAATTGCTGTGCCTGGGCGTGGTGTATGACGACAGTCAATGGGACAGCGAAGCCGCCTATGAAGCCGATTGCCGCCGGGGCTCTTTGTGGCGCAAAGGCAAAGAGGCGATCTTCTCTCTTGCGATGGAAGTGAAGTACACCAAGGACGAGATCCTGAGCGTCTATCTGAACCGCGCCTATATGGGTGGTGGCGCCTATGGGGCCGAGGCCGCGGCCCAACGGTTCTTTGGCAAACCTGCCGCGCAGCTGAACCCCGCCGAGGGCGCAATGCTGGCCGGCCTGCTGACCGCGCCGACCTCTTTGGCGCCCACCAACAGCCTGATCAAATCGCAGAACCGCGCAGGTGTAGTGATTGGGTTAATGCAGGATCAGGGATACCTGTCCGACCGCGCCGCCCAAGAAGCACTGGCCAATCCGGCCGTCTTGTCCGAGGCAGCGAAAGCCCGAGCAGGCGGATATTTCGCAGATTGGGTCATGTCCTCGGGGCCGGAATTCTTTACCCGCAACTCCACCACCGACGTGTTGATCAAAACCACGCTGGACCAACGCATCCAAACCGCCGCCGAAGAGGCGCTGGCCTATATCTTTGAAAACAAAGTGCGCGAGGGCTCAAAGGCGCAAGCCGCCATTGTCGTCATGAGCGCTGACGGCGCGGTGCGTGCCATGGTCGGCGGACGTAAAACCAAGGTTTCAGGGGCGTTCAACCGCGCCACACAGGCGCTGCGCCAGACCGGCTCCAGCTTTAAACCCTTTGTCTATGCGACGGCGCTGGAAATGGGGTGGTCGTCGAATGACGTGATCATGGACGAAAAGATCACGATCAATATTCCCGGCTCGGGTCCCTGGACCCCGCAGAACTATGACCGCAAATTCCACGGCCGCGTGACCTTGAAAGAGGCACTGCGGACGTCCCTGAACATCCCGGCGGTCAAGATGGCGCAAGAAGTGGGGCTGGAAAACGTCCGCAAGGTGGCCGCCGATTTTGGGTTGGAATCGGATCTGGCTCAGGGGCCTGCGCTGGCACTGGGCGCGTCTGAATCCACGCTGATCGAGATGACGGGCGCCTATGCTGGCATCCTGAACGGGGGCAGCTCGGTCAAACCTTATGGGCTGGTGGAACTGCGTATGCAGGGCGACAAAGACCCGCTGATGACCGCGACCGGCGGTATCGGTGAGCGCGTGATCCAAAAAGACGCAGCGCTTGAACTGACCTGGATGATGCATGTCGCCGCGACCAACGGCACCGGCCGTCGCGCCGTGCTGCCAGACCGCGACATTGCGGGGAAAACAGGGACCACCCAGGCCACGCGTGATGCTTGGTTTATCGGGTTCAGTGCGGATTATGTGGCCGGCGTCTGGATGGGCTATGACGACAACACACCGCTAACTGGAGTCACCGGGTCGGGCCTGCCTGCTGAAATCTGGCATGAAACCATGGTCCGTGTGCACGAAGGGGTGCCTCCTGCGCCGCTGCCGATGATGCAGGGTGGTTCCAAGGCCCGGATGACCAAGCCCGCCAAGGACAAAACCAAGCGCGGCATTGAGAAGTTGCTGGACGAGTTGTTGGGCACCAACCACTGAGCTTTGTCGACGGGCGCCAGGGTAAGAGGGGCGCTGCCCCGTCCGCTGTCGCGGACTCCCCGGGATATTTTAGAAAAGAAGAAGGCAGGGAAAGGAAAGACCGCCCGATTTGGGTGATCCTTTTCGGTGTCATTAGCCGGCGGTTTTCAGGTCTCGGATCAGGGCGTCGATATTGCCTTTGCGACGGTCCAGCATGGCGCCGATTTCCTCGCGCTCGGTCAGCAACATGTTGATACCTTCGATATACATGTTGAAGAAAAGGTCCTTGCCGGTGCGGTCGGAGACGTGGAAATCAACCTCGAACGGGGCTTCGCCGCGCAGATGGGCGATGGTGCGGACCTGATAAAAGCTCTTGACCTTTTTCACGCCTTGCACTTCGAGGCGGCCACCAATGAATTCGCGGAAGCGTTTGCCGTATTTACGCGAGATGTAGCCGGTGAATGCGTTGGTGAAGGCCTTTTTCTGTGCTCCGGTTGCGCGACGTCCGTCAACGCCCATGGCATAGGCTGCGATATAGGACAGGTCAGCGTATTTACGGAAAATCCGTTCGAATTCTTTGTACATCGCGGTTTCGGATTTACCGGAATCGATGACCTTGTTGATCTGACCGACCAGCCCGTTCACCAGACCTTTTGCCTGGACATCATTCAAAGCCAAAGCGGTCGTGGGGAGCAAAGCAGCCGTACCGGAGGCGGCCAGAAACGTGCGGCGGGACAGGGTGAACATGTTAAAAACCTTCGGTATCTATGTCTTCGGGCGCGATATAAGCATCCTCGGTCTGGATTCCCAGATCATGACGCCGGTTTTGGGTGCCCAGCAATTTGCCCTGCGCATAGCTGTCGGCGCTATCGTACAGCAAGGAGTCGATGGTGTCGGCATAACGCCCGCGATTGCCGACTTGCTTGAACACTTTGGTGGTGCGCCCAGCGTTCTTTTGTCGGACGGTTAGGACGGTGTCCAGCGGGTCGGTGAACAGGTCAACAACCTTGCCCACGGTATCACGTTCGTTCGAAGGGCCCAGTAACGGCAGTTCCACATAGGCGCCTTCGGGCGCGCCCCAGACATGCAGCGTTTCTCCGAAATCCGACTCGTCAGGATAGACGCCCAGATCGGCAGCAGCGTCAAACAGACCGCCAAACCCAAGGGTCGAGTTCACCACAAAGCGGGTCACGTTGCGGGTTACGCCGCGCAGATCGCCCTGGAGCAGGTGGTTCACGGCGCTGGCTGGTTCGCCCAGATTGTCGGCGAAATACCCGACCGAGATCACAACCTCTTCGGGCAGGGCGGCCACATAGGCCTTGGACACCGGGCGCAGGATCGCCTTGTCGACGGCCTTGTTCAGGGCGTGGGTGTTTCGGTTCGCTTCTTCATAGGGATCATAAACCTGGGTCGCGGGGAAATCGGGGCCAGGGGTCGAACAGGCAGACAGGGCAAAAACAGCCACTGTTGCGCAGACCACCATTGAAGAGCGAGTTAAGGACCTGTATCGATTTACCAACACAACTTTGTTCCACAAATTGAATTTCGGTGTTTTATTTAGTCGAAGTCTTAACGAAACCCAGCCAGACAAACCGGCAAGTGCCCCACGTGTGACAATATGGCGACAGGGCGTTAAGCATTTAAGGTAAACAACCCGGTAAAAGAGTTAAATCTCTTTCTGCCGGAAGATGGCAAAAGATGGCAGTACGTATCTCATGAACAACCCTCGTGTCGAAGCAGGCCTGGACGAGCTCCGCTCGGTCCGTAAAGAAAGCCGATCGCTGTTCTGGACGGCGGGGATATTCAGTTTCTTCGTCAACATGCTGATGCTGACAGGTCCGTTGTACATGTTGCAGGTCTACGACCGGGTATTGGGCAGCCGGTCATTCGAAACCCTGTTCGGCCTGACACTGATCGTGGCCTTTCTGTATGGGATGATGGGGCTGCTGGATTTCGCACGCGCCCGGATCATGGCCCGCATCGGCTCGCGGTTTCAGGCACGACTGGACAAGCGGGTTTTCGATGCCGTCATCCGTAAATCTGCAATCGCACCGGATGAAAGCAGCGCCACCGGGTTACGAGATCTGGAGTCCATTCAACGGCTGTTGATTTCGCCTCCGTTTATGGCGCTGTTTGATCTGCCCTGGACCCCGTTCTTTTTGGCCGGAATTTTGCTGTTTCACCCTTGGCTCGGCTATCTGGCAATGTCCGGTGGCCTGTTCCTGATCATTCTGACGATCCTGAACCAGGCTGTCACGCGACGCCCGACGGCCCATGCAAACATGGCCACGATGCAATCCGAACAGATTTCGGGACAGATGTTATCAGAGGCCGAGATGGTGCAATCGATGGGGATGCGCGACGCGTCCTTCTATCGCTGGCAGTCCGCCCGCAACAAAGCGCTCGAGCAATCGCTAAGCGCCTCGGACATGGGCGGAATGTTCAGCACGCTGACCAAGACCTTTCGCCTGTTCCTGCAATCGGCGATGCTGGGCCTTGGCGCCTATCTGGTTTTGATCGGAGAACTGACGCCAGGTGCGATGATCGCGGGCTCGATCCTGATGGGCCGTGCGCTGTCCCCGATCGAAATGGCAATCGGTCAGTGGCCGGTATTCCAACGCGCCGCTAAGGGCTGGGACAATCTGGCATTGCTGCTGGGCACCGTTCCCAAAGAACCGCCGCGCACGCCGCTGCCAAAACCTGCGGCCAAGCTGGAGGTTCTCCAACTGACAATTGTCCCTCCGGGGCAGTCGCAGGCGACGTTGCGGATGGTGAACTTTGCGCTGGACCCCGGTCAGGCCGTAGGAGTAATTGGCACCTCTGGGGCCGGGAAATCCACGCTGGCACGGGCGTTGACCGGGTTGTGGCGCCCTGCCGGGGGGAAAATCCGTTTGGATGGGGCCGCGTTGGATCAATACGATCCTAATGTTCTGGGCCAACTGATTGGGTATCTGCCTCAGCGCGTTGAATTGTTTGATGGCACGGTCGCCGAAAACATCGCCCGTCTGGACCCCGAGCCCAATGCCGAACGAATTGTTGATGCCGCCAAAAAGGCCGACGCCCATGCCATGATCCTGCAAATGCCAGAGGGGTATGATACCCGTGTCACGGCCTCGGGGGGGCGCCTTTCTGGCGGACAAATTCAACGGATTGGCCTGGCGCGCGCGATGTATTCCGACCCGGTGATCCTGGTGCTGGACGAGCCGAACTCGAATCTCGACAACGAGGGCAGCCAGGCGCTGAACAGTGCCATACGCGCCATGAAGTCCGAGGGGAAATCGGTGCTGATCATGGCCCACCGCCCCGCCGCAATTCAGGAATGCGACCTGCTGCTGATGCTGGAGGGCGGCCATGCCAAAGCCTTTGGTCCTAAGGATGATGTGTTGAAAAAGATGGTGCAGAACCACCAGCAGATCGCACGCGATCCGAACAAAGGAAGCGTCCAATGAGCGGTGATGTAAAGAAACGGTTCCCCGTGACTGGCCCAATGACCATCGGCCTGCTTGCTTTGATTTTGCTGGTTGGCATCTTCGGAGCCTGGGCGGCCTTCACCAACATCTCGGGTGCTGTCATCGCCTCGGGTCAGATCGAGGTGGATCGGAACAGACAGGTCGTTCAGCACCCAGATGGGGGCGTTATCTCTGAAATTTTGGTGGATGAGAGCGATTTTGTCGACGCTGACCAGATGTTAATCCGGCTGGATCCGTCGAACTTGGAATCCGAACTGAAAATCGTCGAAGGCCAGCTGTTCGAGCTGATGGCCCGCCGCGGTCGGCTTGAGGCCGAACGCGATGGACGTGACCGTGCGGAATTCGATCCTTTGCTGCTGGAAATTGCCGCCAAAGACCCAAATATCGCCGCACAAGTCGAAGGGCAGCGACAGTTGTTGATCGCGCGCGCGGCCTCGACCGCGAAAGAGATCGAGCAACTGGAAAAGCGGCGTGCGCAGATCCAGAATCAGATTGATGGAATCGATGCCCAAAGCGCGGCTTTGCGCGATCAACTGGGGCTGATCGACCAAGAACTGGCCAGCCAACAAGCTCTGCTGGACAAAGGGTTAGCGCAGGCATCGCGTGTGTTGTCGCTACAACGCGAACGGGCCCGTCTAAGTGGTGAAGTTGGCCAACTGACGGCCTCGCGCGCGCAATCCGAAGGCCGTATCATCGAGCTTGAAATCGAGATACTTAAACTAGGCACAACCCGCCGCGAAGACGCCATCACGACCCTGCGGGACCTGGAATATCGCGAACTTGAATCCGCAGAGAACCGCCGCGCTATCCTGCAAAGGCTGGACCGTCTGGACATCCGTGCGCCCGTCTCAGGTATCGTCTACGGGTTGCAATTTTACACCCCACGCTCGGTGATCCGTCCGGCAGATCCAGTGCTGTTTCTGGTCCCGCAAGACCGCCCGCTGGTGATCGCGGCGCAGGTCTCTCCGATCCATGTGGATCAACTGTTCGTTGGCCAGGATGTGACCCTCAGGTTCTCTACATTCGATCAGCGCACCACGCCAGAACTGTTCGGCAAGGTCGGCCAAGTGTCTGCGGATGCCTTCACCGACGAGGCCAGCCAGGCCAGTTTCTATCGTGTTGAGATCGACCTAAACGAGGGCGAACTGTCGCGCCTGCCCAAAAGCAGTACCCTATTGCCGGGCATGCCGGTGGAAACCTTCATCCGCACGCAGGACCGCACACCGCTGGCCTATCTGGTGAAGCCTCTGACGGACTATTTCACCAAGGCGTTCCGCGAATAGGTGCCTTGCATTCGGCGGGGGGCGCGCTAGCCTGCGCTCGAACCCAAATGCAAGGATACGGACATGACCGGAACCATCGAAACCCGCCTGGCCGAGCTGGGCGTTACCCTGCCCGACGCCCCCGCCCCGGCGGCGAACTACGTGCCTTATGTGATCGTCGGCGACATGGTCTATGTGTCCGGTCAGGTGTCCGCGGACGCAGATGGGTTCATCACCGGCAAGCTGGGTGACGACCTGATGACCGAGGACGGCGCTGCCGCCGCAAAAACCTGTGCGATCAGCCTGTTGGCGCAGCTCAAGGCCGCCTGTGACGGTGACATGGATCGACTGGTCCGCGTGGTGAAACTGGTAGGTTTCGTGAACTCGACCCCCGACTATGTCGAGCAGCCCAAAGTGGTCAACGGCGCCTCGGATTTCCTGGTCGAGGCATTAGGGGATAAGGGCCGACATGCGCGCTCGGCCGTGTCCGCAGCTGCTTTGCCGCTGGGCGTGGCCGTGGAAATCGAAGCCATTTTCCAGATCAGATGACCACGCTGCCCGCGGGGTTTCTTAAGGCCCCAATCGCGCATCGCGCCTATCATGACATCACCGCTGGCCGGGTGGAAAACTCGACCAGCGCCATTCAGGCCGCGATCGACGCGGGCTATGGCATCGAGATTGACCTGCAACTGTCCAAGGATGGGCAGGCGATGGTGTTTCACGACTATGATCTGGGGCGTTTGACCCGCGAAAAAGGCCCGATCCGGGGGCGAACCGCCGCTGAATTGGCTCAGATCACGCTGACGGGCGGAACCGACACGATCCGCACCTTCGCCGAGGTACTGGACCTGGTGAGCGGGCGCGTCCCGCTACTGGTCGAACTCAAGGATCAGGATGGTGCAATGGGGGCCAATGTCGGTATCCTCGAACGTGCAACCGCTGATGCGATGAGGGGGTATGCCGGCGATCTGGCTGTGATGTCCTTTAACCCCAACTCGGTTCTGCAAATGCAGATCCACGCGCCCGAAGTGCCGCGCGGGCTGACCACCAGCGCCTATACCAAAGAGGATTGGTTGCTGCTGCCCACCCGCACGCGGGACAAGCTGCGCGAAATCCCCGACTATGACACCGTCGGCGCCAGTTTCATCAGCCACGAGGCCGCAGACCTGCCACGTGCCCGTGTCTTGGAGCTGAAACGACGGGGGGCGCATGTGCTGTGCTGGACCATCCGTACGGCGCGCGCCGAGGCAGAGGCGCGCAAAATCGCGGAAAATGTGACCTTCGAGGGCTATGCCGCAACGATCCCCGCTTGATCCGGGGTGGCATCGGCTCAGATACTGCCAAAAGGGGCGCAAGGGACACGATGGCAGAAGAGACCATAGAAATTCAGGTGCTTTCCAGCCTGAGCCAGGTGGACCCGTCCGCATGGGATGCCTGCGCACGGGCCGGAGACGGCCGCGCGCCCGACCCGTTCACCACCTACAGGTTTCTGTCCGCGCTCGAGGATAGCGGCTCGGTCGGGCGAGGCACAGGCTGGCAACCGCAATACCTGGCGGCCAAGCAGGGCGATGAGTTGATCGCCTGCGCTCCGCTTTACGCCAAATCCCACAGCCAGGGCGAATATGTTTTCGATCATTCCTGGGCGCATGCCTACGAACGCGCGGGCGGGCGGTACTATCCCAAACTGCAACTGGCCGTCCCCTTTACCCCGGTAACTGGTCCCCGTTTCCTGACACGTCCCGGCCAAGAGATGACGGGCATGTCTGCTCTGATCCAAGGAGCGGTGCAACTGGCAACCGAACATGGTGTTTCCTCGCTGCATGCGACCTTCTGCACCGAAGCGGAATCACTGGCCGGCCGGCAGATGGGCCTGATGCACCGTACCGGGCAGCAATTTCACTGGCTGAATGACGGCTATGCCGATTTCGATGCCTTTCTGGCCGCTCTATCCTCGCGCAAGCGCAAAGCCATCCGCAAGGAACGCCGCGTGGCCCAAGCCTTTGGCGGGACGATCCGGCAACTGACCGGGGATGACATCAAAGCGCATTATTGGGATGCATTCTGGCAGTTCTATCAGGACACCGGCGCGCGCAAATGGGGCACCCCCTACCTGACCCGCGAATTTTTCGAGATTGCCCACGCCACCATGCGCGACGACATCCTGTTGGTGATGGCTGAACAGGACGGCTTCCCCGTCGCCGGGGCGCTGAACTTTGTCGGGCAGGACACGCTGTTTGGCCGCTATTGGGGCTGCGTTCAGGATTTCCCCTGCCTGCATTTCGAAGCGTGCTATTATCAGGCGATCGACTATGCCATCACTCACCGCCTGCAAAAGGTCGAGGCCGGAGCACAAGGCGAACACAAACTGGCGCGTGGCTATCTGCCTGTGGAAACGCACTCGCTTCACTGGATCGCGGATGCCGGATTTGCCCGCGCCGTGGAACAATTCCTGGACGGCGAACGCCGCGCCGTCACCGAAGAGATCGAAATTCTGACCGATTACGGCCCCTTCAAAAAGTCCCAGACGGAGGACCACCAATGACCGAGAAACTCAGCGATACCGGACGTAAAACCATGCTCGACCCGCTGCTGGAGGCCGGCTGGCAACAACTGGACGGGCGCGACGCGATCACCCGGACCTACGCGTTCTCTGACTTTACGGAAGCCTTTGCCTTTATGACTCGGGCGGCTATGTGGGCGGAAAAATGGAACCACCACCCCGAATGGACCAACGTCTGGAACCGCGTGACAGTCACGCTGACAACACATGATGTCGGCGGGCTTAGCGCTCTGGATGTGAAACTGGCCCGAAAAATGGATCAATTGACGAAATGAACTTCTCTGACTTGCTTGCCATCGAGATCACCAATGGCATCACCCTTGGCGACATGCTGACGGCTGAATTCCTGACCACCCTGATGGGCAGCGTGCTAAGCGCCATCGCAATCCTGGTCCTGGGCTTTCTGGTTGCCGGATGGGCGCGCCGCCGAATCACCAAGCTGGGCCTGAAATACGAAGCGCTGGATGACACTCTGTTCATCTTTTTAGGCAATATCACCCGCTATGCGGTCCTGATCTTCACAGCGCTTTTCATCCTGAACACGTTCGGCGTTCAGACAACCTCGTTCGTGGCGATTATCGGTGCCGCCGGCCTGGCCATCGGCCTGGCCCTGCAAGGTACCCTGTCCAACGTTGCAGCCGGCGTGATGATCATCGTCTTCCGCCCAATCAAACTGGGCGATTTCGTGCAAATCAACGGAGAGCTGGGCACCGTCAAATCCATCTCGCTAAACTATACCGAGCTGGCCAGCGCCGCCAATGTTCAGGTCATCATCCCCAACGCCCAGGTTTGGGGCAACACGATCACCAACTTCTCGATCTACCCGACCCGCCGCGCAGAATGGGTGTTCGGAGTGGGCTATGGCGCTGACCTGAAACAAGCCGAAACCGTGATCCGCGACACGATCATGGCCGATCCACGCGCCAAAACCGATCCCGCGCCCTTTATTCAGGTCAACAATCTGGGCGACTTCTCGGTCGATTTCCTGGTACGCGTCTGGGTGGATTCAAGCGATTTCTTTGCCTTCCAGGCCGACATGAAGCGCGCCGTCAAAGAGGCTCTGGATAAGGCCGGAATCGACATTCCGTTCCCGACTCAGACCCTCATCAATCAGTCCAACTAAGTCAAAAGGGGGCGCACCTTTTCCGGTCCGGCCCCTTCTTTGCTCTTCAAATACTCAAAAGCGCCCTCCGCAGGTGACGCCCTCCAATCTGAACCGGTCAGATTTCCGCCAACAAAGCTTCGCCGCTAGACGTTTCGCAGCCGCGCGTGGTTTCGGGCTGGAAAACCTTCACCACACCATCTTCGACATACATCGCATAGCGTTTCGAGCGGCCAAAGAAGCCCACCACCGCAGCATCGAAATCCTGTCCGATGGCCCTGGCAAACGCGCCATCCGCATCCGCCAGGCAAGTGATCCCGGCTTTGTCAGCGCCGGTCGCCTCGGCCCACATCTTCATCACAAAGGGATCATTCACCGCCACGCAGATAATCTCGTCCACGCCCTTTTGCGCAAAGGCATCCTTGGTGCGGATGAAACTGGGCATATGCGCGACATGGCACGTCGTAGAAAATGCCCCCGGCACCGCAAAAATCACGACTTTCCGGCCCCTTAGCTTTTCGCTCAGCGCCACGGTTTGCGGCCCCTCATCCGTCATAAGCAGAAAATTTGCCTCTGGCAGGGGTTCACCCAGTGAAATTCCCATGTTCTTCCTCCGTCCTTCGTTGCGTTTTCCGTTTGCAAGGATATAGGCTGCGTCCCAAAGGAAACCAGCGGTTTCTCCAGGGGAGGAAAGAATGAAAAACATCGTGGTCGTCGGCGCAGGTCAGGCAGGTTCTGCGGCTGTCGCTCAACTTCGTAAATCAGGGTTCGAGGGCACCATCACCCTGATCGGCGAGGAAAGCGCGCCTCCGTACCAGCGCCCGCCTTTGTCCAAGAAATATTTGCTGGGCGAAATGGACGTTGAACGGCTGTATCTGCGCCCCGCCAGCTTCTATGCCGAGAGCGATATCACGATGACGCTGAACACCCGTGTCGACGCAATCGACCGCGTCGGCAAAGTGGTCAACGCGGGCGGGCAGCAGATCCCCTATGACGCGCTGATCCTGACCACCGGCTCGATCCCCAATCGCCTGCCCGCCAAGATCGGAGGCGCTTTGGACGGCGTCTTTGTCGTGCGCGGACTGGATGACGTTGATGCCATGGCCCCCAAGTTTAGCGAAGGTGCCAAAGTGCTGATCGTCGGCGGCGGATATATCGGGCTCGAGGCTGCGGCCGTCGCTGCCTCCAAGGGGTTAAACGTTACGCTGGTCGAAATGGCTGACCGTATCCTGCAACGCGTCGCCTCGCCCGAAACCAGCACCTATTTCCGCGATCTTCACCAGGGTCACGGCGTGGACATTCGCGAAGGCGTGGGCCTCGACACCCTTCTGGGCGAGGGGAGCGTCTCGGGTGCGCGCCTGACCGATGGCGCGGAATTGGATGTGGATTTTGTGATCGTCGGGGTTGGCATCACGCCCGCCACTCAGCTGGCCGAAGCCGCCGGGCTGGACATCGAAAACGGCATCAAAACCGACGCGCAAGGCCGCACCAGTGATCCGTCAATCTGGGCCGCAGGCGACTGCGCATCGTTCCCCTATCGCGGCAATCGGATCCGCCTGGAATCCGTGCCCAATGCGATCGACCAATCCGAATGCGTCGCTGAAAACATCATGGGCGCGGCCAAAACTTACGTCCCTAAACCATGGTTCTGGTCGGATCAGTACAACATCAAATTGCAGATCGCAGGGCTCAACACCGGCTATGACCGTGTCATCACGCGCTCCGGCGACAAACCCGGCGCGATCTCTTTCTGGTACTATCAAGGCGATACTCTGCTGGCCGTGGACGCCGCCAATGACCCGCGCGCCTATATGATCGGTAAACGTCTGATCGACAGCGGGAAATCCCCCGATGCTGCGGCTGTGGCCAACCCGGAAACCGACCTGAAATCACTGATGAAATGAGAGCAACAGCATGAGGATCGTCGCCGGAGCCTTTAAGGGCCGCGCCCTGGCCGCCGTTGGCAAAGGCGACCCAGGAGCGCATCTGCGCCCAACCACCGACCGCACCCGCGAAAGCCTGTTCAACATGCTTGGGGGCGGTCGCTTTGGCAACCCTATCACCGACGCCCGTGTTCTGGATCTCTTCGCCGGTACGGGCGCACTCGGGCTCGAGGCTCTGTCACGCGGCGCCACCCATGTCACCTTCGTCGATGACGGGCGCAAATCACACGCTCTCTTGCGCGAAAACATCCAGATCTGCGAGGCAAAACCGCAAACCAAGGTCGTCCGCCGCGACGCCCGAAAATTACCACCAAACCCCGACGCGCCCCACAACCTGATCTTCCTCGACCCGCCCTATGGTAAATCCCTGGGCGAGCGCGCCATCCAAACAGCGCTCGACATGGGCTGGGTCGCCCCCGAAGCGCTGATCGTCTGGGAGGAAAACACCGCCATCACACCACCGCCCGCGCTGACCCACCTCGACGCGCGCCGTTATGGCGATACCACGATCACCCTGCTCCAGGCCTGATCCGCTTCTTCTTTTCCCAAATATCCCGGGGTGAATGCGCCAAAGGCGCAGAGGGGCAGCGCCCCTCCTTACTTCACCAAAACCACGGGCACTTTGCAGGTCCGGATCATCTGCGTCGTTGTCGACCCAATGATCATCGAGCGGATGCGCGAATGCCCATAGGCCCCCATCACCAACAGGTCATAACCCTCGGCATCCACCAGCTCGCCCAAGGCGGTCTCGGGCGCACCCTCAACGATCTTGATCTGGGCCTCATGCCCACCGGCTGACAAGGTCGCGCGGGCATCATCCAGACCGCGCTGTACGGCTTCGCTCGGTTTACCCACGGTGACCAGCGTGCAGGCCAGCCCGGCAAACAGCGGATCGCGCGCCACGTAATCTACGGCCTTCATCGCTGAAACACCGCCGTCATAGGCGATCAGCACGGTCTCGATCTCTTTGAAGGCGCGGTTGGCGACGAACACAGGTGACTTGGTCGCCCGCGCCACGCGCTCAAGGTTGGATCCCAAATGCATCTTGGCGAAATCCGCAGCCTCACCGCGTTTTCCGATCACAACCAGCGAGGCACCCTCTTCCTGCTCAGTCACAGTGTCCACCATGTCGCCGTGGCGTAGGCGCAAGGCCACTTCGGCCAACCCGTCGCCCTCGATGATCTCTTTGGCGTCCTCCAGAATGGCACGTCCCTGAGCCTGAGCCAGCTTGGCGCGTTGAGCGTCCAGCTCGGCCAACTCTCCCATGATCTTGGTCCGTGCGCCGAGGCGCAGGTTGCCGCTTAGGTCGCCCGTATTGCCGTCGCGCCGGCCCAGTATGTGGAACAGTTCAACGGGGGCGCTGGTGCGGCCCGCAATCCAGGCCACGTGATGGCACACCGATTCCGAATAGGCGGAGCCATCCACCAATGCGATGATCTTACCTGTCATGGTCCTGCTCTCCTTTAATGTGCCAGCAGCTTGTCCATCGCGCCGGGCTTGTCATGTTCAGCCAGGCGGTCAACGATGGTTTCGGACGCTTCGTTCATGCCGATGATTTCAACCTCGGCCCCTTCCCGGCGGAACTTGAGCACAGCCAAGTCCAGCGCTGCAATCGAAGAAATGTCCCAGATATGGGCGCGGCTGACGTCGATGACGACTTTCTCCAGCACTTCACGGAAATCAAAGGCCTTCATGAAATCCTCGGACGAGGCAAAGAACAGCTGCCCTTCGACGATATAACGCCGTTCACGGCCATCCTCGGACAGCTCGGATCGGACACCGAACAGCTGAGCAATCTTCCACGCAAAGAAGATTCCTGACAGCAGCACGCCCACCAGAACACCGATCGCCAGGTTATGAGTGAACACCACGAAGACGACAGTTGCCACCATCACGATCGAGCTGCTGGGCGGGTGATCCCGCAGCGATTTCAGCGACGACCAGCTGAACGTCCCGACCGAGACCATGATCATGATCGCCACCAGCGCGGCCATCGGAATACGCGCCACCAGATCGCCCAGGAAAACCACAAGGATCAGCAGCACAGCGCCGGCAACAAAGGTCGACAAACGCCCGCGCCCGCCGGATTTTACGTTGATCATCGACTGGCCGATCATGGCACAACCCGCCATACCGCCGATAAACCCGGTAAAGAAGTTAGCCACGCCCTGGCCCACACATTCCTGATTTTTGCTGGACGTCGTATCCGTCAGCTCGTCCACCAGGTTCTGTGTCATCAGACTTTCCAGCAGACCCACAGCGGCCACGGCGGCCGAGTAGGGCAGGATGATCATCAGCGTCTCAAAGGTCAGCGGAATATCAGGCAACAAGAAGATCGGCAGCGTGTCGGGCAGATCGCCCATGTCACCCACCGTCCGCAGATCCAGCCCCATCGACAGCGAAACCGCCGTCAGCAAAACGATACAAACCAAGGGCGACGGTATGGCCTTGGTCAGCAGCGGGAACAGATAGATGATCGCCAAACCGGCCGCGACCATCACATAGGTCAGCCACGGCACTCCAATCAACTCTGGCAACTGCGCCATGAAAATCAGGATCGCCAAAGCATTCACGAAGCCGGTCATGACCGAGCGCGACACGAATCGCATCACATAGCCCAGCCGCAAAATCCCCGCAGCGACCTGCAAAACACCCGCCAAAATCGTCGCGGCCAGCAGGTATTGCAACCCATGATCCTTGACCAGCGTCACCATTAAAACAGCCGTCGCCGCCGTCGCCGCCGAGATCATCCCCGGACGCCCGCCCACAATCGCCGTAATCACCGCAATCGAGAATGACGCATAGAGCCCCACCTTGGGATCCACGCCCGCGATGATCGAGAACGCGATCGCCTCGGGGATCAGCGCCAGGGCCACAACCAGGCCCGAGAGCAAGTCGCCCTTCACGTTCCGGGTCCATTCCCGGCCATAGGAAGAAAGAGAAATCATCGGCTAACTGGCCTCCGTCAAAAGGATGCCAGCGCCAGCAAACACTGGTGCCGCACCTCTTAAATCATCTGTCATCAAACCCGACTTGGCCAAACAGACCAACCCGCGCGTTCGCTTCGCGCTTATATGCCTATACCTCGTTGCGCAACCGATAGCGCCCGACAAAGCCAGGAATTCCGTGAAAGCCGACAGGATCAAAGTAAAAAGGGGGCGCTGCCCCCTCGGGCTACGCCCTCACCCCGGGGATATTTGGGAAAAGAAGAAGGACGCAAGCTGCATCAAGACCCGCTTGGAGCGGCAGCGCCAATCCCGAGGAAGAGGCCACAGGCCGATGACGAGACATAAAGCGCGCGCGGTAGCGCGCACAATCGGGTCACGCGCCATAAGTGGGGTGGAACGTTCCAGCGGGCGACAGCGTGAAGATATCGAAACCATCGGCGGTCACCCCGATTGAATGTTCAAACTGAGCGCTCAGGGATTTGTCGCGGGTCACGGCAGTCCAGTCATCGGACAAGACCTTGGTTTCGGGGCGTCCTAGGTTCACCATGGGTTCGATGGTAAAGAACATGCCCTCTTCCAGCACTGGTCCTGTTCCGGGACGACCATAGTGCAGCACATTCGGCGGCGCGTGGAACACCGTGCCCAGCCCATGCCCGCAGAAATCCCGCACAACGCTCATGCGGTGCGCTTCGACATAGGATTGGATGGCGTGGCCGATGTCTCCGAACGTGTTGCCGGGTTTGACCATTTCGATCCCTTTGAACAGGGCATCGTGGGTGATTTGGATAAGGCGTTCGGATTTGCGGCTGAGTTTGCCGGCCACATACATGCGCGACGTGTCACCGAACCAGCCATCCGCGATCACCGTGACGTCGATGTTCAGGATGTCGCCATCCTTCAACTTCTTTTCGCCGGGGATGCCGTGACAGACAACGTGGTTAATGCTGATGCAGCTGGCGTGTTTGTAGCCCTTGTACCCAATCGTGGCCGAGGTCGTGCCCTTTTCGGTCACCTTCTCCTCAATGATCTTGTCAATCTGAGCGGTCGTCTGCCCCGGAAAAACATGTTCGGCGATTTCGTCCAGAATTTCGGCAGCAACACGGCCAGCTTTGTGCATACCGGCGAAATCTGCGGCCTCGTGGATGCGGATCCCTTCGCGGGTTACGCGGCCGTTATGCTTGTTTTGCAAGGGTCTTCTCCGTAGCGGAATTGAGTTTTTCTGGTTCTAGCGCGAATTACGGGCAAGGGCCAGTGCGGCTAAGTTACCATAGGAACAGGAGCGTCGAGTTCGATCCCTTCGGGTGAGATCCGGGTGCCGACGATCAGCACCTCGACACCCGCCGCGCGTGCCTGATCAAAGGCGCGGGCATAGGTGGGGTCAATATCAGCAGCCAGCGCGAACCGGTCGGCATCCGTGCGTTGCACCAGATACAGCATCATCGCGCGATGTCCCTGCGCGACCATGGCGGACAATTCGCCCAGGTGCTTGGTTCCACGCACGGTCACACTGTCGGGAAACTCGGCCAGGCCGGGCTGGCGCGACAAAGTGACGGATTTCACCTCGACATAGGTATCCGGCCCCGAGCCGGTCAGCAGGAAATCAATCCGGCTCTTCTCGCCGTATTTTACCTCGGCGCGGACAGCGTCATAGCCGCTTAGCCCCGGCACCTTATGATCCTGCAACGCGATTTTCAGCGCACGATTGGGAACCGAGGTGTCGACGCCGGTGAAATGCCCATTCGCGTGTTCAACCAACCGCCAACCGAATTTCAGCTTTTTCTTGGGGTCGTCATTGGGCTCCAGCCAGATGCGCGTGCCGGGTTCAGCCAGCCCCATCATCGACCCAGGATTGGCACAATGAGCGGTGATTTCCCGCCCATCCTCCAGCCGGCAATCGGCCAGAAACCGCTTATATCGTTTGATCAGCGTGGCGGGCACAAGAGGGGTAGGAAAGCGCATATCCAGCGCCTATACCGATGGGGGAATTTTCGCAAGACGACGGAGGATATCATGACCAATCCAAAGGCAGCCATGCTGGTGATCGGGGATGAAATCCTGTCTGGTCGCACCCGCGACAGCAACATGCACTATCTGGCCAAGGAACTGACCCGCGCTGGGATTGATCTGGCCGAGGCGCGGGTTGTGTCCGACGATGCCGAGGCAATCATTGGTGCGGTCAGGGCGCTATCCGCCAGCTATGATCACGTGTTCACCTCGGGTGGGATCGGGCCGACTCATGATGACATCACTGCCGAATGTGTTGCCCAGGCCTTCGAGACTCCGATCAGCATTCGTGACGATGCCCGTGCCCTGCTGGCCGCGCATTACGCCCGCACCGGGGCCGAGCTGAACGAAGCGCGCCTGCGCATGGCCCGTATTCCTGACGGCGCCACGCTGATCGACAATCCGGTCTCGACCGCGCCGGGATTTACCATTGAAAACGTCCATGTGATGGCTGGCGTTCCTGCGGTGTTTGAAACCATGGTTGCCAGCGTGCTGCCTACCCTGTCTGGTGGTGAGCCCTTGCTGTCGCAATCCATGCGGATCGAGAGGGGCGAGGGCGAAATCGCTGGCCCTCTATCCGATCTGGCCGAGTCCTACCCGGATCTGTCCATTGGCTCGTATCCCTTTGTTCACAATGGCATCTATGGATCGAACATTGTGATACGCGGGCATGATGGCACCCAGGTTGATGCCGCGATGACCCGCCTTTCGGAGCTGTTTGCATGACCCTGCCCGACGACACAAAGCTTTATGATGTGATTGACGCCACCTGGCCTGCGGCCTCGACCCGTGCCGTGGGACCATGGCTGATCCGCGAAGGGTTGGGCGGCGGACAGCGCGTGTCTGCCACCATCGCGACGGGGCCTGTCACAGCCGATGATCTGCCCCTGGCCGAAGAGGCCATGCAGGCGCTGAACCAGCCTCTTTTGTTCCAAATCCGCAAGGGCGACGAGGCGCTGGACTCGCTGCTAGAACAGAACGGCTATCAAATAGTGGACCCGGTGAACCTTTGGGTTGCCAAGGCCGATGATCTGGCCACTGAATTCCCCCCCCCCGTTACCGCCTTTCACGTCTGGGAACCGCTGGCCATCCAGATCGACATGTGGGCGGGGGGCGGCATTGGCCCCGGTCGGATCGACGTGATGAAACGCGCGCCCCACCCCAAGGCCGCTTTGCTGGGCCGACTAAAGGATTCGCCTGCCGGAACCGCTTTTGTCGGGGTCCATGGCGATACGGCGATGCTGCATGCGATCTATGTCCTGCCACATCAGCGCAAACAGGGCATGGCCCGGTGGTTCATGCGTTTGGCAGCGTTCTGGGCGCGAGATAACGGAACGTCATTTCTTTCAGTGGTATGTACACAAGACAATACCGCCGCGAATGGTTTATATTCTGACTTGGGCATGAGTCTTGTTGGCCAGTACCATTACAGAAAGAAATATGAGGATACCTAATATGAGCGATACCAAACGACCCATTGCGCTGGATCTGCCGCAAGTTGATCCCTTGCCAGAAGCGACCGCCAAGTATTTCGCGATCTGTCAGGAAAAGCTGGGCATGGTCCCCAACGTCCTGCGCGCACACGCGTTTGACATCGACAAATTAGAAGCCTTTTCCGCGCTTTATAACGACCTGATGCTGGGCAACAGCGGCCTGACAAAGCTCGAGCGCGAGATGATCGCGGTCGCTGTGTCCTCGGAAAACAAATGTTTCTATTGCCTGACCGCGCACGGCGCCGCAGTGCGTCAATTGTCGGGTGATCCGATGCTGGGCGAAGCGCTGGTGATGAACTACCGCGTGGCTAAACTGACGGAAAAACAACGCGTTATGTTGGATTTCTCAGTGCAGATGACCAAAGCCAGCGCCACAATCGAAGAGACCGACCGCCAGGCCCTGCGCGATGCGGGCTGGACTGACCGCGATATCTGGGACATCGCCAATACCGCTGCGTTCTACAACATGACCAACCGCGTGGCCTCGGCCTTGGATATGCGTCCCAACGACGAGTACCACGCTCAGTTCCGTTGATCCTGCGCCTTGCCGTCCTACTGGCCACAATCGTGGCCGTCCCGGCAGGGGCCTCGCATGCGCTGACATTGGTTTTGCCCGAGTCGTCCAGACCCATGGCGGATCATGTCAGCGCGGCGGACAACTATGTTCTGCCGACGGGGCCCTTTGCCAACGGAGAGCTGCCCGGCGAAATGCTGGAAGGCGCGGTTACCCGCAAAACCTGGCAGGTGGTCAGCCAGGGCCTGACCTCGTTGCAACTGTTCTCTCCGCTGCGCGAGCAATTGCAGGCCGATGGGTACACCCTTCTGTTCGAATGCGGTGGCACGGAATGCGGTGGTTTTGATTTCCGGTTTTCGGCCGAGGTTCTGCCAGCCCCCGACATGCATGTTGACCTGACCGATTTCCGGTTCCTGTCTGCCAGCAAAGGCGGCGATGACCACCTGAGCTTGCTCGTCAGCCGCTCGGACAATGCGGGATTTGTGCAGATGATCCGGGTGACGCCCGCTGTCGCCAAAACGGAGCTGGACTCCCCGGTCGTGGTTGAAACCGTTGCTCAGACGGTGCTGAATGCCCCCGCTGGCCCGCTTACCGAAACGCTGACGCAGTTTGGCCGCGCCGTCTTACACGACCTGACCTTTGAAACGGGGTCAGCGGCTTTGGGGGCAGGCCCATTTGGCACACTGGATGCGTTGGCCGGATACCTGCTGGCCGATCCCGCGCGACGGGTGGCGTTGGTCGGCCACACTGATGCCGTGGGTGCGCTGGACAAAAACGTTGCCCTGTCCAAACGCCGAGCTGCTGCGGTGCTGGAGCGTCTGGTCTCGGCCCATGACGTCCCGCGTTCACAGCTTGAGGCCGAGGGGATGGGCTATCTCTCTCCGATAGCGCCCAACCAGACCCGCGAGGGCCGCGAGGCTAATCGACGGGTCGAGGTGATTTTGCTGAATACGGAATAACTTCAGCAAGTTATCGGATCAGAATCGCTCGAAAGTCATTGACGTTTGTTCCCGTAGGACCCGGCTCAAACAACGCCTCCACAGCTTGAAACGCAGTATAAGCGTCATTCCTGGCCAAAGCCGCAGCCGGATCAACGCCAGCACGGCGCATAGCCGCTGCGGTCTGACCGTCCGCAAAGGCGCCCGCGTTATCCTCGGACCCGTCAATACCGTCTGTGTCCGCAGCCAAAGCCGTCAGATTTGCGATCCCCTCAAGCTCCAACGCCAACGACAGCAGGAATTCGCTGTTGCGCCCGCCCTTGCCCTTGCCGCGCAAAGTGACCGTCGTTTCCCCACCAGAGAGCAGCACAACGGGCGGCGCAAATGGGCGCCCCTTGCCAGCCACCTCGCGCGCGATTGCAGCGTGGACCTTGGCGACCTCTCGGGCCTCGCCTTCGATGGCGTCGGACAGGATCGCCGTGCTAATCCCTTTGGATTCGGCCAGCGTGGCTGCGGCCTCCAACGATTTCGCGGCTGATGCGATCACGTGCACCTCGTTATTCGCGAACCGAGGGTCATCCGGGTTGGGCGCGTCTTCGGGCGCGCTGTCCAAGAATGCGACGATTTTCGGCGGCAAAGTGATGCCATAGTCCCGCACTGCGGCCAAAGCCTCGGCCCGTCCCACAGCGTCAGGCACCGTCGGCCCCGAGGCAACCTGGGCGGGATCATCCCCAGGCACGTCCGACACGATCAGGCTGACCACGCGCGCGGGATGCGCCGCTGCCGCCAATCGACCGCCCTTGATGCCGCTGATTTGCTTGCGCACGGCGTTCATCGCTCCGATCGGAGCACCACTGGACAGCAATGCCTCGTTCAATGCGATCTCATCCGCCAGACCCAACCCGGTCGCAGGCGCCGCCAACAAAGCCGAGCCACCGCCGCAGACCAAAGCTACGACCAAATCGTCGGCTGTCAGCCCGCTCACCGCATCAAATAAGGCCTTCGAAGCTGCCAATCCAGCCGCGTCGGGCACGGGATGAGCGGCCTCGAGTACGCGCAATGACGGGCAATCACATGCGTATCCATAGCGCGTTGCGACGACGCCTTCGACAGGCCCGTCCCATAGTTCTTCGAAGGCGCGGGCCAGCTGCGCCGCGCCTTTACCTGCACCGATCACGACGACCCGACCGTTGGGCTTTGCCGGCAGGTGGGCAGCAAGCGCGGCCTTGGGGTCCGCAGCCTGAATGGCCGCGTCAAACATCTGAACCAGCAGCTCTTTGTCGGTCATCGTGCCAGTCATGGGGCCTCCTGTCGGCGCAATCTTTGGTCTACTGAGACTGCCAAGCTTGGCCAAAACCGCAACCCCTGATTCAGGTTGGCCGCGCCATGCATCGCTGAAAAATGGGGCATCCTTGCTCTGAATTCGCACCGCTGTTTGGGCAAAACCAGCCGATTCTTTGGGAAATCCCACGGCGCCCCTGTATCTGGATCTATCAAAGCACCCATCTGGACCTATTTTTTTGCCAACGAGAGGTGTGTAATGGACTTAGTGAACGCGCCCGCATTGGCGTAAAATCTGAACAGACCAACAGTTGGAGGCGACCATGATGGATGGCACCCTTGATAACGATATTCAGGCCGTTGTGGACGCAGATCGCGCCCATGTCTGGCACCACCTGACCCAGCACAAACCGTTTGAAACCGCAGACCCGCGCATCATCATCGAGGGCAAAGGCATGCGCGTGTGGGACCAGAACGGCAAAGAATACCTGGACGCCGTATCCGGCGGGGTGTGGACCGTGAATGTGGGCTATGGTCGCGCGCAGATCGCCGACGCGGTGCGCGATCAGATCATGAAACTGTGCTATTTCGCGCAGTCCGCAGGCTCGATCCCCGGTTCGAAATTCGCCGAAAAGCTGATCGAGAAAATGCCGGGCATGAGCCGCGTTTACTATACCAACTCGGGCTCCGAGGCGAACGAGAAGGCGTTCAAGATGATCCGCCAGATCGCGCACAAGAAATACGGCGGCAAGAAAACCAAGATCCTGTATCGCGACCGCGACTACCACGGTGGCACTCTGGCCACGATGTCGGCGGGCGGTCAGGACGAACGCAGCATGCAGTACGGCCCCTTCGCGCCTGGTTTTATCCGCGTGCCCCATTGCATGGAATACCGTAAAGAAGAGCTGGGTCTGGGCCATCTGTCCGGCCGCGACTTCGGCATCGCCGCCGCCAATCTGATCGAGGATGTCATCCTGCGCGAAGGCCCCGAAACCGTGGGTGGCCTGTGCCTGGAACCTGTGACTGCCGGCGGCGGGGTGATCACTCCGCCCGAAGGCTACTGGGACCGCGTGCAAGATATCTGCAAGAAATACGACGTCCTGCTGCATATTGACGAGGTCGTCTGCGGCATCGGTCGGACCGGCACGCATTGGTTCGGCTATCAGCATTACGGCATCAAGCCCGATTTCGTGACCATGGCCAAGGGTGTCGCCAGCGGCTATGCCGCGATCGCCATCTGCGTGACCACCGAAGAGGTGTTCGACATGTTCAAGTCCGATCCCTCGGACAAGCTGGACCATTTCCGTGATATCTCAACCTTCGGGGGCTGCACGGCGGGCCCCGCCGCTGCTCTGGAGAACATGAAGATCATCGAGGATGAGGGCCTGCTGGAAAACTGCGCCAAGATGGGCGAACGCCTGATGGCCAACTTCCTGGCACTGAAGGAAAAACACGAAATCATCGGTGACGTCCGCGGCAAGGGCCTGTTCCAGGGACTGGAACTGGTAAAGGATCGCGACACCAAGGAACCCGTGGCCGAAGCGGATATCGCCGCCGTCGTCGCTGAATGCGGTGCGAATGGTGTGATCATCGGTGCGGCCAACCGGTCCATGCCAGAGCGGAATAACGGGCTGTATTTCTCGCCCGCGCTGATCATCACCCCCGAGGACGTGGACCTGATCAGCGACACTGTCGACAAGGCCCTGACCAAGGTGTTTGGCTGAGTGCACCCCCACTAAAAGGGAAACGTGGCCTTCACTTCAAGACATTTGAGCGACCGCGAAACGCCCCCCCAATCTGTTAAGGATGAGGGGGCGTTTTTCTTTGCTATCGAGCCCAACCGGCACGCGGGTTTTGAGACCCCGCAAGTGCACTCGGTTTTACCCCGGCCTTCGGACTCTGGGCCTCAGCGCCCAGCTGGTGCGCCATGCAAAATTCACTGCGCTATAGACGCATTCCCAAGCCCATGCAGCAGCCCTCACACCAGCTGAAACAGAGCGCCCGCGATGATCGCCCCGGCTATACCAAGCCCCAGATAGGCCGCAAAGACGCGCGGTTTGACCAGCGACCAGACTGCCGCCATTGCTGGAACGGAACTGACCGCCCCTGCGATCATGAAAGACATCGCGGCACCTGCGCTCATGCCCTGATCCATTAACCCAGCCAAGAGCGGCGGGGCCACGTAGGAGTTCAGATAGGCGGGCATGCCGACAAAGGCTGCGGTGATGATCGGCAAGAGGCCAGTACCGCCCACGACCTGAGCGATCAGATCAGCGGGGACATAGGTGATCAACAACGCCTCGAGCACATAGGCGAAAGCCAGCCATTTCAACAGGAACAGACCGTTGGTGCGAAGCTCCTTGGCGAAGGTGCTGACGCGGGCGGGCTCTTGCCAGAATTTCCACTGGGGTTTGTCGTCCAGCTCCGGGCCTCCGCCGCCGCAACACCCGCTGGTTTGTTGCTGTTTCAAAGGGTTTGCAAAGGCGCCTTGGCGCATCATTGCTTTGATCGCGAAGCCACCGAACAGGCCCAGGGCGACGGCGAAAATGGCTTTGCCGATAGCGAATTCCCAGCCCAAAGCCCCCGCAGTAATCAGCAGCGTTGGCGGGTCAATCAGCGGTGAGCTGAGCCAGAACGCCATGACCGCCGAAAGAGGCGCGCCCAAGGCCAGAAGGCCCGCGATGAAAGGGATGACCTCGCATGAACAGAACGGGGCAAGGCCACCGAATAGCGCAGCCAGCAGGATCATGCGGGTTTCGCGCCCCTCAAAGGCGCGGGCGACCATGACCTCGGCCCCGGTGGCCTTGAGATATGCCAACAGCAGCACCGCGAAGAGGATATATTGCGCAGTATGGGCCAACGCCTTGGCCGCGAAGATGATCACGGGGGTCAGGTTGCTGCCATCTAGCACAGCGACAACCGCCAGGATCACCACAATCAATGCCCAAGGGGATTTCAAATGAGCGAGTGCCTCGCGCAGGGAATGTCGGGTGGTTTGTGCAACTTCAGACATCGTTAGCGGCCTCGCGGCACAGGTCAGCGCAACATTCGCTGAGGATGAAGTTGGCCAACTCTTCGAGCGCACCGAATTTGGCGCGGGTGACAGTGCTGCGACCCAGGCGCTCTTGTTCAACCACGCCACCGGCAGCCAGGAATTTCAGGTGATGCGCCAGTGTCGATGGAGCGATGCCCGTACGGGTTTGGATTTCACCCACCGTCAGACCCGGTTCACCCGCACGGATCAGGGTCTTTAAGACCTGCAACCGGGCCTCGGACCCCATGGCGGCAAAGCCCCCAGCAGCGGTTTCCCATTCCATATCGCGCCCCTTGATTCGATTAAACTAGTTATTTAGTTATATCGACCGGCCGCGCAATGCAACGCAAATTCGCTATCCAGGCTCCACCAGCTTTGTCAGCAGGGTCAGGGTACGGTTAATAGGCACGTCGATTCCGTGTTTGGCCGCACGCCTGACGATCTCTCCGTTCAGATAGTCGATCTCGGTTGGGCGGCCCCGCATCAGGTCTTGCGCGGTCGAGGAATACTGATCCGGCATCCACTCGGCCACTTTGCGCACGATCTCCAATGCCTCCGCTGGAATCGTCACCCCTTCGGCAGTTGCGACAGTCATGCATTCCGCAATGATATCGTCGATCAGATCCATCACACCGGGTGTGTCTGCGAACTCGCCATAGCGTTTGCGCGGGATGGCCGACAGCGCGTTATAAGCGCAATTGACGAGCAATTTCCCCCACAGTTTCGAGAACACGTCGTCAGATACTTCGACCCCAATCTCGGCTGGTCGAAGGATGTTGGCGGCGCTCTCGGCACCTGCGCCACCGATGGCCAGATCCCCACGGCCTTGATGTTTCACAACGCCGGGGCCAGCCATTTCGCTGGCGACATAGACGACCGCCGCGATGACAGAATGACCGGTGACTTCGGCCAGTATTTCGGGGTTCGAGATACCGTTTTGCAAGCTCAGCAGCAGCGTATCCTTTTGTAAATAAGGCGCTACCTGGGCGCCAGCATCCGCCGTATCCCCGGATTTCACGCAGAACAGCACCATCTCTGCACCCGCAACCATACTCGCATCAGTCGAGGCTTTGGCCGGGCAGGTTATACGCTCGCCGCCCATCTCAAGGATCAATCCGTTTGCCGAAACCGCCTCGACCAAGGCCGGGCGTCCGATCAAAGTGACCTCATGCCCTGCCAACGCCAGCTTGGCTCCGAAATAGCAGCCAATGGCCCCCGCGCCCATTATTGAAATTTTCATCACGCATCCTCCTGCGGAGGTTAGCTTGCAGCATTCAATGGGCCATGTCACGATCAGACCAGATTGCGCTGAGCTTAAGTCCAGTTTATCCTGCGACATGGCCATTTCAGTCGACACATTCTTCCTGGATCCGCAGGCACAGGGGACCTTGCAGGCGCAGATCCAACAGATGGTAACCCAAGGCATCTTGTCCGGTCGTTTTGCACGCGGAGACAAGCTGCCGTCGTCGCGCAAATTGGCGGATCATTTGGGGGTCAGCCGGATCACCGTTACCTTGTCCTATACCGAGCTTGTGGCATCGGATTATCTGACCTCGCGCGGGCGGTCCGGGTATTTCGTATCCGACACAGCGCCCGAACCCCTTGCTGCCCCGCCAGACGTCCGCCGGGATGATGCCGTAGATTGGTCGCGCGCCATTGGGCAACGGTTTTCCACAGGGGTGACCCCGAGCCGGCCACAAGATTGGACGCGCTACAAATACCCCTTCATCTATGGTCAAACCGACCCCGCTTTGTTCGACCATACCAACTGGCGTGCCTGTGCGCTGAGGGCATTGGGGCACAAGGATTTCTCTGCTCTGACAAAGGATTACTATGATCAGGATGACCCGCAACTGATCGAGTATATCCTGCGTCACTCCCTGCCGCGTCGCGGAATTGTCGCGCGTCCTTCTGAGGTGCTTTTGACCCTTGGCGCACAGAACGCGCTGTGGCTGGCTGCGCAGGTCTTGTTGACGCAACGCCGGGTCGCCGTTGTGGAAAACCCCAGCTATCCCGCGCAGACCGATATTCTGTCTCAATCACGATGTCACATGGTGCCTGTGGACGTGGATGGGCAAGGGCTGCCGCCTGATCAAGTGCCCGATTGCGACGTGATTTTCACCACGCCATCGCACCAATGCCCGACCGCTGCGACCATGCCGCGCGCCCGACGGCATGCGCTGCTGAAACGCGCCCGTCAGATGGACGCGCTGATCATCGAAGACGACTATGAATTCGAGATGTCCTTCCTGTCTGCGCCCTCGCCCGCTCTGAAAAGCCTGGATGAGGACGGGCGCGTGATCTACATCGGTAGTTTCTCGAAATCGCTGTTTCCCGGGCTGCGTCTGGGCTATCTGGTCGGCTCTGAGGCGTTCATCCGCGAGGCCCGCGCCCTGCGCGCCAGCGTGCTGCGCCATCCTCCCGGTCATATCCAGCGCACCGCCGCCTATTTCCTGTCGCTGGGGCATTACGACGCCCAGATTCGCAAGATGGGCACGGTGCTGGCTGGACGCCGACAAGTGATGGAGGACGCGATCCACACCTACGGGATGGAGATCGCGGGCAGTGGCACTTTTGGAGGCTCATCAATCTGGATGCGCGCGCCCGAAGGGGTCGATACCCGGCAGCTGGCCCATGATTTGCGCGACCAAAGTGTGTTGATCGAGGCGGGGCAGCATTTCTTTTCGGGGGCCGAGCCACCGCAGAATTTCTATCGCCTCGCCTATTCGTCCATCCCATCGGCACGCATCCCCCAAGGTATCAGCCTGATTGCCCAAGCGATCGCCAAACTACGTTAGAAACGCGCTCTGCCGCGACGATACGCCTGACCTTGCGCAACGGGTTTGTTACGTTACTCAAATAGCCATTGCCTGCGCGCCCCCTATTCGAAAGACACATGATGCAAGTTTCCGTCCGTGATCCATTTCCCTTTATCTCTCAGGTTTCTGCGCCAGCGCCACAGCGGCTGCTGGATCAGGCCCAGGGATTGCCCACCCCACATGTCGCGCTGGTCAATGCAGGTTCGGTCAACGCTTTGGCGGGCATCCGCGAGGCGGCTGAGGCCGGGCTCGCCAACCCCATCCTGATCGGCGACACGGATAAGATCAAAGCCGTCGCCGACGAAATCGAGTGGGACATTTCCGGCCTGCCACTGATGCACGCGCCTCATGCAGATGCTGCGCCGATGGCCGCTGAACTGGCCCGTTCTGGGGACGCGCAGGCCATCATGAAGGGTCAAGTCCACACGTCGACCTTCCTGAAAGGGTTGCTGCCCAGCTCGGCCGGATTGCGCGCGCCGGGGACGCGGTGCGGACACGTCTTTCACGTCACGGCTCCGGGGTCGGACAGGCCATTGCTGATGACGGATGGCGCGCTGAATGTCGACCCGGATGTGGAAACCCGCAAGGAATGCCTGCGTCATGCGGTCAGGCTGGCGCATCAGTTGGGCATTCCCAACCCCAAAGCGGGCATTCTGTCCGCAACCGAGGATCCGATCCCGTCGCTGCCCAACTCGGTCGAAGCGCGTGAAATCGCGGACTGGGCCAAAACCGCCCTGCCCCATTGCACCGTCGACGGCCCCATGGCGATGGACCTGATCCTGTCGAAAAAGGCCGCTCTGGTCAAAGGGTTCGACTCGGACGTTTCGGGCGATGCTGACATCATTCTTAGCCCCAACATCACCACAGCCAACGCGGTGTTCAAGCTGATGGTTCTGGGCATGGGCTGTTGCGCGGCGGGGCTGGTTCTGGGCGCCAAGGTGCCGATCTTGCTGACCTCGCGCGCACAGGCAGCGCCCGCGCGTATCGCCTCGGCGGCATTGGGAGTGATCGCGGCGGGGGCAGCGGAATGATCCTTGTTGTCAATGCTGGCTCCAGCTCGATCAAGGTCGAGCTGTTTGATCATGACCTGCACTCGATCCTAGAGGGTAAAGTCACCGAGATCGGCGAGGCTGCCCAGATCAAACTGGGCGCGCGTCGCGAGGCCATCAGCGCGCCCGATCACAAGGCCGGTTTCCGAGCGATTCTGGATACTTTGGAGACTGAGGGCCATCCAGTGAACGGCCTCAGCGCCGCCGCCCATCGCATCGTCCATGGCGGGGCTGACCTGACCGACCCCGTACATCTGAACGCAGACACGCTGACGCAGATCGAACAGTTTAACACACTGGCTCCGTTGCATAATCCGCATAACCTGTCTGCCATCCGCGCCCTTGCCGAGCTGATGCCAGATCTGCCGCAATATGCCAGTTTCGACACTGCCTTTCATGCAGGCAACGGGCCGCTGGCGACCACCTATGCGATCCCCGCCAGCGAACGGGCCAAGGGGATTCGTCGCTATGGGTTTCATGGCCTTAGCTATGCCAGTCTGGTTGAAAACCTGCGCCCTGATTTACCCCGGCGCTTGCTAGCGATGCATCTGGGCAATGGCTCCAGCCTGTGCGCGATTGTCGATGGGTGCTCGGTTGCGAATTCCATGGGATATTCTCCGCTGGACGGGCTGGTGATGGGCACCCGCCCAGGCGAGGTGGACGGCATGGCCGTGTTGCGCATCGCCGAGGATTATGGCTTTGACGAAGCGACCCGCCTGCTGAACAAGGAGAGCGGGTTGAAGGCGCTGGGAGGGACCAATGACATGGCCGCACTTCTGGCCTCGGACAGTGATCAGGCGCGGTTTGCGGTCGCGCATTATTGCTATTGGGCCGCGCGTCAAGCCGGGTCCGCGATCGTCGCCATGGGCGGTGTGGATGCCGTTGCCTTTACCGGAGGCATCGGGGAAAACGCAGCCCCGATACGCAATCAAATCATGGAGCACCTGTCCTTTTTGGGGGACATCCCCGTGCATGTGATCCCAGCGGACGAAGAACGCCAAATCGCACGCGACGCCCTGCGTTTGTTCAACGCCGGGAAATAGGCAAGGCCGGGTCATCCCCGGCCTTCGTTCATTTTTTTGATTTCCAGCTGTCCAGCCAACGTGACAGACGGCCCCGTTTTTCGGCCAGATTATCGCCCGCCGCATCAAAACTGTCGCCGATATCCTCGATCACCGGGTCGATCCGCGCTGCGCGAAACCGGCGCCAGCGCACCCAGATGGCCCAGCACAGCGCCGCGAATAGCACCAGAATGATGATGTTCAGCCACGGAATAATCGTCACATCCGGCCCCGCAACAGCGCGGGCACCGACAGCGTTGGGAAAAATCGACATGAATTCGTTGCGCCAGCCATAGTGCTTGATCGCAACCCATTGCGGCGCATCCGCCCCGGATTTCAGATCCGCGGCCTCGGCTTGCAGGTTCGAGGTGTCGAACTTGAAGTAAGGCGGCCAGCCCCAGCCGGTATCCTCGTTGCGATAAACCATGACCTTATCATTCGCCATCCGGGTCTGGATAAAGAACACATCGCGGTTCGCCGTCGTCGCAGCATTGCCCACATCCGGCGCGGCCCAGAAGATCGAGTTTTCGCCGAAATCGATCCGTTTTTCATAGGTATCCGTCACCCGCACGATGTCATGCTGCGGCAGAGTATAGTGGAAAAACGCAGCCGTAATCACCCAGAAGGTGATCCAGAACGCCCATTTGACATAGACCATCACGCGGTCCTCCTTAGTGAAAATTCGTCAGGTAGATGATCAGCGCGATCACCGCAACCGGCACGATATAGACCAACAGAATCAGTTTAGGGCGAAAGGATTCTTCGTATTCCTCCAGGCCTTTGCGCAGATATTCATCGCGATCACCGGGGCGTCCCTCGGCCTCCCATGCGCGGATCAGTTTGCGCCGTCGGGTCAGTCGCGACCAAACCGCTACGATCACATAAATGATCGACAGGACCACGAAGCCCATGACGATCAGTCGCCCTAATGCCAGCATGTTCGTGCTCCTTTCCGGTTATCCGCCCCAGGGTCCTTTGACCTTGGTTTTCTTCTTAGATTTCTTCTTTTTCGTCTTCTTCTTTGGATCGGCCTTGGCCTGCCGCAGCGCGCCCCACGGGCCAACCTGATCAATCAAATTCTCGGACCGGTCCTCGACCAAGGGCGCATCATGCCCGAAAAGCGCCGCGCGCGCACCGGCCTTGTCGGCCTGATACTCTCGTTCCAGGAAATCCGCGACATAGGATTTCTTGGTCTCGGACCAACGTGCATACAGGGCGTAAAACAGCTCTTTGTGACAAATAAACAGCTGGCGCACATCCTTGGGGGCCAGGTCGGCCAGCAACATATTCACAAGGTCCCTGTCAGGGTGATCCGCAGCACGCAGCGTATAGAAATACGCGGGGTGATCGCTGCTGATACGAGGCCAGGCCCCCTCGTCCTCGGCCCAGCGCACCAAAGATTGCAGCCCGTGGAATTCAGGCGGCAAGGCATCTGCATGGGCCCGCGCCAGGGCGCGAATTTCCCGCCGCGTGGCCCCTGTCAGATCAATCCCGCGATCCTGCGCGACGTCCACCACGATGAAATCCATTTTCTGCCGCAAGATCGCGCCCGCATCAATGCCCCGCGCCTTAACGATCGGTTCAACCAAGCCGTTACGATCCAGAAATTGCGCGATCCGGTTGCGGTCATCAAAGCCCAAGACGTTCTGCATCGGTAGACCTTGCATCGCGTTTTTGTCCCGCACAATCACGCCGGGATGGTCCACGTCACGGAACAGATAGGCCCCGCCAAAATGCGCCGTCCAAAAGTTCTCCTGCCGGAATTCCATCTGCTTCAGCCGCACAGGGTTACGCGTCACATCCCCGGTTTTCTGCGCCAGGTTGATCATGTCCGCGATCAGAATATCGTCGAACCAGGCGTCTTCTTCGCCCATAAATCGGTCCACCATCTGGCCCAGCTTTTCGGCGTCGCGCACAGTGCCAGCGGTGGTATCAGCCTCGATCTCGATCTTGCGGATGTCCAGCAGGCGCGCCGGATCAGAGACAGAGTAGACCGAGTTCAGCAGCTCTCCGGCCACCGCGTCCTGCGTGGTCAGCGCGAATAGCTGCGCCTCGTTTTCGGTGATGAACTGGCGCAAAATCCCGCGCGACATCGAGAAGGTCGCATTCAGCAAAGGCGCCGTTTTTTGCGCCGTGCTGAGCAGGATGAACTGCCGGTTACAGCCCCCCTGGTTGAGGTATTGCATGTCCCCCAACTCGTCGCCAACCTCGGGGGAATAGCCACTGATATCGATGTGGAAATCGGTCAGCCCGGTCTGTTTGCCCGTCAAATGGCCCAGCGCACGATTGTACCGCTCGACCAACGCAGGCGAGGACACATGGATCAGGTTGCCAAACATCAGGCCTTTTTCAATGAGGCGTTTCATGCGCGGGGCTCCTTACCCATCATTCAGTATTCTCCCGAAGGCGCTTTTTTGCATTCACACGATTCCAAACCGGCCCAAATACTAAAAGCGGGACAAGGGCAAAAGGCAGCCCAAACGCGGTCATCCACAGCCGGGTCATTGGGCCTATTTCATACCCATTAAACTCCGCACCTCTGCCAAGAGCCACGAAGACAATCAACATGCAACAAGAGAAGGCTAAAGCTGCTCCCCAGAAATTCGAGCCACCGTAGTCGGCTTCGGGGTGTTTTTCGTAGTCACGGTTTATGAACCATGCCAAGAATATCAGGCCAAAAAACGTGTTCAAAATTACGTAGCTACCGGCGTAAATCAACATGAGCATGGAAAACACCTCGCCGTTTGGAGTCGCACAACGCATCCAAGCTTGCGCCCGGCATTGCCGGGCAGCGCCCGACCGCCCCCATGGGCGGGCGCTTCGCACCCACCCGCGGTCAGGCGCGGCCCTCTGTGGTGGACAAACAGCATCACCCCTTCCCCTCCAGATACCGGCGTTTGGCCTCTTCTGTGCGGGCGAAATCGCGGACCATAGTGTCGATGGCGACCTCGTCGGATTTGTCGGCATAGCGGAATTCTGAATCCGCGTAGCGGTTAATCTCCTGGATCACCATGTCGATCGTGATGGGTTTGCGCAGGTCCTCGATCATGGCCAGTTTGCGTTCATAGGGCTGGAACAGAAACAGGTCGGGCTGCTCCATCCATTCATCCGGCAGCTCAAAGTCCATCGCGCGGACTTTGACCGCGTCGGTGATGTTCTTGATCGCGCGGCCGGTAAATCGTTCGTCTGCCTGCTGGATCGCCTTCAGATAGGTGCCCAGCTTGGTGATTGTGTCCAGCCCGCCGATCTGACCATGGACGCGGTCAAAGACCTCCAGCAACCCGGCCTCTTGCGGGCGGGCGTGCGCCTCGAAGGACCGCGCAACGGCCCGTTTGATTTCCTGCGCCGCGTACAGATCATGATCGCCCAGCGGGATGTCGTGTTTCTTGCCCATCAGCAGCGCCAGAATGTCGATGTAATCCTCGCGCGTTTGCGGCCCGTCCACCAGAAACCGCGCCCCGGCCCGCTGGCGCAGCGCGTCATCCACGTTCTCGGGGTAGTTCGAGAACATCCCGAAGGTGCAGTTCCCCCGCACGACGGTGTTGGCCCCGGCAAAGGCCTCCATGAACACCGCTGTCACCTCTTGCTGCCCAGCCGAGGACTGACGATCCCCGCGCTTGCCCGCGATCTGGTCGATGTCATCAATCGTGCCAAAGCCGATCACACCGGGGTCTAGCACATTGTTGATGAATGCCTTGGCGTTCTGGCCGGATTTCCCCTGATAGCTGTCGATATTGTCGATGCCGAAATTCTGATAGCGGAACGGGTAGCCCGCGATCTGGCAGTATTCATTCACCATCCCCGCCATCATCTGGATCAGAGTGGTTTTCCCGGTGCCCGGCGCGCCATCGCCCATAAAGGTAAAGATGAACCCGCCCAGTTCGGCAAAGGGGTTCAGTTTGCGGTCAAAATCATAGGCCATCAGCATCTTGGACAGCCGCATCGCCTGATATTTGGCGATATGGTTGCCGACCACCTGATGCGGTTTTTTGAACTGCATGGTCAGCGTGCTGCCCGCCGCTTTGCGCGCGGCGCTAAAGCCCTGGATGGTCAGATCGTCCGCCTCAATCCGCCAGCTGGCATTGTGGAACGGGTCCAGACGCGGAGCCTCTTGCGCACGCAAGGCGACACGCTCCATCAGCTGTTCGGCAAAGGCGGCGATGGTAGCGATCAGATGCGGTTCGTCACTGGCATGGGCGGCGATGTCCTGATCCAGCTCCCACAGCACACCATGCAAACCTAGCTGAGCGTTATCCGTCAGCACCTCTTCAGGCTGGCCAACCTCGACCGTAATCTCGCCCTGATGTGGCGCCAGCAGATAGGCTGTGGCATTGGCGAAAACATGCATCACCACCAGCGCCTCGGCGGCCAGTAACTCACCAAAATCCTGCTGCTGCGCGCCTGACAAAGACCCCTGCAAATTCGCGCGCTTCAACCCATCCAACCCGGTACGTTCGGAGAAGCTCTGCCCCATGGCCAGCGCAATCGCCAGACCACGGCGCAAACTGTTCATCACCGTCGCCTGCAAAGGCGAAATCAGCGCATCCCCACCATCCGCCGCCTCAACCCGCTCCAACAACCGCACACCCTCGGGTCGCTGCGTGGATCGCGTCACCATCCCTGGTGTGGTCGACCGAAACCGCCGCGTCCGCGCGATCCCCGGCGAGCGTTCGGGCTGCGCCGAAACCTGCCGCGCCTGACCGATCCGAGGCGTATGGTCGAACCCTTCCAACAGGCTCAGTGCCGCCTCGTAATGCGCCTGAATTTCCTCTTCGCGCAGCTCCATCAGATCACTGGTCAAACTCATCCGTAAATTCTCCTCATCGGCACTTAGATCAGGCAACGGGCCTCAAATGCACCCCACCCATTCTTTGCTCTAAAAATACTCTCGCCGAAGGCCCCGCTCAAATGCTCAGAACCCGGCCAGCGGCGCTCACAACATATTTGCGCACACTGGCAAACCCCGGAGGGTTCTTTTCCGCCAGCACCTGATAGGGGCGTTCGGGCATAATGATGCTGCGCTCTGTCCGAGTGGCTCCGGTGTCGACACCACGCCCCCCAAAGGGGTCCAGCGCAAAGATTTCGCGTTCTGCTGTACTGAACCAGCCAACACGCTCTTCGGTGACGCGTTCGCTTTCCAGTTCTTCCATGGTCCAGGCCAGCGCCCAATCCTGCCCTTCGGGGCTGCCGGCCTCGGCCAGAACCTCGCGCAGGGGGCCGGATTGCCGGGTGTAAGACTGCGAATACATCGGCCCCAGATGAATGCGCCGCAGGCGTTTGGGATGCAGATCATTGAACTGCTCGTCAAAGCCCTTGGCGATGGTCACCAGTTTCAGACCGCCCAGGGATTGCCCCATCAGATGCGCCTGCACCTCGGGCCAGCGGCGTTCGTCCTTGGGCAAGGCCTCACGGCCGGTATCCTCCAGGTCCATCACATAGATCACAGGCAGGTTCAGTTGGCTATCATAGACCGCCCAATGCACCAGATAACGGCGCCGATCCTCGACCCCCGATTGCCAAATGACCCGCGGATCATTGCGTGCCCAGAACAGGTGCCCCTTGGCCAGCTCCTCGTAATACAGCCGCTGAGACAGCGCAAATTGCAGCTTGGTGGGGATCTCGCGATCGCCCACGATCTTCTCGACCATCTGCTTTTTCAGCTCTTCGACCGAGGGCATGCCCTCAAGGTGCCGCTGCGCCTGCATCGCGTCATTTGCCATCACCAACAGCTCGTTGAACGCGGGGAACCCGCTGTCCACCGTGTCGATGGACAAAGAGCCAAAGAACTGCCCGGTGTCCCGACCGACCAGCAGATATTTCATGCTGAGCGCGCGGAAACTATAGCCGATTTCGACCAGGTAACGGGTCAGGATATCCGCCTCGTTCGCGCTCATCTTTCCCTGAGCATGCATCTGCGCGATTACCCCGCTAACATGCTGAGTGATGGCGCGGAACTTGGCAAAATACCGGCGGCTGGCACGGGTCTCCATCAGCGCGGCGTGATCGCTGTCAAGCTCCACCGGCTTTTGATCTTCCTTGTTCACGTCAACTCCAATCCAAATCGCGCTCCAGCCATCTATCCAGTCGTGCCGCGATCACAACCGCTGGGGGGAACCAGTAGCCCAGAAAGCCCAATGCAATCGGAACAACCGCAACCAGAGCCAAAGCGATCACGCAAGCAACAACACTGTAAATGGCGATAGAGAAAAACAAGTTCCAGCCCGCCAGCCCCGCAAGAACGCCTACAGCCGCCAAGGCAAAAGCGGTCAACGCAAGGGCAATCCTTATTTTCAGCCATCGCGGCTTGAAATTAGTCGACAGCTCTTTGACAGACCTGATGCGTACTGGCCTATTGCGGTTGGCGCCGAAAAGCCTCTCAAACATCACGCCCCATACAGGTTCTTGTCGTGCTTCTCGACAATCGCCTGGAATCGGCGCGCGAAACGCTCATCCGCCTTGGCCTTGGCTTCCAAAACGTCACGCGCGAACACCATGTGCTCCTCGTGTTTTTCCATCATGTCGGCCATGCGCTGGTTGGTCGCCGTGCCGATCGCGGCCATCGCGGCCTGCGCCTCTTTGTCCGTTTGCACGCCAATCTCATTGATCCGGTGCGCCACGTCCTGCTGCTGAGCCGTCTTCAACGACTTGGTCAGCGCATCATACAGCACGACCCGCTGCTTGGTATCTGTCTGCAATTTATTGATCAGCACCATCTGCGTGGCGGCCTGGTTCTGAAGGCTGTCGACCCAGGTTTTACCCTTTTCGATATAGCGCTCCAGCGTCTGAGATTTCGCCAGCTTGACCTGCTCGTCCTGCACCAGAGCGTTATACTGCTTGTTCAGCTCGGCCAGTTCTGTCTCCAGCTTGGTGCGTTCGGCGGCATCGGTGGTGACACTGATTTTACCCTCCAACGCAATGATATTGGGGTCCATCGCCAGAATCTCAGCGCGGACGTTTTCCAGGTCCTGAACCGTGAACTCCCGCTCGTCCAGCGTTTCGGTCAGGTTGGTTTCCACCTTGGCCTTTTGTTCGTTCAACGTGGTCAACTGAGCCTCGAGCAGATTGGTGATCACATCAGATTTACCGATCAGGTCCTGCAATTTGTCGTCAATATTGGCAGTGCGCAAACGCTCTTGCCGCAAAGATTCCGACTTACCCCGACTGAAAATCCCGACAAAGCTTTCCCAGCCGGTTTTCGTGCGCATCTCGTCAAAATCCTTAGAGAACGCGGCGGTAACGTCATCCAGACCCATGATCAGCTCAGCAATGTTCGAGTTCATCACCTCGGTATGGGCATGCACATCGTCCAAAGTCGCATTTTCGATGTCGATCATGGCATCGTCGCCCGACTTGATTTTCTCGCGTGCACTGTCGATCCGCCCGGTCAATTCAGCGATCTTTGCCTGCGCCTCGGCGACCTGTTTTTGCGATTCCATCACCTGAGCCTCAAAATTGGCCATAGCAGTCTCCCTATAAGAATTCTTTGCACTCATATGGGGAATGTGAACCCAATTTACATCCCCCGGCATCCAAAATTTCGCCGAAATAGTCGCAAAACCACGCAACAAATGAAAGGGGAAACCCAGCAAATTCACTGCATCTATAAAAGAACCAAGGGTCGTCAGTTAGCGCGTACCTGCTGTTTCTTCTTGGCAAAAATACCCAAATCCGACGCCCTTAACAGGCGCCGGGGTCACATCAGCCCACCACGTTGAATTCTGGCCCATAGGGATAGCCAGTGATGTTTTCGTTCCCGGTTTCGGTGATGACCAAAATATCATGCTCGCGATACCCACCTGCACCGGGTTGCCCGTCGGCAAGGGTCAGCATCGGCTCCATGCTGATCACCATTCCCGGCTCCAGAACGGTATCGATATCTTCGCGCAGCTCCAGGCCAGCCTCGCGGCCATAATAATGCGACAGCACCCCGAACGAATGGCCATACCCAAAGGTCCGGTATTGCAGCAAGTCGCGCTCTTCGAAGAAGGCGTTGATCTTGTGAGTCACTTCAGAGCATGTGGCTCCGGGTTTCAGCAGGCTCATGCCATATTCATGCGCGGCCACGTTGGCCTCCCAGATCTTTAGGCTGGCCGGGTCGACTTTCTCGACGAACATCGTGCGTTCCAGCGCTGTGTAATAGCCGCTGATCATCGGAAAAGTGTTCAGGCTCAGGATATCGCCGCGTTCCAGCATCCGCCCAGTCACGGGGTTATGAGCACCATCGGTATTGATCCCCGACTGGAACCACACCCATGTATCGCGGTATTCAGCGTCGGGAAAGCTGCGCGCGATCTCAAGCTCCATCGCGTCCCGCCCCGCCATGGCCACGTCAATCTCGCGCGCGCCCACCTTAACGGCATCGCGAATGGCATAGCCACCGACATCGGCCACCCGCGCGCCTTCACGGATCAGGGCGATCTCGGCCACGGATTTATGCATCCGCTGGCGCATAGTCGCTTCGTGGATATCCACCAGCTTCGACGGAGTCAGGAACGCCTCTAGTTTGGCGCGTTGCACCATGGTCAGGTGATCGCCCTCATAGCCAACGACAACTCCCGCGCCACTGACCGAACGCACGGCACGCCAATAGTTGTCCCGCTGCCAATCTGTGTAGGTGATATTATCGCCATAGCAACGCCGCCACGGCTGGCCCGCGTCGATCCCGGCGCTGATGGTGACATTCTGGGTTGCTGTTACCACCAGCCCATAGGGCCGACCAAAGGCGCAATACAGGAACCCGCTGTAATACGCGATGGAATGCATCGAGGTGAACACGACGGCGTCAACCCCCGCCTCGGCCATGATCATGCGCAGCCCAGACAGGCGGGCAGCGTATTCGGCATCAGCGAATTGCAGTTTGGCCTTTTGGCCATTGTGGAAACGGTACATGTCAGGACGTGAAGTCATTCGACCCTCCTAGTGAAAGAAAGGTCCCGGCGTTCAGGACGGATCAAGGGCCATGACGCAGTGTCATGTGGCGACGCCATCGCCTTGCCTTATCCCTGACCTTGCCCAATCCACGCGATCTGGCAAGATGTTTTGCATCGCAACCCAAGGATTTCTGCCCTCATGACCAGCTCCCCTAAACCCGGCGCCCGCAATCTGATCACTGATGTTGCGGGGCTGCGTGTCGGCAATGCGCAGGATGACCATGTAAAAACCGGGGTCAGCGTGCTGGTTGGCGACGCGCCCTTTACCGCCGGAGTGCACGTGATGGGCGGCGCGCCTGGCACGCGCGAAACCGATCTGCTGGCCCCGGACAAAACGGTCGAGCAGGTCGACGCGCTGGTGCTATCTGGCGGGTCTGCCTTTGGGTTGGACGCGCCCTCGGGGGTGGCAGATGCCTTGCGGGCGCAAGGGCGCGGGTTCGCCGTGGGCGACCAGCTGGTCCCCATCGTGCCCGGTGCGATCCTGTTTGATCTGATAAATGGCGGCGATAAAAACTGGCCCGAGAACCCCTATAAGGCGCTCGGCGCTCAGGCACTGGCAAATGCGGGCAGGTCGTTTGAGCTTGGCAGCACGGGCGCTGGCACCGGCGCAACCACCGCGAATTTCAAAGGCGGGCTGGGTTCGGCTTCGATCATTCTACCATCAGGGCATACCGTGGGGGCGCTGGTCGCGGTGAACGCCCTAGGCTCGGCAACCGTTGGGGACGGCCCCGAGTTCTGGTCCGCCCCGTTCGAGATCCACGGAGAATTCGGCGCTCAAGGTGTCGCCCAGACCTATCCCGACACGCATATTCCCGCAACGAAACTGGCCGCGCATGCCAACACCACGATCGGGATCGTGGCCACTGATGCCCAACTAAGCCAGGCGCAATGCACGCGCATGGCCACCGCTGCACATGATGGTTTCGCCCGCGGCCTGTTCCCGTCCCATACCCCCATGGACGGAGACCTGATCTTTGCCGCAGCGACCGGAGCGGTGCCGCTGGGCTTTGTCCCCGCTGACACGCTGTATCTGGGCCACGCTGCCGCCACCGTAATGGCCCGCGCCATCGCCCGTGCCGTTTTCCATGCACGCGCAGCACTCAATGACACTCATCCGACATGGGCGGAAACGCACGGATGACGCGGCAAAACCTGTTCTTTTGCACAGGGTTGGTTTACCGGGCCGCGCGCTTTGTGTGACACTTCTTGAAACAACATGAATGGACCAGCCACACTCACGGACGCTGTTTCAGACATCGCTGGCAGCCATGGGGACATATGAGCTGTCAGCGATGTCGACTCCCCGGTCAACCATCCAAGAGCAAGCGGCTCAGCATCCGGCTGCCGTCCTGCCTCAACCCCTCAATCACGTCAAAATGATGGGTTCCCGGAACAATAACGCACTCGGTTTCCCAGGCTTCGGCAAGGGCGGTCGCTTGTTCCAGAAATACTGGGCGTTCCTCGGCGCCGACCCAGACAGAAATGTCGATATGCGGCAGAGGTTGCATCAGAACCGGGCTTTCCGCCTCGGCCGCTGCCAGATCCAGCTTGAACTCTTGATTCATCGAGGTCTGCATCAACGGCCGTAAATCCGCGACCGGAGAGATCGGCATCACCCGCTCGATCCGCCGCGCAACGGTGTCCGGCAACACGCCCGGCACGCACATCCGCGCCACCAGATGGCCGCCCGCAGAATGACCGGCCAACACAATCGGGCCCGCCACCATATCAGCTGCAACCGGGATCATATGCGCGATCTGCCGTGTGATATCCGCAATCCCGACACTAGGACACAAATCATAAGACGGCATCGCTACCGCCCAGCCAGCGCTGACGGCTCCGGCGGCAAAGGCAGACCAAACTGATTTGTCCGTTCGCACCCAATAGCCGCCATGCACGAACACCAGCAACCCTTTGGCCGCACCCTCGGGCTGGTACAAATCGAATCGCTGACGAGGCGTGTCGCCATAAGGCAAATCCAGCTGGGCCAGGCCCTGCTCGGTCATGCCTTCGCGAAACCCGGCGGCTTGGGCCACCCAGCGCGGACCAAAGCTGTCCGCATCGGGGATATGCGCCGCGTTGGCATAAGCGTGGTCCAAATTGTCTTGCTTCATTTTGCTTAACTTGTTAAGTTTAATTCAATCACTCTCTGGACAAGCTTAACGGCAAGTGATTTGCCTGTGCCAGAGGAAAAGGAAGGGGACCCAATGCTGGATACGAAAACCGATCTGCGATCGCTGCTGAACGATCCCAGCCTTCTGACCGAGCAATCCTATGCCGGCGGCGCGTGGATAGACGGAGAAGGCGGCGCGACGTTTGCCGTCACCAACCCAGCGCGTGGGGACGTGATCGCCAATGTCGCTGATCTGACCCGCGCTCAGGTCTCTGATGCCATCGCCGCGGCGGAAAAAGCCCAGAAAGAGTGGGCCAGCTGGACCGGCAAAGAGCGTGCCGCTGTGATGCGCCGCTGGTTCACGCTGATGATGGAAAACCAAGACGATCTGGGCACCATCCTGACTGCTGAACAGGGCAAACCCCTGGCCGAAGCGAGGGGCGAGATTGCCTATGGCGCCAGCTTCATCGAATTTTTTGGTGAAGAGGCCAAGCGCATTTATGGCGAGACCATCCCCGGCCATCAGCGCGACAAACGCATCACTGTGATTAAGCAGCCCATTGGTGTTGCCGCCTCGATCACGCCGTGGAACTTCCCCAATGCGATGATCACACGCAAGGCCGGGCCGGCACTGGCGGCAGGGTGTGCCTTTGTTGCGCGACCCGCCGCTGAAACTCCGCTTTCTGCCATCGTTTTGGCTGTGTTGGCGGAACGCGCGGGCATCCCCAAGGGCGTTTTCACAGTCGTGACCTCGTCTCGGTCATCCGAGATCGGCAAGGAATTCTGCGAGAACCCCATCGTGCGCAAAATCACCTTTACAGGCTCGACCGAGGTGGGCCGTATTCTGCTGCGCCAAGCCGCCGATCAGGTGATGAAATGCTCGATGGAGCTGGGTGGCAACGCGCCTTTCATCGTATTCGATGACGCAGATCTGGACGCCGCCGTCGAAGGCGCGATCATGTGTAAATTCCGCAACAATGGCCAAACCTGCGTCTGCGCCAACCGCATCTACGTGCAAGAGGGTGTCTATGACGCCTTCGCCGCCAAACTGACAGACGCCGTGGCCAAGATGACGGTTGGCGATGGCCTGAAAGACGGCACCGATTTGGGCCCGCTCATCACCTCGGACGCGATTGCCAAAGTGCAGGAACACGTGGCCGACGCGACCTCGAAAGGGGCCGAGGTCATCCTGGGTGGCGGAGACCCGGTGCAGGGTCCGGGGTTTTTCTTGCCGCCGACCATTGTCACTGGGGCGACCCAGGACATGGCCGTCGCGACCGAAGAAACCTTTGGTCCGCTGGCCCCTCTGTTCAAATTCAAGGACGAGGATCACGTAATCCAAATGGCCAATGACACGATCTTTGGTCTGGCGTCGTATTTCTATGCCAACGACCTGAGCCGGGTCTACAAGGTGGCCGAGGCATTGGAATATGGCATCGTTGGCGTGAATACCGGCCTGATCTCGACCGAAGTCGCGCCCTTTGGCGGTGTCAAACAATCTGGTCTTGGCCGCGAAGGCAGCCACCACGGAATCGAAGATTATCTGGAGATGAAATACATCTGTATGTCGGTCTGACCCCTAAATTAGCCCTCTGGCGGGTTTCGCATCGCTTCGATTACCCGCCGAACGGCTGTTTGCCAGGCTGTCAAAACTTCGACCGGAACTTTGCCTGTCATCGTTGATGTGATCGCGTTGTGCAGCGCCGCCTCACCAGCCTCGAATTGCTGTGCGGTTAAGCCCAACCCGGCATGACTGCGCGCCAGCCGGTACAAGATATCCTGCACCGTCTCTGGCTTGAAACTCGCCTTGGCCAGTGTCGTCAGAACCGTTGCCAGCATCTCGCGTTGCGTCCCCATGTTATCCCCGAACATTTCGCGCGTTTCTGGGGCGTCCCGAAACAGGTCCTGATAAAATTTACGCGTGATCTCCCCTTTGTGCTGAAACATCACCGGAAAACTTTGGCGCATATGTTCAAGGTTTTGCAGGTCCACAAAAAACTCCTAAAAATCCAGCACCAGAAACACCAGTAGCGGGCAAATTTGCCCATTCCCTCCGATTTACAAAATTGCATCAGAAACGTCACATAAGCGTTAACGACAGTGGGCATTGGCACTTTGGACGCTCTTGTCACCAAAGGACATCGATATGATCACTCGCCTTCTGGGTGTGTCGTCGGCCATTGCGCTTAGCGCAGGCCTGGCTCACGCCGACATGAATTTTAACCGCATCGCCTCTTTCCCCGTCGTGTCGAACATGGCCGCGGGCGAGGACACCAAGCGCGAAAGCAGCCCCGAGATCATCGACGTGACCGCCGATGGCCAGACGCTGGTTTATACCGACAGCCCGCTAGAAGCGATCGGCTTTGTCGACATCACCGACGCCGCAAGTCCCAAGCCGCTGGGCAACATGGATGTCGGCGGCGAGCCGACCTCGGTGGCCGTGCTGGGCAACACCGCTTTTGTCGGCGTGAACACCTCGGAAAGCTATGTGGCTCCTTCGGGCAAGGTGATCTCGGTTGATGTGGCCAGCAAGACCGAAACCGGCGCTTGTGATCTGGGCGGTCAGCCCGACAGTGTTGCCAAGGCCCCCGATGGCTCGTTCATCGCTATCGCCATCGAAAACGAGCGTGACGAAGACCTGAACGACGGCATCATCCCGCAGATGCCCGCTGGCACCCTGGCGCTGGTTGACCTGAAAGACGGCGCTCTGGCCTGTGACACCCTGCGTTTTGCGGACCTGACCGGTCTGGCCGACGTTGCCGGGTCCGACCCCGAGCCTGAATACGTTTCGATCAACGCCCTGGGCGAGATCGTCGTGACCATGCAGGAAAACAACCACCTGGCCATCGTGTCGAAAGACGGCGAAGTGCTGAACCACTTCTCGGCTGGCAGCGTGGATCTGGAAGGCATCGACGCCACCGACGAACGCGGTGCCCTGATCTTTACCGAGTCGCAAAAAGGCCGCCTGCGCGAGCCTGACGCCGTGACCTGGATCAGCGATGACATGTTCGCCACCGCTAACGAAGGTGACTACGAGGGCGGCTCGCGCGGCTGGACCATCTTCAACAAGGACGGCACCGTTGTTTACGAAAACGGCACCGACTTTGAAAAAGCGATCATCCAGATCGGCCACTATCCGGACAAACGCTCGGACAGCAAAGGCGTTGAGCCCGAGTCGGTCACCTTTGGCGTGTTCGGCGACACGCCTTATGTGTTCGTGGGTGCCGAGCGTGCCTCGGTCGTCGGTGTCTATGACGTCACCAACCCCGCCGCGCCGGTGCTGAAACAGCTGCTGCCCTCGGGCGTTGGCCCCGAAGGCTATGCCGTGATCCCCAGCCGTAACCTGCTGATCTCGGCCAATGAAAAAGACCTGATCGAAGACAAAGGCGCTCGCGCCCACGTCATGCTGTTCGAAATGCAGGACGCGCCCGCCGCCTATCCGCATCTGACCAGCAAAGGTATGGATGAGCTGATCGGTTGGGGTGCCATCTCGGGCATGGTTGCCGACAAGGACGGGATCGTCTGGGCGGTGAACGACAGCTTCTACGGCTTCCAGCCTTCGATCTTCAAGATCGACACCAAGACCAAACCTGCCACCATCGTTGACGTCATCCGCATCGAGCGCACCTCTGGCCCGGCTCAGAAGCTTGATCTGGAAGGCATCACTCTGGACGGTAAGGGCGGCTTCTACGTCGCATCCGAAGGCCGCACCGAGCGTCTGATCCCTCATGCGATCTACCACGTGAATGCCAAGGGCAAGATCAAGAACCTGAAGGGTGAAATCGGCATCCCCGCCGAGCTGGCCGCCGTTGAAAAACGCTTTGGTTTCGAAGGCATCACCAAGATCGGTGACACCCTGTGGATGGCCGTTCAGCGTGAATGGAAGGACGATCCCAAGAACCACGTCAAACTGGTTGCCTATAACCTGAAGACCAAGGAATGGGGCGCTGTTCTGTACGAAAAGGCTGCGCCTGCCACCGGTTGGGTTGGCCTGTCGGAAATCACCGCCCATGGCGATCATGTCTATGTCATCGAGCGTGACAACCAGCATGACCACCGCGCCGTGACCAAAAAGGTCTACCGCATCCCCGCCGCCGAAATGGTTCCTGCCCCGCTGGGTGGCGATCTGCCGGTGGTCTCCAAAGAGCTGGTCCGCGACCTGCTGCCCGACCTGAAATCGACCGGCGGCTACGTGCTGGACAAGGTCGAAGGTCTGGCGATCATGGAAGACGGCACTGCCTTCGTGTCCACCGACAATGACGGCGTTGATGACCACTCGGGCGAGACCATGTTCTTCTCGATCGGTAAGGTCGGCGCTGCGTTCTAAGCGCAGTCTTTCACGAAAATCAGCCGCGCGTCCCCACCGGGTCGCGCGGTTTTTCTATGCCCGCAGCGCGCCCGTCAGAACCCGCCCCAATCGGGCAATGCCTTCGTCGATCTGCTGCTGCGAGGGGCTGGAGAAGTTCAGACGCAGCGAGTTTTGCCCCGATCCATCCGCAAAGAACGCCCCTCCCGGCACAAACGCCACTTTCTCGGACTTCAGCGCATCCGCCAGCAGCTGCGCGCCGTCCATCCCCTTGGGCAGGGTCAGCCAGACGAACATGCCGCCCTCGGGTCGGGTCCATTCGACTCCCTTGGGCATGTGCTGCTCTAACGCAGCCAGCATCCGGTCGCGACGTGCCCGGTACGAGGCCCGGATGCGCTCTAGATGTCCTTCGAAATCACCATTCGCGACCTGTGCAATTGCGATCTGGTTCAGCGTCGGCGTATGCAGATCCCCGGCCTGTTTCAGCAGGACCATCTGATCAATCACCGGCTTGGCCGCGCAAACCCAACCAATCCGCAGCCCCGGCGACAGGGTCTTGGAAAACGAGCCGCAATAGATCGTCCGGCAAGCGTCGATATCGCCCGTGCGCGCGCATTCCAACGCAAGGATCGGCGGGATCGCCGCCCCGTCATAGCGCAACGATTGATAGGCCGCGTCCTCGATCACCGCGCAGTCCATGGCGGCGGCCATATCCAACACGTTTTCCCGCTCGGGCCGGGTCAGGGTCACCCCGGTGGGGTTCGCGAAGTCCACCGACAGATAGGCGAACTTCACACGTCCCGGCGCGGCCGCCTGAACGAAATCCTGGGCCGAGCGGTTTCCGCCAGGCTGCAACCGGTCAAACCGCGGCTCATAGGCATTGAACGCCCCAAGCGCGCCCAGATAGGTGGGCCACCCGACCAAGGCCGTATCCCCCGGCGACAGGAACAGCTTGCCCAGATAGTCCAGCGCCTGCTGCGACCCGCTGGTGATCAGGATATTATCGGCGCTGCACGGCACGCCCAGCCGCGCCATTTCCCCGGCAATCCAATCGCGCAGAGGCGGATGCCCCTCGGAGGTGGAGTATTGCAGGCTGGCGGCGTGATTGCCGTTCGACAGGGCGTTGGCCATGGCGTCTTGAAACGCCTGAACAGGGAATAGCACCGGATCGGGAATACCACCCGCAAACGAGATGATATCAGGCTGATCCAGCAGCTTCAGCAGCTCGCGGATTTCCGAGGCCTTCATCCCCTGAATACGACTGGCGAAAATATCTGACAAGTTCATAACCGACTCCTGCAACTTTGTTGCGCAACATCCCCGAGTCTGGAAACTAAGTCAATATAGCTGACATAATTCGTGATCAGCACGAAAAAGCCCGCCTTGCGCAGGGCAAGACGGGCCACATAATCAGATTTTCGCGGGGATTAGTTCACCGCTTTGGCGTCCACAACGTCCTTTTGGGCGGAAGCACCAGTAGCAATCTCGATCTGACGAGGTTTCAGCGCCTCGGGCATTTCGCGCACCAGGTCGATATGCAGCATACCGTCCGCATGGGCCGCGCCGGTGACTTTCACGTGGTCGGCAAGGGTGAACCGACGCTCGAACGCGCGGGTGGCGATTCCACGATGCAGATAGGTGCGCACATCGGGTTCATCCGCTTTGCGGGCTGCGACGATCAACGCATTTTCCTTCACCTCGACAGACAGATCATCCGCAGAAAATCCGGCCGCTGCGATCGAAATTCGATAGGCGTTCTCGTCTGTTTTCTCAATGTTATAAGGGGGATAGCTGGGCTGCGCCACGTCATTGGTGAACACACGGTCCATCATGTCAGCAAGTTGGTCAAAGCCAACGGTGGCACGGTGCAGGGGGGCAAGGTCAAAGCTACGCATGGGGTGATCCTCTCTTGAGCAATACCAATATGTCGCCTTCCGAAATGGACAGGCAGGGAGTTCAGGGACCCGATCTTCGGCGTCCCCGTTCATTTCATCTGGTGGTGCTGATCAGAGGTTTCAAGAGCCTGTCACGGTTTGACGAATTTGGCTCCGCCAACGCTGCGGGTCGTCTGAATGCGGCTGGTCACCGAAACGGCGCCACGGATGCGCGGCATGAAATCCTGCGTGACCCCAACATCGCTGGACAGCTGGGTTTTCAACAGCTCGACGGCTCCGTCCAACTGCGCACCCAGCGCTACTTTGGTGCCTTCCAGCTGCGCCTTGGCCGAAATGATCGAGACGATCTGCGCCTTGCCATTTTCCACGCGGAACACCGGCGCACCGGACGATCCAAAATTCACATCGCAACTAAGGACCAAAACGCCCTTTTGCCGATGCATCACACCACAGGCTTCTTGGTAAGAGGGCGCCTTGGCCCGCTCTTGTGCATAGCTGACGACGCCGACGCTGTCGCCCCGTTGCAGCCCCCCGCCGGTTTCAAAGGGCGTGACCGAGGCGGATTGAACAGGCCGCAACAGCTCCAGTATCGCCAGGTCATTGCGCACCCGGTTGGCGGTCACCTGGTCGTCAAATCGATAGGACGGATGGATCACCACGCGCCGCACACGGCGATAGGCCTCGGCGCGGCCGTCGCGCAACCCGGCCAAAAACTCGATCTTGCCGAAATCAATGCGTTGTTGCGTGTCCGGATCGAACAGGCAATGCGCTGCGGTCAGTACCAGGTTCGGCGCGATCAACGATCCGGTGCAAAAGCCCGATCCGCCCAGTTCCAGCCGCCCGACGGCCTCCCATCCGCGGCTATCATTCATGGTGCTTAGTCGACGCAGCGGAGCATCCTGAGCCCAGGCCCCGGTCACCGTCACACAAAATGCCAATATCGCCAGAATCGCTCGTGCCATTTGAACCTCTGATAATTCCTCAGGGTCTGGTGATAGCGTGGGGATTTGGCGAAATTACGGCGTTTTTAGCGCAGGATTGGCACCCCGTCATTGCGGCGGGCCTGACCATTCAGCGCAGGCGGCACAGGACCACCCGTCGCCCAATCCAACAGCTCGACCGTGTGCACCACCGGCACCGAAATACCCGAGCCGATCTGCACCATACACCCGATATTCCCAGCCGCGATAATGTCGGGCTGGATGGCCTCTAGCGTCCGCACCTTGCGCTCTTTCAGCTGAGCGGAAATCTCGGGTTGCATCAGATTATACGTTCCCGCACTGCCGCAACACAGATGGCTGTCAGCTGGCTCTGCCACCTTGAAACCCGCCCGTTTCAGCAGATCCTTGGGGAAGGTTTTTACCTTTTGCCCGTGCTGCAACGAACAGGCCGCGTGATAGCCAACGGTCAGTTTCTGATCCGCGCCTTCGGGCAGGTCCAGCTGCATCAGCAGTTCAGAGATATCCATGGCGATGCCGGACACGCGCGCGGCATCAGCACCCAGAGGATCATTTCGGAACATATGGCCGTAGTCTTTGACCGTCGTGCCGCATCCGCTGGTGTTGATCACGATTGCGTCCAATCCGTCGCCATCCATCTCTGACACCCAAGCGCGAATGTTCTTGGCCGCCGCAGAGTGGGCCTCGCTCTCGCGGCCCATATGATGCGTCAGCGCCCCGCAACACCCTGCGCCCTCGGCGATCACCACCTCGCAGCCCAAGCGTCGCAACAGGCGGATCGTAGCGTCGTTGATATCCGTATTCAGCGCTTTCTGAGCGCACCCCGTCATCAGCGCCACACGTTTCTTACGCGCAGACTGCGGTGCAAACACCTGCGGATCGTCATTGCGACTGACCGGAGGAATGCTCTGGGGTGCCATCTTTAGCATCGCCTTCAGCCGCGCATCCGGCATCAAAAAGGCAAATGGCCGCCCGATCTTGGCCCCCAGCAGCGCCAGCCGGAACCGCCCCGGATAGGGCAAAATCCGCGACAGAACCCACCGCAAAGCCCGGTCGCTGAACGGGCGTTTATAGGTCTTTTCAATATAAGCGCGCGCGTGGTCCACAAGATGCATGTAATGCACCCCGCTTGGGCACGTCGTCATGCAGGCCAGACAGGACAGGCAACGATCAATATGCTTGACGGTCTTTTCGTCCGGGACACGCTCGTTTTCCAGCATATCCTTGATCAGATATATCCGCCCCCGAGGGCTGTCCAACTCATCCCCCAGCACCTGATAGGTGGGGCAGGTTGCCGTGCAAAATCCACAATGCACGCAGGACCGTAAGATCTCGTTCGCGCGCTGAATACCCGGATCCTGCATCTGCTGGTCTGTGAAATGTGTCTGCATCAGCCCATCAACCCCGGATTCAGAATGCCCTTTGGATCAAATTTTGCGCGCAGGCCCGCTTCGATCCGGGCCAATGGCGCCGGTTGCGGCTGAAACACCGGCACCGAGTTGCGCATCTGTTCCGACCCCCTCACCAACGTCGCATGGCCACCGACACCTGCGACAACCGCACGAATATGCGTGGCCTGCTGCCCCTCTGGCACCATCAGCCAGATCAACCCACCACCCCAGTCATAGATCGCCTCGGCTCCATCAACCAGAGCGACCACTCCGGGCGCATCAGACGGTTTGACAGACACCCGCCAGACATCGCCATCGCGACCATGAAACGGCGCAACATCACGGACATAGCGCCACCCAGCAGCCGTCTTGTCCGGGTCAGTCTCAATCGTAAAATCCCCAATCCCGGCCAATCGCGTCTGCATGGCCGTCGCCCGATACGCCACCGAGCTTTCCAATCCTTCCAGCCGGATCATCGTCACGGGCACACCATCCACGCCTTTTTGCAAATGCGCCGCCCCAGTCACTTCGTAGGGCGAGCCCAGCGCACGGCTCATCGCCTCAATCGCCTTGGCATCGCTCAGCCCCTCGCACAGCAAAACTGCGGTTTCGGCACTCTTGGGCAGCACTTTAAGGCTCAACTCGGTCAAAACGCCCAAGGTGCCCCAGCTGCCCGCCATCAGCTTCACCAGATCATAGCCTGTAACGTTCTTCATGACCCGCCCGCCATTTTTCAGAACGCGGCCTGTGCCATCGACAAATCGAACCCCCAGCAAGAAATCCCGGCAGGCCCCGACCTGAATACGCCGCGGCCCACTGACATTCGCAGCCACAAGCCCACCCATCGTTGGCGTGCCTTGCGTTCCCAACAGACCACGATGATCCATCGGCTCAAAAGCCAACCTCTGCCCTTCCGCGGCAAGCACCGTTTCCACCTCCACCACCGAGGTCCCCGCACGCACCACCAAGGTCATCGCCCCAGGCTCATAGGTCACGACTCCGCTCAGGCCCGACACCTGCAAAACCTCACCTAAACCCGGCGCACCTATGTCACGCGTCCCACCGCCCTGAACACGCAAAGCACCACCGGCCCCAGCAACCATTTCGGCCAACTCGGCCTCTGTCTCAGGTCTCATCATCTTCTTCTTTTCCTAAATATCCTGGGGGTGAATGCGCTGTAAGCGCAGAGGGGGTAAAACCCCCTTATCCCGCCCGCCGCAGGCGCGAAGCCTCCAGGGGAAACACTTTCGCTGGGTTCAACAACCACGCTGGATCGAACACATCCTTCACCGCCATTTGGATTTCCAGATCCTGAGACGCAAATTGATCCACCATCAAATCTCGCTTCTCGATCCCCACACCATGCTCTCCGGTCAGGCAACCGCCCACCTCGACACACAGCCGCAGAATATCCGCACCAAATTGCTCGCACAGCTCCAGATCGCCCGGCTTATTGGCGTCAAACAGGATCAACGGGTGCATGTTCCCATCGCCCGCGTGGAACACATTGCCGACGTCCAACCCGTATTCCTGAGACATCTCGCCAATCCGGCGCAGCACATAGGGCAGCTGGCTGACCGGGATCGTCCCGTCCAGGCACATATAGTCGTTGATCTGCCCCATCGCGCCAAAGGCCGATTTCCGGCCCAGCCAGATCTTGGCGCTTTCCTCGGCGCTGGTGCTTTCGCGCAGCTCCACCGGGTTATGAGACCGCGCGATCGCCAGAATCAAATCCAGCTGTTCGTCGATCTCGGCATCACTGCCCTCAACCTCAACGATCAGCAGCGCCTCACAGTCTGGATAGCCCGCGCCGGCAAAAGCCTCGGTCGCGCGTATGCAGGGGCGATCCATGAATTCGATGGCGACGGGCAGGACACCGGCCTTGATGATGTCGGCCACGCATTCACCCGCCACCACAATATCGTCAAAGCCCATCAGAACGGGCCTTGCGCCTTCGGGTTTGTGGAGGATACGCAAGGTCGCCTCGGTCACCACGCCCAGCTGACCTTCGGAGCCGCAGATCACCCCCAGCAGGTCCAGCCCCCCGGCATCCAGATGCGCGCCGCCGATTTCCACCACTGTGCCATCCATCATCACCATGGTGACGCCCATCAGGTTATTCGTGGTCACCCCATATTTCAGGCAATGCGCCCCGCCCGAGTTCATCGCGATATTCCCGGCAATCGCACAGGCCAGCTGACTAGACGGATCGGGTGCGTAGAAATAGCCTTCCTGCTCGACCGCGCCGGTGACGCTCAGATTTGTACGCCCGGTTTGTACGCGCACGAACCGATTGTCATAGTCGGCCTCTAGCACCGCGTTCATCCGCGCGACGCCCAGGATCACCGAATCCGCTGTGGGCAGCGATCCACCGGCCAGCGACGTTCCGGCGCCGCGTGGGACAACTGGCACGTTCATCTCGTGACAGATGCGCAGCACATCCGAAACTTCCTGAGTCGTCGCGGGCAAAACGGCACATAATGGAGGGCATTTATAGGCCGTCAGCGCGTCGCATTCATAAGCGCGTGTCTCGACCTCGTCATGGATCACAGCGTCCTTGGGTAACACCTGGCGCAGTCGGTTGACCAATTGCGTCTTATTTTCAAGGACAGACGGGTCTGGCTTTGGCATTTCCATGGCAGCGCTCCTAAATTGGTAAAATAATATAACCAAAAATCCCAAGGGCGCAATTCTTTTTCACATGACAGGCCCACAGCATCTTGCGCTACCCCCGTCGGAACGCCATCAAGGAGCCATGGACTGGGTGAAAATCATACATATTCTCTGCGTGATGGGGTGGATGACCTCGATCTTCGCAGTGCCGCGCGCGATCATTTACTGGAAGCGTGAATACGACCGTCTGGGCGAATTTGGCCCGCTGGGAGACCTGACAATCCGATTGTACCGATTCTCGGCAGGGCTGGGTGTCATTGCCATCGCAACAGGCCTGTGGCTGGCGCATGATCTGGGCTGGCCCACTTGGGTGCACATGAAACTGACGCTGGTTGCTGCATTGGCCCTGCACTATGTCTGGACCGGGCGCCTGGTGATCCGCGCTAAGGCCGGGCAGTTCAAGGAAACCGAGCTGTTCCTGCGCATCTTTAACGAGGTCAGCGTCTTTGGCGCTATCGCCATCCTGTGGGTCGTCGTGGTCAAACCGTTTTGACCGTGGCATAGTCGCTGCATGAACTGGGCCGAGCGTCTTTCTTTGTTTTCCATTCTAGACCTGATCGCGGTCTGCCTGCTGCTTGCGGCTTGGCTGGGGATCGGCTGGTTGATTGATCACCCGAATTCCAAACGGCCTTCGGTGTCTATGCTGATGGCAGAGTACAGGCGCGAATGGATGCGCCAGATGGTGACGCGCCAACCCCGAATTTTCGACGCTCAGACACTTTCGACCCTACGGCAGGGAACCTCGTTCTTTGCGTCCGCGGCTATGCTGGCCATCGGCGGCGTCTTGGCCGCCATCGCCAATGCGGATCAGCTGGTCGGACTGGCGCAGGATCTTTCAATCTCGCGCGATCCGAAATTCGTGTGGGAGGTCAAGCTGTTGGTTGCGATGTTCTTTCTGACCAACGCCTTTCTGAAATTCGTCTGGTCGCATCGGCTGTTTGGCTATTGCGCTGTGCTGATGGGGGCGGTGCCCAACGATGTCTCTGATCCTGTTGCGCTGCCCCGTGCCGCCAAAGCGGGCGAGATCAACATCACCGGCGCGCGCAGCTATAACCAAGGGCTGCGGTCGGTCTATTTCGCGCTGGCGGCAACGGCCTGGCTGTTGGGATCAATCCCATTGATGGCAGCCGTCAGCATCACCTGCGCCGTTTTGTGGCGGCGCGAATTCGCATCCCGCTCGCGCTCGGCGCTGATTTCGATGTCAGACGCGATGGGACACACGGGAACGTCAAAGGACACGCCCATCGCCAAGTGATAGGATAGCCGCATGAGAAATCTGCTTGCCATTGCCCTGACCTGGACCTTTTGCACCGCTGCAAACGCAGACGAGCCCGTCATTGAATCTGTTAAGACCGAACGTTCGGGCATGGGCTGGCGGATCACGGTCACGCTGGCGCATCCCGACAGTGGCTGGGACCACTATGCCGACGGCTGGGAGATTCTGGACCGCTTAGGCAACAGCCTGGGCTATCGCGAATTGATGCACCCTCATGTGCAGGAACAACCTTTTACCCGGTCGCTGTTCAACGTGATGGTTCCAGATGGCGAGCGTGTGATCTTTGTTCGTCCACGCTGTTCGGCAGAAGGATGGTCCAAGACTATGACGCGAGTTGAGCTGCGCCCCTAGCGCCGTCCCTCGCGCAGCCAAGCGCCCACAGTCAGCCCCAAGACCAGCAACAAAACCAACCAAGCGGGCATCAGCGGTACATGTACCACATTCAATGTCTCGAACGCCTCGCGCGGGGTTAGGCCGATCCAGCTGCGCCCGGCCGCCGGGCGCCCCGGACGGACATCACGCACGCTGGGCAGCCCGTCACTGATCTGCAAAGCACCACCGCGCATGGCGTCGATTGCCGGGGCCAACGTATCGGCGCTGGCAATCGTGTTTTCGAATTCCTTGGGCGCCGAGGGACCAAGCCCGATCACCGTCTCTTTGTCGCCATTCGCCAGCCGGTACAGACCAATCTCGGGGCCTTCATAGTCAAGCTCGAACCGACCCGGCGACACCTCGACCATCGGTGCGCTTGTGACCTGCCCCGAGGGCGACGTCACCGTAACCTCGCCCACATCCGGGGTCAGCGAACGGCGGATGATTTTCATTGACTGGCCAACAGGTTCTGCCCACAAGGCCTCTTCCTCTAGCTCGGGTTCTTTCATCATCCAGTGCGCCAAACGGCGTAGCAATTCCAATTGCGGCCCGCCACCTTCGAACCCACGATCCCACAGCCAGGCCTGATCCGAGGCCAGCAGCGCCACGCGCCCCTCGCCGACACGATCCAGAACCAACAGCGGCTTATCCTCGAACCCGGCCATAACCACGTTGCCCGCGCTTGGCACAACCTCGACCTGGCGCATCCAACGGCCCCAGGTCGCGCCCTCTTGGGGGGACAGACCTGCGGTGACAGGGTGGCGTTCGCCCAGTTCGGTGACGCTGGGCAGATAGCCTTGCTCGATCACCCGCGCCGAGGGCGCCGCGGGCATAATCGCGGACAGAGGCGAGCGGAAAATCGAATCCGCGCTGGCAAAATCAGGGCCAGCAGCGACCAGAACCGCGCCGCCCTTTTCAACGTAATTTCCGACGTTTTCCAAGTAAATCGAGGGCAAAATCCCCCGTCGTTTATAGCGATCAAAGATGATCAGGTCGAAATCGTCGATCTTTTCCAGAAACAGTTCGCGCGTTGGGAACGCGATCAGCGACAGCTCGTCCACGGGCACGCCGTCCTGTTTTTCAGGCGGGCGCAGGATGGTGAAATGCACCAGATCGACCGAGCTGTCCGACTTCAACAGGTTCCGCCATGTACGGCCACCGGGATGGGGCTCGCCGCTGACCAGCAACACGCGCAACCGATCACGCACGCCGTTAATCTGAACGATGGCGCTGTTATTGCGGTCGGTCAGCTCGCCTTCAGCCATGGGCAGCGAGAACCGGATCACGTTGCGCCCGCCATGATCCAGCGTCAGGGGCAGTTCGATCGGTCCATCAATCGGCACCTCGTAGACACCAGCGTCCTGCCCGTCGATCGACAGCGCCAGCTGGGTGGTCGTATCGCCGGGGGCAGCGCCGATATCCTTGATCCGAACGCGCAGCGTGATCGGCTCGCCCAGAATGGCATAGGCAGGGGCGTTTTCCACGATCAGGCGGCGGTCCCAATCTTCGGGCTGGCCTGACAACAACACATGAAAGGGCGCGGGCAAGTCCGGGGCGCGATCCATGTCATGCACCTGTCCGTCGGTCAGCGCCACGATACCGGCGATCCGGCCATTGGGTTCCTGCGCCAGAACTTCGGTCAAACGAGACATCAGCAAAGTGCCCGCATTATCTTGGCCATCGGGCACCGAGATTCGGCGCACCTCGGTATTGGGCCTCGCGGTCAGGCGCGTCTCCATCACATCCGCCGCAGCGGCAACCTGAGACGGCCGGTCAGACAGGCCCTGGCTGGCGGATTGATCCACCATCAACAGGACAATATCGCTCAATACGCCGCGATCTTCTTGGCGCAAGCTGGGGCCGGACAGGGCAGCCAGAATCACGCCTCCCGCCAAAGCACGCATCGCCCAGCCAGCCAAGCCACGCCACAGCGCCAGACCAACGCCCAAAACCACAAGAACAGAGAAACCCGTCAGCACAGACCACGGCAGCAGAGGATCGAAAATAACTGAACTCATTGACCCAACCTGTCCAACAATGCAGGCACATGGACCTGATCGGATTTGTAGTTTCCGGTCAGCACATGCATCACCAGATTGACCCCGAACCGATAGGCCAGTTCACGTTGGCGTTCTCCGGCATAGCCTCGGCCCACCGGATACAGGGGATTACCCTGCGGATCGGTCGCCCAAGCAGCGGCCCAGTCGTTGCCGCCGATCACCACTGGCGTCACCCCGTCATTGAGGTTGCGAAAAGGCATGCCCTCGACCAGTTCGGCGTCAGGTGGGGCGGCCTCGACCCAGACATCGCGGCCATTGAAACGCCCCGGAAAATCCTGAAGCAAGTAGAACGCGCGCGTGACAACATGGTCCTGCGGCACCTGTTCCAGCGCGGGAATATCCAGCGGTCCGGCCAGTTGACGCAGCTTGCGACCATTCGGACTGGCCGCCGAGCCATTGCGAGCAATATCCGCGTCGCGCGTGTCAAACAGGATCATCCCGCCCGACCGCAAATAGCGATTCAGCTTGGCATAGGTCGCATCCGACGGCATCGGCTGCGCCTGCGTCACCGGCCAATAGATCATCGGGAAAAAGGCCAGTTCGTCGGTTTCCAGATCCACACCGATGGGCGGGCCGGGTTCGACAGATGTGCGGAAAAACAGAACGTCCGACAGGCCCAGCATCCCGGCAGACGACAGTTCGTCCTGACGTGCATCGCCGGTTACAACATAGGCCAGAATAACCTCGGAGGTGGCGGTCACAGCGCGCATGTCTTCGGCCTTGGCCTCGAACGGCAACAGTCCCAAAATCAGCACGGTCGCCACGCCACGCGCCCCGATCAATCGACCCGACAGCGCCAAAGAGGCAACAATATCCGCCATCAACAGCGCAATCGCTGCGGCCAGAACGAACCCGGACAAAGGCCGTTCGGCAGACAGCGCCATGCCCGTCACCGGAATGCGTGCGGGCCATTCAAAAGGTGTCAGCGCGCGGTCGGCAGACATGGCGTTCACGGCCAGACGCCGGTCTTCGTGCTGGTAAATGCCGGGGCGCAGATCCGGACCCAACGGAGCGCTGACCAGCATTGGGCCATCCACACCGGGCAAGGTGCCCGCATCCTCGACCCGACCAAACCCATCCATCACCTGTTTGGGTGCCCAAACGGTGCCGTCCAGCTCGCTCGCCTCGGGTTGTGCCACCGACGAGGCCACGGCCAGACGCTCCAGCATTTGCACGAACAGGCCGGACAGGGGCAGCGTGCTCCATTCCGCATTGGCGGTGACATGGAACAGAACAACCTGCCCCTTGCCGATCGCCTTGCGCGTCACCAGAGGCGAGCCATCGCTGAGCTGCGCAATCACCCGATCCGCCAGCGACGGATCCGGTTGAGCCAGAACCTGAGACGACACCCTTACATCCGTGGGAATCTCCAAACCGTGAAAGGGGCTGTCCTCGGCAAACGGGGCCAAGGCCTTGGGTTCACCCCAGCTCATGGCACCGCCCACACTGCGCCCACCCGAGCGCAAACGTACCGGCATCAAGGGGTGTTCTGTGCTGCGACTGACATCGCTGGCGGCCAGTTTCGGCCCCGCAAAACGCAGCAACAAACCGCCCTTGTCCACCCAGTCCAACAGCGCAGATTCTTCGGCGTCAGACAAGGTGGCGACATCGGCCAAAACAATCACATCGGGATTTGCTGGAATGACCTCGGTCAGCGGATAGTCCAACAGCTTGGCGGTGGTTTTCAAAGCCTGCGTCAAGTAGTGCAACGGCGCCAGCAGTTCCAACCCTTCACGATCATCACGCCCTGCAATCAACGCAACCTCGCGACGGCGCAAACTGTCATCGGTCAAGGCAACGGCCCCGGCAGAGCGCACGCCCTCAACCTCGAACCGGGTCACGCGGGCGCGCAGTTCGGCGGGCAGCATCAACACACCCTCGGCGCTGTTGGCATCAGCCTCGAACCGCAGGGGCATCCGGGCCAGCACACGCTGCACCCCATTGGGATCACGCCCATGCGCTGCAATCTGAATCTCGCGCGCGGGCCCTGGAACCGAGCGGCTGGCGACCAGCGCAATCCCGTCCTCGTCAAACAAGGCAGGGCGCAAGGCCACCACAGCGCGACCGCTTTCGAACACACGCACGGGGCCGAATTCTTCGAGCCTGCTCAGCACATCGGTCTGCCCGTCCCAGGCAACGCCATCGCTGAGCCAATAGGTTTCAAACGCTTGGAGCTGAACCTTGGCCAACTGGGTCGCAACCACGGGCCCAGAGGGTTCCCATGCCATCGGAGCAAAGCCGGGCAACCGCCCTCGCCAGCCCTCGGAGGGTTGGAAAACAGGCGTCTCAGGATCGCTCAGCTGCATCACTGCGACGGGCCGACCTACGCGCCCTGCCTCGGCCAGAAATTGTGCTGCCTGTTCACGTCGCGCGTTCCAATCCTGAGCGCCAGTCCAACCGCCATCCATCACGATCAGCAAAGGCAAATCCGACCCCGAGCGTTCGGGCTCTGGGTTCAGCACGGGCCCGGCCAGACCAATGATCACCGCCGCCGCCGCCAGCATCCGCAGCAGCAACAGCCACCACGGCGTGCGATCCGTAACGGTATCGTCATCGCTGAGACCCAACAGCAGCGCAACGCCAGGGAACCGCCGCCGGATCGGGGCTGGGGGCACTGCCCGCAAAATCAGCCACAACACCGGCAACAAGGCCAGCGCCCATAACAGCCAAGGCGTTGCGAAACCTATGGGGCCAAGGATCATGCCGTCCCCCTGTTCAAGGCCTGCCAGAGCCACAACAACGCGGCTTGGGCACTATCGCCCGTATGATGCACGTGGAATTGCCACCCCGTTGCCCGGCACAGCTCGGACAGGTCATCCTTGCGGCCCGCCAGACGGGTCAGATAACGGTCGCGCAAATCGCCAGCCTTCAGGGTTTCGTGGCGCAGCGAGCCGCCCATGCTTTCGAACACGGTGCGCCCGGTAAATGGAAACGCCTCTTCGGACGGGTCCAGCACCTGAAACAACACGCCCCGCACGCCACGATCTGCGGCCTTGGTCAGCGCCTGTCGCACGGCGGTGATGTCGCCCATGAAATCCGACATGAAAACCGCGCGAGCATGGGGGATCATGGCGCGGGCCTCGGGTTCGGCATAGTCATCCTCGGCGTCGATACTGAAAAACTCGGCCAGACGCAGGATCTGGTTGTTGCCCCGACGCGGAGGCAGATTGGTGCCTGTCAGGCCCACACGCTCGCCGCCCCGCACCAGCAGGATCGCGATGGCCAAAGACAGCACACGGGCACGCTCTACCTTTTCGGGCAGCTCTTTTCCCGAGGTGAACCGCATCGAGGCTGCTTGATCGACCCAAAGCATCACGCTCTGCGCGATCTGCCATTCCCGTTCGCGTACATATTGCGCATCCCCGCGGGCGGACCGGCGCCAGTCAATCATCCGCCGGCTGTCGCCCGGCTGAACGGGCCGGTATTGCCAAAAATCATCGCCCAACCCGGATCGTCGACGGCCGTGTTCGCCCAGCAGAACGGTGCCAGCCAGATGCTCGGCCCGCGCCAAAAGCGGTGGCAGGCGCGCGGCCTGATCCTCGGCCCGCGCCCGGAGATGCTGGGGTGTGCTCACGCAGCGGCCTCCACCCGCGTGACCCGCGTGGCAGTGGTGTCGATCAGGTCGGCAAGGCTATCACCCCGCGCCCGCGCGGCAAAGTTCAGCGCCATCCGGTGCGACAGGACGGGGCGCGCCATGGCCCGCACATCCTCGATCGAGGGGGCAAGCCGCCCTTGCAGCATCGCCCGCGCCCGCACCGTCAGCATCAAGGCCTGCGCCGCACGCGGCCCCGGCCCCCAGGCGACGGTCTGTTTCACGCGCTCATCCGCGCTGTCATCATCGGGGCGGAAGGCACGGACCAGATCCAAAATCGCCTCGACCACGCTGTCACCTACGGGCATCCGGCGCAGCAATTCCTGCGCCTCCAGCAATTCGCCCGCCGTGAACACCTCGTGCGCCTCATCCTCGCTTACGCCCGTCGTGGCCAGCAGAATGTCACGTTCCGTCTGGCGATCCGGATAGGTCACGTCGATCTGCACCAAAAACCGGTCCAGCTGAGCCTCGGGCAGCGGATAGGTGCCCTCTTGCTCGATCGGGTTCTGCGTGGCCAATACGTGAAAGGGCGTGCCCAGCACACGATCCTCACCGGCCACAGTGATGTGTTTTTCCTGCATCGCCTGCAAAAGCGCCGATTGTGTCCGCGGACTGGCGCGGTTGATCTCATCCGCCATCAAAAGCTGGCAGAATACCGGCCCCGGCACGAATCGGAACGAGCGTTTGCCGTCCTCATCCGAATCCAGCACCTCGGACCCCAGAATGTCGGCGGGCATCAAATCGGGTGTGAACTGAATGCGGTTGCCATACAGGCCCATCACCGTGCTCAGCGTATCCACCAGCCGCGTTTTGCCCAAGCCCGGAAGGCCGATCAGCAACCCATGCCCCCCGCATAACAGCGCGGACAAGGTCAGATCGACCACCTGCTCCTGCCCGATAAACCGACGCGTGATCGAGGCCTTGGCCTCGGCCAGCTTTTCCTCGACACTTTCGATCCGGGCCACCAGATCGTCCTGATCGGTCATGGCAAAACTCCTGCACAAACTATATCCTTACTCATGAGTGTATCGCGCTGACGGGAAATGGCAAAAACAATGAGCGAACAAATGATCGTGAAACCATCGGCAAATAGTCTTGTTGCATCGGCCAAAGCAGCCAGCAAAGGCAAAGGCCTGCCCCCCGTTCACCTTTGGAACCCGCCGTTTTGCGGCGATCTGGACATCCGCATCGCCCGCGATGGCACCTGGTTCTATCTGGGCACGCCCTTTGGCCGCCCCGAGCTGGTGCGCCTGTTCTCAACCATCCTGCGTAAGGATGATGACAAATATTTCCTGGTCACCCCCGTGGAAAAGGTCG
>JBOEGN010000005.1:0-618 GCA_050633445.1 Thalassovita sp.
CGCTCATCGACTCCTTGAAGCCGTTCAGGCGCAGGATTTTCTGATAGTCGTGAGAGCAATATTGAGACCCGCGATCCGTATGGTGGATGCAGCCTTTGGGCGGTGACCGGAACGCAATCGCCATGTTCAACGCCCGGATCGCCAAATCCCGTTTCATCCGATTGCTGACAGCCCAACCGATGACCCGCCGTGAATGCAGGTCCAGGATCACAGCCAGATACAGCCAGCCCTCGCGGGTCCAGACATAGCTGATATCGCCCGCCCATTTCTGATTGGGCTGATCAGCGGTGAAGTTCCGATCCAACAGGTTCGGCGCGATATTGAACTTATGATCGCTGTCCGTTGTCGCCTTGTGTTTGCGTGTTCTAACAACGGATATGCCGTTCTGACGCATCAGACGACCGACACGGCGGTGCCCCACATCCAAGCCAATCTCTTTCAGCTCTTCAGTCATCCGTGGCCGACCGTAACTGCCCAAGCTGAGACGCGACTGTTCTTTGATATGTGCCAATGTCACCATGTTCGACCGCTGTCTGCGGCTGGCGGGGCGGCTGAGGAAAGCGCGTAATCCACGTGTGCTGACGCCGACAACATCTTGACCTGAGCCCCTAAAACTCC
>JBOEGN010000006.1:0-41072 GCA_050633445.1 Thalassovita sp.
CCACCTGAAAAATGTCACCCGCGCGGATGTATTCTTTGGCGCTCTCCACGGCCTCCATATAACCCGCTTTGGAAAAGTTGCTGATGGGCGCACCGGCGTCATGAGCCTCGCCCAGATCGCGGCTGGCCTGAGGCATGGCGCGTTCCAGATCGCGCACGGCATCCATCACCCGTTCGGCAGCCTGCGCATAGGCGGCACGGGCGGAAATGCCCTCGCTGACCCAGGCAGGAGAGACAACCGTGACCTCGCCCTTGACCCCATCCAGCACCGCCACAACCGAGGGGCGCAGCATCAGCGCATCGGGCAGGCCCAGCGGATCAGGGTTCACATCGGGCAGGTGTTCGACCAGCCGGATCATGTCATAGCCCAAATAGCCATACAGGCCCGCGCTTGCCGCAGGCAGGTCATCGGGCAGGTCGATTTTGGACTCGGCGATCAGGCCACGCAGTGCGGTCAGCGGATCATCCTGGCAGGGTACAAATGCGTCCGGGTCAAACCGAGCCTGACGGTTCAGCGCACTGTCGGTGCCGTGACATTTCCAAACCACGTCCGGCTTCATCCCGATGATGGAATACCGCCCGCGGACCTCTCCTCCGGTCACGGATTCCAGCATAAAGGCGTCTTTCTGAGCGCCCGACAGTTTCAGCATCAGCGACACAGGCGTATCCAGATCGGCCGCCAGACGGGCATAGACAACCCGGTTTTTTCCCGCCTCGTAATCCTGGGCGAAATCGTCAAAAGTCGGCGTCAGTTCCACGATGTCCGGTCCTTACTGGAAATTGCTGTGCACGGCGTTGATCGCGGCCTGGTCCAGGCTGATGCCGGCGGTGTCCTGAATGTTGCGGGCATAGGCCGCGTACAGATCCTGCGCCAGCGAGGCATTGATTTCCTGTTGCAGCGACGCAGCCAGCGAGTTCACTTCGGGGTCATCCATGTCGGGGGCCAGAACCTCGGTCAGTTGAGCGATGGTGACGGTGCCCGCATCGGCGATCACACCAGCCTCACCGGGGGTCAGTTCAAAGACTTCGGCCAGGAAACCTGTAGGCGCTCCGCTGATGAATTCATTGCGGGTCAGGGCCGTTTCGACATGCGCTGTCAGGCCAAGTGCTGCCATGTCACCGGTGGTTGCCAGCTCCTGCACCAGCACCTCGGCGCGGGCATTCAGCGCTGCGGTGGTTTCGGCGGTGAACCAAGCGGCAGTCACGTCGTCGCGGACGCTGTCCAGTGGTTTCAAGGCAGGCGCGACTTCACCTTCCAGACGCAAGGCAGCCAGACCGCCATCATCCAGACGGATCAATTCGGGATAGTCACCGTCCTGCGCAGCCTCGGCGGCGTTGCGGAACGCGGCATAGCCGTTGATGCGGTCCTCGGCATCATCGTGCCAGTCCATTGTATCCAGCTTCATCCCGGCCTCTGTCACCAGCTCTTCCAGAGTGGCACCACCGGCCAGAAGGTCGTCGATGGTTTCCGACTGGCTGTCCACCATGCGGCGGGCGCGGTCGGCGGCAAGCTCGGTGCGGATAGCGTCGCGCGCATCCTCGTAAGGGGTTTCCTTGGCGGCCAACACGCCGTTCACACGGAACAGGGCCGGACCCAAAGAGGTTTCGAACGGGCCGACCACATCGCCAACCGAGGCGTTGAACACAGCGCCACCAGCAGCGCCCAGATCATCCTTGATCACGTCCCCCATATCGACATCCGACAGGTCCAGACCACGATCCGAGACCAGGGTTTCGAACTGGATTTCACCGGTTTCGATCCGCGCCTTGGCGGCCAATGCGGCCTCGTCATCCGAAAAGGCCAGACGTTCGACCAGACGACGCTCGGGGCGCATATAGGTGGCGATATTGGCGTCGTATTGCTCGCGGATGGCGGCTTCGTCCACGTCGACCTGATCAATCATCATATCGGGGGACAGCCAGACATAGGTCAGCTGTTTGATCGCCGGGCTGGTGAATTGCGCAGCGTTTTCCTGATGATAGGCGGCCAGCTCGTCCTGTGACGGGGCGGGCACCGGGGTTTCCAGCGCGTCGCGGTCCAGCACGGCCCAGGTAAAGCTGCGACGTTCCGCATAATAGCCCAGCAGCGTATCAGTATAAGCGTCCGGCATGTTCACGCCGGTGATCAGCGCGCCTTGCAGCAAGCTGCGGGCGGCTTCGTCACGCATTTCCTCTTCGAATTCGGCTTCGGTCAGGCCGGCCTGGTTCAGCGCAAAGCGATAGGCCTCGCGGTCAAATTGGCCGTCACCACCCTGGAACGAGGGGATTTCCACGATCTGACGGCGCAGGTTTGCGTCGCCCATCGACAGGCCAATCGCGCGCGCCTCGTTGTCCAGCGCAGCGGCACCGATCAAACGCCCCAGAACCGAGCGGTCCAGCCCAAAGGCAACGGCTTGCTCAAAGGTGATGTTCTGGCCGGTCTGGGCCTGAACGCCGCGAATTTCGTCTTGCAACGCGCGGGCATATTCCTGGATTGTGATCTTCTCATCACCGACGGCGCCGATGGAGCGGGCATTGCCCGACAGGCTGGTGGCGCCGAACCCGGCAAGGCCCACGATCAGCAACCCCAAAAGGATCCAGACAAAAATTTTCGAAGTTGCGCCTTTGGCCATGAGCTTCCCTTATCACCGGGTGAATAAATTTCGTCCGCCCGTGTCTACGACGAGACCTTGCGGGGAGCAAGGCCCGCCAGTCTGTCAAACAGGGTGTTGATGCCCGCGCGGTCGATATTGGCAAAGGCGATCCGTAGCTGACGTTCGCCCGCAGGGTCGTCATCGGGCATGAACATGGTGCCGGGCAGGGCCAGGACCGAGGCCTCGGACACCATGTCTTGCGCCAACTGCAACGAGGACCGTTTGAACGGATGCTGCACATAGGCGAAATAGGCGCCAACCCCCAGCAGCTCCCAGCCTTTATCGGCCAGTTTGGGAAAACCGTCCTCGATCGCAGCGCGACGGTCCAGAATCTCGGCCCGTTCTCCGGCCAGCCATTGATCCAGGTTCTGCATCCCCCACAGGGCGGCGTGTTGCGCCAGTTGGTTGGGGCAGATGGTGACGGTGTCCAAAAACTTTTCGACTTGGGCCAGACGGCCAGGATGCGCGATCATCGCGCCGACACGGTGGCCGGTCAGACGATATGCCTTAGAGAACGAATACAGCTGGATCACCGTATCGTCCCAATCGGGATCAGTGAACAGATCATGGGGTGCACCGCTTTGGCTGTGAAAATCGCGATAGGTCTCGTCCACAATCAAGGCGATCCCGGCCTCGCGGGCAACATCCCGGAACGCAGCGACCAGATCGGAGGGGTATTCCACGCCCGCCGGGTTGTTCGGCGTGACCAGAGCGATGGCGCGGGTTTTCTCGGTGATCAGCGCGCGGGCCAGATCCGGGTCGGGCAACAAGCCATTCCCCGTTGGCAGACCGATGGTGCGAACGCCGGTCATGTCCAGCCACATTTTGTGATTGAAATAATAGGGCGTGGGCAGGATCACCTCGTCCCCTTGAGATGTCAGAGACATCATCGCGGCGCAAAAGGCTTGGTTGCAGCCTGCGGTGATGCAAACGTTACTGTCACTGATATCGCCATCATAGGCAGCGCTGAATTTACGGGCGACCTCGGCGCGCAATTCAGGCAGACCCAGCACCGGTCCATAGAGGTGCGCGCTGTCCAGGGTCAGCGCGGTTTGCGCAATCGCTTCGCGCAGCGCCTGGGGCGGAGGCTCGACCGGAGCGGCCTGACTGACATTGATCAGAGGCCGTTCCGCAGGGAATTCGACACCCGCGATCCAGCGGCGGGCCTCCATCACCGGAGGCGGAAATGTTGCGGCGGTGCGGGATAGACTCATAGCGGGCTCCGGTTCCAGTATTGCCGCAGGATATGCGCACTGGCGCGCGGAGCAAGGCCGGATTTACGCGCGGCTGACCGTGCGTTTCGGCGAGAACTTGGTGGTCAGCGCCTGTCCGACCCGCAATAGGATGTAACTGCCCGCCCATGACGCCAGAAAAACGGTTTCCGCAAAAAAGGCCGTGTTTCCCGAAGGCGACATGAACCGGGCGACGACCACAACGAAAAATGGGTGCAGCAGATAGATGCCAAAGGCCGAATCCCCCAGGGGTTGCGCCCAGGCTCCGATCTTGTCGATACGCAGGAAAACCTCAAAGACGACCGCGGCCAACAACAGGAACCAGGCCGGTTCAGGGAAGCCCAGCAGCGTCATGCCAATAAGCGTGCCCGCCAAGATAAAGAACGGCCCCCAGCGACGTCCCGACACACGGATGACCGCATAGAACAGTGGGGGCAGGGCAAAACACCACTGGGTCCAGGGCGCGTCCAGCAGCTCTAGCCGTTCGATATAGTACAACCCGCAGGTCGCAGGCAGTGCGACCACGACAAGGATGCCTCCGAAAATGCGACCATGGGGCAAATGCATTGCCAAATAGGCAAAGGGCGCCGAAATCAGAATGAAGGGCAGGAACCACAAGTGGATTTCCGGACCAATCAACAGCCAAGCGGGATCTGTCAGCTGGAACATGCTGCCCCAGCCATCCCTAAGCCCTCGGAAAAACAGGTAAAACGCGCACCAGATCAGCCAGGGGATCAGAATACGGATCACCCGACGCATCATGAAGGGCCCGAAATCCTGGCGTGTGGCGGCTCGGGTACTTAGGGCAACGCTGAGAATAATAAAGGCGTTCAGACCCGCATAGGCGACGATGGCGTATGGCGCGCCAAGATGCCCCCAGACGATGGAAAAGGCGCAGATAAAGCGCATCAGCTCGAGCGAATAGAACTTAGGCGCACGCTCGTCCGGCGATGCGCCACCAATCAGCTTTTCTCGCAAGGTGTCGCGACTCATGTCGCCACCCTGGAGGGCGTGGCTGAAATTGCCCGCTTAGTCAGTGCCTCGGTACGGTTCCACATATTGCAATGCCATATCCCATGGGAAAAATATCCACGTATCCTGGCTTACTTCGGTGATAAAAGTGTCAACCTGAGGGCGACCTTTGGGCTTTGCGTAGACAGTTCCGAAATGCGCTTTGGGATACATCTCGCGGACCAGCTCCAGGGTTTTGCCACTGTCGACCAGATCGTCGATGACCAGAATGCCGGTGCCATCGCCCATCAGGTCTGCATCGGGGGCTTTCAGCACCTCCGCCGAGGCTTGCGCCTGATGGTTATAGGATTTCACGCTGATCGTATCAATGGTGCGGATGTCCAGCTCGCGCGCGATGATCATCGCGGGGGCCATGCCGCCACGGGTGATGGCAACGATTGCCCGCCAGCTGCCGTCATCCGGCCCGTGCCCGTCCAGACGCCACGCCAAAGCACGGCTATCCCGGTGGATCTGATCCCAACTAATATGGAAACCTTTTTCGTGGGGCAGGCGGGTCTCGGCCATGATGTGTCCTTCGTGAAAGAGTTTCGCAAAGTGATAGCGCCAATCCATCGGTCGGGAAAAGGGGAGATGCAAAGAAAAACACCGGCTGGGGCGCCCCAACCGGTGTTTTCGTTTCTTAGAAGGTGCAGAGCTTACTTGCGCCCTGTCACTGCGTCGATGTCCGGCGCGTCCACGGCTTTCATGCCGACAACGTGGTATCCAGCATCCACATGCAGGTTTTCACCGGTCACGCCGCTGCCCAGATCGGACAACAGATACAGGGCCGATCCGCCCACATCATCAATCGTCACGTTGCGACGCAGGGGCGAGTTCAGCTCGTTCCATTTCAGGATATAGCGGAAATCGCCGATGCCGCTGGCGGCCAGGGTCTTGATCGGGCCGGCGCTGATCGCGTTGACGCGGATGCCGTCCTTGCCCAGATCCTCGGCCAGGTATTTCACCGAGGCCTCAAGCGCGGCCTTGGCCACACCCATGACATTGTAATGCGGCATCACCTGCTCGGCCCCGTAATAGGTCAGGGTCAGGGCGCTGGCACCTTCGTTCATGATCTTCTCGGCGCGCTGCATGACGCTGGTGAAGCTGTAGCAGCTGATATCCATGGTCATCAGGAAATTGTCGCGGCTGGTGTCGACATAACGACCGCGCAGCTCTTTCTTGTCCGAGAACCCGATGGCGTGGACCAGAAAGTCGATCTTGCCGAACTTGGCTTCGATCTCGGCAAAGGCCGCATCGACCGAGGCCGGATCCGACACATCGCAATCGATCAGGGTTTCCACACCCAACTGGTCGGCCAAAGGCGCCACCCGTTTGCGAAACGCGTCGCCCATATAGGTAAAGGCCATCTCGGCCCCCGCGTCTGCACAGGCCTTGGCAATTCCCCAGGCGATCGACTTGTCATTCGCAAGCCCCATGATCACACCGCGTTTTCCGGCCATCAGTTGATTTGACATATCTCATTCCCCGACGTGCTTGACTGATTAAAGGTTGCTTTAGGGGATTGAACCAGTGGCATCAAGGGCGGGCTTGCCCTAACGGTACGCTCTGGCGTTGGGGCGGGCTCTACATTGGGCGGTCAGACGCGCTATGTTTGGTGCACCGAATAGATAGAGAGAATCATGACTGACAGAACCGGAATCTTTGCAGGCGACGATCCGTTCCAGATTGCTCGCGATTGGCTGGCCGAAGCCGAGAAGAGCGAAATCAACGACCCAAACGCCATCGCATTGTCGACGGTCGACGCCGAGGGCATGCCCAACGCGCGAATGGTGTTGTTAAAAGATATCGAGGACGCGGCTTTTGTTTTCTACACAAACTACGAAAGCGCGAAAGCGGTGGAAACAATCCAGGCCGGAAAGGTCGCATTTGTGATGCATTGGAAGTCGCTGAGACGTCAGATTCGGGTCCGCGGCCTCGTCACAAAAGAGGACGGAGCACAGGCCGATGCCTATTATCGCTCGCGTTCGTTGAAAAGCCGTCTGGGCGCCTGGGCCTCAAAACAATCGCAACCGTTGTCTTCGAGGTCGGCACTAATGGCAGAGGTTGCAAAAATCACGGCTCAGCAGGGACCAAACCCCTCTCGGCCATCCTTTTGGGGAGGTTTCAGAATCGCACCGATTGAGATTGAATTTTGGGCAGATGGTGCGTTCCGGCTTCATGATCGGTTTCAGTGGCGACGCGAAACACCTGAAATGGCGTGGAATGTACGGCGCCTAAACCCATGATACTCGCGTAACGTGAAATGCAAGCGATTGAAAAAATGATAACTTTCGACTTGCACAAGCCGACCCAATTGTATCATGACTGTGTCGGGGATGACGTTCATTTGGGTACCAACGCTGTGAAGACTGAAGAAAACGGCGAACGCAGGGTACACGGGCACGTTAAATGGTTTGACCCTGTAAAGGGGTTTGGTTTTGTAGTCGCTGACGGCGGCGGGCCTGATATTCTGCTTCACGCTAATGTATTGCGCAATTTCGGGCAAAGCTCGGTGGCGGATGGCGCGTATATCGACATATCGGTTCAAGAAACCGATCGCGGTGTACAAGCCACAGAGGTCTATACGATCGAGCCGCCGCAGCTCTCAGAAGGAACCGCCTTGGCGGATTTTGAAGAGATTGATCCGGAAATTATGCGCAACGCTCCGATGGAACCGGGGCGGGTGAAATGGTTCGATAAAGGCAAGGGCTTCGGCTTTGCCAATATATTCGGCCGTCCAGAGGATGTGTTCGTGCATATCGAGGTTTTGCGCCGCTCTGGACTTGCGGATCTGCAACCTGGCGAGGCCGTTGGCCTGCGCGTGATCGAGGGTCAGCGTGGTCGTATGGCGACCGAGATCCTGGCCTGGGAAGCGGCGCTGAAACAGGATGACATAGATTGATCCGGGCGGGGCGGCACATATGGGCTGCCCTTTTGCTTGTGCTGTGGCCTGTCCTGGCCAGTGCCGAGTGTCGGACCGAGTTTGTCGATCTTAAAGGCGACTGGGGCCAGGCGCGTTTTTCTGTCGAAGTGGCGGATACGATGCGCGAACGCTCGACCGGGCTGATGCATCGCGAAAGCATGCCGGCCATGTCGGGGATGCTGTTTGTCTATCCATTTGCGCAGAGCGTCGGGTTCTGGATGCGAAACACGTTGATCCCGCTGGACATGATCTTTATGGATCCAAGCGGGACGGTGACTCATGTGCATCACAATGCGATTCCGCTGGACGAAACCCCAATCAGGGGCGGGTCCGGCGTAAAGTTCGTGTTGGAGATCAACGGCGGTATGGCCGCGCGTTTGGGGATCATTCCAGGCAGCCAGATGCGCCATCCGAGCGTCGCTGCGAACCGTGCTGCCTGGCCCTGTAGATAAGATTGCAGAAAGCACATTTTTGGCTTTTCAATCCCGGCGCGGGCCGCTATGTGATGCGGACGGTCCGGGGCGTAGCGCAGTCTGGTAGCGCACCTGTTTTGGGTACAGGGGGTCGTGAGTTCGAATCTCGCCGCCCCGACCACTTTCTACATAAATCTGACATCTTAGCGTGCGTTTCTGGCGCGCTAAGATGCGTGCCAATCATGCATATTGCGAAGGCGATTCGGGTCGACCACCAGATATGGGGGCGCCTGCAGGGTCAATAATGCGGCTTGTGTCGCATGCGCAGAAATTCTCTGCTGCGCCGCAGCGCAGTTTGTGCGGTGCGGTAGGCTTGGCGGCTAAGCCAGCCGGAACCAAGGAAAAATCGCTCCTGTCCACAGAGATGCCCACAGGGCCTGTTAAGCAGCTGTTAACCTATTGAATCACCCCGGTGCCAAACCGAAGGACGGTCAACACGTAAATCCCAAAATTATCTTAAAAAATCCGTTGACCCTATAGAGGATCATACGCCAGATTGTGGGGGCCAGCCGGATAACGCACAAGATATAGTGGCGGTAGCGCAGGGACGACAACTTCGAAAAGCAGGGCCATATGGGTCCGGTGCAACTCGGTTTGGGGACCGGGATGCAGAGGTTTTGCCCTTAGCAACGCCCGATCAGAACCGCAGGGTCAATCGGCAGCTGGCACAGGATGAATGCTGAAGTATGGGGCAGCGCAAATGAAGATCGAAAGAAAATTCACCAAGGCCGGGCAGGACGCTTATGCAGATCTGGATTTCGTGACCACCGTGTCCGAAATCCGAAACCCGGACGGGTCCATCGTGTTCCGTCTGGACGATGTAGAAGTGCCAGACAGCTGGAGCCAGGTGGCTTCGGACGTGATCGCGCAGAAATATTTCCGCAAAGCGGGCGTTCCCGTCAAACTGAAGAGGGTCAAAGAGGCCGACGTGCCCGAGTTCCTGTGGCGCTCGGTTCCGGCGACGAAAACCACCGAGAAATCCGGCGAAATCAGCGCCAAGCAGGTGTTTGACCGTCTGGCTGGCGCCTGGGCCTATTGGGGCTGGAAGGGCGGCTATTTCTCGTCCGAGGAAGATGCGCGCGCTTATTATGACGAGATGCGGTTCATGCTGGCCACGCAAAAGGCCGCGCCGAACTCGCCCCAGTGGTTCAACACCGGCCTGCATTGGGCCTATGGCATCGACGGGCCGTCGCAGGGCCACTATTATGTGGATCACGAAACCAAGACGCTGACCAAATCCTCCAGCGCGTATGAACACCCCCAGCCCCATGCCTGTTTCATCCAGTCAGTCGCTGACGATCTGGTGGGCGATGGCGGCATCATGGACCTGTGGGTCCGCGAGGCGCGTCTGTTCAAATATGGCTCGGGCACGGGCACCAATTTCTCTAGCCTGCGGGCCGCGAACGAACCGCTGTCGGGTGGGGGCAAATCCTCGGGCCTGATGGGATTCCTGAAGATCGGGGATCGCGCGGCTGGCGCCATCAAATCGGGCGGCACCACGCGCCGCGCGGCCAAGATGGTGATCTGTGACGTCGATCACCCCGATATCCAGGAATTCGTGAATTGGAAGGTTAAGGAAGAGCAGAAGGTCGCCAGCATTGTCGCCGGGTCCAAGATGCACGAAGAGCGCCTGAACGAGATTTTCGCGGCGATCCGTGAATGGGATGGCAGCACCGAGGACGCGGTAGACCCCGCCAAAAACGCCACGCTGAAAAAGGCGATCCGTAGCGCGCGTAAGGTGCAAATCCCTGAAACCTATGTGAAACGTGTGTTGGACTACGCCAAACAGGGCTATGACAGCATCGAATTCCCCACCTATGACACCGATTGGGATTCCGAAGCCTATGCGTCGGTTTCGGGCCAGAACTCGAACAACTCGGTCCGGGTCACCGATGCCTTCCTGAAGGCCGTCAAGGATGACGCCGATTGGGAGCTGCTGCGCCGCACCGATGGCGCTGTTGCCAAGACCGTTAAGGCCCGCGATCTGTGGGAAGACATCGGCCACGCCGCCTGGGCCTGCGCCGATCCGGGCATTCAGTTCCACGACACCGTCAACGCCTGGCACACATGCCCCGAGGACGGCGCGATCCGTGGCTCGAACCCCTGTTCCGAATACATGTTCCTGGACGATACCGCCTGTAACCTGGCCTCGATGAACCTGCTGACCTTCCTGAAGGATGGCGAGTTCCAGGCCGAGGATTACATGCATGCCACCCGCTTGTGGACCGTGACGCTGGAAATCAGCGTGATGATGGCGCAGTTCCCCTCCAAGGAAATCGCGCAGCTGTCCTATGACTTCCGCACGCTGGGTCTGGGCTATGCCAATATCGGCGGTCTGCTGATGAACATGGGCTTCAGCTATGACAGTGACGAGGGCAGGGCGCTTGGCGCTGCGCTGACCGCGATCATGACCGGCGTGTCCTATGCCACCAGCGCCGAAATGGCCGGAGAGCTGGGCGCCTTTGACGGCTATGCCCGCAACAAGGACCACATGCTGCGGGTCATCCGCAATCACCGCACCGCCGCCTATGGCGCGGCCGAGGGGTATGAGGCGCTGGACGTGAAGCCCGTCCCGCTGGACCTGTCCAACGTGCCCGATCAGCGTTTGGCCGAACTGGCCATGACCGCCTGGGACGAGGCGCTGAAACTGGGCGAGGCAAACGGGTTCCGTAACGCTCAGGTCAGCGTGATCGCGCCCACCGGCACCATCGGTCTGGTCATGGATTGCGACACCACCGGGATTGAACCCGATTTCGCGCTGGTGAAGTTCAAGAAACTGGCCGGCGGCGGGTATTTCAAGATCATCAACCGCTCGGTTCCGGCTGCCCTGGAAAAACAGGGCTACAGCAGTGCCCAGATCGAGGAAATCGTCAGCTATGCGGTTGGTCACGGCACCATCGGTAACGCACCGGGGATCAACCACTCCACCCTGATGCAGCACGGGTTCACCGAAAACGAGTTGAACAAGGTCGAAGAGGCCCTGGGCAGCGCCTTTGACATCCGTTTCGTGTTCAACCAATGGACCCTGGGCGCGGAGTTCTGCCAGAACGTGCTGAAAATCTCGGCCGAGCAGCTGAATGATCCGACGTTCGATGTGTTGCGTCACTTGGGCTATTCCAAGGCCGACATCGAGGCCGCGAATGACCACGTTTGTGGCACCATGACGCTGGAGGGCGCGCCGCATCTGGACGAAAAGCATTATTCGATCTTCGATTGTGCCAATCCGTGCGGTAAGAAAGGTAAACGCTTCTTGTCGGTGAACAGCCATATCGACATGATGGCGGCGGCGCAGTCGTTCATCTCGGGCGCGATCTCCAAGACCATCAACATGCCCAATGACGCTACAATCGAAGATTGTCAGGCTGCCTATGAACGGTCCTGGCAGATGGGTATCAAAGCGAACGCTTTGTACCGGGATGGCTCGAAATTGTCGCAGCCTTTGGCCGCCGCTCTGATCGAGGATGACGACGAGGCCGCCGAGGTTCTGGAAACCGGCACCCCGCAGGAAAAAGCCGCCGTTCTGGCCGAGAAAATCGTCGAAAAGGTTGTGGTCAAAGAGATGGTGCGCAGCCACCGCGAAAAGATGCCCGAGCGTCGCAAAGGCTACACGCAAAAGGCGGTCGTGGGCGGACACAAAGTGTATCTGCGTACCGGCGAATACGAGGGCGGCGCCCTTGGCGAGATCTTTATCGACATGCACAAAGAGGGTGCTGGCTTCCGGGCGATGATGAATAACTTTGCCATCGCGGTGTCGGTTGGCCTGCAATACGGCGTGCCGCTGGAAGAGTTCGTTGACGCCTTTACCTTCACGAAATTCGAGCCTGCGGGCATCGTGCAGGGTAACGACTCTATCAAGAATGCAACATCTATCCTGGACTATATCTTCCGAGAACTGGCTGTTTCTTATCTAGATCGAACAGATTTGGCACATGTGAAGCCTCAGGGTGCTTCGTTCGATGATCTGGGTCGTGGCGTCGAGGAAGGGGTCTCGAATGTCGAGGAGCTGAGCGAAACCGCCGCCAACCGAAGCCTGGAAGTGCTGAAACAAATCAGCTCGACCGGATATCTGCGCAAACGTTTGCCGCAGGAACTGGTGGTGCTGCAAGGCGGTCAAAATGCCGGGGGTGTTGCCTTTGGTGGGACCGATCCCGAAGCGGCGCTGCAAGCACTGGTTCCCGAAACGATGGGCGACGCCGGAGTGCTGGCGACCACAACCGCGGTCAGCTCGGGGGCAGTTGGTCTGGATGCACGCGTCAAAGCCGAGATGCAGGGCTATGAAGGCGAGGCCTGTGGCGACTGCGGAAACTACACATTGGTGCGCAACGGCACCTGTATGAAATGCAACACATGTGGCGCAACCTCAGGGTGTAGCTAACAAGGTCACGGGGCGGATGCGTCTGCCCCGACGGCGCTCAGGCCGCAGGCAAAAACACCGAGCGGTAACAATGATTGAGCCTGAGTGGCGAAACTGGCCCTCCCATCGCGGGGGGCCTTTTTCTTTAGGATTTGGCGCGCGCGGCAAGGATCCAGATCGCCATCAACCCGAACGAGGCAATGGCGTTCCAGCTGGCCATCGACACGCCCAGCAGATCCCAGGCAACCTGATCACACAATACCAATGCGGGTCCGTCTGTGGCCAACAGGCTGCCAGCGTCCAGCCCGCCAGATCCGGTGCAGCTGGTGGGGCCTTCCCACCAGTCACGCTCGACCCCCGTGTGGTAAACGCCCAGGGCGCCCGTCGTGGCGGCCGCCAGCGCACCCAGCCAAGCCCAGAACCGGGCAGGGACCGTCATCAACGCAAGAACCCCAATCAGGATCGCTGCGGCGTGAGGCCAACGTTGCCACAGGCACATTTCACATGGGGCATAGCCTAAAAACTGAAACACGAACGCCCCGCCCAATAGGCCCGCAGACCCCGCAGAGGCCAATGATATCAAGTTTTTACGATTGAAGGTCATAGGAATTTCACCACATAGAAGCCGCCCAGCAGAATGAGGATGAAAAGGACGAACATCAAGCCCAGACGGCGCTCGATGAAGTCACGAATTGGTGCGCCGAATTTCCACAACAGGGCGGCGACGATGAAAAACCGCAATCCGCGCGCGATGACCGACGTTACAAAGAAGGTCGTCAGCGGAAGACCGGTCCAGCCCGACATGATGGTAATGACTTTGAACGGGAAAGGCGTGACGCCTGCGATCAGCACCGGCCAGAACCCAAAGTCGTTAAAACGCGTGTTGAACTCGGCCATCGAGTCCGCTTTGCCCATGGTTTCCAGGATCGGCCGGCCGATCTGCTCATAAAATTGCGCGCCGATCAGATAGCCAAGCAGTCCCCCCGCGACCGAAGCCACAAGCGCCACACCGGCAATCAACCACGCGCGCGAAGGGCGGGCCAGGATCATCGGAATCATCAAGACATCCGGCGGGATCGGAAAAACCGACGCCTCGATAAAGGCAATGAAGGCCAGCAACCACAAAGCCCGCGGATGCTCGGCCAGGGACATGGTCCAGTTATACAGTCCCTTGATCATCGGGTGCTCCTGTCCGGTTTGTCCTGTTACGCCACGGGTGGTGCGCAAGGTCAACATACGATTATGTGCGTTTTCGGTCTGGACGAAGCCGATTGCGTTGGGTAGATGGATAAAACGTGCCCAAGTGGCGGAATGGTAGACGCAGGGGATTCAAAATCCCCCGCCGCGAGGCGTGCCGGTTCGAGTCCGGCCTTGGGTACCACCTTGAATTTCAAGGCTTCTTCCGCAGAAACCTAAGTTCCCTGATCCTCCGCAGTTTTTGCTCAAATACTTCCCTTACATAGTCACGTTTTATTTTCATTCCATCGCTGATTTGGACAACACATTGCGATTCGCCATTTGATGGTGGTAAGCGACCAAATCGATACTTTGACCGCCACAGGCTGTATGTCAGCGTCCGAGCATCCTGCCTCTGCCAGCCGAATGACCGCTAGTTTGCTCAAGCCGTTAAGAACATATTTCTTTGCGGTGTCAGGTGGGGTGGGCCAGCGTGAACAAGTCGCCTGACTGATAGGCGTTGCCAATGCGAAGGCTCGAGGGGAGGGAGGCGCAGATCGGTTCCGACGAATCCGTGCAAGAGAATCACACCAGAATGCGGTCAGGTTGCCTTATTTCAAATTGCGTCTCCATGCGGAATGCGCCCAAGCTTCACCGCACTAGGAACCAAGCCGTGATTCGGTGACCTTTGGGCAACATCCGTAAATTCCAAACTTTAAGATTTATTACCAATGCTTGAAACGCAGCAAGATTGGTTCCCGTTTAGAGACAGTTCGACACAAACCGAAGTCAAATAGGGCGAAAATATGTCAGGTTTTCGGCCGCCTGCCCAAATGTGGCATTGTTTCTGATTTCCGAACAGGTAACCAAGAGAGTGGCCCCCAAAATACCCGCATTACGGGAAAAGCCGCGCGAATTCTCTGAATATGCAGCGAAAAACGCGAAAATGGCGCCGAATTCCTTACGGATATTTTCCAAATTCACTGCAAATACGCTTTGTGATTAAGGCAAATTTGGTGAAATCAGGGCGAAATCGTGGAATTCGGTTCTTTTTTGAAACCAATTTCTCGGGGTATGTTGGGTCAAAGCCCGACTGGGGGGCGAAGTCTGTTGGCCGGGGGCGGCCACGCAAACCGATGCGCATCCACTATGATGCGAAGCTGCCATAGCGTCGATCGACCATTTCCGGGGGGAAACGGTTGGACGCAAATTAGGTGAGATCTGCAATGGGGCCTTCCCTTGTGCGGATCAGGTTGGCTTCGTGGATATGGTGGATCGCTGAACAGAAAAAGGGCTTTAGCAGCATGGCCTGTCTGCATGGGATGTCCCATGGGCGTGCTCGCGGGTGAAAGAGGTAGTTATGGCTGAGTTGTTTTTGGATTGGGGCGATCTGGGTCCTGTGAATTCCGCGGTTTCACCGTCGTCCAGTGTGGATACCGGTGGCGTGAATGTCGACGTTTCCTTTACGCCGATTGATGAGGGCGCAGAGGCCTATGTCATGGGCACCGACACCTATGTCGGTCCCGGCGAGGATTTTGATCCGAACTCGGTTATGAAGCTTCTGGGCCTGGGCGGCGAGGGTGGCACCGATCAAACCTCGGTGACCAAGTTGAGCTTCTCGTCCAGCGACTCGTCTTTTGGTGACGACGTTCAGAACGTCAGCTTCCGGATTTCCGATATTGACGCGGGCGCAGACCCCTATACCAGCCCCGGCGCTTCGATGTTGGATGTGGTTACGGTGCGGGCCTATGACGCCGATGGTAACCCGGTGGTCGTGAGCCTGACCCCTGGCAGCGACGTGAACACCCTGGGTGATACCCTGTCCGGCAGCGGCTCGAACTACGAGCCCACGGATGCAGAAGCCTCGGTTCTGGTGGATATCGAAGGTCCGGTTTCCCGGATCGAGATCATGTATGCGAACGAAGGCGACGGCGAACAGCGCGTCTATGTCAGCGACGTGCATTTCGAAACCACCGATGTGGATGATCCTGATCCTGTGCGCGACGGTATCGTGATGGGGTCGGACGACGATGACATGATCGACACCTCGTATGATGGTGACCCCGATGGTGATTTCGTCGACAATGACGACAATATCTTTCCCGGCAACGATCCCGATGATGACATCATCGAAGCCTATGATGGCGACGATACGATCATCGCGGGCGAGGGCGAAGACACGATCTATGGTGGCGACGGCAACGACTCGATCGAGGGCGGCGACAACCGTGATGTGATTTACGGCGACGACACTGCGCCAGATGCCAGCGATCTGCCTGATCTGGGCTATCCGGGCCTGTACGCAGCGGATGCCGATCCCGACAATAACCGCGATTTCATTGATGGCGGTGATGGCGGCGACGTGATCTTTGGCGGCGATGATGCCGATACGATCCTTGGTGCGCGCGGCTCGGACTCGATTGATGGCGGTATTGACGCTGACGAGATCGACGGCGGCAGCGGCCATGACACCATCATTGGTGGCGAAGGCTCGGATACGATCAATGCGGGCTCGGGCGATGATATCGTCTATGCCGGTTTGGACCCGATCTATCCCGATGCGATCAACATTCCCGATGACGTGGATCTGGTGCCGGATAATGGCCGTGATCTGGTGCATGGCGAAAGCGGTGATGACACCATTTTCGGCGCCGACGACGATGACACCCTGTATGGCGACGCGGGCAACGACTATCTGGACGGCCAGATTGACGAGGACGTTCTGGTCGGCGGCAACGATGATGATACGCTGATCGGTGGCGACGGTGCGGACACTCTGACCGGTGGCAGCGGCGTTGACGTGATCGAAGGCGGCGCGGATCGCGACGTGATCTATGGCATCAATCCGGGCGAGCATGTCTCGGGCGGGTCGGCCGGTGATGACTGGGATATCCTGCACCTGACCGGCGGCAACAGCCGTATCGGCACAACCACGACCGACAGCGATGGCAATGGCTTTGACGGCACCATCGAATTCCTGGACGACAGCGGCACCGTGATCGACACCGCGACCTTCGAAAACATCGAGGAAATCGTGCCCTGCTTCACCCCCGGTTCCGTGATCGCGACGCCTCAGGGCGCGCGTCTGGTCGAGGATCTGAAAGAGGGTGACAAGATCATCACCCGCGACAACGGCATTCAGGAAATCCGCTGGGTTGGTGCCAAGCAGATGTCCGGTGTGGAACTGGCGCGCAACGCGCATCTGAAGCCCGTTCTGATCAAGGCCGGAGCCCTTGGCAACGGTCTGCCGGAACGTGACATGATGGTGTCGCCCAACCACCGGGTTTTGGTGAACAACCAGAAATCCGCTCTGTACTTTGAAGAGCGCGAAGTTCTGGCTGCCGCCAAGCATCTGGTCGGTATGGACGGTATCCACACTGTCGATGTGATGGGCACCACCTACATCCATTTCATGTTCGACCGTCACGAGGTCGTGCTGTCGGATGGCGCCTGGACCGAAAGCTTCCAGCCTGGCGACTATACGCTGAACGGCATCGGTGATGAACAGCGCCAGGAAATCCTGGAACTGTTCCCCGAACTGGCCACGCAGAATGGCATTCAGGCCTACAGCGCGGCGCGTCGCTCGTTGAAAGGCTACGAAGCACGTCTGTTGATCAACGGCTAGGGTTTTCATTGAAATTGCAGCGTCCATCCGGTTTCGACCGGATGGATTTCCTATGGGCGTCGGGCTGTCGTTCCATGGGATCGGAACCCGACTCTGCTGTGCAGGGCGGGTTTTGGTCCGTTGCGGGATTGAGAAAAATGCGAAACAATCCGCCCGATTTCGCCTGATTTTACAGGAAAAGCCCCAATCGTGCCCCATTCTTGCCGAGAAACCTGTGTGTAACTGACCGTGAAGTATTGTACCCGGTGTAATCCGGGGTGAAGTGACGAGGCAGAGCAAAATGCAAGACCGCACCACCAAACAGCGCACCATTTCAGTGCCAAAGCGTTTGCCGTTTGCTCGTGTCGGGAGGCCAGTTAAATGAGCGTTTCTTTTCTGATTTTCGGTATTGATGTGGTCCAGGACCCGTCGATCTCAACGACACCGGGTGCTGGCAATGACGGGGCTGGGCAGATCTCTCTGACGGGCGGCACGCAGATTTTCGGCGATGGCCAGGTGATCGAAGTCACTCTGGAAAGCGTTGATGCCAATGGCGAGGTGAGCGGCAGCTCCGATATCATCAGCCTGACCGTTTACAACAACACGGCTGACTATCTCGCGGGCACGGCCCTGTACACCTATGAACCCGCAACGCCCGGAGTTTTCGCGCAGGTTCCCGATGATCTGTCGAATATCGGCGATACCTATCTGAAGTTTGACGCGTCGATGCTGGTGTCAGCGGATGCAGGTGCGCCTGCGCTAAGCGCGTTGTTTATGGCACCCGGGTCGGACGCGAATGACAGTTATGGCAGCCTGACAATAGATCGCGACACCGACGTGGACTATGATGGCGATCTAGGCATTGATCCCGGCACCATTGAAGAGGGCAATACTCATTTCAACATCGCATTTCCTGAACATGTCTACGGTCCGGTCTCGGACGGTTTGGTCAGCGGGACTGCGGGTGACGATACGATGGGCCTGGGCTATGTCGATCCCTCGGATGGGGATGTCATCACCACAGGTGGCGATCAGATCGACGGAAACATTGGCAACGATACCATTGACGGGGACGCAGGCGATGACGGTGTTTTCGGTGGCGATGGAGATGACAGCATCACTGGCGGCGCAGGCAACGACTGGGTTCTGGGCGAGGGCGGTGACGATACGATCACGCTTAGCGACGGATTTGGCGACGATACGATCATTGGCGGTGCAACAGATGAAACCGAGGGTGATCTACTGGATGCCGGTGCGGTCACGGCTGATCTGACGGTTGATCTGAGAGGCACTGACAGCCAGGCGGGCAGTGTCTCGGACGGGACGGATACCGCTGGATTCACACAGATCGAGCGCGTTGGATTGGGCTCGGGCAATGACACTGTGATCCTGGGCGATGGCGGTGGCGCGCGTGTGGTGCAGGGCTTTGTGGCCCCGCTGGACAATAGCGATGGCACCTATTCTGGCGTCGATGTGCTGGACGTTTCGGGCCTGACCGACGGCGGCGGCGACCCCATTGATACTGGTGATGTGTCGCTCAGCGATGATGGCGATGGCAACGCGGTTCTGGGCTTCCCGAACGGAGAATCCCTGACGCTGGTCGGAATTGATCCGGGCGACATCAACTCGCGTGCGGCGCTGGTTGCAATGGGTATTCCCGGCGGGCGCGATTACATTGTCAGCGGCACGACGGGCGACGACTGGATCAGCGAGTTCTATGTCGACGATCCCGACGGAGATATGATTGACGCTGGCGATGCGCTGGACGGGTCCAATGACGACCATGTGCAAGCCGGCCTGGGCGATGACACGGTTCTGGGTGGCGCTGGTGACGACTCGATCGAGGGTGGAGACGGCAACGACCAGCTGGAAGGCGGCGACGACAATGACACGCTGATCGGTGGCGAGGGCGCTGACTATCTGTACGGCAATACCGGCGATGATGTTGGATTTGGCGGCGACGGAAATGACTCGTTCGAAGGCTATGACGGCGACGATTATGTCGAAGGTGGCGCAGGCGATGACCGCCTAGAGGGCGACCGCGGCAATGACACAATTCTTGGCGGCGAGGGCAATGACTGGCTGCGTGGCAGCTATGGCTCGGACTATATGGAAGGTGGCGAAGGCGACGACTTTATCTGGTCAGGCTACAACGACGATACCATTGTTCTAGAAGACAATTTCGGCAATGACACCATCGAAATGGAGGGGCAGGATGAGGTCGATGGCGACGTTCTGGACCTCAGCCGGATCACTTCGGATCTGGTGATTGACCTGTCTTCGGACGTGCAAGGGCGCGGAACGCTTAGCGATGGCACCTCGACTGCGACGTTCGAAAGCGTGGAAAATCTGATCCTGGGCAGCGGCGTGAATACGATCCGTCTGGGCTATATCTCGGGCAATGACCGGGTGATTGGATTTGATGCCCCAACTGACAATGGTGATGGCACCTTTACCGGTCAGGACTTTCTGGACCTGAGCAATATGCAGGATGCCGATGGCAATCCGGTCGATACGTCGGATGTGATCGTGACGGATGATGGCGATGGCAATGCGCTGCTGAGCTTTGGCAATGGCGAGACACTGACCCTGGTCGGTGTCGCCCCTGATGACGTGTCCAGCGCCGCGCAACTGCATGCGATGGGCATTCCCATGGGCGCAAGCGATGGCATTGTCGAAGGCAGCAGCAGCGATGATCTGATTGACGATGCCTATACCGGCGACCCCGAAGGCGACATGGTTGATGGTGGCGACGGCGCCGGTGGCTCGGATGCTGATTGGATCGAAGCCGGAGCGGGCAATGACACCATTTTGGGTGGCGCCGAGGGCGACAGTATCTTTGGTGGTGACGGAAATGACCTGATCGACGGCGAAGATGGCGATGACCGTATTCACGGAGATGCCGGGGATGACACGATCTCGGTCGGGGCCGGGGATCAGGCTACGGGCGGTGACGGCGATGATGTGTTTAACGTCGCGGCCACGGGCGGCGGCACCATGCATGTCGATGGCAGCGAGGACGCCGAGGTTACAGGCGACACGCTTAATATCACCGGACCCGCAACGATCACCTATGATGCCGATCCCGAAAACGGCAGGGTCGAATGGCAGGACGGGACCACGCTGACCTTCGAGAATATCGAGAATGTGAACTACGTTCCCTGTTTCACCCCGCACTCGATGATCAAAACCATTCGCGGCGAAGTTCCTGCCGGGCATTTGCGTCTGGGTGACCGCGTATTGACCCGCGACAACGGATTCCAAGCGATCGAGTGGATTGGCGCGCGGAACCTGACATGTACGAAAACGCACCGCCCCGTCCGCATCCGCAAAGGGGCCCTGGGCAATGGTCAGCCTGAACGCGACCTGTTGGTCTCGCCGCAGCACCGGATGCTGGTTTGTTCGAAAACCGCAGCGCTATGGTTTGGCGAAGAAGAGGTCTTTGTGCCCGCGATCTCGCTGACCATCATGGATGGGATCGAGCAGCTGAAGATGCCTCGGGTCAGTTATGTGCATTTCATGATGGAGCGTCACCAGGTGGTGATGGGCGACGGAGCCTGGAGCGAAAGTTTTCAACCTGGTGATCTGACATTGTCCGGCATGGATCAGGCGCAGCGCGCGGAACTGTTCGATCTGTTCCCGGAACTTGCGACCCGTGAAACCGCGGGAGTTTACCCTGCGGCGCGTATCACATTGGCCGCGCATGAGGCAAAGCTGCTGGCCGGCTAGTGTGCTGCTCGCCACGCGGCCCAGGCCTCGGGGGTGTCCAGATCGGTCAGCGCATGTTCGCCGGGCAAGGGCACCAGGTCCAACCGTTGGCGATGGCGCACCAGCACGGATTTTGCACCCTCATCACCGCGCAGGGTTTCCAGCTCTCGAAACAGATCCTTGGGGAAAATCACAGGATGACCCGGTTGCCCGGTGGCGCTGGTCCCGCGCGCGATTGCGTGAGGCTGGTGCGCAGCCCACATCGTTTTCAAATCATCCGCCGTCAGTTCCGGCATGTCAGCGGGCAGGATCATCACCGCATTTGTGCTTTCGGGCAGGGCAAAAACCCCCGTTCGCAACGAGGCTCCCATCCCCTCGGCCGCGTCAGGAACCCAGATCGGGGTGACACCATGCGGCAGCATTTTGACACGCGGATGGGCGGGATCTGGAAGGCAGACAAAGACCTCACAGCCAGTGTCCAGGGCCCGTGCAGCCATGATCGTTAGCAAAGGCTGACCATCTATCTGCTCGGCCAGCTTGTCACGGTCCCCCATGCGTGAAGAGGCGCCAGCGGCGAGTATCAATATGGTATTTATCATTTAAATCAGCCTGTTATGCGGCAAAGTTATTGTGGCCTGATCTTCAGTTTCGTTACGCGGTTTCCATCGCGATCGCAGACCTCGAACCGGAAGCCATGAAAGTTGAAGACCTGACCAACCTCGGGAATCATCTGCGCCTCGTGGATGACCAGACCGGCAACTGTGTTGGCCTCTTCATCTGGCAAGGACCAATCCTTGGCGCGATTCAGATCGCGAATGGTCATCGCGCCGTCGATCAGGAAGTGGTCGTCCTTGGTTTTCTGGATCGGATGATCTGCATCGGGGTCAAATTCGTCTGTGATTTCGCCAACGATTTCCTCCAGAATATCCTCCAGAGTGATCAGACCTTCGAGGCTGCCATATTCGTCAACCACCAGCGCGAAATGCGTGCGTCGACGCAGGAACTGACGCATCTGGTCATCCAAAGTGGTCGTGTCAGGCACGAAATACGGGGGCATCGCCACGCCCTGAATGTCAAAGGTTTTCAGCTCCAACAAGCTGGCCGTCAGGTCGCTGCCGTCTTCGCCCAAGGTCAGTTTGTGCATAGTGCGCAGCAGGTCTTTGGCGTGCACGACACCGACGATATTGTCGGGTTCACCTTTGAAAACGGGCAGGCGGGTATGGTTGCTTTGCAGACATTGCGACAGGATTTTTTCGGGCGCATCATCGGCATTGATCATCTCGATCTGGCTGCGGTGGAGCATAATCTCTTCGACCGAGCGATCCGACAGGTCCAGTGCGCCCAGAATACGGTCGCGGTCTTCTTTTTCGACGACACCTTCGGAATGACCCAGATAGAGCGCGCCTGCGATTTCCTCGCGTACAGCCAGGATGTGGCTGTCGGGGTCGGTTTTAACGCCGAAAATCCGCAAAACCATGCGGACAAACAACCGTACCGCGCTGACGACTGGCGCGAAGACTGTGATCACCACCTGGATAATCGGGGACACACCGGCAGCGGCCCGCTCGGCGTTGGTGATGGCATAGGTTTTCGGCAAAACCTCGGCGAAGATCAGCACCAACAGGGTCATGACCAATGTCGCCAAGGCCACGCCGCTTTCGCCAAAGGCCCGCGTGAACAGGGACGTCGCCAACGAGGCCGCCAGGATATTCACAAGGTTATTGCCCAAAAGGACCGAGCCGATCAGACGCTCGTTATCTTCGGTGATGCTTAGCGCCCGTTGCGCCCCGCGCGAGCCCTTGTCGGCCTGGGCCCGCAGTTTGCCGCGCGATGCGGCGGTCAATGCGGTTTCAGAGCCCGAGAAAAAGCCCGAGAGCACAAGCAACAAAAGGATCGCCGCAGCGGTGATCCAGAAGGCAGAATCCAGAACAGGGTCAAGAACGGTAGGCGTGTCCATCGAGGTCTTTCTTTGGGCGATCCATTGGGCGGTTACGCTAGGGTTATGGGGCGCAACGGGGCGGCGTTCAAGAGATGCGACCGTTCAGGAGGGAATTATCCGTCGCCTGCCATGGGGTGATGGGTCAGCACCAGCTCTTTCAGGCGTTCTTCCATCACATGGGTATAGATCTCGGTGGTCGAGATATCAGAGTGGCCCAAAAGGGTCTGGATCGCGCGCAAATCGGCGCCATTTGCCAGCAGATGTGTGGCAAACGCGTGCCGCAATGTATGGGGCGTCACGGTGTCAGGGGGAACACCCGCCGCCACGGCGAGCTCTTTGATCAGGGCAAAAAACCGGTGCCGTGTCAGGTGCCCGGATTTTCCACGCCCCGGAAAAAGGTACTTTGAGCGCGTCTGGCCTTTGTTCTTGGGCAGATCTGCCTCGATCTCCAGCTCTGCACGCCATTCGGACAAGGCCACGCGGGCCGAATTGGACAGCGGCACCATGCGTTCTTTGCCGCCCTTACCCAGCACCAGCAACATCCGAGGATCGCCTTGGGTTGCCGCCAGAGGCAGGGAAACCAGTTCGGTCACACGCATCCCCGTGGCATAGAGCAGCTCCATCAGGCAGGTATTGCGCACCCGGTCTGCATGGGTACGGGCCGTGTGGCGCGCGGCATCAAGCAGGCGATCGACATCCTCGACCGACAGGACTTTGGGCAGCTTTTTCGACCGGCCAGGCCCACGGATTTGAATGGCGGGATTGTCAGCGCGCCAGCCTTCTTCGAAGGCAAAGCGATAGATCTGTTTTATCGCCGACAAACGCCGCGCGCGCGTCGCCTGAGACAGGCCCTGCGCATCGCAATGGATCAGGTAAGCCTCGACATCGGCACGTTCCAAAGTGTCAAGCGACAGGCCCTGATCCGTTGCCCATTCAACAAACGCCATCAGATCCCGCCCATAGGCCAGCAAGGTATTTTCCGAAGCGCCCAGTTCAGCAGAATGCGCCTCGAGGAAGGTGGATATCCAGCGATGCGCATCCATTATGGCGCTCGGGTCAGCAGCAGTGCCTGCAAGGCGGCCTGACGTGCGGTGTCTTCCAGCCCCAGCCGTCGAAAGGTCGCCAGTGCGGTTGCCAGGTCCTTGGTTTCGCCACTCATGGCGTTTTCGTATAGCTGCATTGCGCCCAGAATAACCTCGCCCACACGCCCCAAAGATAGCGCGGCGGTCACGTCATCGGGCAGGGTGGTGGCGTTGAAGCCCTTGACGATTGCTTGCTCCATCGGCGTGCGCGACAGGCGCGAGGCGGGTTTGCCAAGCGCCAGCGTCTCGGGGAAGTCACCATAGGCGTTGCGTTGCGCGACCAGTTCATAGTCAGGAGATAACAGCGCAATGTCACGCGTCAGCGCAGCGGCGTCACCAGTTAAAGCAAGTTGGGTCAGTTGAGGCGCAAACAAGCGGGCAAAGGGCACCTCTAGCCGCGCGGCCTGCATCGCCCGCCAGGCATTGGGCAGCGTGCGGGCCACGGCTTTGGCGTCTTTTTTGCTCAGGGCGCGATCCAGCCGTTGTACCGCCTCGACCCGATCCCAGATCCCGCCCGAGGCTGCGGGCTCTCGTTCAGAATAGATGCCCAGCAGGCGATTTTCGGGCAGGGCAGCGGTTTGGGCCAAACGTTCTGCGGCCTCGATCCGGGCTTTCCAACCCACGATTCCGCGCAGGTCCGCAACGGCAAAGGCGCGCGGCAACGAGGCCGTGGGAAGCGGTTCTCCTAATGCCTCCCACAGGCGGAACACCAGTGGGCTGGGCCGGACCGGGGGCAAGGGCAGCGCTTCGCCTTCGAAGGCTTCGGCGTCCAGGAAATGTTGCAACAACGCCGCCTCTTGTTGCGGCAAGCTGCGCAACACCAGCGCGGTGTTCAACATCAAGGCCGCCGCGCGCCAGTCGCCCTGACGGGCTGTGCAAAAGATCAGCGCCGCCTCGGACGGGCTAAGCCCAGGGGTGCGCACCAATTCGGCGCAGGCGGTATCCTCGTCTCCGGTCAGAAGCGTGGCATCGAACCACCGCGCAAACAGAGTTTTCGAGCTTGGACCAGCGCGCAAAACCAGGGCCTGTGCCGGTTCAACAGCGCCAAGCGCCAACAGGTGATCCAGCCGGGCAGACAAAAACGCGCCATCCGCGCTTAGATGTGAGGGGGCCTCAGCCTCGGCCAGCAACAGCGTGTAGAACAGCGATTGCATCGCCGGCAAATCGGTCAGTTTCTGTGCCTTCATAAGCGCCAAAATCCGCGACGACTCGCTGTTTTGCCACAAAGAGGCGGGCAATCCGGTGACGGATCCGGGCAGCAAGCCCACAGAATCCGCAGAGGGTTCGCCCAGCGGCGAGACATCAACAACAGGCGTTACAACTCCAGCGGACACCGGCGGGTCGCCAACGCCCGGCATGGGCTGGATCACTGGTACGGGGTCGTTCAACCAATCAATGGCTGATAGCGGCGGCCCGGATTGTGCAAATGCGCTTTGTCCCCACAAAGGCACCGTCACAAGGGCCACCAGCCATCTAACTCGCATCAAGAATCACCTGTTGTCGTATCTCGGACTGTTGCGGCGAAAAATCCGCGCCCAGGAACGGCCCGACATAGGCATAGACAGCCAGCCCGACAAGCCCCAGGAAAATCAGGATGAACAGCCATTTCAGAAGTCGCCCCATAGCTCTGCCCGTTTCTTTGTGTGTGCATTTTCCCCAACTTATAACTGGCCTTTTCCCCAAGATCACGTCATTCATCCGTGAAGATTGAAAAACGGCATCAGATAGCCGAAAAGGCAGCGTAATGAGCTGGAAACTGAAAAAAACCGTCGCGCTTGTGGGAATGATGGGCGCTGGGAAAACTGCGGTGGGCAAGGCTCTTGCGGCGCGTCTGGAGGTTCCTTTCCTCGATTCGGATGCCGAGATCGAAACAGCCGCCAATATGTCCGTCGCCGAGATTTTCTCCCGTGATGGTGAACCCTTTTTTCGCGACAAGGAAAGCCAGGTTATTCAGCGCCTGCTGGAGACCGAGTGCTGCATTTTGTCGACGGGTGGGGGCGCCTATATGGCCGCACCGAACCGTCAGATGATCTCGGATAAGGGCGTTGCTGTCTGGCTGAACGCTGATCTGAACCTGTTGTGGCAGCGCGTCCGTCACAAGGATACTCGGCCATTGTTGCGCACGGAAAACCCGTTGGCGGTGCTGACCGACCTGTTTAACAAACGCGTGCCGGTTTACGGGCTGGCGGATCTGCAAATTCATGTCGAGCCCGGATGCTCGATCGAAGAGACCGCCACAATGGTCATCGACGTCCTGCTGACGCGCCCCGATGTTTTGGAGAAAGTAGAATGATGGAAACCGTACATGTCGGGCTGGAAGGGCGCGAGTATGACATCCATATCGGTCCCGGTTTGCTGGCCCGTTCGGGCGAGCTGATTGCGCCGCTGCTCAAGCGTCCGCGTGTGGTTGTCGTGAGTGATGAGAACGTCGCCGCGCTGCATTTGGATGGCTTGAAGAGTGGGTTGCAAGCTGCTGGTATTGAATGTGTTTCTCTGATTTTGCCCGCAGGTGAAAGCACCAAAGGCTGGCCGCAATTAACCAAAACGGTTGAATGGTTGCTGGACCAAAAGGTCGAACGGAATGACGTCGTTGTGGCCTTTGGCGGTGGTGTGATCGGCGATCTGGTAGGCTTTGCCGCAGCCGTTCTGCGCCGCGGTGTGCGATTTGTTCAGCTGCCCACCAGCCTCTTGGCGCAGGTCGATAGCTCGGTCGGGGGCAAAACCGGGATCAACGCGCCGCAGGGGAAAAACCTGATCGGCGCGTTCCACCAACCGTCGCTGGTTTTGGCCGATACCGAGGTTCTGGGCACGTTGACCGAACGCGACTTTTTGGCCGGTTATGGTGAGGTTGTGAAATACGGAATGCTTGGGGACTTCGAGTTTTTTCAATGGCTTGAGAATAATGCCTCACGTGCTGCCGCAGGTGATATGGACGCTCGAATCTATGCTGTGAAACGCTCGGTTCAGATGAAGGCCGAAATCGTCGAGCGGGATGAAACAGAACAAGGTGACCGTGCTTTGCTGAACCTTGGTCACACGTTTTGCCACGCTCTTGAGGCTGCGACAGGATATTCTGATCGCCTGCTGCATGGGGAGGGCGTGTCCATTGGCTGTGCGCTGGCGTTTGAGGTTTCGGCGCGACATGGCCTGTGTCCGCAAGAAGATCCCAGCCGTGTCCGCGCCCATCTGAGCGACATGAAGATGAAGGTGGATTTGTCTGATATTGCAGGAGATTTGCCCTCGGCTGACGAACTGATTGCGCTTATGGGGCAGGATAAAAAAGTCGTCGACGGCAAGATCCGATTCATCATGGCGCGTGGCATCGGGCAGGCATTTGTCACTCAGGACGTTGATCTGGACATCGTCCGCGACGTGCTGACCGAGGCGCTGGACGCGCGCTAAACGCTCTGGTCTTTCCGGCTGACGCCGCGATAGATTGATCCCATGCGACAGGATTTGCATAGACGCGCGCTGGTTCTGCTGGTGTTCCTTGCGGCCGTGGCAATGTTTGCCGGCGGTGTTTGGCGCTATGGCTATGTTCAGGCGCTGGATCAACTGGCCAAGCGCGGTGAATCCGACATGACCTTGGCTGCGGATCGGCTGACCGGGCAATTGCAATTGTATCAGCAGCTGTCGGTGGTCATGGCCGAGCACCCTTTGGTGCAGGCCGTTCTGGCAGGGGCCGACCCCAGCATTTTGCACACGCTTTTGTTGCGGCATGCAGACAAGACTGCGGCCTTGGACGTGCTGTTGGTGGGGCGTGACGGGCTGGTGCTGTCTTCGGCCAATCAAAGCGAGCCCGCTGATTTGTCGGGCACCACTTTCGTGCGGCGCGCGCAACAGGGCGCTCTGGGCGAAGCCCACGGTATCAACCTGAAAACCGGGCAGCGCGCTTATTACTTTGCGGCGCCGGTATTTGCGCCCTCGGATGATGTGCGTGGTGCTTTGATCGTTATCGCCAATGTCGGACGGGTCGAGGCTGAATGGCGCGGTGCGCGCCCTGCAGTGTTCTTTACCGATGCCGCGGGCGAGGTGTTTATCACCAATCGCTCTGAGATTCTGTTTTGGCAACGCACCGGGGCAGGCGGGCTGTCTCCAGCGTTGGGACCTGCGCCTTCATTAGACGCTCGTCAAACCTCGGGTCACGAGATTTGGCATCAATCTTGGTCGCCATACTTGCCGCAACGGGCCATGCATTTATCACGTCATTTGCCGGTGATCGGGCTAACGGTGGAAACCATGCTTGACGTCGATCCCGCGCGCGGTTTGGCCTGGTTGCAGGCAACTGTTGTGGCGGCGGTTTGCCTGGCGTTTGGGGCGTTGTTGTTCCTCGCGACCGAGCGGCGGCGGACGCTCTCGATCGCCAATCTGCGGCTAGAGAGCCGGGTGGCGGAACGCACCGCCGCACTGTCCGAGACCAACCTTGCCTTGCGTCACGAGGTTGCCGAACGGATCACAGCGGAATCGGCGCTGAAAAAGGCGCAGGCCGATCTGGTGCAGGCGGGTAAATTGTCGGCCTTGGGGCAGATGTCAGCCGGGATCAGTCACGAGCTGAACCAGCCCTTGATGGCGATCCAGCAATTCGCTGACAATGGCGCGGCCTTTCTGGATAAGGACCGCAAAGAGGTGGCCGCGCAGAACCTGACCCGGATCAGCGCTATGGCCAAACGGATGGCGCGGATCATCAAAAATCTGCGCGCCTTTGCCCGTCAAGAATCCGAGCCGGTGACCCGCGTGGACCTTACGGTCGTGATTGATCAAGCGCTCGAGCTAAGCGAAGCGCGCCTGCACCAAGAAGAGGTTTCTCTGGATTATCAAGCCCCTACGTCGCCTGTGTTTGTTATGGGCGGGGATGTGCGTCTGGGTCAGGTGTTGGTTAATCTGATCTCGAACGCCGTTGATGCGATGGCTGGGCGACAGGACAAACAGATCCTGATCCTGGTACGGCGCGCGCAGGGTAAGGTCTGTCTTGATGTTGCTGACACAGGTCCCGGCATTCGCGAACCCGAAAAGATTTTCGATCCGTTTTATTCCACCAAAGAGGTCGGCGCCGAGGATGGCATGGGCCTGGGGCTTTCCATTTCCTATGGCTTGGTCCAAAGCTTTGGCGGTGCGATCCGCGGCCGCAATCGCCCCGCAGGAGGCGCGATTTTTACCGTGGAACTGACAGCAGCAGAGGGGGTGCGGGCAGCATGATCCGTGATGTTCTGGTCGTCGACGATGACATGGCCGTGCGCGAGGCATTGGCGCAAACTTTGGAGCTGGGAGAGCTCTCACCGTTGGCCGTTGGCTCGTTCATCGAGGCCAAGGACCACATCGCCACCGATTATCCCGGGGTCATCCTGTCGGACATTCGGATGCCGGGGCGCGATGGGTTTTTCTTGCTGGATTACGTGCAGGGCTTGGATGACGAACTGCCCGTGATCCTGTTGACCGGAGAGGGCGATATCCCGATGGCGGTGCGCGCCATGGGGCAGGGTGCGTTTGGGTTTCTGGAAAAACCCTGCGCGCCTGCGGATTTGTTGGCGGTGATTGAACGCGCTTTGAAAACCCGTGAGCTGGTGCTTGAAAACCGACGGCTCAAGGCGCAACTGGAAACCGGCGATCCGGCTGCGCGGTTGCTGTTTGGCACCTCAGAGCAGGCCGAAGGGTTGCGGGCGCGTGTCCGACTGGCCGGTCAGGCCCGGACCGAGGCGCTGGTCAGCGGGCCTCCGGGGTCAGGTATCAGCAAGGTCGCCGAGGTGGTTCATCTGATGTCCCCGCGCGCCAAGATGCCCTTTGTGAAACGTACTGCGACAGGCATGGACGGCTCTGCGTTGGCCGAGGCCTACGAGGATGCCCAAGGGGGCAGCCTGTTCTTGGATGATATCGGCAGCTTGCCCGCGGAAACGCAGTTTTCCCTGCTGGAACGGTTGGAAAAAGAGGATGGCGGTGTGCGTTTGATTGCCGGCACCACAGTGGATTTACAGCAGGTGGTGCAGGACAACGGAATGAACTCGGATTTGTTCTACCGGCTTCAGGTGATGCGTTTGCGTATTCCGTCGCTGGCGGAACGTCCCGATGATATCCCTGTTTTGTTTCGCCATTATGTGGCGCAGGCCAGCGAGCAGGCAGGGCTGACTCCGCCCGAGATTTCACCGGATGTTCTGGCCGGATTGATGGCGCAGGATTGGCCTGGAAACGCGCGGGCGCTCATGAGCGCGGCAATGCGCTTTGCGCTTGGGTTGGGCGGGCCCGAGGCCGATGAAGCAACCGAAGAGCTGGGCTTGGCCGAACAGATGGCGCGCGTGGAACAGTCCTTGGTGATCGCAGCGTTGCGGCGGGCGCAGGGCCGCGCCGCCGAGGCCGCCAAAGCGCTAAAACTGCCGCGCAAGACCTTCTACGACAAGATGGCGCGCTATGGTTTGAAGCCAGAAAACTTTCGCTGAGTCGTCTCAATGCCAGGGCGCAGGTTTGTGCGAAATTCCGCACAATTTGGCGTGGGCATTGTGTGAAAATCCGCACAGCATTGGATCGTAAAGGCACTTCCATGCCGGAAACCTGCCCGTAGAGTGCTGTAATTATTGGCATTTCACGCGAATTAGAGAATTTGTTCACTTTTTCTTGTCTGAGATCGGGCTGCGGGGAAATCTTGGGACACCGCGCCACAGGGCGCTGATTTCCACGTCTCAAGATCTCTGGGAGGAGACAGACATGAAATTCCTGACCACTGCCGCAATGGCTCTGGCGCTGACCGTGACGTCGCAGACCGCTTTCGCTTCTGACGCCTGTGATGATGGCGAAATTGTCATCAAGTTCAGCCACGTAACCAACTCTGATAAACACCCCAAGGGTATCGCCGCCTCGTTGCTGCAAAAGCGCGTGAACGAGGAAATGAACGGCGTCGCTTGTATGGAAGTGTTCCCGAACTCGACCCTGTACAATGATGATCAGGTTCTGGAAGCGATGTTGCAAGGCGACGTTCAGATGGCCGCGCCCTCGCTGTCGAAATTCGAGCAGTTCACCAAGAAATTCCGCATCTTCGATCTGCCCTTCATGTTCAAAAACATCAACGCCGTGGACGAATTCCAGACCAGCGAAACTGGTCAGGCGATGAAGGAAACGATGTCGCGCCGTGGTCTGCTGGGCCTGGCCTTCTGGCACAACGGCATGAAGCAGATGTCTGCCAACAAGCCGTTGATCGACCCGTCGGATGCCACCGGTCTGAAGTTCCGTGTGCAAAATTCTGACGTGTTGAAGGCCCAGATGGCCGCCCTGGGTGGCAGCCCGCAGCCGATGGCCTTTAAAGAGGTGTATGGCGCGCTGCAAACCGGCGTTGTGGATGGTCAGGAAAACACCTGGTCCAACATCTATGGCCAGAAATTCTTTGAGGTGCAGGACGGCGTAACCGAAACCAACCACGGCATCATTGACTATCTGCTGGTGACCGGCACCGACTGGTGGGACAGCCTGCCTGCGGATGTTCAGACGCAATTGTCGACCATCATCGCCGAGGTGACCAGCACCCGGAACGCAGAATCAACAGCCGTGAACGAAACAGCTAAGAACGCAGTCATCGAAGCGGGCGGGGTCGTACGCCAGCTGAACGCGGAGCAGCGCGCCGCATGGGTCTCAGTCATGAACCCCGTGTGGGAGCAATTCCGCGAGGACGTCGGTCAAGAGAATATCGACGCCGCACAGGCGATCAACGCCAAACACTGAGCCTGATCAACAGGCCGAAACTTCCCGGCCCCAGTCACGGGGCCGGGTTTTTCATATCCTCGGGGGAAAGGGGATAAGACATGTCCACCCAATACCAAGCAAAATCGGCCCTGGGCCGCATGGTCAACGAGATCGAGGAGACCGCCATCGCGGTGCTTCTGGGCCTGATGACCTTGATCACTTTCGTCAACGTTGTGCTGCGCTATGGCTTTAACACCGGCCTGATCTGGGGCCTGGAGGCCGTGACCTTCTTGTTCGCCTGGCTGGTGCTGTTCGGCCTCAGCTATGCCGTCAAAGTCACCGCTCATTTGGGCGTGGACGCGTTGATTGCCTTCTTTAATCCTTCGTTGCGCCGGGTCGTGGGCCTGATCGCGGCGGCTGTGTGCATCACCTATGCGGCCCTGTTGATGAAGGGCGCCTGGGATTACTGGGCCAACTTTGCCAACCTGCCGCAATCCACCGGGCGCTGGTTTCCGACCGGTCTGGAGGAGATGAAGCGCACCTCGTATCGCGGTTGGTACGAAGTCGTCGATATTCCTTTCCCGGAATGGCTGCGCTGGATCCAACCTATCATGAATGACGGTGAAAGCTATGAAAAGCTGCCCCGATTCATCCCCTATTTCATTCTTCCTTTCGGCATGGCGCTGCTCTTGTTCCGGTTCATTCAGGCCACCTGGCGCTTGATCACCGGCGAGGCAGAAAGCCTGATCGTCAGCCACGAAGCTGAAGACGCCATCGAAGATGTCAAACACATGAACGCCGGAGACTAAGATCATGGAAGTTGCAATTCTCTTTGCCATGGTCATTGGCCTGATGCTGATCGGTGTGCCGATTGCCGTCTCGCTTGGCTTTTCGTCCATTTTGTTCCTGCTGGTGCTTGGCGATACCTCGCTGGCGTCCATCGCGCAGACTCTGTTTCAAGCCATGGCGGGCCACTATACTCTGCTGGCCATTCCGTTCTTCATCCTGGCCTCAAGCTTCATGTCGACGGGCGGGGTGGCGAAACGGATCATCCGCTTCTCGATCGCGATTGTGGGGCATTTCCCGGGCGGTCTGGCGATTGCGGGTGTGTTCGCCTGTATGCTGTTCGCAGCGCTGTCGGGGTCCAGCCCGGCAACCGTGGTTGCCATCGGCTCGATCGTAATCGCGGGGATGCGTCAGGTCGGGTATTCCAAGGACTTCGCCGCCGGCGTGATCGCCAATGCGGGCACCCTGGGCATCCTGATCCCGCCGTCCATCGTGATGGTGGTCTATGCCTCGGCCACAGACGTGTCCGTGGGCCGGATGTTCCTAGCGGGTGTGATCCCCGGCCTGATGGCTGGCACCATGCTGATGCTGACCATCTATCTGATCGCCAAGGTGAAAAACCTGCCCAAAGGCGAATGGAAAGGTTGGGGCGAGGCGTTCTCGGCGGGCCGCGAGGCCGGTTGGGGCCTGTTCCTGATCGTCATCATCCTGGGCGGCATCTATGGCGGGATTTTCACCCCGACCGAGGCCGCAGCCGTGGCCGCGATCTATGCCTTCTTCATCGCAAACTTCATCTATCGCGACATGGGTCCGCTGGCCCGTCCCGAGGGCGAACGCAACCTGTCTTTGTTACAGAAACCTCTGTCCATCGTGACCGCGTTTTTCCACCGTGACACCCGCGATACGCTGTTCGAGGCAGGCAAGCTGACCATCACACTGATGTTCATCATCGCCAACGCGCTGATCCTGAAACACGTGCTGACGGACGAGCAAATCCCGCAACAGATTGCCGAGGCGATGCTGTCCGCAGGGTTCAACTGGGTTGTGTTCCTGATCATCGTGAACGTCATCCTGCTGATCGGCGGTCAGTTCATGGAGCCCTCGGGTCTGATCGTGATCGTCGCGCCGCTGGTGTTCCCCATTGCGATCGAACTGGGCATCGACCCGATCCATCTTGGCATCATCATGGTGGTCAACATGGAGATCGGGATGATCACGCCGCCGGTTGGTCTGAACCTGTTCGTGACCTCGGGTGTGGCGGGGATGCCGATGATGCGGGTTGTCCGCGCCGCGCTGCCGTTCCTGGCTGTGCTCTTCGTCTTCCTGATCATGGTGACCTATATTCCATGGCTGTCGACCTATCTGCCGACAACCTTTATGGGGCCGGAAATCATCACCAAGTAATCCACTCGCGAAACAGAAAACGGCGCCTCTCGGGGCGCCGTTTTTGCATTCCGGGATGGGGGAGCTTAGGCCGCTTCCAGCGCCTTGATGATCGGCGTGAAATCAGCGGCGTTCAAACTGGCCCCGCCAACCAAGGCCCCATCCACGTTGGACACGGCGAAAATCTCGGCCGCATTGCCGGGCTTGACCGAGCCACCGTACAGCAGGCGAATGCCATCCGCGACGTCCGCACCATAGCGGGTGGTCAGCTCGGCGCGGATGAAGTCATGCACCTCGGCGATTTGTTCCAGCGTGGGAACAAGGCCCGTGCCGATGGCCCAGATCGGTTCATAGGCGATGACCAGCTTGGCGGCGTCCACCTCATCGGGCAGGGACCCGGCCAGCTGCGCGCCGATCACTGCCAGCGTGTCGCCAGCCTCGCGCTGCGCCAGAGACTCGCCCAGGCAGGTGATCGAGATCAGACCGGCCTGCATTGCGGCCACGGATTTGGCGCGGACATCGGTGTCGGTTTCGTTATGGTCTTCGCGCCGTTCAGAATGGCCAACGATCACAGCCCCCGCCCCAGCATCAGCCAGCATTGCCGCCGAGATATCACCGGTATGGGCGCCCGAACCGTTCGCGTGGCAATCCTGACCGCCGATCATCATCGGATGATCCGCCAATTTTGCAGCACTGACGCCAACCAAAGTAGCGGGGGGGCAGATCAGCAAATCAACCGAAGGGGCGCTGTTCTGGTCCGCGATGGCCTTCAGCTGAGCCAGTTGGGCAGTCAACCCGTTCATCTTCCAGTTACCAGCGGCAAGTTTGCGTCGCATTCAATGCACCCCGTCAATTTTTTGGTTATCTATCGCGCGCATCATTGCGATAGCGCGCATAAGGTCAAGCCCGTTGGTCAGAAAGGCCAACGAAGGTCACTGCTTCTTTTTGCGTGCCTTCTGTTTGCGCTTTTGCTCGGCAGCAACGCGGGCCGGGGACAGGGCTAAGTTGGCCCAGAATATCGCCTCGTCTGGATCGTCCAGGGCACTTTCAGGAAGGGTCATAAAGGTTTGAAGTTCCATGCGTTTTTCACCGCGCATGTACCAAAAGGCTTCGCTTCCCGCGTCCTGAAATTGGGGCAGGGTCGTTTCATCAGATTTCAAATAGACCGTACCGGTAGAGGAGATCATCGCGAACATCACGTCGTCCTCGACGAACAGGCCTACGCCGCCAAACATCCGACCGGTGCGTACAGTGCCCAGATCGGCAAAAAGCTCCAGAATATGGGTCAGGAACTCTTGCTCGACGGCCACTTACATGCCCTCGAATTTAATCGACTCTCCGCAGCCACAAGCCTCGGTCACGTTGGGATTGTTGAATTTGAACGCGGATTCCAACAGTGAGACTTCATAGTCGATTTCAGTGCCAAACAGGAACATTTGCGCCATGGGCGCGATCATCACCCGCGCGCCATCCTGTTCGACAACCTCGTCATTCGGGTCGACGTCATCAACATAGTCCATGGTGTATTCCATGCCCGCGCAGCCGCCCTTTTTCACACCGATGCGCAAGCCCTTATGGCCGTCTTTGGCCATAAGCTTGGAGATCTGAGCGGCCGCAGCCGTGGTCATCGAGACCGCTTGTTTTCCTGGAATTCCGAACATGCGCGTTTCCTGTTTTGCGTAGGTCTGAATCTAGTGATCGCCCCGCAATTCTCAAGTGGTTACATAAAACCCAGTTCCAGGCGAGCTTCGTCGCTCATCATATCCATGCCCCAGGGGGGTTCCCAAGTCAGGTCGACATTCACCGATTTCACGCCTTCCAGCGGCTCGACTGCGTCGACAATCCAACCCGGCATGTCACCTGCCACAGGGCACCCCGGAGCGGTCAGGGTCATGATGATGCGAACATCATTTTCATCAGAGATGTCAATGGTATAGATCAGGCCAAGGTCGTAGATATTGACCGGAATCTCGGGGTCATAGACCGACCGGCAGCCATCGACAATTGTATCGAATAGCGGGTGATTAACGGTCGACGGCGCAATCAGTGGTGCGCCTTCCATGGGTTCTGGAGTGTCGGTCATTGGCCTGTCCTGTATTTCCTGACCGAAGATATAGGGATTATCGCCCCTTTCGTCCAGAGCAGGCAGCACCAAGTTTTTGCATCTGCGGCATTCGCTACCGTTTTTGGTCCTTTTCAATTCGGTGCTGATCCATGAAATGGCCGACCATTGTTTTGGTGGCCAGCGCATAGGCTTGCTCCAGCGGCATCTCAAGATGTTGGTACAGGGTCTCTTTGCCTGATGCGATAGCGGGCGCATGATACGAGGCAATTTTGCGCGCGAATTCGACGGTGAACGGGTGAATTTTCTCTGCAGGCAGGATGCGATTGATGAGCCCAGTGGCCAGCGCCCAGTTGGCGTCCATCGGCGAGCCGGACAGGGCCAACTCCATCAGGTGTTTGCGCGACAGATTTCGGGAAATGGCCACCGCAGGGGTCGTGCAAAACCCGCCATTCACAACGCCGGGCAAACAGAAAGTCGCATCCGGCGTGGCATAGGCCAGATCGCAGGCCGCAACCAATTGCAGACCACCAGCCGTTGCAATCCCTTCGACCAGCGCGATCGAGGGTTTGGGGCAGTTGGTCAGGTCCAACATCATCGCGCTACAGTCGTTGAACAGCTGGGTCAGGTACGCCTCGCCATGATCGGGATCTTTGCGGTGTGCGTCGATTTCCTTGAGGTCGTGACCCGCGCAGAAGATGTGGCCGGGCCCGTGGATCACGATGGCGCTGACGGCCTGATCATTGGCGGCGTTTCGAATTTGCTCATGCAATGCGTGGATCATCGCCAGCGACATAGGATGCGCGACACCGGCCCCCAGGGTCAGAGTCAGCACGCCCTCGGCCAGGTGTGGCTGAACCAGGGGCGGGGGTGTCATATCGGTCATGTCCTCTCCTTCGGGATTGACTATGTCACGCTTGGCAGGGTTTTCAACGCTTGGCATTTTCGACGTAGCGTGAAAATAAAGCGTGATCTGAAAACAAGGGTGTTGGCATGGCAGACAAAGTCTCGTTCGAGCTTCAGGCAACAGATGGGGATGCACGGCGCGGGGTGATACACACAACGCGCGGGGATATTCGCACGCCTGCTTTCATGCCCGTTGGAACGGCGGCAACTGTAAAGGCGATGATGCCCGAAAGCGTGGCCGCAACCGGCGCTGACATCCTGCTGGGCAACACCTATCACCTGATGTTGCGCCCCACGGCCGAGCGCGTGGACCGTCTGGGCGGGCTGCACAAGTTCATGAATTGGGACAAGCCGATTTTGACGGATTCGGGCGGTTTTCAGGTGATGAGCCTGTCTGATCTGCGCAAACTGACCGAGGAAGGCGTGACCTTCAAATCCCACATTGACGGGTCCAAGCATTTCCTGACGCCCGAACGCTCGATGGAGATTCAAAAGCTGTTGGGCTCGGACATCGTGATGTGTTTCGATGAATGTCCGGCGCTGCCCGCGGATGAAAAACGTGTGGCCGAAAGCATGCGCCTGTCAATGCGGTGGGCGCAGCGGTCGCGCGTTGCCTTTGGGGATCGTCCGGGCCACGCGTTGTTCGGGATCATGCAGGGCGGTGTGACGCCGCATCTGCGCGAAGAAAGCGCCAAGGCTCTGGTCGAGATCGGTTTTGATGGCTACGCGGTTGGCGGTCTGGCCGTGGGCGAGGGCCAAGAGGCCATGTTCGGTGTGCTGGATTATGCGACCGGGTATTTGCCGCAGGATAAGCCGCGATACCTGATGGGCGTGGGCAAGCCCGATGACATCGTGGGCGCCGTGAAACGTGGCGTGGATATGATGGATTGCGTTTTGCCGTCACGCTCGGGGCGGACGGGGCAGGCCTGGACGCGCCACGGGGTGGTGAACATCAAGAACGCGCGTCACCAGGATGATCCGCGTCCTTTGGATGAGGATTGCAGTTGCCCGGCCTGCCAGAACTATAGCCGGGCCTATCTGCATCACGTGTATCGTTCGAACGAAATGATCTCGGGGATGTTGTTGACCTGGCATAACCTGCACTATTTCCAAGAGATTATGGCGGGCATGCGGGACGCCATTTCGGCGGGTCAGTTTGCTGCCTGGGAAGCGGATTTCCATGCGCAACGCGCTGAGGGTGATATCGAACGGTTGTGATTAGGAACGGGGGTGACGCTCGCTGTCGCATCGCCCCACCCACCGTCCCAAAGGCTGGAAAAGTGCTGGGTGGATAAACGGTTCGCGACCCGCGTGAAATTGCAGCGCTCCCACTAAATATGGTGGGTTTGGAGTGATTTACTGCTCTCCCTAGTGGCTTCAAGCGGATATTAGGGGCTGCGTTCGTTTCTTTTCAACCAAATCTGTGGTTCTCGTCTTGCACCTCGGGGCAGAGGCAGGCAGTCTGGTCTCAGAAAATTGTGACATGGTTGAAATCCGGGGGTATGCGCCCCAGATTAACAATCAGGAAACGGAGACAGCCGGGGTTGCCGATGATCGGGGCCGGTGCTGTCTTGCCAAGAACAAGGAAACGAGCATGCAAGAGCAACTCAACGCATCCTACCCTGTGCTTCCGCTGCGCGACATTGTCGTGTTCCCGCATATGATCGTGCCGCTTTTCGTCGGGCGAGATAAATCCGTGCGGGCCTTGGAAGAGGTGATGCAAGACGACAAACAGATCCTTTTGTCCAGCCAGATTGACCCAGCGGTTGATGACCCGACCGAGGACGGGATTTATCGCACCGGCGTGTTGGCCAATGTTTTGCAACTGCTGAAACTGCCTGATGGCACCGTCAAGGTTCTGGTCGAAGGCCAGTCGCGCGTGCTGATTACTGAATTCATCGAGAATGACTCGTTCTTTGAGGCAAGCGCCGAGCTGTTGCCCGAAACCGAAGGCGACCCCGAGGCGATCACCGCCTTGCTGCGGACTGTCGCGGTTGAATTCGAGCGCTATGCCAAGGTCAAGAAAAACATCCCTGACGAGGCGCTGGTCGCGGTTTCGGAAACCTCTGAGGCGGATAAGCTGGCCGATCTTGTGTCCGGCCATTTGGGGATCGAGGTTGCTGAAAAACAGGACCTGCTGGAGACCCTGTCCGTCAGCGAACGGCTGGAGAAGGTCTATGGTCTGATGGAGGGCGAAATGTCCGTCCTTCAGGTCGAGAAAAAGATCAAAACCCGCGTGAAATCGCAGATGGAGCGGACCCAGCGCGAATATTATCTGAATGAGCAGATGAAGGCCATTCAGAAGGAGCTGGGTGACGGCGAGGACGGCAGCAATGAGGTTGCCGAGCTGGAAGAGAAAATCGCCAACGCCAAGCTGTCCAAAGAGGCCCAGGAAAAGGCCGATGGCGAGATCAAAAAGCTCAAGAACATGAGCCCGATGAGCGCCGAGGCAACGGTTGTGCGCAACTATCTGGATTGGCTGCTGGGCATTCCGTGGGGCACCAAATCGCGCGTTAAAAAGAACCTGAACAAGGCTCAGGAAGTGCTGGATGGCGACCACTATGGCTTGGAAAAAGTCAAAGAACGGATCGTTGAGTATCTGGCGGTGCAGCAGCGCTCGGCCAAGCTGAAGGGGCCGATCCTGTGCCTTGTTGGCCCGCCGGGTGTGGGTAAAACCTCGCTGGGGAAATCCGTCGCCAAGGCCACGGGGCGCGAATTTATTCGCATCTCGTTGGGCGGGGTGCGTGACGAAAGCGAAATCCGGGGTCACCGCCGGACGTATATCGGCTCGATGCCCGGTAAGATCATCCAGGCGCTGAAAAAGGCGAAAACCACCAACCCGCTGATCTTGCTCGATGAAATCGACAAGATGGGGCAGGATTTCCGCGGCGATCCGGCCTCGGCGATGCTGGAGGTTCTGGACCCGGAGCAGAACGGCACCTTTGTCGATCACTACTTGGAGGTCGAATATGACCTGTCCAACGTGATGTTCCTGACCACGGCGAACTCGTACAACATGCCGGGCCCGCTGCTGGACCGGATGGAGATCATTTCGCTGGCCGGCTATACCGAGGATGAGAAACGCGAGATCGCGAAACAGCATCTGATCGACAAGCAGGTGAAAAACCACGGGCTGCGCAAGGGTGAATTCGAAATCACCGATGAGGCGCTGGACGAGATGATCCGCCGCTACACCCGCGAGGCGGGCGTGCGGAACCTGGAACGTGAGATTGGCAAGCTGGCACGAAAAGCCGTGACCCAGATCGTCAAGGGTGAGACCAAGGCGATCAAGGTGACGATGGACAACCTGGATGAGTTCCTGGGCGTCAAAAAGTTCCGCTATGGTCTGGCCGAAACCGAGGATCAGGTCGGTGTTGTCACCGGGTTGGCCTATACCTCGGTCGGGGGCGATTTGTTGCAGATCGAGGCGCTGCGTCTGCCGGGCAAGGGCCGGATGAAGACCACCGGGAAACTGGGCGATGTGATGAAAGAATCCATCGACGCGGCCAGCTCGTATGTACGCTCGATTGCGCCGCAGATCGGGGTCAAGCCGCCCAAGTTCGACAAGATGGACATCCACGTTCACGTGCCGGACGGGGCAACGCCCAAAGACGGTCCCTCGGCCGGTTTGGCCATGGTGACGGGCATCGTTTCGGTGCTGACGGGCATCCCCGTGCGCCGCGATATCGCAATGACCGGCGAGGTGACGTTGCGTGGCAATGCCTCGGCCATTGGCGGGCTGAAGGAAAAGCTGCTGGCTGCTTTGCGCGGTGGAATCACCACCGTTCTGATCCCCGAGGAGAACGAGAAGGATCTGGCCGATATTCCGGACAACGTAAAGGAAGGGCTGAAGATCATTCCGGTCACCCATGTCAGCGAAGTGCTGAAACTGGCGCTTGTCGATACGCCCGTGCCGATTGAATGGGATGAAGAGGCCGAAGAGGCCGCCGCAGCCGCTCTGGCGCTGAAACCAGGGGCAGGGGCCGTGGCCCATTGATCCGAATTCGACTACCGGAAAAGGCGCCCAATTCGGCGCCTTTTTCATGTCCAAAATTCCTTTAAAAACCTCGCGCGAACCCTCTTGCACTCTGGGATCGGAGTCTCTAAATACCCCGCTACCGGGTGATTAGCTCAGTGGT
>JBOEGN010000007.1:0-21873 GCA_050633445.1 Thalassovita sp.
GAACTGTTCGTCATCGCCGGTGCCCAGCGTGGTCACGACCAAGCCCTGAGTTTCGCCGCGTGTGAACAGCGCCGAACCGTGGGTCCGGGGCAGCAGGCCGGTTTCGCATTCGATGCCGCGAACCTGATCCAGGGCACGACCATCGATACGTTTGCCTTCTTTCACGACGGTGCCGCGCAGAACGCTGGATTCCAGCTTTTTCAGCGCCGAACCAAGGTTCGCGTCTTCCAGCTGTTCTTCGGTCAGGCTTGCTTTGACCGCGTCTTTGGCTGCTGAAACGGCTGCAACGCGCTCTTGCTTGTCGGTGATCGCATAGGCGGCGCGCATCTGATCTTCACCGGCAGCTTTCACGGCGTCGTAAAGATCCGTGTATTCCGGGGGGGTAAAATCAAACGGCTCTTTTGCGGTTTCTTCGGCCAGATCAATGATCAGGTCGATGACGGGCTGGATCTGCTGATGCGCAAAGTTCACGGCACCCAGCATTTCGGCTTCGGTCAGCTCGTAAGCTTCGGATTCCACCATCATCACGGCGTCTTTGGTGCCAGCGACAACCAGGTCCAAGCGCTGCTCGGGGTTGTTACGCAGGTCCTGCATGTCGTCCACGGTCGGGTTCAGGACATAGTCGCCATCCACAAAGCCAACGCGCGCACAGGCGATTGGACCGCGGAACGGAGCACCCGAAATGGTCAGCGCAGCCGAGGCAGCGATCATGGCCACAACATCGGGATCGTTTTCCAGATCGTGGCTCAGCACGGTGCACATCACCAGAACTTCGTGTTTGAAGCCGGGAACGAACAGCGGGCGGATCGGACGGTCGATCAGACGTGCCGTCAGGGTTTCTTTCTCGGTGGGGCGGGCCTCACGCTTGAAGAAACCGCCGGGCACTTTACCGGCCGCATAGTATTTTTCTTGGTAGTGAACCGTCAGCGGGAAAAAGTCCTGACCCGGTTTCGGCGATTTGGCGAAGGTCACGTTTGCCATGACACGGGTTTCACCCAGTGTGGCAATGACGGTGCCGTCAGCCTGACGGGCAACCTTGCCCGTTTCCAGTGTCAGCGTTTCATCGCCCCACTGCATGGATTTGGTTGTTACGTTGAACATCATCGTATCCTTATAAGGAGCACTCGCGGGCCCTCCCGCGTCTCCTTTTTTGCATGGCGGCCCCATTGCCGCCGACCCCAATCTTTCTGGTGCGCCCGGGGTCAAAGGCGACACGTCTCAGATTGAGCGGCCATACACGCTTTCGCGCGTTTTTGAAAGAGCCGATTGGGTCACGCTTCCTCGAACGTGATCGGCTGAGGCACGTCGGACTTAGGAAAATGCTTGCAATCATAGCACTGAGACCCCGCGACCCGCGTGCTGGTGTTCAGCAGCTGCTGTCGGTTGACCGCCATTTTCTCATGCCAAATCGTTTCGACAGACTCCTCGATCAGATTGCCCACCGCAAATTCGCGCCCAATCGTGGCGGTGCAGGGGTACACGTCGCCGTTGGTGAAAATCACCATGATCTCGAACGGCATCAGGCAGACGTTACAAGTCTTCGGAAGGCGCGGGTCCAGATCGTCGGGTCCGATCAGCGACGTGCCGCGCCCGGTCCACAGCTCGGCCAGATTGTCGGGAACCTTGAACAGATCGGGCCACCATTCGACAGTGCTGGATTGGAATTCGGGTGGGCAGGACAGCTCTTTGAACCAGATGGTCAGCCCCTCGGCCTCGGCGGTTTGTTTGGCGCGTTCAACCTGACCTTCGTTATGGCGGTTCATGTGAAACGCCCAAATCAGATGCGGTGTTTTTGACCCCATCCGGTCCCGTGTTTCTTTGAGCCGCACCAGATTCCCAAACGCCTTTTTGACATCACCATTGCGCCGGTAGGCTTCGTATTCGCGCTGATCCAGCCCGTCGATGGAAGCCACAATAGATGTCAGGCCGCTTTCGACGATCTCCTCCAGCTCTTTGTTGCTGAATTCGCGGACCGACAGGTTGCTGCTGATTTGCGTTTTGATCCCGGCATCGCGGAACCTCCGCACGAAGTTCAGCAGGCCCTTGTGCATGAATGGTTCGCCCCAGTTGAACAACTGCACGACCTTGGCGTGGGGTTTGATCTTGTTGAAAATGACCTCAAAGTCCGCCTCCGTCAGATATCCCCGGTCGATCATGGGGATTTCTCCGCGCCCGGTGGGGCAGTAGGGGCATTTCAAATTACACTGCGACGAAACCTCAAGATTAAAAAACTCAGGGATAGGGGCACGAAGCGCGTCTGAGGTCATGGGCTGCCTGTACTGCGTCTAGGGCGGGCTAAGCGCCGGAGTGAAGGAACGGACGTTTCTCGCGCCCCGCAACGTGGGACGCCCGCGCGGTGAAGCACGGGCGTTTTTGTCTGTCATGCCATTTGGCTGGGCCAGAAGGCATCGCTACCACGATAGCGTTTGAACGTCCAGGTTGAAAAGCCAGCTTTCGATTAGCGGAAAGCTGCCCATCTGCACGCCATCGATATAGTCAGCTTTGGTCAGCCCCGCGGCCTTCGAGCACGCGCCGCACATGATGACAACGCCACCGTCGGCCATGAAGTTCGACAACATATTCTGAATCGATGTGCCTTTTTCAGCCATCAGCCCGTGGATATGGCTGGGGCGTTTTTTGTCGGCCAAATAGACCGCGCGGACATTCATCCAGATGGCCGTCGGGTGCCCGTTCTTAAGGGATTTCTCATGTGCGAACATGATCGCTTTGGCCGCTGCCCAAGTGTCATCGGTGGTCAAATTCACGAAAAGCCCAGGCTTGGAGTCTTCGGCTTGGGCTGTGATTGGGATCAGCAGCAGTGAAAGTGCCAGCATCATTTTGGCAAGAAAAGAGCGCATCGGGTTCTCCTGAGTTTGGTAGGACTGTGTTTGAACACGCATTCCATCAGTGCGATATGATTTAGATCAAACCTTCCAGCGCTGGAAGGTTATGTCCGTTGCCCGTCGCTCGGCCCAAACGAAAAACGCCCGCTCTGTCGAGCGGGCGTTTCTAACTGGTCGAAAGATCCGGCGTCTTAGCGGCGGATACCCAGGCGTTTGATCAGGTCCTGGTAACGGGCCTCTTCCTTGCCTTTCAGGTAGTCCAGCAGCTTACGACGCTGAGCAACCATCATCAGCAGGCCGCGACGGCCGTGGTTGTCTTTCTTATGAGTCTTGAAGTGCTCGGTCAGGGTCGCGATGCGCGAGGACAGAATTGCGATCTGTACTTCGGGCGAACCGGTGTCACCTTCTTTGGTGCCGAACTCTTTGATAACGCGTGCTTTTTCTTCAGCAGTAATCGACATCGGGGTCTCCTTTGAGATTAAGGGTGAGGGCACAAGCCGGGATGTCGTCCAGCAGGGTCCATAGAGATATCCGCCCAAGTTTCCCCAGACGGATGCGCGCATATACGGAGATTCCTTTGAAAAGGAAAGGACAAAGTCAGGTTGGGCGCGCGATCAACGCGATGTCACTTACGCTAAGCCCCGCGCCGCCATTGACGGTCGCAACTTGTTCGCCGTTCACCATGATCGCCACGTCCCCGGTCGTTTCATCGGGTGGGGACAGGGTAACCTCTGGGGGTTGGTCAGTTGTGTCGTCCACCACGACAGCGATCTGGTCCGAACTTGGGTCAAAGTCCAGCACCGTCGTGGGGCTGTCTGCCCAGTCTCCGATCAAGATCAGATCGTCACCGTCGCCGCTGTGGATATAGTCGCCGCTGCCGCCGATCAGCGTGTCATTGCCCGCCCCGCCGTTCAAAAAGTCCATTTCATCGTCGTCATCACCTACGACAAGGTCATCTCCGACCCCGCCAAACAGGGTGTCCTGTCCAGCACCGCCGGTCAGCGTGTCATCGTCCAGATCGCCATGCAGGGCGTCGTTGCCCGCCCCGCCGAACAGCTGGTCATTGCCCGCGCTTCCGACCAGACTGTCAGCGCCGTCATTTCCGTTCAGGATATCTTCGCCATTGTGACCAAACATCTGGTCATCGCCGTCGTCCCCCATCAGAGTGTCGTTACCGTCTTCGCCATGAAGTGTATCGTCGCCGTCGCCGCCCTGAACGGTGTCTTCGCCTTCACCGCCGTGGACTTCATCGTCGCCATCATCCCCGGCGACAAGGTCATCACCTTCGTACCCGTGCAGACTATCGTTCCCGGCACCGCCAGCCATGGATTGATCGCTGTCATCGCCCGCGATGACCTCGTCTTCCAAGGGATCGTCACTGGCCAGATCCAAGGCGTCGTTCAGACCGTTGAGGTCGTCTTCGTCGGTGCCGTCATCGGACTTGTGTTCGGATTCGGTGATCAGATCATCATCTTCGCCGCCCACATCAAAGCCGACGAACGCTGCCCCGGCAGCCATTACTCCCAATAGTCCAGCGATTAGTAACATCTTTGCACCCACGGATTTTCCCAAACCCATTAGCGCATGTAACAGCGTGTTTTCGCAACGATTATTCAGATGTGTGGTTAACGCTCTCTTGCGGCCCTGCGGCGCGCTCGAATTCGTCAGCCAGTTGTGCGGCCCAGTCACCGATCAGGGGTAGAAATTCGAACTGAGACAACCACCACGCCAGGATCGAAACCAGAAACGTTGCCCCCAGAACCGAGCCCAATCCAAAGGCCAATCCGCGCGTGAACTGGAACAGGATCAGCCGAATAACCGAGTTCTGAACGGCGATGAACCGATGCCCGTTCAGTTTCTCTACTTCGCGCGCCAGATGGCGGATCGCATCAAGTGTTTCGGCGTCGGTTTGGTCGCGATCGGTCATCGGCGCAGGGTCCTAAACGGTTTCGGGGATGTCCCACAATTCGGGTTGCTGAGAATAGGCGATGTACAAAGGATGCTTTGGATGCCCGGCCTTGGTCAGGCCCAGATGATGCACAGGCAGCCCGGTGTTTAGCAACAGTCGGGCAATATGAGGGCCCTGGCTCAGATGCTCGCCATGGGTGCCCCAGGCGGCGATGATCTGATCGGCCCACGCACAGCCATCCACGATGGTCTGGTCATTCGCGGGGCCCACCGGGTCGGCCGCGGCGCGCATGGCCCGCGGGTCTGTGTCGCGCCAGGCAAAGATGTTTGTCACACGAAAGGCTCCGAACCCCAAAGTGCGCGCGCGACGTTCGCAGCGCTCGACGGTCGGATCGTTCTGCACCTCGGTCGCAGTCGAGGGGTTCAGCATCACGAACAACGCCTTACGCCCTGCCGGATCCCAGATGCGGGTCAGCTCGTAGCGGTATTTCTCGCAATCTGAATAGATGGCGGTGGAATGGGCGTCGCCCTTTTGAAACTCACGCGTGATCATGGCCTGTTTGTGCCCGCGCACGGGGCGCAGCGCAAGCCGTCAATCCAGGTTGAAGACGCGATTTGGGTGCAGCTCGGCCCCTTGCAGTTGCCCCACGGCCAGCGGTTTGCCGTTGTACGAGGCCCAGCATTCGTCGCCAAATTCCACATCATGCGCGATGACCAGACCGGGATTGCCGTTGCGCAGACGCACGGCGCCCTGATCGGTTGCCTTTACCTCGGGCAGATCAGTCAGGCCGTCCTCGACCGGGCGCAGGAATGCGTCCAACTCGGGGGTGCGGGCCATGTCGTTGATCTGGTCGATGGAAACCCCGTCTTCGTCCGCGTCAAACGGGCCGGACCAGACGCGCCGCAGCCATTCCACATGGCCGTAACACCCCAAAGCAGCGCCCAAATCCCGCGCGATCGAGCGGACATACCCGCCCTTGCCACAGACCATTTCCAGCACCACGTGATCGGCGTCTGGGCGGTCTTCCATCAGCAGCTCTTCGACCCACAGGGGGCGGGCGGCGATCTCGAAATCCTCGTCCTTGCGGGCAAGTTTATAGGCGCGTTCCCCGTCGATCTTCACCGCCGAAAATTTGGGCGGGACCTGCATGATATCGCCCAGGAACTGAGGCAGGGCGTCTTTGATCTGTTCCTCGGTGGGGCGATCAGCGCTTTCGGAAATCACCTCGCCTTCGGCATCATCGGTGTTGGTGGATTGACCCAGGCGAACGCTGAACCGGTACGCTTTCAACGCGTCGGTGATATAGGGCACGGTCTTGGTGGCCTCGCCCAACGCCACAGCCAGAACGCCGGTGGCATCGGGGTCCAGTGTGCCGGCATGGCCCGCTTTGTTCGCGTTGAACGCCCATTTCACCTTGTTCACGACCGCGGTCGAGGTCATGCCCGCGGGCTTGTCCACCACCAGCCAGCCGGAAATGTCGCGGCCCTTGCGTCTACGTCCCATGTGTCACCGATCCTGTTGCAGTCCGAGCGCGCGGGTTAGAACATGCGGCGCGTGCTGTCAATTTGCGGGCGTAACAACACCCACAATCGGCCCCAGCCAGAACCCCGGATCATCGCGCCCATGCGCGGGCGCGTACATCCGCGAGACCTTGCCGTCAAAATACAGCGCATTGGGCAGGTTCAGCGTATCTCGGAACAGGCTGCCGAATTCATGAAACGTCACCGGGTTGCGCGAAATGGCAAAGACCACGCGTTTGCCGTCCTGCGACGTGCCCACCCCGTTACGCACATAGCGAGAGGTGCTGTCGGGCAGAAAACGGGGATGCAGCGCACCGTCAATGACCAGCATCGGGCCGGATTGGGTGGCATCGCGGCAGGCAGGTTTTTCGTCGAGATAGCGCAGAGTCTCGATCACGTCCGCACGTCCTTGACGGATGCAGAACACCCCGTTCGGCAGCAGGCCGAAATTACCGGGGCCCGCGTTGGAAATCGCCCGCATTTCCTGCTGGCCGTCCTGAATATACAGCCCGACCGGAGAGCGATCATCGTGATACATCCCGGCATTCATCGCGAAATCCAGCGTTTGATTCGGTGCGAGGTTTTTCTGAACGGCGGAAAACTGGCCCAGAACATCTCCGTTCTGATCGCGCAGGAACAGGTGCAGGTTCTCGGATGCGGCATTGACTTCGCAAACTGTGAACCGGTTCTTATCGTGTTGCAGGTCGCGGCAGTCCACCGCCAGTGCCGCACGAGGCATCAGGGCCAGCGCCAAAAGGCACAGGATGGCCCCGGCCCGGATCATTCCTGATCCTTCTCGATATCGCGGCGCACCTCGTCTTGGTCCAGCAAGCGACGGGTTTCTTCCATCCGGTCAAAGGTGTCATCCAGGCGAAAACGCAGCTCGGGCGCGTGTTTCAGCCCGCATTTCTTGCCGATCATCCGGCGCAGTTCCCATTGATGATGGGCCAGCAGCTTGATCGCGTCTTCCTTGCCTTCGCCGCCCAAGGGCAAAACGAACACGGTGGCGACGCGCAGATCGGGGCTTAACCGGACCTCGCCCACGGTGATGGACATGCGATTGAGGTCCGGATCGTGGATTTCGCCACGCATCAGGATTTCGGACATTGTCCGGCGGATTTGTTCCCCCACCCGCAGCTGACGCATACCAGGACCGGAACCGAAAGAGTTGTTACCTTTAGCCATGGCCTGCATCTACGCTTTCGCAAGGGCTTTGCCAAGCGCAACGCGACCCGCTAAGAGGGCAGGACAGCAGTTTTCTTGGAGTAAGACCGATGACCAACCTGCCCGGAATTGTCGTGACCGGAGCCTCGGGCCGTATGGGCCAGATGCTGATGCGCACCATTTTGGACAGCGACAAGTGCAAACTTGTCGGCGCGGTTGAACGCAAGGGCCACGATTGGGTGGGCCGCGATGTGGGCGAATGCATGGGCGGCACCGCCGTTGGCGTTATCGCTTCCGATGATCCTTTGGAGACGTTCCTGCACGCGCAGGCCGTGATTGATTTCACCGCCCCCGCCGCCACCGTTGAATTTGCCGCGATCGCCGCTCAGGCGCGGATCGTGCATGTGATCGGCACCACCGGCATGGCTGACGAGGATCTGGCCAAGGTGAGCGCCGCCGCCCGTCATGCCACCGTGGTACGCGCTGGCAACATGTCTTTGGGTGTGAACCTGCTGGTGCAGCTGACCAAACAGGTCGCCGCCGCGCTGGACGAGGATTTCGACATCGAGGTGATCGAGGCGCATCACAACAAGAAAGTGGACGCGCCCTCGGGGACCGCATTGATGTTGGGCGAGGCTGCCGCCGAGGGGCGTGGAGTGTCGCTGGAGGCCGTGTCTGACCGTGGTCGTGACGGCATCACCGGCGCGCGCAAGAAGGGTGACATCGGCTTCACCGCCATTCGGGGCGGCGACATTGTGGGCGAACACGACGTTCTGTTCGCCGCGGCTGGTGAGCGGATCGTGCTGCGCCACCTGGCCACGGATCGCGCGATTTTCGCCCGCGGCGCGCTCAAGGCCGCGCTGTGGGGTCAGGGTCAGAAACCGGGTGAATACGACATGGTGGACGTGCTGGGGCTGTAAGGCCCCGGAACGGCTCTGAACAACGAGGCGCTGCGATCAAAAATCGACCGCGATGCCTTTCTTCTCCCAATCGCCAAAGCGAACGGGCTCGGGGCCGTCACGGCCGCCCAGTTCTTTTGGCAGGGCTTCTGCCTCGGCCTCGGCCTTCTTGCGGCGCTCTTCGGCTTCGGCCAATGCGCGGATGGCGGCGGGGGGCAGGTCTTTTTCAGGCTCGCTCATGGTCTCTTCCTTATGCGGCTGCCTGTTGATATACGCGCCCGCAGCCCAATCGCAAGGATGACTGATGACCTCTCGCCCCGCCATAACGCCGCGCATGGCCGCAATGAACCTGTTGAATCAGGTGCTGTCCGAGCATCGGATGATCTCCGAGCTGATGGGGCAGGGCGCGCTGGAGCGTTTGGACCCGGCTGATCGCGCGCGGGCGCAACGGCTGGCGCTGGACACTTTGCGCGGGCTGGAGCGGGCCGACAAATTGCTGGCGCGCCACCTAAAGAAAAACCCGCCTTTGCAGGTACGCAACATTCTGCGGCTGGGCACGGTCGAGCTGGCGCTGGGCGGGGATGCTCATGGCGTTGTGAACGAAGCCGTCAACATGACGTCGCGCAATAAGCGCATCAAAACGATGAAAGGCATGGTCAACGCTGTGCTGCGCAAGGTGGCTGAAACGGCGGTCGACGATTGGAACAAACAGCGCGCGCCCCGCTTGCCCGCTTGGTTGCGTGACCCGTTGCTGGATGGCTATGGCCCCGATGATGTTGCCCGGATGGAGCAGGCGCATTTCGCCGCCGCCCCATTGGATATCTCGGCGAAAACCGACCCGCAGGCCGTTTGCGAGGCGCTGAATGGTACGCTTTTGCCGACGGGTTCGGTGCGTTTGTCTGAGGCCGGTCAGGTCTCGGCCCTGCCAGGGTTCGAGACGGGCGATTGGTGGGTTCAAGACGCCGCCGCCGCGATCCCCGCCAAAATACTGAACGCTCAACCGGGCGAAACGGTGCTGGATATGTGCGCGGCGCCAGGCGGTAAAACCATGCAATTGGCTGCGGCGGGTGCAGACGTGACGGCGCTGGATGTTTCGGCTGGCCGGATGACGCGGGTCCAGGAGAACCTGACTCGGACCGGGTTGAACGCCACTTTGATCACCGGAGACGCGCTGGAACATACCGGCCAGTATGATGCGATTCTGTTGGATGCGCCTTGTTCGGCGACCGGAACGATTCGCCGTCACCCGGATCTGCCATATGCCAAGGATGGCTCGGATTTCTGGCAATTGTTCCAGTTGCAGGCGCAAATGCTGGATCATGCGGTTAGTTTGCTAAAGCCCGGCGGGCGGTTGGTTTATGCCACCTGTTCGCTGCTGCCAGACGAAGGTGAATGCCAGATCGAAGAGGTCTTGCCGCGCCACAAGGGGCTGACCGTCGACGCAGAAGCGCTTGATTTGCCGGGGATTGATCCCGCATGGAAGACCCCCGAGGGCGGCCTGCGTCTGTTGCCAGGATATTGGCGTAAACAAGGGGGCATGGACGGGTTCTATGTCGCCTGTCTGCGCAAAGCCTGACCCGGCGCTGCGATTTCCTGCCAGCGCAGGCTTTCGTCGGTGACAGGGCGCATCGGTGAAGCTATTCTGCCAGCATCCCGCCGTCAGAGCGAGAGAGGCAGAGCATGTTCAAACCCGATCGGATGACAGCGCGGACCACGCGTTGGATGCACCGGCTGCACGCGCGGCTGAGCGGGTTCTCTCGGCCTGCGACCGGGTTTGTCAGTCAGCCAGAACCACGCACCATTGGCAGTTTTGCCAGAGGACGCCAGTTGATGGCCGGGAATTTCCTGTTCGCGGGCCATCTGGTCGAGGCTCAGGCGACGATGTTGTGGGATATTGATCTGCCCGACATCCCCTTCGAAGAAGAGCTGCACGGCTTTGTCTGGCTGGACGATCTGGCCGCCGTCGCTGATTTCGCAACACGCGAGCGGGCACAAGCCTGGCTGTTGGAATGGATTGCGCGCTATGGCTCTGGCAAGGGCGCAGGATGGAGCCCCGATCTGACCGGTCGTCGTATCATCCGTTGGATTCATCACGCGCTGTTCGTGCTGCGCGGCGTCGATAAGGAGCAATCTGACGCGTTTTATCGCTCTTTGTCCCGCCAGACGATATTTCTGTCGCGGCGCTGGCACACATGCTCGCCCGGATTGCCGCGATTCGAGGCTTTGACCGGGTTGATCTATGCGGGGCTGTCGCTGGAGGGCATGGACCGTCATGTTGACCCAGCCGTGCGCACGTTGGCCAAGGATTGTGTCGCGCAGGTTGATGCGCAGGGCGGCATTCCCACCCGCAATCCCGAAGAGCTGTTAGAGGTATTTACCCTGCTAAGCTGGGCCGCAGCGGCGCTGATCGAGGCCGGGCGTCCCGTGCCCCCCGAACTGCAATCTGCGATCGAACGGATCGCCCCGACGCTGCGCACTCTGCGCCATGCGGATGGCGGTCTGGCCCGGTTCCACGGCGGAGGGCGCGGTCTGGAGGGGCGTTTGGATACAGCTTTGGCCGCGTCGGGTGTGAAAAACCGGGCGGCGGATGGTCTGGCCATGGGATATGCCCGGCTGTCGGCTGGGCGGACCTCGGTTGTTGTGGATGCCAGCGCGCCTCCGGCTGGGCGGGCGTCTTATAATGCCCATGCGTCGACCCTTGCGTTCGAGCTGACCTCGGGGCGGCGTCCGCTGATTGTGAATTGCGGGTCCGGGGCGATTTTCGGGGCGAAATGGCGGCGGGCGGGGCGCGCAACCCCCAGCCATTCGACCCTGTGCCTGGATGGGTTTTCCAGCGCCCGCCTTGGGGGGCGACGTGGCAAATCCGACCTGCTGACCGACATCCCCAAGGACGTCCTGATCGAAGTCAGCCAAGCCCCGGATGGCGTCCGGTTCGAGGGCGGACAAGACGGCTATCTGAAATCCTACGGTCTGACCCATGCCCGCAAGCTGGAGCTGACTTTCGACGGGCGCGGCATGGCGGGCGAGGATTTGTTGCTGACGGTCAAAGACGCAGATAAGCGCAAATTCGATAAATCCCCGCAGGTCGTCGCGCTGAAAGGCATCCCTTATCAGATCCGATTCCACCTCCACCCCGAGGTCGACGCGACCTTGGACATGGGTGGGGCGTCAATCTCGCTGGCGTTGAAAAGCGGGGAATTATGGTTGTTCCGGCACGAAGGGGTGGCTGAAATGACGCTGGAACCCTCGGTTTATCTGGAAAAAGGGCGTTTACGGCCCCGTGCGACCAAACAAATCGTTTTATCTGGGCGCGCGATGGACTATGCGACGCGCATCCGTTGGTCCTTGGCCAAGGCGCAGGATACGCCGATCAGTATCCGTGACCTGAACCGGGAAGACCCGGACCTGACCTGAATAGAACAAAGAGCTGCCCCATGACCGACCTCTATCCCGTGCGCCGCGCGTTGATTTCCGTTTCCGACAAGACCGGCCTGATTGAACTGGGTCAGGCATTGGCCGCACGTGGTGTGGAACTGCTGTCAACCGGCGGCTCGGCCAAAGCGCTGCGCGACGCGGGCCTAGAGGTGCGCGATGTGGCCGACGTGACCGGTTTCCCCGAAATGATGGACGGCCGGGTGAAGACCCTACACCCCAAAGTCCACGGCGGCCTGCTTGCGCTGCGCGACAATGACGATCACGTCGCTGCCATGGACGAACACGACATCGGCGGCATCGACCTGCTGGTCGTGAACCTGTACCCGTTCGAGGCCGCCTTGGCCCGTGGCGCCGAATACAACGAGATGATCGAGAATATCGACATTGGTGGCCCCGCCATGATCCGTGCCGCTGCGAAAAACCACGGTTTCGTCACCACCGTTGTAGACGTCGAAGACTATGACGCCCTGCTGGGCGAGCTGGATCGGCACGATGGTCAGACATGTTACAAATTCCGTCAGAAAATGGCGCAGATCGCTTATGCTCGTACCGGGGCCTATGACGCGGCTGTCAGCACCTGGATGGCCGGTGCCATCGGTCAGGACACCCCGCGCCGCCGCGTGTTTGCGGGCGAACTGGCCCAGACCCTGCGTTATGGCGAAAATCCGCACCAGTCGGCGGCTTTCTACAAGGATGGCAGCGTGCGTGCCGGTGTCTCGACCGCGCAGCAGCATCAGGGCAAAGAGCTGTCCTATAACAACATCAACGACACGGATGCGGCGTTCGAACTGGTTGCCGAGTTTGGCACCGATACGCCTGCTTGTGCGATCATCAAGCACGCCAACCCTTGCGGTGTCGCCAGCGGTGCGACCATGGCCGAGGCTTACAGCCGTGCATTCGATTGCGACCGGACCTCTGCCTTTGGTGGCATCATCGCTCTGAACCAGACGCTGGACGGGGCCACCGCCGAAGAGATCGCCAAGATTTTTACCGAGGTCGTCATCGCGCCCGAGGCCACTGACGAGGCCAAGGCCGTCTTCGCCGCCAAGAAAAACCTGCGTCTGCTAACAACGGGCGCGCTGCCCGCTCCGAAATCGGTGATCACCACCTATCGTCAGGTCGCGGGTGGCTTCCTGGTGCAGGGCAAGGATAACGGCGCGATCACGCTGGATGATCTGAAGGTCGTGACCGAGCGCCAGCCCTCGGAACAGGAACTGACCGACCTGCTGTTCGCCTGGAAAGTCGCCAAGCACGTGAAATCCAACGCCATCATCTATGTCAAAGACGGTGCCACCGTGGGTGTCGGCGCGGGCCAGATGAGCCGCGTGGACAGCACGCGCATCGCCGCCCGTAAGGCCGAGGATATGGCCGAAGCGATGGGGCTGGACGCCCCGCTGACGCAAGGCTCGGTCGTGGCATCTGACGCGTTCTTCCCGTTTGCTGACGGTCTGATCACCGCGGCCGAGGCCGGGGCGACGGCGCTGATCCAGCCCGGCGGCTCCATGCGCGACCAAGAGGTCATCGACGCCGCCAACGAACGTGGTCTGGCCATGGTCTTTACCGGGATGCGCCACTTCCGTCACTAAGCGGGCGTCACATACTATATCAATACTAACGATTCCGGCGGGTTCATGTTAAACTCGCCGGACAATCCATTTCCGAGGTCCGAAAAACGGACCCGTGACGGGGCAGAATAGGGCAGGCATATGAGGCTGGTTTTCTGGGCAGGCTTCTGGACATTCATCGTTGATCAGGCCAGCAAATATCTGGTCGTGCACATGCTGGATCTTCGCACACTCGGAGAGCTGGACGTTATTCCGCCTCTGCTGAATTTGCGGATGGCGTGGAATACTGGCATCAACTTTGGGCTGTTCTCGGGCAATGCGGATGCCGTGCGCTGGGTGCTGATCGCGCTGGCGCTGGTCATTTCGGTCTCCGTGGTTTGGTGGGTTTTTCGCGATCCGCCGAATAAGCTGGGGCTAGCCTCGGCCGGGTTACTGGTTGGCGGGGCGCTGGGCAACGTGGTGGATCGGTTCCTGTATGGGGCCGTCGCGGATTTCCTGAACATGTCCTGTTGTGGATTTGAAAACCCCTATGCGTTCAACGTGGCCGATATTGCGATTTTTATCGGCGCTTTTGGGCTGATCCTATGCGGCGGATCGAAAAAGCCCTCGTGACCTTGGCCGTAGGATCGGCTAATGCTGAGGCAGAATGAACTGGAGGGTGGCGATGCGACTGTCGCGCGCGGTGATCTTGGTGGCTATTGTTGGGCTTGCGGGCTGTAGCAATGATGGCAAATTGCGCGATCTGCGCTCGTTTACTGGCGGGCCCGATGAATTCGGCGTTGTCCCCGGTAAAGAGCTGGTGATCCCCGGCAGCTATTCGGATCTGCCCCAACCGACACCTGGTGGCGCGAACCTCACGGATCAAAACCCCAAAGCCGACGCCGTAGCCGCATTGGGCGGTAAGCGTTCGGCTTTGATGGCCACTGGCGTTCCGGCTGCCGATGGTGCGTTGCTCAATCATGTCAGCCGTAACGGCGTGACGCCCAGCATTCGTGCCGACCTCGCTGAAGAGGACGCGGCGTTTCGCAAGCGCCAAGCGCGGTTTACCAATATCCGCATTGTCCGCGTGGACCGCTATAACCAAGCCTATCGCCGCCTTCGCCTGGACGCACACAAAGAAGCAGCCCGTTGGCGCGCCGTCGGAGTGCCGACCCCTACGGCCCCTTATAGTCGCTAAATCTCACATCCCTGTCATTGGGCCCCTCATAGGGCTTGAAGCGCAAGCACAGGGGCGTATCTTGCTGTGAAACCAACAGGAGAACGCCCATGATCCGTCTTGCCGTTGCCGTTTTGGCAACTCTGGTGATGACGTCCCCCCTGCGCGCAGCAGGGCAGGTGACGGACTATATGCTGGACAACGGAATGCAGGTTGTGGTGATCGAGGATCACCGCGCGCCAGTCGTTGTTCATATGGTTTGGTATCGGGCTGGGTCGGCGGATGAAAGCCCAGGCAAATCGGGAATCGCGCATTTCCTGGAACACCTATTGTTCAAAGGCACCGAGACGCTGGAACCGGGTGAGTTTTCGGCCACCGTGGCGCGTAACGGCGGCACGGACAACGCCTTTACCAGCTATGATTACACCGCATATTACCAGCGCGTCGCCGCGGACCGTCTGCCCTTGATGATGCGGATGGAGGCTGATCGGATGCAGAACCTGCGTTTGTCACAGGCGGACATCCTGACCGAACGCGACGTGATCCTGGAAGAGCGGAACCAGCGGGTCGAAAACAATCCCTCGGCGCTGTTTCGCGAACAAAAGGGCGCGGCTCAGTACTTGAACCATCATTATGGCATCCCAGTGATTGGCTGGAAGCACGAGATGGAAAAGCTGAGCCTTGAGGATGCTTTGTCCTACTACCAAACGTTCTATGCGCCCAATAACGCTACGCTGGTCGTCGCCGGAGATGTGCAGCCTGACGAGGTTCTGGCGCTGGCGCAGGATCTCTATGGAAGGATCCCCGCCAATCCCGATCTGCCCGCCGAACGGGTGCGCAGTGTCGAACCGCCTCAGACCGCCGAACGCCGCCTGACATTCCGCGATGACCGCGTCGCGCAGCCCTATGTCAGCCGCTCTTATCTGGCGCCTGAACGGGACAGCGGCGCGCAAGAGGACGCCGCAGCGTTGACCATTCTGTCCGAAGTTCTGGGCGGGAGCACAACCTCGATCCTGTCGGAAAAACTGCAACACGAGGCCAAGACCGCGATCTATACCGCCGCCTATTATCGCGGAGGGTCACTGGACGATACGACCTTTGATCTGATTGTTGTTCCGGCCCCCGGCACTACCCTGCAACAGGCCGAGGACGCGATGGACGAGGTGCTGGTGGACCTGATGGAAAACGGCATAGACGAAGACCGCCTGGAGCGCGTCAAAATGCAAATCCGGGCCTCGCAAATCTATGCGTTGGATAACACCGAAGGTCTGGCCAATCGCTATGGCCGCGCGCTGAGCCAAGGTCTGACCATCCGTGACGTGCAGGACTGGCCTGATGTCTTGCAGGGGGTCACCGCCAAGGATGTTCTCTCTGTCGCCCGCATGGTTTTTGACCGCAAACAATCCGTCACCGGCTGGTTGATGAACGAGGAGGTGGGCCAATGATCCGCACAGTTTTAGCCCTTGTTATCAGCGTGGTAGCCCTGCCAGCATGGGCGGAAGTCGACATCCAAGAGGTCCGCTCGGATGGTGGTTTCACTGCTTGGTTGGTCGAGGATCACTCGATCCCGTTCACTGCGCTGGAACTGCGGTTTCGTGGGGGCGCTGTTCTGGATGAAACCGGCAAAAAGGGCGCGACTAACCTGATGGTTGGCCTGCTTGAGGAAGGTGCCGGAGATCTGGACGCACGCGGCTTTGCCGAAGCCACCGAAAGCCTTGCCGCGCGGTTTTCCTATAGCGTATCCGATGATTTCGTCAGTATCTCTGCCCGGTTTCTAACCGAAAACCAGGATCAGGCGCTGGCGCTTTTGCGCGACAGTCTGATCGCGCCCCGATTTGATGGGGACGCCGTTGAGCGCGTCCGCCAGCAGGTTCTGTCGGGTATCAAATCGGACCAGAAAAGCCCTCGGGATCTGGCAGGTCAGGCGCTGAGGCGGCTGGTTTATGGCGACCATCCATACGCGCAGGTCAAAGAGGGAACGCTGGACAGTGTTGCCGCGCTGACCCGTGATGACATGTTTGCCGCGCACCGGAATGCGCTGGTGCAGGATCGCCTGTATGTCTCGGCGGTGGGGGATATCACGCCCGCGCAACTGTCTGTTTTGATGGATGCGTTGCTTGCAGATTTGCCCAAACAAGGGCCTGCATTGCCCGAACAAGCGCAGCTGAATTTCCCAGGTGGCACCCATGTCGAACCCTTTGCCACGCCACAATCCGAGGCCATTTTCGCACACCCCGGTTTGGACCGCGATGACCCCGATTTTTTTCCGGCCTTCATTTTGGATCTGATTCTGGGCGGAGGCTCTTTTGACAGCCGCTTGATGACAGAAGTGCGTGAAAAACGCGGGCTGACCTATGGCGTCTACAGCTATTTGGTCGACAAAGAGGCAGCGCAGCTTTGGATGGGCTCGGTCGCGTCGGGCAATGACCGGATTGGTCAGGCGATTGAGGTGATTCAGGACGAATGGCAAAAACTTGTCGATACCGGAATCACTGCGGACGAGCTGAAGAACGCCAAGACCTATCTGACCGGCGCCTACCCCCTGCGGTTCGATGGCAATAGCACGATCGCAAATATCATGGTGGCCATGCAGACGGACGGGATGCCGATCGACTATATCGCGACCCGGAATGACAAGGTGAACGCTGTGACGTTGGAAGATGTGAACCGCGTGGCCAAAAGCTTGTTGGACCCCAAGGCGCTGACATTCGTTGTGGTCGGTCAGCCCAAGGGCTTGATGGCGAACTGATCGGCGGAAAAACCGGTCGCTGATGCAGGTGGAATGGTCTATGGCTTGGCCATGACTGATCAGCGTTTCGAAATCTTCCTTGTTGCCACCCCCGGGCTAGAGGCCCCTCTGTGTGCCGAGGCCCAAGAGGTTGGCTTTGCCCGCGCCGTTGTTGTGCCCGGAGGTGTGACGCTTATGGGCGGCTGGCCCGAGGTTTGGCGCGCCAACCTGATGCTGCGCGGTGCGACGCGGGTGCTGGCGCGGATCGGATCGTTCCGGGCGTTTCATCTGGCGCAATTGGACAAACGCTCCAAGAAATTCGACTGGACTGCCGTGTTACGCGCGGACGTTCCGGTGCGGGTCGAAGTAACGTGCAAAAAGTCCAAGATTTACCACGCAGGCGCGGCCTCTCAACGAATCGAGGGCGGGTTGGTGGCTGCGGGGCTGACAGTCTCGGCTGATGCGAAAATGGTGATCAAGACCCGGATCGACGATAATCTGGTGACCTTCAGCGTCGATACCTCAGGTGAAAGCCTGCACAAACGCGGCCACAAAGAGGCGGTCAACAAGGCTCCGATGCGCGAAACCATGGCCGCAATGATCCTGCGCGAATGTGGCTACTCCGAAGGCGAGCCGGTGCTGGACCCCATGTGCGGTTCGGGCACTTTTGTGCTTGAGGCGGCCGAGATGGCCGCTGGTCTGGCCCCCGGCCGGACACGCAATTTTGCTTTCGAACAACTGGCCAGTTTTGATGCGAAGGCTTGGGCGCGGATGAAATCGCAGGCCATGCCCGAACCCTCTGACCCGTTACAACGGTACCATGGCTCGGACCGTGACGCGGGCGCGATCCGCATGAGCCAAGCCAACGCCGAACGTGCCGGTGTCACCGATTGGACCGACTTTCAGATGAAGCCCATCGGCGACATTACCCCTCCCGAGGGCCCTGCCGGGTTGGTGATCGTAAACCCGCCCTATGGTGCGCGGATCGGGAACAAAAAACCATTGTTCGGACTTTATGGGACGATGGGCACGGTGCTGAAAGAGCGGTTCAAGGGCTGGCGCGTGGGCATCGTGACCTCGGATTCCGGGCTGGCCAAGGCGACCGGTCTGCCGTTTCTACCCCAAGGCCCCTGGATCGCGCATGGCGGGCTGAAGATTCGTATGTTCCGAACAGACCCTCTGTAACTTTGTCGGCTTTTCTGGCGCCGATGAAAAATGCGTTGATGGTTACATATGTAACAAATATCCACTCCTCAACAGACACGCACCCCTGAGGAGAGGCCCATGAAAATCGAACAAATTCACCACGTCGCCTATCGCTGCGAAGACGCGAAACAGACCGTCGAATGGTATCGCGACATGCTGAACATGGATTTCATCCTGGCGATTGCCGAGGATCACGTTCCCTCGACCCACGAGCCTGATCCCTACATGCACGTGTTTCTGGATGCGGGTATGGGCAACGTGCTGGCGTTCTTTGAACTGCCGACCAAGCCGGAAATGGGCCGCGATGAAAGCACGCCCATCTGGGTGCAACATATTGCTTTCAAGGTGAAAGATCGTGATGAACTGGTCGCCTTCAAAGAAAACCTAGAGGCCAAGGGCGTCGAGGTTCTGGGGGTCACCGACCACTCGATCTTTCACTCGATCTATTTCTTTGATCCCAACGGCCACCGTATCGAGCTGGCCTGCCCCGACCCCGAAGAGGACGCGATGTTGGAGCGGTTGAACGAGGTCAAATGGGACATGCTGGAGGAATGGTCGCGCACCAAAAAGGCCCCCAAACACGCTGATTGGATGCACAAGAAAGAGCTGTCAGAGGTCTGATTTCGGTCGGGTGCCCTAGCCTTCGCCGTAGGGCACCCAGATCGTTTTCACATCGGTCGCGGCATTCAGAAAGGCCTGCGCATCCGCCTTGCCCCAATCGCGCGCCTGACCGTTATTGACCCAAGTGCGCTTCAGGTTCCCGGCGCTGGCGGCCTCGATCTGGGTGGACAGGTCGGTGGACGAAAAGCTCCAGACCGCATCCACATCCATATGTTTCGCCAGCGTGTCCGCCAGATCATTGGCGGGACCGGTCAGGATGTTCACCACGCCTACAGGCACGTCCGAGGTGTCCAGCACCTGATAGAAATCCGTCGCGGCCAGCGGGAATGCCTGGCTGGCGGTCAGAACCACGCGGTTGCCCATCGCAATTGCCGGCGCCATCGTGGACACCAGCCCCAGCAGCGGCGCCTCGTCCGGGCAGATCACGCCGATCACGCCGACAGGTTCGCGCATCGCTATCGCCGCGCCGCGCATCGGGACGGGTTTCACCGCCCCGTCGAATTTGTCGGCCCAGGCGGCATAGGTGAACAGGCGGCTGATGGCGGCGTCGACCTCTTTGTGGCCTTGGCGACCGCCCACCATCGCGTCGATCCGTGCGGCGAATTCGTCGGCACGGGCGCTAAGGTTTTCCCCGATGTAATACAGGATCTGAGCCCGCAAATGTGCGGTCGTTTTGGCCCATCCGGCAGCCCCGCGCGCGGTCTCGACCGCGTTGCGCACGTCTTTGCGGCTGGCAATCGGGACCTGGCCCAGCAATTTGCCAGATTTTGCGTACACCGATTTCGAATACCCCCCGTCGGGACGCGCCTGTTTGCCCCCGATATAGAGCTTGGGCGTACGGTCCAGGCCGTCCGGCCCGGCGCTGCCTTCGTGCGGCAGGATCGGGGTCAGAGCTTTGGGCTTTTCGGCGGGTTTGGTATAGGCGCACAGCCCTTCCCATCCGCCTTCGCGGCCGAACCCGCTTTCGCGGACGCCCCCGAAACCGGCGGCGGCATCGAACAGGTTGGTGGCGTTCACCCAGACCACCCCGGCGGCCAGTTTCGGCGCGATATCCAGCGCCAGGTTCACGTTTTCCGTCCAGACCGTCGCGGCCAGCCCATAGCGCGTATTGTTGGCCAGCTGCACCGCCTCGGCGGAGGTACGGAAGGTGCATGAGACCAGAACCGGCCCGAAAATCTCGTCCTGCATCAGCGGGTGCGCGGGGGTCAGGCCGGTGATCAAGGTCGGCGGATAGAAGCAGCCCTCGGGCAGGTCCGCATCGGCGCGGAAAACCTGACCATCCGTGCAGCTCTCCACCATGTCTGTGATTGTCTGAAGCTGAACCGGGTCCACCACGGCGCCCACGTCGATGCATTTATCCAGCGGATTGCCGATGCGCAGGGTCTGCATTCTGGCGTGGAGCTTGTCATGGAACCGCTCGGCGATGCCTTCTTGGACCAGCAGGCGGGAACCGGCGCAGCAGACCTGCCCCTGATTGAACCAAATGGCGTCCACCAGCCCCTCGATCGCCGAGTCGATATCGGCGTCGTCAAACACGATATAGGGGGATTTCCCCCCCAGTTCGAGCGTCAGCGCCTTGCCTCTGCCCGCCGTGGCGGTCCGGATCTGGCGGCCCACCTCGGTCGAGCCGGTGAAGGCGATTTTGTCGATATCAGGGTGCGCGGTGATCATCTGCCCCACGGCGCCATCGCCGGTGACGATGTTCACGACGCCTTTGGACAGACCAGCCTGACGGCAGATATCGGCGAACAGCAGCGCGGTCAGCGAGGTGTATTCAGCCGGTTTCAGCACCACCGTATTGCCCATGGCCAGCGCGGGCGCGACCTTCCACGCCAGCATCAGCAGGGGGAAGTTCCACGGGATGATCTGGCCGCAAACGCCGATGGGCGCGCGGCCGGGCAACTCGTCCTCCATCAACTGCGCCATGCCCGCGTGGTAGTAGAAATGCCGTTGGGCCAGCGGAATGTCGATGTCGCGCGCCTCGCGGATGGGTTTGCCGTTGTCCAGCACCTCCAGCACGGCAAACAGGCGGGCGTGTTTTTGCAGCAGGCGCGCCAAGGCATAGAGGTGTCTCGCGCGCCCATGCCCGCCCAGCTTGGCCCATTTCGATTGCGCCTTGCGGGCTGAGGCAACGGCGGCGTCCACATCCGCCTGAGTGGCTTGGGTCAGCGTCGCCAGTGTTTCCCCGGTAGCGGGATTCTTAGACAGAAACCCATCGCCCGGTTCCGTGAATTCTCCGTCGATGAAATGCCCAAACCGGTCACCCTGATCAATCAGCCAAGCCAGCGCGTCGGCGGCGCTTTCGGGGGCGGGGCCATAGTCCATGCTTTCGAAAATATCTTTGACGGTCATATGCTTAGCCCATTGGATGACGGTACGAGGCGGAGTAGGCGCCGGTGACGTGGTGTTCCAGCTGACGCTCGATATCGCCCAGCAGGGAGGAGGCGCCAAAGCGGAACAGATCAGGGTTCAGCCAGCGGGTGCCCAGCTCTTCTTTGATCAGGGACAGATACACCAGCGCGTCCTTCGCCTTGGAGATCCCGCCCGCAGGTTTGTACCCCACGCGGATGCCGGTGCGCTGGTAATAGTCGCGGATCGCGCGGATCATCACGAGGCTGACGGGCAGGGTGGCGTTAACGCTTTCCTTACCGGTTGAGGTTTTGATGAAGTCGGCCCCGGCCATCATGCAGACAAGGCTGGCACGGGCGACATTGCGCAGGCTGCCCAGCTCTCCGGTGGCGAGGATCGCTTTGACATGGGCGTCACCACAGGCCGCACGGAAGGCCTGCATTTCGTCATACAGCGCCTGCCAATTGCCGGTCAGAAC
>JBOEGN010000007.1:21971-41050 GCA_050633445.1 Thalassovita sp.
TCGTGGTAAACGCAGACGGCGCCGGTGGTCAGGCCCTCCATCCCCAGCGCATTCAGAACGTCGGGGCGTACGGGTTGGCGGGCCTTGGCGCATAGACGGGCAACGCGGCCAACGGTGTCATCGCCGGACAAAGTGGTCAGGTCGATGCAGGTGATTGCCTTGCACAACCACGCGGCCTGAAAGTCCTTTTTCACGCTGCGACGGCCGGGCAGGGTGGCCGCGCGCCGTTCAATCGCCGAGGTATTGGCCTGGGCAGAGCGGACCCGCTCCAGGTCCAGTTCCATGCCCGGATTGCGCGGTTCCGTCACCTGCGGCAGGTGAGTTTGCATCAGCTGGGTGTCGGTCTGCACCGTTGCCTCCCGTTACGGTTTCGCGGGCAGGGTCGCACGGGTACGGGGCGCTGACAAGGCGGCGCGTGGGGTCAGGTTTGCGCAGCTCGCAATGCGTACAATCCACGCGCGCTGGGATCGTCGTGGACAGCGCAAGGCACGCCTTGGGCCTTCAGTCCGGCAGCATAGGATTGCGCCAGATCTTGGGGGCCGAGGATGGCAACCTGCTGCCCCAACCACCACGCGCGGGCCGCACCCATTTCAGCTCCGATCAGGTGGCCTGTCTGGGCGGAAGGCGCCCGTTCCGAGGCCGCCAGATGCGCGGCCAGACGTTCGGGGCGCGACAGGGTTTCCGCGACAGCCTTAGCATCCGCCACCGCAGGGGCATCCAAGGCGGCAATCAGCCGGGGCGTCAGAAAGGCCTGAAAACCCACCAATTCACGCGCGGACAATAGGCACCAATAGGAGTGGGTTTCCGTCAGCAGCAGCACGACGCCGTCCCACTCGGGGTGTTCGTCCTGAAAGCCCAGCAGTAGCAGCCGCAAAGGCGCGGGCAAGCGCGAGGCACCGTCGATCATATCCAGAAAGGCGCCGTCGGGCAGCAATTTCGCGGGCACTTTTTGCGTGGCGCGCGCGGGCGCGATAATGAAGACGTCAGCCTCGCCCAGTTGCGCAAGAATGTCGTCGCTGGACAGGCCCGAGGCCGTCGTGATGCTGTCCACGCCAAATCGCCACCCGCGGACGCCGGTCTGGTCTTCGATGATGCCGATCCAATCACTCATGCCCCGCAGATACGCCTTGCGAGGCATAGGGTCAATTTATTGCGCGGCCACGGGTTGGGGACGGGTCAGTTTCACCACGGCGTCATACTGCGCCAGAAACACCTCGCCTGTCAGTTCGTCCAGGAAATGGCTGCGCTTTAGGCGGTCCATCACGGGGCCTTTGACCTCGGTCAGGTGCAGCTTGATGTCCAGATCGTCCAGCCGGTGATTGATCTCTTCCAGGCTTTCCAGCGCGGACATGTCGATCTCATTCACAGCCGAGCACATCAGCACCACATGCTTGATCGGCTCGTCACAGGCGATGCGGTTATAGATGTAATCCTCGAGGAAGCGGGCATTGGCGAAATACAGGCTTTCATCGATCCGCAGCGTCACCATTTCAGGGTGGGTCGAGACCTCGTGGCGCAGGATGTTGCGGAAATGCTGCGTGCCGGGGACCAGCCCGACCTCGGCCACATGTGGGCGCGAGGTTTTGTACAAAAACAGCCCGATCGAGAGGATCACACCAGCCGACACGCCCATTTCCACGCCAAAGCCCAGCGTCAGGAAAATGGTCGCGGCAACGGCGGTGAAATCCACCTTGGAATAGGTCCATGTCTTTTGAAGGATCGAGAAATCAACCAGCGACAACACGGCCACGATGATGGTGGCGGCCAGCGTGGCCTTGGGCAGGAAGAACAGCAAGGGCGTCAGCAGCAGCGCGGCGAACAAAATGCCCACGGCGGTAAAGGCCCCGGCGGCGGGCGTTTCCGCTCCAGCGTCGAAATTCACCACCGAGCGCGCGAAGCCCCCCGTCACCGGATAGCCCCCCGACACGGCCGCCGCGATGTTGGACGCGCCCAGACCCACGAGCTCTTGATCGGGCACGATGCGTTGGCGTTTTTTGGCGGCCAGCGTCTGCGCGACCGACACGGATTCAACAAACCCAATGATGGAAATCAGCACGGCGGACATGAACAGTTGCGACCACAGGTCCGCGCTGAACGAGGGCAGGGTCAGCGGCGGCAGGCCCATCGGTACGTCTCCGACGATTTTCACGCCTTTGTCTTGCAACCCAAACACCCAGGTCACCAGAATCGTTACGGCCACGGCACCCACGGGTCCGGCCTTGGCCAGAATATCCGCCAGCCTCGGTTTCAGTCCCAGGCTCAGCAGCAGAGGTTTCAGCCCCTTGCGCACCCAAAACAGGAACACGACCGAGCTGAGCCCGATGGCCAGCGTATAGGGATTCACCAGGTCCTGATTGCGGAACAGATCCCCCCAGATATCAACGATGGTATGGCCATGCGCCTCGACCCCGATGATGTGTTTCAACTGCGAGCTGGCGATCAGCACGCCCGAGGCCGTGATGAAACCCGCGATCACCGGATGCGACAGGAAATTGGCCAAGAACCCCAGCCGAAACACGCCCATCACCAGCAGCATCACGCCCGAGATAAACGCCAGGGTGATCGCGGCCATGGCGTATTCAACGGTGCCTTGCAGCGCCAGATTGCCCACCGCAGCGGCCGTCATCAGCGACACCACGGCCACGGGCCCCACCGCCAGCGCGCGGCTGGTTCCGAAAACGGCATAGGCCACCAGCGGCAGGATCGAGGCATAGAGCCCCATCTCCGCAGGCAGCCCCGCCAGCAATGCATAGGCCAGCGATTGCGGGATCAGCATGATGGTCACGATCACCGCAGCCACCAGGTCGCTGGTCATCGTATCCTTGTCATAGGTTTTCGACCATTGAAGGATCGGCAGGTGCCGTTCCAGTTGGGCTCGGGTCGGAGTGGGCAGACGCATGAGAGGGGTCCTTTGCTGCGGCGCTTAGCGGGCCGAGACTTTTTCAGGTTTCGCCAGCCATTCCTTGCCGCGCAGCATGGCCTTCCAATAGACCGGAGGCAGGATCTGTTCCTTCAGCATCCAGGCCGCGCGTGTGGGTTTGGTGCCGTCGATGACCCATTTCGGGAAGGACGGAAGCAGCGCCCCACCATAGCCGAACTCGGCCAGCACGATCTTGCCACGCTCAACCGTCAGCGGGCACGAGCCATAGCCGTTATAGATCGCCGTCGGGGATTTCCCGTCGATGTCATCCACCAGATTCTCGGCCACGATAGGCGCCTGCATCCGCGCGGCGGCGGCGGTCTTGGCGTTGGGCGCGTTCATCACGTCACCAAGCGACCAGATGTTGTCATACTGCGTGTGGCGCAAGGTTGCCTGATCCACATCCACCCAACCGGCGGCATCGGCCAGGGGCGAGACGCGAATGAAATCGGGCGCGACCTGCGGCGGGCAGACATGCATCATGTCGAACGCGACTTCGACCCGCTCGACCGGAGTGTCCGGTTTGGACACATCGAACCAAGCCTTCTTGGCCGGGCCATCCACGGCCACCAGATTGTGGAAGAAGTTCAGCGTGGCATCGTATTTTTTAACATATTTTTCCAGCGCGGGGACGTAGTCTTTGACCCCGAACAGCACACCGCCCGCATTCATGAAGTTCACGTCGATATTTTGCAAAGCACCGTTCTTGAACCAGTGATCCGAGGACAGATACATCGCCTTTTGCGGCGCACCGGCGCATTTGATCGGCATGGGAGGTTGCGTGAACAGCGCGCGGCCGGATTTGAGGCCCTTCACCAGCTCCCACGTATACGGCGCCAGATCATAGCGGTAATTCGAGGTCACGCCGTTCTTGCCTAGCGTTTCGACCAGACCTTCGACCTTGTTCCAGTCCAGCTTCAGACCAGGGCAAACGACAAGACGGTCGTATTTCACCACACGGCAGCCATCCAGAACCACGGCATTGTCGGCGGGTTCAAACGCGGCGACGGCGGATTTGATCCAATGCACGCCACTGGGGATCAGGCTGCCCATGGTTTTCGCGGTGGTCTGGGCGTCGAAAACGCCGCCGCCGACCATGGTCCAGCCGGGTTGGTAATAATGGATGTCGGCCGGGTCCAGGATGGCGATGTCCAGATCGGATTTGCGCGCTTTCAGACTGGCGGCCACGGCGATCCCAGCCGCTCCGCCGCCCACAATCACCACATCGAATTTCGCATCGCCCGTATCGGTGGGGGTCTTGCCACCGTTCACGATGCGGCGCACCACGCCTGCCATGTCATAGCCTGCGGATTTGGTGGCCTGCAAAATCTCGGCAGCGGTTTTATCCTTGGCGACGGCCAGCGACCACAGCGTGGCCGAGCGTGTGCCCGTCCGGCAATAGGCCAGCGTCGGGCCGGGCAGCTCGATCAGAGCCTGACCGAAATCCGCGGCGTCCTGGTCTTGCACTTTGCCCGAGACGATCGGCAGAAACCGGGTTTGCAATCCGGCGGCCTGTGCTGCGGCTGCGATCTCGTCAAAGGTGGGCTGATCCGCTGCCTCGCCATCGGGGCGGTTACAGATGATCGAGCGGAACCCGGCCTGCGCCAGTGCAGCCAAATCCTGGGGCTGAATTTGCGGGGCGACGGAAAGCTCGTCAGAGATTTTCTTGGGGTCCATGGGGTGGGGTCCTTCCAGAGGCAATCAGGGCGCGTTGAAGGACATATAGATTATTATGAATGTATATTACAATGACTCTGTGCCAAATTCCGATCAACAGGCGAAAAAACTTCCAGAAAAAAAGGGCCCGCCGGAACGACGGACCCTTTTCATGGTTGCTTTGATCGGTGTGCCGGGCTGGGTCAGTCCAGCTCTTCTGGCAGCAACAGGTTCAGGAAAATCGACAAGCCGGCGGCTGGCAGCAGCCCGCTGGTCAGCAGAATTTGCGCTGTTTTCGGCATGTGCTGCAAGGCGGTGGGCACAAGTTGCAGGCCAAAGCCGACAGACAGGGACACGGCCAGGATCACCATGTTGCGACGGTTCCATTTTACCTCGGATAGCATGTTGATACCCGCCGCGGCGACCATGCCGAACATGACGATCACACCGCCGCCCAGCACGTTGATCGGAACGGTCGACACGATGGCGCCGAACTTGGGGATCAAGCCGCACAGGATCAGGAAGATCGCGCCGATTGTCACGACGTGACGGCTCATGATGCCGGTGATGCTGATCAGGCCAACGTTCTGGCTGAACGAGGTGTTGGGCAGCCCGCCAAACACACCTGCGATGGCAGATCCCAGGCCGTCGGCAAAGGTCGCGCCCGCGATTTCCTTGTCTGTGGCTTCGCGACCTGCGCCGCCTTTGGCGATGCCGCTGACGTCGCCAACGGTTTCGATTGCCGAGATAAAGGCCATGAAGAACATGCCGATGATGATGGCCGAATTGAACTCGATCCCCCATTTAAACGGCATCGGCAGGGCGAACATCGACGCACGGCCCACATTGCCGAAGCTCACCTGACCCATGGCCAGCGCGACCAGATAGCCAACGGCCAGACCAATCAGCACGGACGCGACCGAGGTCAGGCCCTTGGTAAAGAACTTAAAGCCCAGCGTAACGAGGATCACCACCAGCGCCGGGATCCACATGTTCAGCGAGCCGAACTCGGGTTTGCCCATCAGCGGGACACCTCCGGCGGCGTATTGAATGCCGACTTTGACCAGTGACAGGCCGATCATCAGGACGATCAGGCCCGTCACCAGCGGCGGCAGCGCGAAACGGATTTTTCCGATCACGGTGCCCAGGAAGAAGTGGAAGATGCCGCCGATCACGATGCCGGTCATCAGCCCGGCCATTCCAGCCGTACCTTGACCCGCGACGGCGGGAATCATCACAGGTAGGAACGCAAACGACGTCCCCTGAACGATTGGCAAGCGCGCGCCCACGGGCCCCATACCGATGGATTGGAACAGAGTTGCAATGCCAGCAAACAGCATCGACATCTGGATCATGTAGATGAGGTTCGGAAAATCCGGGCTGTTCGAGCCAAACCCAAAGCCCGCCGCGCCTGCGACGATAATTGCGGGGGTCACGTTGCTGGCGAACATTGCCAGAACGTGTTGAATGCCCAGCGGCACGGCCTTGGCCAGCGGCGGCGTATAATTCGGATCCTTTAGCTGATCCGGGGTTCCTAGTGTAGTGTCGGTCATCCCTCACTCCAGTGTTGGTGGGCCCCCTTGTTGGCCGGGGGCTTGTGGATTTGCGGGGCGGACAGCCCCCTAGAGGGCTGTGTGAGCGCCCTCAGTTTGTATGCAAATTGTTGTAAGGCAGAAAAGTGCGGGACCATTTTCAATAAATTCTTGAAACACTTTTCCCAGAGGGGCTGCACAGCGCGCTGCCTAACCATGGGGCGGCGACGGTGCCAACTGCCTGTAAATGGGGCGCTTCGTGCTTCGTTATTTGTGATCCGGCCAATATGGACAGCGCCCCACATGCGCGATAGATGAGAGCGCATGGCTAAGCAGAAATCAGATCCCAACTACAAAGTCGTCGCCGAAAACCGGCGCGCGCGCTATGACTATGCCATCGAAGAGGATCTGGAATGCGGGATCATCCTGATGGGATCCGAGGTCAAATCTCTGCGCGTGAATTCGGCCAATATCGCGGAAAGCTATGCCTCGGTCGAAGACGGAGAGCTGTGGCTGATCAACGGCTACATCGCCCCGTATGAACAGGCCAAAACCTGGAAGCACGAGGAACGGCGTCGGCGTAAGTTGCTGGTTTCTAAAAAAGAACTGGCGCGTCTGTGGAATGCAACCCAGCGTAAGGGCATGACCCTGGTGCCGCTGGTTTTGTATTTCAACCACAAGGGTCTGGCCAAGCTGAAGATCGGTATCGCCAAGGGTAAAAAGAACCACGACAAGCGCGCGACCGAGGCCAAGCGGGACTGGAACCGCCAGAAACAGCGCCTGCTGAAAGATCACTGACGCCTTTCGCGGATTTTTCCCCTGACCTCTGCCACGCGGCAGCGTGTAGCGTTTGGCCATCCGGGTAAGGGTGGCCCGAAACCAATCATATAACGCCCGCATGGAAGGAAATCTCATGGAACTTCTGATCAGTCTGATCGCTGGGGCTGTTGGCGGCAATGTCGCGGGCGGTGCTATGAAGAACGCAAGCCTGGGCACGCTGGGCAACTCGCTGGCCGGGATTCTGGGCGGTGGCCTTGGGGGGCAAATCCTCTCGATGCTGGGTGCAGGCAGCATGGCCGGAATGGCTGGCAGCGCCGGTGGTCTGGATATCGGCGCGATCATCGGGCAGGTTGCCTCGGGCGGTGTTGGCGGCGGCGTGGTGATGGTTGTCATCGGCCTGCTGAAAAAGGCGCTGGTCAAGTAACTTGCGCCCATCAACCTGCGCGTAACGCTTTTATGAAAAACATGCCCGGCGCAGCCCTTAGATGGGGTGTGCCGGGCTTGCCTATGTCACCCCTGCATTGTAGGCAGGTCAGAGCGGAAAAATGGGGGGCCAAATGGCACAGGACGATCCCAAAACACTCGTTTCGACTGACTGGCTGGCAGCGCATCACAAGGATCCCGATTTGCGGATTCTGGATGCCTCGATGTTCCTGCCCGGCACCGATCGCGATGCCAAGGCGGAATACGGCCAGCAGCACATCCCCAATGCCCGTTTTTTTGATATCGACGATGTCAGCGATCACCGCTCGGACTTGCCGCATATGGCGCCGCCGGTTGAAAAATTCATGTCGCGCCTGCGGGCGATGGGCGTGGGCGATGGCCATCAGGTTGTTGTCTATGACAGTCAGGGCATTTTCTCGGCCCCGCGCGTGTGGTGGATGTTCAAGCTGATGGGCCAGGACAATATCGCCGTGCTGGACGGTGGCCTGCCCAAATGGATCGCCGAGGGTCGCGAGACCGAGGATCTCCCCCCTGTCATTCGCGACCGCCATATGACTGTGCGCCGTCAGGCCCACATGGTGAAGGACGTCACACAGGTATCCTCGGCGTCCAAGCTGGGGGATTATGTGATCGTCGATGCGCGCTCGCCCGCTCGGTTCAAGGGCGAAGCAGAAGAGCCGCGCCCCGGCTTGCGTTCGGGTCATGTTCCGGGTGCGCGCAATGTCTATTACGCTGATCTGATGAACGCAGATTGCACGATGAAATCCCCCGAGGACTGCCGCGCCCTGTTCCAGGCCGCTGGCGTTGATCTGACCAAACCGATCATCACCTCGTGCGGGTCCGGCGTGACCGCCGCCGTGCTGTGCCTTGCGCTGGAGCGCATGGGAAAAAGCGATTACGCGATTTATGACGGGTCGTGGTCTGAATGGGGGGCGTTCCCCACCTTGCCCGTCGCAACCGGAGAGGCCTGATATGTTCGGCAACCTGAAAACTCAACCCGCTGACAAAATCCTGATGCTGATGCAGCTGTTCAAGGATGACCCGCGTCCCACCAAGATTGATCTGGGCGTTGGTGTCTACAAGAACGCCAAGGGGGAGACCCCCATCATGCGCGCCGTAAAGGCCGCCGAGAAACAATTGTGGGAACAGGAAACCAGCAAATCCTATGTGGCGCTGGCTGGCGACCCCGGTTTTTCCGATGCCATGATCAACCTGGTTCTGGGGAACGCGGTTGATCGCGGCAATGTCTCGGCTGCGGCGACCCCCGGTGGTACCGGCGCCTGCCGTCAGGCGTTTGAAATGGCCCGCATGGCCAACCCCGATGCGCGCGTTTTCGTGTCCAACCCGACCTGGCCCAACCACCTGTCGATCCTGAAACACCTGGGTATCGAGACCGTGGCCTATCGCTATTTCGACAACGAATCTCGCGGTGTCGATTTCGAAGGCATGCTGGAAGATCTGGCTCAGGCCAAACCCGGCGATCTGGTGCTGTTGCATGGCTGCTGTCACAACCCGACCGGCGCCAACCTGAACTTGACTCAGTGGCAGGCCGTGGTGGATGTGCTGCTGAAAACCGGCGCGACTCCGATGATCGACATCGCCTATCAGGGCTTTGGTGACGGTCTTGAGGAAGACGCCGCCGCGACCCGTCTGGTGGCCTCGTCCGTGCCCGAGATGCTGATTGCCGCCAGCTGTTCGAAAAACTTCGGTGTGTATCGCGAGCGCACCGGCATCCTGATGGCCATCACTGCGGATAAGGGGCTAAGCACCCTGACCCAAGGCACGCTCAGCTATCTGAACCGCCAGAACTATTCGTTCCCGCCTGATCACGGCGCGCGTTTGGTGACCATGATCTTGAACGACAAAACCCTGCGCGCAGACTGGGCCGCCGAGCTGGAAGAGGTGCGTTTGTCGATGCTGGGCCTGCGTCAGCAGCTGGCCGATGAGTTGCAGAAGCTGTCAGGCTCGGATCAGTTTGGGTTCATCGCCCAGCACCGGGGAATGTTCTCGCGTTTGGGGGTCTCGCCCGAGATCGTCGCCAAGCTGCGCGAGGATCACGCGATCTATGCTGTAGGTGATTCCCGGATCAACATTGCAGGCCTGAATTCGACCACCGTGCCGATTTTGGCCAAGGCAATGATCGATTGCGGTGCCTAAGTTTACAAAATTTCTATGAAAAGAGCGGGTCTTAGCACCCGCTCTTTGTGTTTAGGCTTGAAGTTATAACGGTATGCCCCCATATCTCGGGTGCTTAAGTTATCTATCTCGACCTACTGTCTCCTGCAAAAGCGGCGTTCAGTCTTCGATACAGACCGACTACGCCGGGCAGTCGCACCTACGCGGGCTGCATTACACAGGAGACTACGGATATGGCCACAGGCACCGTAAAATGGTTCAACACCACCAAAGGTTATGGTTTCATCGCACCCGATGGCGGCAGCAAAGATGTGTTCGTGCACATCTCGGCAGTCGAGCGTTCGGGCATGACCGGTCTGCAAGACGGTCAGAAAGTGACCTTTGAACTGCAAGAAGGCCGCGACGGCCGCGAATCGGCGATCAACCTGTCCGCCGAGTGATCTTTGCAGATCAGTGAAGAAAAGAGCGCGGCCCCAGTGGCCGCGTTTTGCGTTTCAGGCACATGAAAAAGCCCGCCGGTTTGGGCGGGCTTTGAATTGGAGCTGAATTTGGTCAGAGTTTAAAGCAGGCCTGCGTGCTGCATGGCCGCGTCGATCCGGGCCTTGGTGCTGTCCAGCAAACCCGTCAGTGGCAGGCGAACCTCTTCGCTGCACAGACCCAGCTTGGACATGGCGTATTTCACGCCGACCAGACCAGGCTCGATAAAGATGGCCTCGTGCAGAGGCATCAGTTTGTCCTGGTATTCCAGCGCTTTGGCATAATCTCCGGCCAGCATGGTGGCCTGGAATTCCGCGCACAGACGCGGCGCCACGTTCGCAGTGACCGAGATACAGCCAACCCCGCCATGGGCATTGAACCCCAGCGCGGTGCCATCTTCGCCGGACATCTGACAGAAATCGGGGCCACAGGTGCGGCGCTGCTGGCTGACCCGGTTCAGATCGCCAGTGGCATCCTTGACGCCCACGATCCGAGATAGCTTGGCCAGTTCACCCATCGTGTCCGGCGTCATGTCGATGACCGAACGGCCGGGGATGTTATAGATCACGATCGGCAGCGCACAGCAGTCATGCAGCGCGGTGAAATGCGCGATCAGGCCCCGCTGAGTGGGCTTGTTGTAATAAGGCGTCACGACCAAAGCAGCATCCGCGCCGACTTTTTCGGCGTGCTGGATCAGGCGGATGCCTTCCAGAGTATTGTTGCTGCCAGCACCGGCGATCACGGGCACACGGCCTGCGGTGGCCTTTACGACCTCTTCGACCACGATCTCGTGTTCGCGATGGGTCAGGGTGGGGCTTTCGCCCGTGGTGCCGACGGGAACGAACCCGTTGGTGCCTTCACCGATGTGCCATTCGATCAGCTTCTTAAGCGTCTCCAGATCCAGCTCGCCGTTCTTGAACGGCGTGACCAAGGCGGGAAAAGACCCTTTGAACATGACACGCTCCTTTCGCGTTGAGGCGGGTAGAAACCCGGAGAAAAAACAGGCAATCGCTCGCCTTTACCGGGAAACTGCCATCATCGTGATTTGCAGGCCGGGTGGCGTGTGATTAAGCTTGAGTTGTCTATCCTCTGTTTCTTTGAAAAGGCAAGACATGTTCCGTGGATTCGCCCTGTTTTTAGTCGTTTGTCTTTCAGGATCGGGCGTATCTGCCACGGGCCCCAAGCCTGTCGCCAGCGCGCTATCAGCTGCACGCGCGGGCAACTGGGAGGTCGCAGACAGCATCGCGGCCCGCGCGGGGCCGGCGGCGAAAACCCTTATCACGTGGACCCGTTTGCGCGCAGGCAAGGGCAGTTTGACCGAAGTGATGGGTTTTCTGGATGGGCATCCAGATTGGCCAGGTTTGGCATTGATGCGCAAACGCGCCGAGGCCGGGCTGGCAGATGCCTCAGCCAGCGACATATTGAAATTTTTCGAATCCGAGGGGCCTCAGACAGGGGCGGGCGTGTTGGCCTTGGCGCGGGCGATGCAAGCTCAGGGAAAGTCGGCCAAGGCGATGCTGGTCAAAGCCTGGCAGGACATGGACCTGGATGCCGAATCGCACAAGGCGCTGGTGGCCGCCCATGGGACAACCCTGCGCCCCCACCACGTTGCCCGGCTGGATATGGCCGTGTGGCGCAATCTGCGCGGAGATGCGACCCTGATGTTGCCCTTGGTGGACAGCGGATGGCAGGCGCTGGCCAAGGCCCGCATGGGTTTGCGCAAGCAGTCCAAGGGCGTGGACAGTCTGATCGCCGCTGTGCCCGTGCGTTTACAGAATGATCCCGGTCTGGCGTATGAGAGGTTCCAGTGGCGTGTTCGCAAGGGACGCACCAGTGCCGCAACCGAGCTGATCATTGCGCAAAGCCGCTCGGCCAAGGCGCTGGGACAGCCCGCTCGCTGGGCCGGGTGGCGGCGCTATCTAGTGCGTGACTTGATGCGCGATGGGGCATATCGCGATGCCTACAGGGTGGCCCATGCGCATTTCATGACGGCGGATGACGGCTATGGCTATGCCGATCTGGAGTGGTTGTCGGGCTATCTCTCGGTGCGCTATTTGGACGAGCCCGAGCGCGCGCTGGACCATTTCCAACGGTTCCGCGCTGCGGTGGAAACGCCGATTTCATTGGGCCGCGCCGGGTATTGGATAGGCCGTACGCAAGAGGCGCTTGGTGACACTGAGGCCGCGCAGATCGCCTATGCTGAGGGTGCCCAATTCCAGACCAGTTTCTATGGGCTTTTAGCCGCCGAACGCGGTGGTGTGGCGTTTGACACGTTGCTGGCAGGGGGCGAACGGTTTGCTGATTGGCGGCAGGCGAGTTTTGCTGGATCCCAGGTTTTTCAGGCCGGAATTCTTGCGCTGAATGCCGGAGAATTGTCGCTCGCGGAACGGTTTTTCAGGCATCTGGCCTTGGGTTTGGATCGTCAGGGGCTGAACCAACTGGGGCAGATGGCGATTGATTTGAAAGAGCCGCATTTGCAGGTGATGATCGCCAAAACCGCTGCGCAAGTTGGGGTGACGCTGCCCGGCCCCTACTATGCGCTCCACCCGATGCAGAGGCTGGATTTGCCCGTGCCGATGGAGCTGGCCTTGGCCATCGCGCGTCGGGAAAGCGAGTTCGACAGCAATGTGATCAGCGGTGCTGGCGCGCAGGGCTTGATGCAGTTGATGCCGGGCACTGCGCGGCAGGTCGCGCGCGGATTGGGGGTAGAGCATGAGCCCGCGAAAGTGCTAAGCGACTGGGGCTATAATGCCGTGTTGGGCAGTGCTTATCTGTATGAATTGGCGGGGAAATTTGACGGCAATATCGTCATGATGTCGGCTGGATATAACGCTGGGCCCAGCAGGCCTACGCAATGGATTGAGAGGTTTGGCGATCCTAGAAAAGGCGCTGTGGATGTCGTTGATTGGATCGAAAAGATCCCCTTCACCGAGACCCAAAACTATGTGATGCGCGTGGCGGAATCACTGCCCGTATACCGTGCCCGTCTGGGAAAAAATCCGCATCCGGTGCCGTTTAGTGCCGAACTGACAGGCGCGACAATTCCTGTGCGTTGACGTGTGCCGGACGTGCGGATGCCTCCGGCGGGGGTATTTCTCCCAAGAAGAAGCAAGGTTTCGTTAACCAGAATCGGGGTCTCTTTGTGGGGCGGTACAGGCTGGGGAGCCGATGGCCGCCCAAGGAGAAGCGGCCCCGCCTGGAGGTAAGCATCGACGCGTGTTCGACCGGCCCAGGGTGGGGCGCTTTCGGGATCAGAAACTGGCCTCGGGTTTGAAGTCTTGGGGGATCGTGTCGCGGCCATTTAGGATCAGATCAGCCATGACCTGGCCCACTTTGGGTGCCATGCCAAAGCCGATCTTAAAGCCTCCGTTGGCAATAAAGTGATCGGGATTCAACGGGTGCTGACCCAACACCGGCGCGCGTGATCGGGCGCGGGGGCGAACGCCGGCCCAGCGCTCAAGCAGTTTGGCCTGTTGCAGGGCAGGCACGGCTTGGCGCGCGCGGGATAGCACGTCGTCCAGCTGATCATCGGTCGCGTTGGGATCGGAATATTCCCGTTCACTGGTCGAGCCGATGGCCACTGTGCCATCTGCATGGGGCACGATATGGACCGTGTCGGCAAAAAGCTGTGGCAGGTCGCGTCGATCCAGTTGCAACAGCGCGGCCTGACCTTTTACGCCATTGCCAAAGATACGGGGGCGGGTCGCTGTGATGCGCTCCAGATCGGTGACGCCGGTGGCCCAGACAACTTGGCCTTTGGGCGCGCCTTCGGTCAGGATGCTGGCGCCCTGCACCTGCAAAGCCGAGACCAGAGCGGCGCAGGCCTGACGCGGGTGCATTCGGGCGCTGAGCGTATCGCAAATCAACCAGCCCGAGGGGCTGAAGGGAGCCCAGTCGCCACACGTGTCTGCGCGCAGCACTTGCCAATCCGCATGGCCTTGCCACAGATCCGCGGCGGTGTCGGTACGCGCGCGCGCCAGTTCCAATGCACGGTCGTCCGCGACAGGTTGCAGACGTCCCAGCCGAGCATACCCGCTGCTTTTGCCCCCAATTTCGGCGATCTGGCTCCAAAATGTTTCGGCCATCATCAGGCTTTCGAACTGGAACTGCTTTTTGTCATTCCAGTTTTCCGGCACATGCGGAGCCAATGCGCCCACCAGGCCTCCGCTGCTGCCCGCGCCGGGGCCGTGTGGGTCAATGACTCGTACTTTCGCGCCTTGCTGGACACAGGTCCAAGCGATTGACAGCCCGAAAATACCTGCTCCGTATATGGTTACATCCACCATTGCCATTTCCTTCGGCTGTCTGCATTCTCGGCGCGTTTTCACCAGCTTTCTAAGGGATCAACGGATGCAAGACCAGCGCGCCGAATTGGAATGGCGGGAGGGCGGTATTCCCGTCTCGACCCGGTTTGATGATCCGTATTTCAGCCTGGACAATGGGCTGGCCGAGACGAACCATGTTTTTCTGGCGGGCAATGGGCTGCCTGATCGTTTTTGCGATGGGTTTCATATTGCCGAACTGGGGTTTGGCACGGGTCTGAACCTGTTGGCGGCGGTTAAACTTTGGCGTGACAGCGGTCAGTCCGGCACGCTGCATTTCACCACATTCGAGGCCTTTCCGATGACCGGTCCAGAAATGATCCGCGCGCAAGAGGCGTTTTCCGAACTCGGGTCGCTACCACAGGAATTTGCGCCACATTGGCCCGCTGAATCGCTTTCACTGCCAGGGCTGGAGTTTCGGATGATTACAGGTGATGCGCGCCAGACTTTGCCCCAGTGGAAGGGCGCGGCGGATGCGTGGTTTCTGGATGGGTTTTCGCCTGCGAAGAACCCCGAGCTGTGGGATCCGACGTTGATGCAGGCGGTTCATGACCATACGGCGGGGGGTGGGACTGCGGCGACTTATACTGCTGCGGGCTTTGTTCGTCGTGGTCTGGCCGAGGCTGGGTTCGATGTAGAACGCGGCCCCGGATTTGGCCGAAAACGCCATATGACCCACGCCAAAAGGCCAAACTAGATGGAGCGTAACACCCGCCTGGGCATTCTGCTGATGATCGCGACAACCTTTGTTTTTGCGATGCAGGACGGGATCTCGCGCCATCTGGCAGCAGAATACAACACGCTGATGATCGTGATGATCCGCTATTGGTTCTTTGCCGCGTTTGTGATCGCCGTGGGGGCGCGGCGCGCTGGTGGCGTGCGTCAGGCGGCGGCGACTTCGCAACCAATGCTGCAAATCTTCAGAGGCGTGTTGTTGGTGGCCGAAATATGTGTGGCAATCTGGGGCTTTACCCTGCTGGGACTGGTCGAAAGCCATGCGATTTTCGCCTGCTATCCACTGCTGATTGCAGCCCTGTCCGGGCCCGTTCTGGGCGAACGAGTGGGGTGGCGTCGCTGGCTGGCGATCGGGGTGGGATTTGTCGGTATTCTGATTATCCTGCAACCGGGGGCGGGTGTTTTTGATCCTAAAGCGATTATCCCGCTGGTCTCGGCTTTGATGTTTGCGGTTTATGGTCTGGTGACCCGCTATGCAGCGCGCAAAGACAGTGCGGCGACCAGTTTCTTTTGGACGGGAACAACGGGGATGCTGGCCATGTCTGCCGTCGGCATCTGGTTCTGGGAGCCGATGATCGGCCCTGATTGGGCATGGATGGCGGTGCTGTGCGTGACCGGGGCATTGGGGCATTTCCTGTTGATCTGGTGCTACGAGGTGGCCGAGGCCAGCTCGGTTCAGCCATTTGCGTTCTTGCAGCTGGTATTCGCCTCGGCCCTGGGGGTCGCTGCCTTTGGCGAGGCAATTCGGCTGAATGTAGTTCTGGGAACAGGGCTGATCGTTGCCGCAGGGCTGTTCACGATTTGGCGCGAGCGGAAAACCTTGTGACGTTGCGCTGTGTCTGGCTGGAGGATTTGGGTATTTTTGCCAAGAAGAAACGAATAGGGCGGCGCGCCTTGAGAAGGCTGTTCTTCGTGGCCAAGATTGCCTGAAGGGTGCCGGAAATGAATTTGTACGGACAAGGGACGATCGCGATATGACGGTTAAGCTGAAGGCGTTGGATCATCTGGTGTTGACGGTGGCCGATATCGCAGTCTCGATCCGGTTTTACGAGGCGGTACTGGGGATGCAGGCGCAATCCTTTGAGGCCACGGACGGGACCATGCGCTGGGCGCTCAGCTTTGGTCGGCAAAAGATCAATCTGCATCAGGCGGGGGCGGAATTCGACCCTAGGGCAGGGAGCACCACGCCAGGCTCGGCTGATCTGTGTTTTCTGAGCGATACACCGCTTGAGGACTGGCAGGCTCATTTCGCTGAACATGATGTCGCGGTGCTTGAGGGCCCCGTCCGCCGGTCCGGCGCAATGGGGCCAATCATCAGCCTGTATCTGCGTGACCCGGATCAAAACCTGATCGAAGTGTCGAACGCGGTTTAACTGCGGGCGATTTCTGTGCGCAGGCTTTGCATGAGGGATTGTATATTGGCTAGGTAGCGCTCGTTTTTCAGTGCACCATTTTCGAATTCGCGCGAGGCGCTGGCGATCAGCACAAAAGAACCGTTGATCAGGCGCGGTTGCAGCGGGATCAGGCAGGCTCGGGTCATGAATTGCGCGGTTTCCCCTCCCGACCGACCATTGGCAGCAGACATCAGCGCAACGGGTTTGTCTTTGAAAACAGCACCTTCGACGCGGCTGATCCAGTCCAGCGCGTTTTTCAGCACGCCGGTGATGCCCTTGTTGTATTCGGGCGACGAAATCAGGATGCCATCCGCTTGACGGATCTGGTCGGCCAGCGTTTCGACCTCGGGTGGGATGCCGTGTTCGGCTTGCAGATCGCCATCGTACAGGGGCAGGCGCAGGTTGGCGTCAGAAACCTGCGCAGGGCCGAACTGTGTCGCGGCTTGGGCCAGAAGTTTGCGGTTGAACGAACCTGCGCGCAGCGATCCGCAGATGGTCAGCAATTTGGGGTCAGACATGGTGGCCTTTCATCAGGAAAAACGCCCCGGTCCGGTGGGACGCGGGGCGTTTCGTGGACTTGAACCAATAATGGGTCAGTTTGCCAGAATGACAATCTCGACCCGGCGGTTTTGTGCGCGGCCTTCGGGGGTGAGGTTCGAGGCAACGGGATCATCCTCGCCACGGCCCACGGTCAGGACCCGGCTGCCCGAGACGCCATTGCTGACCAGGATATCGGCAACAGCAGAGGCACGTCCGCGGCTGAGGTCCTGGTTATACGCGGCCGAGCCGGTGTTGTCGGTATGGCCGATCACCTGAACGGTGGTGTCGGGATAACGGTTCAGGCTTTCGGCGACGGCTTGCAGGTCATCGCGCAGAACCGATTGGACATAGGTGCTGTCGGTGGCGAACAGGATGTCCTGTGGCAGGGTCACGACCAGACGGTCGCCCTGATTGATGATGCGCACGCGGCCATCCAGGCTTTCGCGCAGCTCGGCCTCTTGTTTGTCCAGGCTGGAACCGATGGCGGCCCCCGCAGCAGCGCCCGCAGCGCCGCCCAACAGAATGCCTTTTTTCTTGTCCTTCGAGATCATGGCACCGGACACGGCCCCCAGAATGCCACCCAGCAGGGCGCCTTCTTTGGCCTTTTTGTTCGGGTCTTCGCCGCCCAGATGCGCTGGCGCGGTGCAGGCGGTGGTCAGCAGAAGGGCAGTGCCGGACAGGATCATCACGGCTTTGTTTGCTCGGATCATGGTAATTGCCTCGTTCTTGGTCTCCGATTGATCGGATTGCCAACAGTATACGGGCGCTGGCCCATGTCCCCAAGACACGTTTGTGTAAAGGTGGGCGGGAAATCGCCCATCTCTTTCCCCGTTCAGCTCGCCTCGGCCCGTGCGGATTCATAGGCCAACAAGGCGCGTTTCACGGGTAACCCCCAGTGATAGCCCCCCAATCCGCCCGATTTACGCAAGGCTCGGTGGCAGGGGATCAGCCAACTGACGGGGTTGCGGCCCACGGCTGTGCCGACGGCGCGGACGGCCTTGGGGTTGCCGATGGAGTGCGCGATTTCCGAATAGGTGGTGACGTGCCCCGAGGGGATTTGCAGCAACGCCTCCCATACTTTGATCTGGAAGGGCGCACCGATCATGTGCAGCTGGGTTTCGCCCTTTTGCGCAAAGGCCGTGTCGACCCAGGGTTTCAGGCGCATAGGGTCCTCGACAAATGTGGCTTTGGGCCAGCGGCTGACCATGTCCTGCATCGCGGCCTCGGTTCCGGTTTCGGCAGCAAAGGCCAGCCCGCACAGACCCTTGTCCGTGCCCATCACCAGCGCCAGATCAAACGGGCTGTCATACCAACCCCAATAGACGGTGACCCCATCGCCCGCGCGGGCATAATCGCCGGGGCTCATGGCCTCCCACCGGATAAACAGGTCATGCAGGCGCCCATTGCCGGACAGGCCGACGGAATGGCTGACCTGGAGCGTCGTCATGTTCTGCTGCAACAGCGCCTTTGCGTGGTCCAGCGTCAGATATTGTTGGTACCGTTTGGGCGACACCCCCACCCATTGCGAGAACAGGCGCTGAAAATGCGAGGGGCTCATGCCCATCCGCGCGGCCAGATCGGCCAAGGACAGGCCCGGCTCGGCGTCGATCAGATCCAACGCGCGGCGCATGACGTGGTAATGATAGCCTGCTTCCATATCCGACATGTCTTGCCCTTTCCTTTGGCGCGACGATACCGCCGCAAGATGGGCATATCGACCCGAAACTTGCGGGAAAGGGTTGAGCGACGCGCGCGCGCGGGGCATAGGTGGGCGCATGGCAAAGCAGCTTGATTATCACACGATCCGCGAGATCTTCTCCCGCTTTCAGGACAGCGAACCCGAACCCAAGGGCGAACTGGACCACGTGAACGCCTATACGCTGGTGGTGGCCGTGGCCCTGTCGGCGCAGGCGACCGATAAGGGCGTGAACCGCGCCACGGCCGAATTGTTCAAGATCGCCGACTCCCCGCAGAAAATGCTGGATCTGGGCGAAGAGCAGGTGATCGAGCATATCAAGACCATTGGCCTGTATCGCAACAAGGCCAAGAACGTGATGAAAATGGCGCGCATTCTGGTCGATGAGTATGGCGGCGAGGTCCCAAATTCCCGCGCGGCTTTGGAATCGCTGCCCGGTGTCGGGCG
>JBOEGN010000008.1:0-73733 GCA_050633445.1 Thalassovita sp.
CCTGTCATTCGCGAACTGAAGCGGGTTAGCAAACCCGGTCGTCGTGTTTACATGGGCGTCAATGACATCCCCGTTGTCCGTCAGGGCCTGGGCGTGTCGATTGTCAGCACTCCGAAAGGTGTGATGTCGGACGCAAGCGCACGCTCCAACAATGTTGGCGGCGAAGTGCTCTGCACCGTCTTCTAAGGAGGTCTGCAATGTCTCGTATTGGTAAAAAACCGGTCGAGCTGCCCAGCGGCGTTTCCGCGTCGGTGTCCGGCCAGACCATCGAAGTTAAAGGCGCCAAGGCGTCGCAAAGCTTCACCGCGTCCGACGACGTGACCATCTCGGTTGAGGACAACACTGTTGTCATCACACCGCGTGGCAAGTCCAAACGTGCGCGTCAGCAGTGGGGCATGTCCCGCACCATGGTAGCCAACTTGGTTACTGGTGTGACGGCCGGCTTCAAAAAAGAGCTGGAAATCAACGGTGTTGGTTATCGGGCACAGGTTCAGGGCAGCACCCTGAAGCTGAACTTGGGTTACTCGCACGAAGTGAACTTCGAGATCCCGGAAGGCGTGACGGTCACTGCACCTAAGCCCACCGTGATTATTGTTGAAGGTGATGACGCACAACTCGTCGGCCAGGTCGCGGCTAATATCCGCGAATGGCGCAAGCCCGAGCCCTATAAAGGCAAAGGTATCAAGTACAAAGACGAGTACATCTTCCGCAAAGAAGGCAAGAAGAAGTAAGGACGAGCAAAATGGCAAACAGCAAACGGACCCTGTTCCTGAAGCGCCGTCTGCGCGTTCGGAACAAGCAGCGGAAAGTGAACGTAGGCAAGCTTCGCTTGTCGATTCACCGCTCGAACAAGAACATCAGCGCTCAGCTGATCGACGACGTCAAAGGCGTCACCCTGGCATCGGCCTCCTCGTTGGAGAAAGATCTGGGCGTGATCGGCACAAACAACGTCGAAGCAGCAACCAAGGTTGGTGCACTGATCGCAGAGCGAGCCAAGGCAGCCGGTGTCGAAGAATGTTACTTCGACCGTGGTGGCTTCCTGTTTCACGGCAAGGTGAAGGCTCTGGCCGACGCCGCGCGTGAAGGCGGTCTGAAGTTCTAAGACCCTGTGGAGGGCGCCCGCCGCCCTCCCGATGATCCGGGGCCGGTCCATCTGATGGGCCGGTCACCAGGATTGAGATTCATGGCGCAGCCGCGCCACCATGAAAAGGACTGTCCAAATGGCAGAACGTGATAACCGTCGGGGCCGTGGTCGCAAGCGCGAAGACGAAACCCCGGAATTTGCAGATCGCCTGGTTGCGATCAACCGCGTATCGAAAACCGTTAAAGGTGGTAAGCGCTTTGGCTTCGCCGCTCTGGTTGTCGTTGGCGATCAAAAAGGCCGTGTTGGCTTTGGCAAAGGTAAAGCGAAAGAGGTCCCCGAGGCCATTCGTAAAGCCACTGAACAAGCCAAGCGTCAGATGGTTCGTGTGCCTCTGAAAGAGGGCCGTACCCTGCACCACGACATGGAAGGCCGTCACGGCGCCGGTAAAGTGGTCATGCGTACCGCTCCGGAAGGTACCGGGATCATCGCAGGTGGCCCAATGCGTGCCGTCTTCGAAATGCTGGGCATCAAGGACGTTGTGTCCAAGTCGATCGGCTCGCAGAACCCCTACAACATGATCCGCGCAACCATCGATGGCCTGACCAAAGAGTCCAGCCCCCGTTCGGTTGCTGCGCGTCGCGGTAAGAAAGTTGCTGACATCCTGCGCAAGGATGAAGTCGCTGCCCCCGCCGAAGCAGAAGCGTAAGGAGAGCAGATCATGGCTAAAACCATCGTCGTTAAACAGATCGGTTCGCCGATCCGTCGCCCCGCCGTCCAGCGTCAGACCCTGATCGGTCTGGGCCTGAACAAGATGCACAAGACCCGCGAACTGGAGGATACCCCTTCGATCCGTGGCATGGTTGCGAAAATCCCGCACCTGGTCGAAATCATCGAAGAGCGCGACTAAGCGATCCTTCAGGGCCTCACCGCTCTGATAGAAAATTTGAAACACCCCGTTGTTAACAGCGGGGTGTTTCTTTTTGTACGTGGGGCTGATCTGCCGTTTGCCTATTAGTTATGCGGTATACGCATTCCGGGGTTTCCGCATTCGCGCTGGTTATGGCAATTTTGCTGCCGTATTCCGCGCCTAACGCAATTTTCTGAATATGGACCCCGTTATGGCTATCGCAACACACAGCGCCGCAGTGCTCGGCAAGACTGTCCGCACCTTCTTTGTTAAACTTTCGCAGGCAGTGACCAACCCCGCACCCTGCTGGGAAGAGTACCTGCGCCAGACCCGCTGAGCCTGTCTCGCGTCATTGTGATCTGTTCCCGCCCAAGCGCCTTGGCCCTGCCTGGGCGCTTTGCGTTTTCAAGCGGTGCGCATCTGCACGCTTGATTCATGGGTGGCAGGGCGATATACGCCCCCGGTGGCCATCCGGCCGCATAGAATCAATCAAGAAAAGCCGTGTTTGCCCACTCCGTCGCTGGAGGGCAGTTCCGGCAAAGGAGAAGCGACATGAAATTGCATGAACTGCGCGACAATGACGGCGCAACCAAAAAACGCACACGCGTTGGCCGTGGCCCGGGTTCGGGCAAAGGTAAAATGGGTGGCCGTGGTATCAAAGGTCAAAAATCGCGCTCGGGTGTGGCCATCAATGGCTACGAGGGCGGCCAGATGCCCCTGTACCAACGTCTGCCTAAGCGTGGCTTTAACAAGCCTAACCGTAAAGAATTCGCCGTTGTGAATCTGGGCCTGATCGCCAAGTTCATCGAAGCCGGCAAACTGGACGCCTCGGCCACCATCACCGAAGACGCCCTGATCGCTTCGGGCCTGATCCGTCGCAAGCTGGACGGCATCCGCGTTCTGGCCAAAGGCGAGATCGCAACTGCTGTTAACCTGGAAGTGACCGGTGCTTCGAAATCGGCCATCGAGGCCGTCGAAAAGGCCGGTGGTACGCTCAAGGTTGCGGCTGCCGCTGAATAACGGGTTGTGAGCGGCGACGAGGCCGCTTAGATACAACTTAGTTTTCCTAAGAACGCCGCCCGAGCTGGAAAACGCTCTGGGCGGCGTTGCCACATAAGAGAGACCGAATATGGTATCTGCAGTCGAACAAATGGCCGCGAACACCAGCTGGGGACAGCTGGCCAAGGCGTCGGACCTTCGCAGCCGCATCCTGTTCACCATCATGCTTTTGATCGTGTGCCGTGTCGGGACGTTTATCCCGGTGCCTGGCATCGACGGCATCGCGTTGCGTGATTTCATGGAAGGCGCGGCCGCTGGTCTGGGCGGCATCCTGTCGATGTTCACCGGCGGCGCGCTGGGACGGATGGGGATTTTTGCGCTGGGGATCATGCCGTATATTTCGGCCTCGATCATCGTGCAGCTTCTGACGGCCATGGTGCCCTCGCTGGAGCAGCTGAAGAAAGAGGGCGACGCCGGTCGCAAGAAGATCAACCAGTACACGCGCTATGGTACCGTTCTGCTGGCCACGATGCAGGCCTATGGTCTGGCCGTGTCGCTGGAGGCAGGCGAGCTGGTCACCGATCCGGGTCTCTATTTCCGCGTCTCCTGCGTGATTACGCTGGTGGGCGGCACCATGTTCATGATGTGGCTGGGGGATCAGATCACCAGCCGCGGCATTGGCAACGGTATCTCTCTGATCATCTTCGTCGGCATTATCGCCGAGGTTCCCGCAGCGCTGGCCCAATTCCTGAGCCAAGGCCGTTCGGGCGCCATCAGCCCCGCCGTGATCATCGGTGTGTTCGTGATGGTGGTCGCCGTAATTGCCTTTGTGGTCTTTATGGAGCGCGCCCTGCGCAAGATTAACATCCAATATCCCCGCCGTCAGGTTGGGATGAAGGTCTATGACGGCGGGTCGTCGCACCTGCCGATCAAGGTGAACCCCGCAGGCGTGATCCCGGCAATCTTTGCCAGCTCGTTGTTGCTGCTGCCGACCACGATCAGCACTTTCTCGGGGTCCCAAACCGGCCCGGTCATGTCGACTCTGCTGGCCTATTTCGGGCCCGGACAGCCGCTGTACCTGCTGTTCTTTGTCGCGATGATCGTGTTCTTTGCCTATTTCTATACGTTCAATGTTTCGTTCAAGCCGGACGAAGTGGCGGATAACCTGAAGAACCAGAACGGCTTTGTTCCTGGCATTCGTCCCGGTAAGAAAACCGCCGAGTATCTGGAATACGTGGCCGTTCGCGTCCTGGTGCTGGGCTCTGGGTATCTGGCTGCGGTTTGTCTGCTGCCCGAGATTCTGCGTAGCCAACTGTCGATCCCCTTCTATTTTGGCGGCACGTCGGTCTTGATCGTCGTTTCGGTCACCATGGACACGATCCAACAGGTTCAAAGCCATCTGCTGGCGCACCAGTACGAAGGTCTGATTGAGAAGTCGCAGCTACGCGGCAAAGGTAAGAAACGCGCACGCAAGGGACCATCACGTCGATGAATATTATTCTGCTTGGACCGCCAGGAGCGGGCAAAGGAACTCAGGCCGGCCATCTGGTTGAGACACGTAATATGATCCAGCTGAGCACCGGCGATATGCTGCGCGAAGCCAAGGCCAGCGGCTCGGAGATGGGCAAACGCGTGGCCGCGGTCATGGACAGCGGTGGCCTGGTCACCGACGAGATCGTGATCGGCCTAATCCGCGAAAAACTGGAAGGCGACAAAAAGGGCGGCTTCATCTTTGACGGCTTCCCCCGCACGCTGGCCCAGGCCGATGCGCTGGGTGAGTTGCTGGCTGAGAAGGGCGAGACCCTGGACGCCGTGATCGAGATGCAGGTCGAGGACGAAGTTCTGGTCAAGCGTATCGTCAACCGCGCCGCCGAAGCTGTCGCCGCAGGCGGCACCGCGCGTGCAGACGATAACGAAGAAAGCGTCAAAGTGCGTCTGATGGCCTATTACAAACAGACCGCGCCGCTGATTGGCTACTACCACGCCAAGGGCAACCTGTCCTCAATTGACGGACTGGGCGCGATCGAAGAGGTCCAGACCGCAATCGCCGCGATTCTGGACTAAACAAGCTGCGAATAGGGAAGGGGGCTTGACGGCCCTCTTTTTTCCTCATACCCAGCGCTAACTCTGTTTTTAGAGCGATTCTCGGTGCGCGTAAGTGCCGGCAATCACATCACCTGGATCAGCTGAGGCCCGGCGGGAAATTCGTCGGGCTTACGTTGTGAAAAAAGGTTCTGGAGCTACGGAACCGCAACGAAAAGGAAAGTGACACGTGGCACGTATCGCCGGCGTAAACATCCCCACTGCAAAGCGGGTCCCCATCGCCCTCACCTACATCACCGGTATCGGCCCTGCATCGGCCAAAGCCATCTGCGAAGCTGTGAACATCGATCTGACTCGTCGTGTGAACGAACTGTCGGACGCCGAAGTTCTGTCCATCCGCGAGCACATCGACGCCAACTACTCGGTCGAAGGTGACCTGCGCCGTGAAGTGCAGATGAACATCAAGCGCCTGATGGACCTGGGTTGCTATCGCGGCCTGCGTCACCGTCGCGGCCTTCCCGTGCGCGGTCAGCGTACCAGCACCAACGCTCGCACTCGCAAAGGCCCCGCAAAGGCCATTGCCGGTAAGAAGAAGTAAGGGAGGTAGCAACCAATGGCACGTGATACCCGTCGTGTAGGCAAGAAAAAGGCCTCCAAGAATATCGCATCTGGCGTCGCACATGTGAACTCCAGCTTCAACAACACCAAGATCCTGATCTCTGACGTGCAGGGCAACGCCATTTCGTGGTCGTCTGCTGGCACTATGGGCTTCAAAGGGTCGCGCAAATCCACTCCGTATGCCGCTCAGATGGCTGCAGAGGACGCGGGCAAAAAAGCCCAGGATCACGGCGTGAAAACCCTGGAAGTCGAAGTTCAGGGCCCCGGTTCGGGCCGTGAATCGGCTCTGCGCGCACTGGCCGCAATCGGTTTCAACATCACCTCGATCCGTGATGTGACCCCGATCGCACACAATGGCTGCCGCCCGCCGAAACGCCGCCGGGTCTAATCCGACAGTACTGATTTGGGGCTGTGCAGGCGCACGGCCCCATTCCGTCATTTTGAAACCTCGGGCGTTTTGCTCTTCGGACATGGGAGCAAGACAGGAATGGAGGGACGCATGATCCATAAGAATTGGGCAGAGTTGATCAAACCGACTCAGCTGGAGGTCAAACCCGGCAACGATCCGTCGCGTCAGGCGACCGTTGTTGCAGAGCCTCTGGAACGTGGCTTTGGTCTGACCATGGGCAACGCGCTGCGTCGCGTGCTGATGAGCTCGCTGCAAGGTGCGGCCATCACCAGCGTTCAGATCGACAACGTTCTGCACGAGTTTTCCAGCGTGGCCGGTGTGCGTGAAGACGTCACCGACATCATCCTGAACCTGAAGGGCGTCGCCCTGCGCATGGAAGTCGAAGGCCCCAAGCGCCTGTCGATTTCGGCAAAAGGTCCGGGTGCCGTTACGGCTGGTGACATCAGCGACAGCGCTGGCATCGAAATCCTGAACAAGGAACACGTGATCTGTCACCTGGATGACGGCGCGGACCTGTACATGGAGCTGACCGTCAACACCGGTAAAGGCTATGTCGCGGCTGACAAGAACAAGCCCGAAGACGCCCCCATCGGTCTGATCCCGATCGACGCGATCTATTCGCCGGTCAAAAAGGTGTCGTATGACGTGCAGCCCACCCGCGAGGGCCAGGTGCTGGACTATGACAAACTGACACTGAAGATCGACACCGATGGCTCGATCTCGCCTGACGATGCAGTGGCCTATGCCGCGCGCATTCTGCAGGATCAGCTTTCGATCTTCGTCAACTTCGACGAACCCGAAGCTGCTGGCCGTCAGGACGAAGACGATGGTCTGGAGTTCAACCCGCTGCTGCTGAAGAAAGTGGACGAGTTGGAACTATCGGTCCGTTCGGCAAACTGCCTGAAGAACGACAACATCGTTTACATCGGCGATCTGATCCAGAAAACCGAAGCGGAAATGCTGCGCACCCCGAACTTCGGCCGCAAATCTTTGAACGAGATCAAAGAAGTGCTGTCGGGCATGGGTCTGCATCTGGGCATGGACGTCGAGGACTGGCCGCCGGACAACATCGAAGATCTGGCCAAGAAGTTCGAAGACAGCTTCTAAGGAATATGGGGTGGGCCAGTGGCCCGCCCCAACAATGCCCGCGCTGGCGGGGAATATCTGGGCGCAAGCCCCAAGGAGAGCCGGTGACACGCATCGCCGGACGGACAAAGCAAAACGCAAGATTAGGAGATAGAAAATGCGTCACGCACGTGGTTACCGCCGCCTGAACCGTACTCATGAGCACCGTAAGGCCCTGTTCTCGAACATGGCTGGTTCGCTGATTGAGCACGAGCAAATCAAAACAACCCTGCCCAAAGCCAAAGAACTGCGCCCGATCATTGAAAAACTGATCACTCTGGGCAAACGTGGCGATCTGCACGCCCGTCGTCAGGCCGCCGCTCAGTTGAAGCAGGACAAAGATGTTGCCAAGCTTTTCGAAGTTCTGGGCCCGCGCTACAAAGAGCGCCAGGGTGGCTATGTCCGCGTTCTGAAAGCAGGCTTCCGCTATGGTGACATGGCCCCGATGGCCATCATCGAATTCGTCGACCGCGACACTTCGGCCAAAGGCGCCTCGGACAAGGCCCGCCTGGACGCTGAAGAAGTAGCAGCCGACGCAGAAGATTAAGAATTTCCGGGCAGCTGCCTGGTTCTTGGCCCCGCTCATTGTCGAGCGGGGCTTTTTGCGTTCCAGGGGGTCGCGTCAGCGAATTCGCAGTTGACGTTAGGGGACATGTAACGAAACTGCGCCCGCGAACTGGACCGAACCAAAGAGGATTCATATCTTGCGACCCTGGGGCATTATCCTAAGCGTAGTGGCGCTGCTATTTCCGTTCATCTGGTTTTCAGAGATTGCAAAGGGCCGCGACATCATCGCGTTGTTCAGCCAGTTTATGGGCATCGCCTCGCTGATCGGCATGGCGATTGTACAGCTGATCGCGACCCGTTTGCCCGTTGTGGAATGGCTGTTTGGCGGGTTGGATCGGTCCTATATCGTGCATAAATGGCTGGGCATCATGTCGATGGTGTTTTTGCTGCTTCACGATACGGTGGACGCGGAAATGCGTGGCCTTGGGGCGCAGAATTTTGTTGAAGAATTAGCCGAAACGCTGGGCGAGCTGAGCCTTTATGGCCTGCTGATCCTGGTGGTTATCACCGTGGCGACCTTTATCCCCTATCACCTGTGGCGTTGGACCCATCGTTTCATGGGTGGGTTTTTTCTGGCCGGGGCGCTGCACTATCTGTTTATCCTGAAACCCTTCAAGAACGGGGATCCGCTGGGCCTGTATGTGTCGGCTTTTTGCTTGCTGGGCGCGCTGGCTTTTGCATGGCGGTTGTTGCCTGCACGGATGCGACCCTCGCGCGGGTATGTTGTCAGTTCGGTCGAACAAACTGGCGGGGCGTTGGCCATCACAATGACGCCGAACGGCAGGCCGCTGCGGCACCGGGCGGGTCAGTTTGCCTTTGCCTGTTTTGACGGGGCCGAGCCTCACCCGTTTACCATTTCCTCGGCACCGCAATCGGACGGTTCTTTGCGGCTGAGCGTGGCCCGATTGGGTGACTATACCGCGCGGTTGCACCAAATGTTGCAGACCGGCACACCTGTTCGGCTAGAGGGGCCCTTTGGCCATTTCGAACGCGCCAAAACCAAGGGGCCACAGCTGTGGATCGCGGCGGGCATTGGCGTGACGCCCTTCCTGGCCTGGGCCAAAGAGCTGTCGGCGGATGATGCCCCCGTACACATGGTTTATTGCGTGCGAAGCGAGGCTGACGCGCCGCATCTGGCTGAACTTCGTGACAGAGCGGCAGCGCAAAAGAACCTGACTTTGCATGTCCACATTTCGGCCGACAAAGGGCGTGCCACGGCCGAGGGTATCATGGCGCAAACGGGTCTGTCCGGCGATGGTCTGACAGTCTCGTTCTGTGGGCCCAAGCCGATGCGACAGGCGTTGATCGACGGTTTCGCGGTTCATGGCGTGACCGGTCGACGGTTTAGATACGAGGAGTTCGAGATCCGCACAGGCGTAGGTCTGCGGAAACTGGCAGCCCTGTTGTTCGAACGCGTCAGTCTGCCCCAAGGGGTGCAGGATCGCCTGACGCGCTAGGTTTGCGGATGGGATGTCACGCGCTTGCATTCGCGCGCGCGCCCTCTCATATCATGGGCACGTATTGGAGAAAGCCCCATGATCCGTTTGCTAATGGCTGCGTGCCTGACCGTTTTTGTTGCGCTGCCGGCCCATTCCGACACCCGCGTCCCTGAAAATCCGATGGAAATCCAGCTGGGCTTTGCGCCTTTGGTAAAGCAGGCCGCGCCTGCGGTGGTGAACATCTATGCCAAAAGGATCGTAGAGGAACGCTCCAGCCCGTTTCAGAACGACCCCTTCTTTCGGCAGTTCTTTGGGGACAGTTTGCGCAGTCGTCCGCGGGTCCAGAACTCGTTGGGGAGCGGCGTGATTCTATCGGATGACGGAATCGTGGTGACCAATTTCCATGTTGTCGGTGAGGCGACTGAGATTCGAGTCGTTCTGAACGACCGCCGCGAATTTGATGCGCAGGTGATGTTGGCGGACAAAGAGTCCGACCTGGCGATTCTGCGTCTCGACGGCGCCAAGGATATGCCCCATCTGTTCCTGCGCGACAGCGACCGGGTTGAGGTCGGCGAGTTGGTTTTGGCCATCGGCAACCCATTCGGTGTGGGCCAGACGGTGAGCAGTGGGATCGTGTCGGGGCTGGCACGGTCCGGTGTCGCGACTGGCAGCGCCAGAGGGTACTTCATCCAGACCGACGCGCCGATTAATCCGGGGAATTCCGGTGGGGCGCTGATTGATGTGAATGGGCAATTGATTGGGGTGAACACGCGTATTTTGTCTCGTTCAGGCGGGTCGAACGGGATCGGCTTTGCGATCCCCGCCAATCTGGTGTCGCAATTTGTGACGCAGGCGCGCGCGGGCAATGCGACCTTTCAACGGCCTTGGGCTGGGATTGGCGGCCAGATCGTTGATGCCGACATGGCGCAAAGTCTGGAGTTGGAGCGTCCTGGGGGCGTCGTCATCTCGGCTCTGCACGAGGAAAGCCCCTTTTTGGCTGCCGGGCTGAAACAGGGCGATGTGGTGATCAGCGTCGACGACGAGGCGGTGAACACCCCCGCAGAGATGCTGTTCCGGATGAGCGTGGTCGGTCTGGGGCAGGAGGCCCGCATTTCCTATGTACGACAGGGCCGCGAAAACACCGCAAACGTGGCGATGATCCTGGCCCCTGAAATGCCCGAACGAGCGACTACTGTCTTGGGAAAACGCTCGGTTCTGCCAGGGTTGCAACTGTCGAACGTCAATCCGGCTGTGGTGGCCCAATATGGTTTACCCCTGTCTGCGACGGGTGTGGTGGTCGAGGTGCCGGGCCCCTATGGCGCACGTGCCGGGCTGCGTCCGGGGGACATTTTGGAAGAAATCAACGGTGAGGCGGTGCACACATCCACCAAAGCTCGGGACGCGTTGACCGAAAATATGCGGGTGTTGTCACTGGAGGTGAAGCGCGGCTTGCAGCGGCTGCGCTTGCGGTTCAGATTGTGATGTATGGCTGATCTTTTCGACTCTTCCAAGGGTGCCACCGGCGAGTCGTCGGACGACCGCACCGCAAATGCTCCGCGCCCGCTGGCTGACCGGCTGCGGCCCCGGTCTTTGGGTGACGTGATCGGCCAGGAACAAGTGCTGGGCCCCGAGGCACCGCTTGGAGTGATGCTGTCTGCAGGGGCGTTGTCGTCCTTGGTTCTCTGGGGGCCGCCTGGGGTCGGGAAAACCACCATCGCGCGGCTTTTGGCGGATGAAACCGACCTTCATTTCGTACAGATCAGCGCGATTTTCTCGGGTGTGGCCGAGCTGAAGAAGGTGTTCGAGGCAGCTAAGATACGGCGCGGAAACGGGCGGGGCACGCTCTTGTTCGTGGATGAAATCCATCGGTTCAATAAAGCCCAGCAAGATGGATTTCTGCCCTATATGGAGGATGGCACGATCCTTTTGGTCGGGGCGACGACGGAAAACCCCAGCTTCGAACTGAACGCCGCTGTTCTGAGCCGCGCGCAGGTGTTGGTTCTGGAAAGGCTGTCGTTGATCGACCTGGAACGCCTGGCGCAACGGGCGGAGCGCGAGCTGGACAAAGCGCTGCCCCTGATGGGCGAGGCGCGCGAAGCACTGCTAGAAATGGCCGATGGCGATGGGCGGGCACTGCTGAACCTGATCGAACAGGTGGCGGCGTGGAAGGTTGACACGAAACTGACGCCTGATGCGTTGGGCACCCGTCTGATGCGCCGCGCCGCGCAATACGACAAGGGTGGAGACGAGCATTACAACCTGATCTCGGCCCTGCATAAATCTGTTCGCGGCTCTGACCCGGACGCGGCCTTGTACTGGTTTGCGCGGATGCTGACCGGGGGCGAAGATCCGCGCTATCTGGCGCGTCGGATCACGCGGATGGCGGTCGAGGATATCGGTCTGGCCGATCCGCAGGCCCAGTCGGTTTGCCTGCATGCCTGGGAGATCTATGAACGTCTTGGCAGCCCCGAAGGCGAGCTGGCCCTGGCGCAGGCCGTGACCTATCTGGCGCTGGCGCCGAAATCCAATGCCGCCTATGCGGGGTATAAGGCGGCGATGCGGATGGCCAAAAAAACCGGATCAGCCATGCCGCCGAAACATATCCTGAACGCGCCCACCAGTATGATGAAGGATCAGGGCTATGGTGATGGCTATGCCTATGACCACGATGCCGAAGATGGGTTTTCAGGGCAGAACTATTTCCCCGAGGGCGTGGAGCGGCCTGTGCTGTACGAACCCGTCGAGCGTGGCTTTGAACGTGAGTTGAAAAAGCGGTTGGACTATTTCTCGCGTCTGCGCGACCGGCGGGGCTAGGACGCCTTCGGCGAGGGTATTTAGGCCAAGAAGAAGCTGCTATCCTTGACATTCAGGTGGTCCGCGCCCAGAGGTGTGCCGATGATGACAACGTTATTGCAAGTGGCCCTTGGGGGCGCAATCGGCGCCAGCGGGCGCTATTTGACGGGTATGGCCGCAAGCCGCCTGATGGGGCCTGGATTCCCATGGGGTACGCTGGCGGTGAACATTCTGGGCAGCTTTGTGATGGGGGTCATCGTGGTGGTCCTGGGGCACTATAGCGCCAATCGTTTTGCACCGTTGTTAATGACTGGGATCCTTGGCGGGTTCACCACGTTTTCAGCCTTTTCGCTGGATGCGGTGACGTTGTGGGAACGTGGGCAGGTCGTGACGGCTGTTGCCTATGTCGGGGCCTCGGTTCTGTTGTCTTTGGGGGCCATCGTCCTGGGTCTGATTTTCGCGCGGAGTATCGTTCAATGAGCAGGGTTCAAATGGTCACGATTGGCCCAGGCGAGGGCGATCAGCGTCTGGATCGCTGGCTAAAGCGGAAATTCCCGCATCTGGGTCAGGGGCGTATCGAAAAGATGTGCCGCAAGGGCGAGCTGCGCGTGGATGGTGGCCGATGCAAGGCCAACACTCGGATTGATGTCGGGCAAGAAGTGCGTATTCCGCCCTTGCCTGAACCCGGCGAGGTGAAGGCTCAACAGCGGACGCGTATTTCCGCAGCGGACACCAAGATGATGATGGATGCGATCCTGTATAAGGATGACGATATCATCGTGCTGAACAAACCTGCGGGATTGCCGGTTCAGGGGGGCTCAAAGCAAACCCGTCACGTGGACGGGCTGAACGAGGCGCTGTGTTTCGACTATGATGAAAAGCCGCGATTGGTGCATCGGTTGGACAAGGATACCAGCGGTGTTCTGATTTTGGGGCGTACACGCGAGGCGGCCTCGGCGCTGACCGCGGCGTTCCGACACCGTGAGACCCGCAAGATTTACTGGGCTTTGGTGGCCGGTGTCCCAACGCCTTATCTGGGCGAGATCAAGTACGGTCTGGTCAAAGCTGCGGGTCATGGGCGCGGTGGTGAAGGCGAGAAAATGGTCTGCGTACACCCGCGCGATATGAACGCTACCCCGGGGGCAAAACGCGCGCATACTTTGTACGCGACCCTGTATCGGGTGGCCGGACGGTCGGCTTGGGTCGCGATGGAGCCGGTTACGGGCCGGACCCACCAGTTGCGCGCGCATATGGCCGAGATCGGGCATCCGATCATTGGCGATGGCAAATATGGTGGCTCGGGTCAGGAAAATATGGGCGACGGATGGGGCGCTCAGCTGGGCGGCATCATCAGCAAGAAACTGCATCTGCATGCTCGCCGATTGCAGATCGAACATCCCGTGACGCGCAAGGTGATGGAGTTTACCGCGCCCTTGCCCGAGCATATGGCGCAGAGCTGGGAGACCTTTGGCTGGAGCGAAGATCTGGCTGCGGATGATCCCTTCGAAAGCCTGCAATGACCGCGCCCCTGCGGCTGATCATCTTTGATGTGGACGGTACTCTGGTGGACAGCCAGGGAGATATCGTCGCCTCGATGACCGCCGCGTTTCAGGGCGAGGGGCTGACCGTTCCTGCGCGTGCCGCGATCCTGTCTATCGTTGGATTGTCGCTGGAGGTGGCGATTCCGATGTTGGCTCGGGGGTTGAGCGATGCAACCTATGCGCGCTTGGTCGACGGCTACAAATCTGCCTATATGCAGTTGCGCGCCAGTCAGGGGACGCAACATAGCAGTCCTTTGTATCCCGGCATTAGGTCCGTTTTGGATGAACTGAATGCCGTGCCCGAATTTCTGCTGGGTGTGGCGACAGGGAAATCGCGGCGCGGGCTGGATGCTTTGCTAAGTGGGCACCAGATGACCGGATTGTTCCTGACGCAGCAGGTTGCGGACCATCATCCCTCAAAGCCCCATCCCGCGATGTTGGAGGCCGCGCTGGCCGAAACCGGGGTTGCGGCGGAACATGCGGTGATGATCGGCGATACCGAGTTTGACATGGCCATGGCCCGTGCCGCCGGAGTGCGCGCGATCGGGGTTAGCTGGGGCTATCATACTGTGGATCGGCTGGACGCGGCGGACAAACTGGTCCATAGCGTGCCCGACCTTCCCGGAGCGATCCGGACAGTGTGGGAGTAGACGATGAGCGCATGGAAAGCGAAACGCTTTTGGAAAGAAACCAAGGCCGCTGAGGTCGAAGGCGGATTTTCCGTGTTGTTGGACGGGCGCAACGTGAAAACGCCGGCGAAAACGCCTCTGGTCGTGCCCACGTTGGCGATGGCGCAGGCAATCGCCACCGAATGGGACGCGCAAGAGGGCGAAGTCCAGCCGTTAACCATGCCAGTGATGCGCGGGGCCAACGCGGCTTTGGATAAGGTGAGCAACCAGTTTGACGAAGTTGCCGCCATGTTGGCCGAATATGGCGCCACTGATCTGCTGTGCTATCGCGCCGACAGCCCGCAGGAATTGATCCAACGGCAAGCGGCCGCCTGGGACCCGATTCTGGACTGGGCTGCGGATGCTTTGGGGGCGCGACTGAATAGCGCACAGGGCGTGATGTTTGTGCCCCAGGATACAGCGACCCTGCAAAATCTGCATGATCGGGTGCGCCGGATGACCTCGTTCGAATTGGCCGCATTCCACGACCTGGTGGGCATCAGTGGCTCGTTGATTTTGGGATTCGCAGCGGTTCGGGATCACCTGCCAATTGAAGCCATTTGGGACCTTTCACGCCTGGATGAAACCTGGCAGGCCGAGCAATGGGGCGTCGATGACGAGGCGGCAGAGCTGGCCGCCTCAAAACGTGAAGAATTCCTGCGGGCCAAGCGATTCTACGAGCTTTGCCAAGCGGTCTAATGTGATCAAAAATTACTGGGTGTCCTTGCGTCAACATCCATTGGCTGTGCCGAATTCCTGATCAGTCCCTTGACCTTTGGGGTCGAATTTGCCCAAACTTCCATCACTGAGAGGGGAAAACCTTTTCAGCTGTGCTTCTGTTCACTCAAGATCAGAATAACCGCCGACCATATCAGGCGGTAAATCAGGATGAGGTAAAAATGAAGAAATCCGTATTTTTTGGCGCGCTCACCGTCGCTGGATTGGCCGCTGGAGCTGCAGCTGCTGGTACACTTGATGACGTACAAGCGCGTGGCAAACTGCGTTGTGGCGTAACTGTCGGCTTGGTGGGCTTTGCTGCACCAGACGCGAATGGCAAATGGGACGGCTTTGATGTCGGGTTCTGTCGTGCCGTCGCCGCAGCGGTTCTGGGCGATGGGGACGCCGTAGAATTCGTACCGACCACCGGTAAGACTCGCTTCACGGCGCTGGCTTCTGGCGAAATCGACATGCTGGCCCGGAACACCACCTGGACCTTCTCGCGCGATGTCGATCTGAAGTTCGAATTCGTTGGCGTGAACTACTATGACGGCCAAGGCTTTATGGTTCCCAAAGAGCTGGGCATTTCGTCCGCTAAGGAACTGGATGGCGCAACCGTCTGCATTCAAACCGGCACCACGACCGAGCTGAACCTGGCGGACTTCTTCCGCACCAACAACATCAGCTACGAGCCGGTTCCCGTTGAAACCAACGCTGAGATTCAGCAGCAGTACCTGGCCGGTGCTTGCGACGTGTATACCACTGATGCTTCGGGTCTGGCGGCCACTCGCGCCACTTTCGAAGATCCCTCGGCACACGCGGTTCTGCCCGAAATCATCTCGAAAGAGCCGTTGGGCCCATTGGTCCGTCACGGTGACAACGAATGGGGCGACGTCGTTCGCTGGACTTTGAACGCTCTGATCGCGTCCGAAGAGCTGGGCATCACCTCGGCCAATATCGGCGAGATGGCTGCCGGCACCAACAACCCAGAAATCAACCGTCTGCTGGGCACCGAAGGTAACCTGGGCGAAATGCTGGGTCTGGACGCTGGTTGGGCCAAAGCTGCGATCATGGTTGGCGGCAACTATGGCGAAGTGTTCGAAAAGAACATCGGCGAAGCATCGCCCGTCGGTCTGGCACGCGGCCTGAACGCACAATGGACCGAAGGTGGTCTGCTGTACGCTCCGCCGTTCCGCTAAGACATTGAATAAAAAGAAGGGCGCGGATTTCCGGCGCCCTTCTTTGCTTCTACCAAACCAATAATTCGGCCATCGGGCCCCTGTGGACCCGGACAAAAATCAAGGTCGAAAGACGGGGAACCCTTATGACCACTTTGACCGACCCTCCGAAGGAGTCGTTTCGGCTATCTATGCTGATATACGACACCCGGTATCGTTCGATGACCATTCAGGTCGTGGCGATTATCGGCTTCATGCTTTTGTTTTTCTGGTTGTTCAACAACACCGCTAAGAACCTTCTGGAACTGGGCAAAGAACCCAGCTTTGGGTTCCTGGCAGAGCCTGCGGGCTATGACATCAACCAGCGTTTGATAGACTACGACAATCAAAATACCCATTTCCGCGCGGCCTTTGTGGGGCTGTTGAACACCTTGTTGGTGGCGGTATTGGGTTGCATCACGGCCACCGTATTGGGCGTGGTGATCGGCGTGCTGCGCCTGTCCAAGAACTGGCTGATCGCGCGCATCATGACGGTCTATGTCGAGCTGTTCCGTAATGTCCCGGTCCTGCTGTGGATCGTGTTCTGCATGGCCATCCTGATCGAGACGTTGCCCGCCCCCCGTGCCTTCCGTGGGGTTGAAACCGGCTCTTTCGTGGCAACGAACCGGGGTTTTTATATACCCGAGCCGCTGTTTACGAACAGTCTGGGCAACATTCACCTGTTTGGTCAGTCCAGCCTGCGTTTTGATATCTCGATTGACTTGATCGTGGTGCTGATCGCGCTGGCCATCGGCTTTACCGCTCGGCATTTCATCAACAAACGCGCCAGCGTTATCCAAGAGGCCACCGGGGATCGCCCGACCACTTGGTACCTGAATCTGGCGGCCATTCTGGTGCCGGTGATTGTGGTTCTGGTCGCGCTTGGGTTCCATCTGGGCAATCCCGAACTGAAGGGGTTCAACTTCAAGGGTGGCATCTATATGCGTAACTCCTTGATCGCGTTGTGGCTGGCCCTGTCGCTGTATACCGCTGCTTTCATTGCAGAAAACGTTCGGGCGGGTATCCTTGCGATCTCGAAAGGCCAGACCGAGGCCGCCGCGGCCCTGGGCTTGCGCCCTCGGCGGGTCATGAGCCTGGTGGTCTTGCCACAGGCGATGCGGGTGATTATCCCGCCGTTGATTTCGCAATACCTGAACCTGACCAAGAACTCGTCGCTGGCCATCGCTGTTGGCTATATGGATCTGACGGGGACCCTAATGGGGATCACCATGAACCAAACTGGCCGCGAGCTGGAGACGGTTCTGATCGGTATGCTGATCTATCTGTTGATCAGTCTCAGCATCTCGTTGGTGATGAATTGGTACAACAATAGCGTCAAATTGGTGGAGCGGTGATATGAGCGATATTTCTTTCGTCCGCGCAGAAATGCTGCCACAGCAGGAACCCCCTGCCACCTCGGTTGGGGTGATTGGCTGGATGCGCGCGAACCTGTTCTCGGGGTGGCTGAACTCTGTCATCACGGTGATTTGCGGGATTTTCATCCTCTATGTTGCCACCTTCCTGCTTGGCTGGGCGTGGTCTCCGACGTGGAGCGCGGCCTCGCTAGGGGAATGCCGAGAGATCCTTGCTGGTCTGGGCCATGAAGGCCACGGCGCCTGTTGGGGTGTAATCCGAGACCGCTGGGTCCAGCTGATCTTTGGCTTCTATCCGGCCGAGCTGTACTGGCGCCCGATCCTGGCCTTTGCCCTGCTGGCCGTTGCGCTGGCTCCGGTGCTGTATGCCGATAAGGTGCCCGCGCAGATGGTCTATTTCACCGCTGTTTACCCGTTCATCATGCCGTGGTTGCTATGGGGCGGCACGATCTGGGGGCCGCTGGTTGCGGCTGCTGGCTTTGTGCTGGGCTACGTGGTCTTCAAGCTTGTGGAAAACGCGGTTGGCGGTCTGGCGGGGTTTATCGCCGGGGTATTGACGGCGGTTATCTGGTGGCTAGTCTTGGCCTCGCCGGTTGCCGGCACGTTGGGGAGCATCATTCCCATCGGCCTGGAACCAGTCGAAAGTCGGAACTTCGGCGGGATGATGCTGTCGATCACCATCGGCGTCGTCGCCATTGCCTGCTCTCTGCCAATCGGCATCCTGTTGGCACTGGGGCGTCAGTCGGACCTGTTGATCGTCAAATCCATCTGCGTCGGCTTTATCGAGTTCATCCGGGGCGTTCCGCTGATCACGTTGCTGTTCGTCGCGTCGACCCTGCTGAACATCTTTATGCCTCCGGGGACGAACTTTGACATCATCATGCGGGTGATCATCATGGCGACCCTGTTCTCGTCGGCCTATATGGCCGAGGTGATCCGGGGTGGTCTGGCGGCCTTGCCCAAGGGCCAGTACGAGGGCGCTGACAGCCTTGGTCTGGACTATTGGCAAGCACAGCGTCTGATCATCATGCCTCAGGCGTTGAAGATCTCGATTCCTGGCATCGTGTCCACCTTTATCGGGCTGTTCAAAGACACCACGCTGGTGTCGGTGATCGGCCTGCTGGACCCGCTGGGCCTGTCCAACGCCATCCGCGCGGATGCCGCCTGGAACGGAGTCGTCTGGGAGCTTTACGGCTTTATCGCCCTGATGTTCTTTGTCTTCTGCTTCGGCATGTCCCGCTACTCCATGTATCTCGAGCGCAAGCTCAGAACTGACCATCATTAAGGAGATCACCAAATGTCTGATCTTGCTATTGAACGTGATATCGACCGCTCCAAGATGCAGGTCTCGGATGAGGTTGCTATCGAAATCACCAACATGAACAAGTGGTACGGCACCTTCCACGTGCTGCGCGACATCAACCTGACGGTAAACCGCGGCGAACGTATCGTCATCGCGGGCCCGTCCGGGTCGGGTAAATCCACGCTGATCCGCTGCATTAACCGCCTAGAGGAACATCAGGCGGGCAGGATCGTCGTGGACGGAACCGAACTGACCTCGGACCTGAAAAACATCGACAAGATCCGGTCCGAGGTTGGAATGTGCTTCCAGCACTTCAACCTGTTCCCGCACCTGACCATTCTGGAAAACTGCACGCTGGCCCCGATCTGGGTCCGTAAAACGCCCCGCAAAGAGGCGATCGACACCGCGATGCATTTCCTGGAAAAGGTAAAGATCCCCGATCAGGCCAACAAATACCCCGGCCAACTGTCGGGCGGTCAGCAGCAACGTGTGGCCATCGCGCGTTCACTGTGCATGAAGCCGCGGATCATGCTGTTTGACGAACCCACCTCAGCGCTGGACCCTGAGATGATCAAAGAGGTGCTGGACACCATGATCGAACTGGCCGAAGAAGGCATGACCATGCTCTGCGTGACCCACGAAATGGGCTTCGCCCGCCAAGTCGCCAACCGCGTGATCTTCATGGATCAGGGCCAGATCGTGGAACAAAACGAACCCGAAGAGTTCTTCAACAACCCGAAGTCGGAACGGACCAAACTGTTCCTATCACAGATTTTGGGCCACTAACTTCGGTAAACAAGAGCGGCGCGGCTCCCAAATGCGGTCCGCGCCCTTTCTTTGCTCTTAAAATACTCAAAAATACTGACCTATCCGCGCATAACTTCGCGCGGAATGGTAAACGTGACCTCGCTGCCCATTCCCCACTTCAGATCGCTCCAATGCGCAAGTTCAAACTCCACGATCAAAGTCGCACATGTCGGATAGTCGTAAAACCGAGGATGCGACGGCGCGGTTTGCACCAGCCGCTCGGCGAATTCGGCGATGCCGGGATTGTGGCCAACCATCAGAATGCACGTGGCCTCACCGGCCTTTTTTAGAGCGCGCAACATGACCTCGGGGCCCGCATGATATAGGTCACGCTGGAACCGAACGTCTCCACCAAATCCCACAGCTTCAACCGTTTCCTGGGTCCGACGCGCGTCCGAGCTTAGCGTCATCATTGGCAACTCTTTGCGGTCGCGCAGCCATTCGCCCATTGCACGCGCCGATTTCCGACCGCGCCCATTCAGGGGCCGTGCATGATCTGCCTGCAAGGGATTGTCCCAGTCGGATTTCGCATGGCGCATCAGGATAAGGCGTAGGGTCACAGAAAGGCCCTCATATGAAATGCTGATTGTTCACGCAGCCTGCCATAAGACCGGCTGATCGGGCAAGAACGTCGCGCGGCGCACCCGTTTTCCATGCAGTCCTGTCCAGCATCAGTGCGCAGATAGCTTTTGCAGGTTGGAACGTCATACCCCTGCGGCGTCAGCGCTCCTACCGGGCAGGCTGTCAGGCAGGGGGCGGCGCATTCGCCGCATGGGGCCTGTGCCGGGGCAGGGGGCAGTTCGACGCAATGCGCGAACGCCAACGCGCCCCGGTAGGAGGCAAACAACCCAGCATGCTCGTGCACCAATAACTGGATCGGAGAGGCCCAGGCACGCCCGCTGTCTTGCGCCCATCGGATGAACGGATGCCACGGTGGGCCACCAAAGGGGAACAAGGCACGGGCGTCAAGTTCAGTCGCCAGGTCGCCAATCACGCGGGATGACCAGCGGTCCATCGGGTCGGGTTGGCCATCACGATATTCCGGGCTTTGGCAGAAGGCTGGCCAGAAATCGGGTTCGTTCGGGCCCAGCAGGATCAGGGTTTTAACACCGGCCAGATCATCGGGATACAGGCCGCCCCTGATACACAAATGCCGCCCAAGGGCGGCATTCTGGATTACGTCATAGGGCGTGCTCATTCGTCCCCGATAGCCGGTTTGACGCGTGGTTTTGTCGACCGGATGATCGAGCCCGCGCCGTGCTCGGTAAACAGCTCCAGCAGGGTCGCGTTGGGCATCCGGCCGTCCAGGATCACCACGGCCCGCACGCCGCGATCCAGCGCGTCCAGCGCAGTTTCGGTCTTGGGGATCATACCGCCTGCGATGGTGCCTTCCTCGATCATCTCGCGCACCTGTTCGGGGCTGATTTGGGTGATGACCTCGCCATTTGCCCCCTTTACGCCGGCCACGTCAGTCAGCAGCAACAGCCGGTCGGCCTGCAATGCGCCAGCAATCGCGCCCGCCGCTGTATCGCCGTTGACGTTGAAGGTTTCGTTGTCGTTCACGCCCGTGCCGATAGGAGCGATCACGGGGATGATGCCCGCGTCACACAGGTCGCGGATCACCTGAACCTTCATTTGCACGGGGCGGCCGACAAAGCCCAGCTCGGGGTCATCAGGGGTGCAGACCATCAGGTCGTCATCCTTGCCCGAGATGCCAACGGCCCGGCCGCCTTCGTCGTTGATCGCTTGCACGATCCGCTTGTTCACAAGGCCCGAAAGCACCATTTCGACCACCTCGACGGTGGCTTTGTCGGTGACGCGCTTGCCACGGACCCAGTCGCTTTGGATGCCCAAGCGTTTCAGCATGTCGTTGATCATCGGGCCACCGCCATGCACGATCACGGGGTTCACACCGACCTGGCGCATCAGCACCATGTCACGGGCGAACTCGGCCATGGCGTCATCGTCACCCATGGCGTTGCCGCCGAACTTGACGACAACCTGCGCGCCGGTAAAGCGTTGGAGATAGGGCAGAGCCTCGGAAAGGGTGCGGGCGGTGGCGATCCAATCGCGGTTCATGTTCTGCTTCTTCATCATCTGCGTCCCGAAATCCGTGCTGTGTTACAGGGTTCGCGTGCGGGTGCCAAGTGCTACGTTGAACTTGCCAGCCATGGTGCTAGGGTCAAGGCAAATCAGACAGAGGTGGAATGATGGCTGAGCGTAAGAAAACGCTGCTGCTGACCGGGGCTAGCCGGGGAATTGGCCATGCAACGGTGCGGCGGTTCAATCGGGCTGGATGGCGTGTGATTACCTGTTCACGGGCGCCGTTCCCGCAGGAATGTCCCTGGGGCGGAGGCGAGGAAAACCACGTGCAGATCGACCTGGCCGACCCCACGGATACGATCAACAAGGTCGAAGAAATTCGCGACCGGCTGGATGGCCGACTGGATGCGCTGGTGAACAATGCGGGCATCTCGCCGAAGGGACCGGAGGGGGAGCGGTTGAACACAATCGACACGGACCTGATGACCTGGGGGCACGTGTTCCATGTGAACTTCTTTGCGTCGGTCGTGCTGGCGCGGGGGCTGCGCGAGGAACTGGCCGCGGCAAAAGGAGCGGTGGTTAACGTGACCTCGATCGCGGGGTATCGGGTGCATCCGTTTGCCGGGGCGGCCTATGCCACGTCCAAGGCGGCGCTGAAGGCGCTGACACGGGAAATGGCGCATGATTTCGGGCCGATGGGCGTGCGGGTAAATGCCATTGCTCCGGGCGAGATCGAAACAGCAATCCTGTCACCGGGCACGGACAAGTTGGTCGAGGAAATACCGCTGCGCCGATTGGGTCAGACCGAAGAAGTAGCCGACACGATCTATTTCCTGTGCAACGACGCGTCCTCGTATATTTCGGGGACGGAAATCGAAGTGAATGGCGGGCAGCACGTCTGATCCGCGTGATCCAACGGGCACGCCTGCGGCGTGGCACGTTGCTTGACCCCCACCCTGACCCTCCCCTTTTGGGGAGGGAAGAGTGCCTTGGTCGACCCTGTCAGATCAGCGTTGCAATGATGGCGCGGAGGGTGGCGATGCCGTCGCCCTTTTCCGATGAGGTCAGGATCAATTCGGGAAAGGCGGCGGGGTGTTTCGACAGTTTTTCGCGGACCTGTTTCAGGACGCGTTCGCGGTCGTTAAGTTTGACTTTGTCGGTTTTGGTTAGCACGCATTGGAAGGTCACGGCCGAGCTGTCGAGCAAGGACATGATTTCTTCGTCGACGGCTTTTACGCCGTGGCGCGCGTCGATCAGGACAAATGCGCGGCGCAGGTTTTGGCGGCCTGAGAGGTATTGTTTCAGCAGGCGCTGCCATTTTTCGACAACGGCCAAGGGCGCGTTGGCGAAGCCATAGCCAGGCAGGTCGACAAGGTAGTGGTCTTCGCCTGCGGTGAAGAAGTTGATCTCTTGCGTGCGGCCGGGTGTGTTGGAGGCGCGGGCCAGGCCCTTGCGTCCTGTCAAGGCGTTGATCAGGCTCGATTTACCGACGTTCGAGCGGCCAGCGAAGCAGACCTCCAATCTGTCGGCGGGGGGCAGACCGCTCATGGCGACCACGCCTTTGACGAACTCGGTTTCGCCTGCAAACAGCAAGCGGCCTTTTTCGCGGGTGATGTCGTCGGGCTCGTCTGCCTGAGGGAAGGGAAGTTGCATCAGAGAACCTCGATGTCGTCGTTGATGGCGATGGGGCCGGATTTGGTGACCAGAGCGTAGACGCCGAAATCTCGATGGTCATACGCTTGTTCGAGCGTCCTCAAAGTGTCGGTGTCTGATTGGCCGGTCTTGGGGTTCACCGTGGTGGCCAGGCAACGGGTGATCCGCTCGATAATCCGCAGTTCGGCACCGCCGATGCGGAGCGTTTTGCCGATCAGGTCGAATTCGTGGAATGGGGGCCAATGGTCGGCCCACAGGTTGCCTCGGAAACGGTGGATCGAAAGGTCGCGACCAGCACGGTGCCCAAGGGCGCGAAGCGAGCTGAGGCTGAGCAGCGACAGGTATGGATCTGGCATATCACCAAAAGGTTGGTCCGGCAGATGCACCACGTTGGCAGGGGCAGGGCGGGTGTCAGGCCACAGCGGGCGCACCCAGTCCAGCAGTTGATCGGCCTGAGCAATTGGATCGACCGAGAGTGGACGCGCCTTTGGATGGCTGAGCGTAACTGTGCCCGAAGCCTCATCTGTTTGGGCTTGCACGGCCATCAGCTGATGGCCCGCAACCCCACGGACGAAATTACGCTTTGAGGCCCATTCTGTCGGCGCGGCGCCAAAACTGGCCACCTCGTGCGCAATTGCCCAATGTCGATCAAAGGGAAGAGCGCGCCCCTGTGTCAGGGACGCGCTTTCAATCTCCTCGTACCCGACCGATTTGATCGGGTGCCGGACGATATGAGCAAGACGGCTCATTTCTTCCGGCTAAAGCTGTTCCTGATATTGCCAAACACATCGGGTTTGTACCCGTGGCTGCGCATAATCAGATACTGCTGCGTAAAGGTGATGGTGTTGTTGGTGATCCAGTACAGAACCAGACCGCTGGCAAAGCTGCCCAGCATGAACATGAACACCCAAGGCATCCAGGCAAAGATCATCGCCTGGGTCGCGTCAGTGGGCGCCGGGTTCAGTTTCTGTTGCAGCCACATCGAGATGCCCAGAAGGATCGGCAGAATGCCCAGGCTGACGATGGCAAAGATGCTGTCGGGCGACGGGGTCGCATAGGGCAGCAGGCCGAACAGGTTCAGGATCGAGCTGGGATCAGGCGCGCTCAGGTCGGTGATCCAGCCCAACCAGGGGGCGTGGCGCAGTTCCAGCGTGACGAAGATCACTTTGTACAAGGAGAAGAAAATCGGGATCTGGATCAGGATCGGCAGGCAGCCCGAGGCAGGGTTAACCTTTTCCTTTTTGTACAGCTCCATCATGGCTTGCTGTACTTTGGATTTATCGTCGCCTGCGGCTTTCTTCAGCTCTTCCATCTTGGGCTGAAGCTCTTTCATCTTGGCCATCGACGCATAGGATTTATACGCCAGTGGGAAGACAATGGCCTTGATCACGATGGTCAGTGCGATGATCGACCAACCCATGTTGCCGATCAGGCCGTTCAGGAAATGCAGCGCCTGAAAGATCGGTTTGGTCAGGAAGAAGAACCACCCCCAGTCGATCGAATCGACGAAACTGGTGACACCGGTCTTCTCGTAGTTGTTGATCGCTTCCCATTCTTTTGCGCCAGAAAACAGCTGCGTATCCGTGCTAACCGTCTGGCCGGGGGCCACGGTTTGCGTCGGCTGAACGGCTTCGGCCTGGAAAATGTTGCGGGCCTCATCATACTTGATCACCGACTTGAAGGCGGTGCCTGCATGGGGGATCAGGGTCGACATCCAGTAATGGTCGGTAAAGCCGATCCAGCCGCTTTCGGTGACTTGGGTCACTTCGGCACGGGTGCCTTCGCGAGCGTTGAAGTCCAGATCTTCCAGATTGCCATACGAGGTCTCGGTCAGCTCGCCATCGGCCATGCCAACGGTGCCCTCGTGCAGGATGAAGAAGTTCTTGGCGTTCGCGGGTTCGCCATGACGGGCCAGAATACCGTAAGGCGCCAGGGAAACGGACGTCGCGCCAGTGTTGGTAATTGCTTGGTTGACGCTAAACATATAGTCAGGGTCAACGCTGATGGTACGACGGAATGTCTGGCCGACACCGTTGTCCCAGACCAGAGTGATGGGGCTGTCAGGGGTCAGGATCTGGCCGCTTTCGACGGACCACAGTGTATTGGGGCCAGGAACAGCCTCGGGCGAGAGACCAGCGCCGGCGGCCCAGCCGAACAGCGCATAGTAGGCGTTCTCGCTGCCCACCGGGGACAGGACCGTCACATTGGCCGAGCCAGGCTCGTTTTCTTCACGATAGTCCTTCAGCGCCAGTTGGTCGATGCGGCCACCCAGCAACGAGATTGCACCTTCAAGGCGCGGGGTCTCGATGGTCAGGCGCGGGGCGTCGCTTGCTGCGGCCTCGACGGTGCCCTGAGCAGGGGCCGCTGGTGTCGCGGCCGGTGTGGCAGGGGCCGCGGGCGTGGTGACACTATCCGTCGCTACGATCGGAGCGTTGGGATCGACCGCCTCGGGTTCGGGGGGCGGGAAAAGGATGAACCATACAAGGATGACAACAAAGCTGAGCGCCGTCGCCAGGATGAGGTTCTTGTTCTGAGAGTCCATCTGATCAAAGCCTGTCGTTTTGAAGTTCAGGCTGGTTCAACAGAGTGCGGCCCCAAAGGTCAAGCAGTTTCACCCGAAAACATTGGGGTCTGCGGCTATTCGCGGGGTCAAATCTGTTTGCGACCGATCAATGGGGGCTGTTTTACCCGTGCCTCGTGGGCGCGAATCCAATCCAACGTCTGTTCGTAGGGCATGGGGCGCGCGATCCCGAAGCCTTGGACATGGCCGCACCCCAACTGCGCCAGCAGCGCGTGTTCAGCTGGGGTTTCCACGCCCTCAGCCAGTGTATCCAGGCCTAGTCGTTCCGCCATAGACAGGATCGCGGTAATCATTCGCTGCTGTTCGGCATCTTTGTCGACCTTCATGACAAAGCTGCGGTCGATCTTAATCCGCTCAACCGCGAATCGGCGGATTGACGAGATCGACGCGTGTCCGGTTCCGAAGTCATCCAGGTCGATATGGCAGCCCAGGGCCTGAAGATCGTTGATGTTTCGGGCGACCATATCGTCGGGTGTTTCCGCCACAACGGTCTCCAGCACTTCAATCGTTAGCCGGTTGGGGGTCAGTTCCAATCGATCCAGTTCCCAGCTTACTTTGTCGGTCAGTTTTGGGTTGCGCAGCTCTTGTTCGGCGAAGTTTACACCGACTGTTGGCACGTCGACACCGGCGCGGTCCCAATCCGTAAGCGCGGCCAAAGACCGGCACAGCATGACCTCGCCCAGACGCTCCATCATCCCGGCACTTTCCAGCGCGGGCAAGAAATCTCCAGGCGGGATGATTCCCTGCTCGGGATGAACCCATCGTGCCAGCGCTTCGAACCCCGTGATATGCCCGGTATCGGTTGAAACTTGGGGCTGGAACCAGGGTTGTATCTGTCCGTTTTCCAAGGCGCGGACAGCTTGATCGGTCAAGGTCGAGCGCGTCAGACGGGCGGATTTCATCCCTTCGGTCCAGGCACGGATCGCCGAGGGTGCATTCGCGCGGGCATCATCCAGAGCCGCCTGAGTATTCTGCGCCATTCTCAGCCCGTTGCGATGGGGATTCTGCTGGCTGAGACTGAACGCGATCGAACAAGAGACATAGATGCTGGTCGCTTCCAGCGAAACAGGCTCCTCTACCGCTGTTTGCAGGCGGCGAGCCATCTGAATGGTCATTTCCAGGTCCAACAATCGAACCGGAGCCATCACCACCGGCACGACGCCATCAACGGGTTTCAACACGATGTCGCCATGGCGTAGCACGGCCCCGATCCTGTCGGAAATTCGGTCCAGTACGCGGTCGACAGCGGTGCGACCGTACCGGTCCAGCAGCTCTTCGTGGTCATCAAGGGCAACAAGGAAACAGGCAAATGCCTTGTTTTGCTGATGCGCATTGGCCAGTTGCTGTTCCAGCAGGACCTCTAGCGGTGGCAACTCGGGCGGTTTGGGCTGTGACATCTGCCCGAATCCGCCGACAGCCGCATAAATCACAGGGAATCCCAGTGAAACGGCCAGCAGATACGCCTCCCCTCCGATCCAATAAGCGCTAAGCACGGTCGCAGGCAAAAAGGCCAGCATTTGCGGCCCCGTCAGTGCCTGACGAAGTTTTACACGCAGTTGTGCCAAGGCCTGTAGCCGAGGATGTGACATGGGAACCCTTTCCTTCAAATCCGAAGGAAAGCTAGACCCCCAATGCTCAACGCTGCCTTAACGCAGCTTGGGCAAATCTGCGTCTATTTGTTGAAAATTGTTCTGACCTAGTTCCAGCCCGGCGAAATCGAACAGTTTCGGGTCCAGCAGATGCGAGGGTCGGGCGTTCATCAGCGCTCGGAACATAACCTGGCGGCGTCCGGGGGCGTTCTTCTCCCATCCGTCCAGAATCTGTTTGACCTGCTGGCGTTGCAAACCGTCCTGAGACCCGCACAAATCACAAGGAATGATGGGATAGTCCATCAGACGGGCGAACTTCTCGCAATCAGCCTCGGCCACATGGGCGAGGGGGCGATACAGGAACAGATCGCCCTCTTCGTTGACCAGTTTGGGCGGCATCGTGGCCAGGCGGCCACCATGAAACAGGTTCATGAAAAAGGTTTCCAGAATGTCATCTCGGTGATGCCCTAGCACCACGGCAGAACATCCCTCTTCGCGTGCGATTCGGTACAGATTGCCTCGGCGCAGGCGCGAACACAGGGCGCAAAACGTCCGACCCTCGGGGACCTTGTCCATCACCACAGAATAGGTGTCCTGGTATTCGATCCGGTGCGGAACCCCCATTTTTTCAAGGAATTCAGGCAGAACGGTTGCCGGAAACCCCGGCTGGCCTTGATCCAGGTTGCAGGCCAGCAGTTCGACAGGCAGCAAGCCGCGCCACTTCAGCTCGTGCAAAACGGCCAACAGGGTATAGCTGTCCTTTCCGCCCGACAGACAGACCAACCATTTGGCGCCCGGCTCGATCATGCCGTATTGCTCGATCGCCTCGCGGGTGTAGCGAACGATCCGCTTGCGCAGCTTCTTGAAATCCGCGGATTTTGGCGCACCGTGAAACAGAGGATGGATGTCGTCGTGATCGTCCAACATGGTCACTTCTTTTCTTTCGGCTCGGGGACAGGATCATAGCCATCACTGCCCAGCGGATGACACCGCCCGATACGGCGCAATGCCAACCAGCTGCCGCGGATCGCGCCATGTTTTTCCAACGCCTCCAGCGCATAGGCGCTGCAGGTGGGTTGATAGCGGCAATTAAACCCAACCCAGGGGCTGAAAATCAGCCGGTAAGCGCGGACGGGCAGGGCGGCGATATGGGCGAGCGGTGTCATGTGCGATCCTGATGCAGCTTTCTGAGGGCATAGATAAGATCGCCCTGCAAATCCGCAAAGGGGCGCTGGTCGGTCATTTCCGCGCGCCCGATCAGCACATAGTCCCAACCGTCGCGGCCCTGGTTGGTCAAAATCAACCGGGCGACCTCGCGCAGACGTCGTTTGGCGCGGTTGCGGGCGACAGCATTGCCGACCTTCTTGGAACAGGTAAAGCCCACGCGAATGCCTCGCGCGGGCTCATCAGCACGCCGTTTGCGCGCCTGAACCATCATACCCTTGGTGCCCTGTCGCCGCGCCTTGGACGCACGCAGGAAATCCGAGCGGTTTCTGAGAACTTGCAGACAAACGGAAACCGCCGGGGGCATGTCCCCAGGGTTGGCAGTGCCATCCATAGGGGCCTCCGGCGGTGTCATGTCCGTCAGGTCGGCTAAGCTTATGCGCTCAGCGACTTGCGACCGCGTGCGCGACGCGAGTTCAGGATCTTGCGGCCGGCTTTAGTTGCCATGCGTGCGCGAAAACCGTGGCGGCGCTTGCGAACCAGGTTCGAGGGTTGGTAGGTGCGTTTCATCGCTCCGTCTCCAAATCATTCTGGGGGCTGGACAAGCGGATTCGCCCGGCCCGTGGTATCCGAAGCCCGTCCTATAGGGGTCGGCCCAGAGTATGTCAAATCCTCCGATGCGGTTTGCAACAAAAATATGTCCTCTCGGGCTCGCAAATGTTTCAGTCCGCCGGGAAACCCCTGAAAACGTCGGGATTTTTGTCACCGGCGATCAACCCGGCGTGATCCCCCTATCATCTGGCGCGTCCTGCCCGCATCTTGGCTGCAACCAAAACCGGGGATGACCGTGGAAAACAAACAGGAAAAACAAGGCCGAAACTGGGGGCGGATGGTGCCCCTGCTGGTGATTCTGGCCGTCGCGCTGGTGGGCGGATACCTGCTGCGCGATTATCTGAGCTTTGAGACATTGCGCGACAACCGTCAGGCGCTGCTGGAGTTCCGTGACGCGAACTATGTCGTGACCGTGCTGGCCTTCATGGCCGCCTATGTTGTGATTGTTGCGTTTTCCCTGCCCGGAGCCAGCATCGCGACCCTGACAGGCGGCTTCCTGTTCGCAACCTTTCCCGGCGTGTTCTTTAACGTCACAGCCGCCACGATCGGGGCCATCGGCATCTTTTTGGCCGCGCGCTGGGGCTTGGGCGCGCGTTTGGCCTCCAAGATGGAGGGCAGTCAGGGAGCCGTGAAAAAGATCAAGGACGGTATCGACGAGAATCAGTGGTCCATGCTGTTCCTGATCCGTCTGGTGCCCGCTGTGCCCTTTTTCGCGGCCAATCTGGTGCCCGCGCTGGTGGGCGTGCCGCTGTCGCGTTTTGCGATCTCGACCTTCCTGGGCATCATTCCTGGCGGGCTGGTGTATACCTCGGTCGGGGCCGGTCTGGGCGAGGTGTTCGAGCGTGGCGAGACCCCCAACCTGGGCATCATCTTTGAACCGCAAATCCTGCTTCCAATTCTGGGACTGTGCGCGCTGGCGGCGCTGCCCATCGTGATCAAGGCCGTCCGTGGCCGGAAAGGTGCATAATGGCTGAGATCAAAACTGACTTGCTGGTGATCGGCGCAGGCTCGGGCGGGTTGTCCGTGGCCGCCGGGGCCGTTCAGATGGGTGCCGACGTGACCCTGTTGGAGGGGCACAAGATGGGCGGGGACTGCCTGAACTATGGCTGCGTGCCGTCCAAGGCGCTGTTGGCGGCGGGTCACGCGGCCCATGCGATGACGATGGGCGCGGCGATGGGTGTGACGCCCGTGGCGCCTCAGGTGGACTATGCCGCCGCCAAGGCTCACGTGAAATCGGTGATCGACACCATCGCCCCCGTCGACAGCCAAGAACGGTTCGAGGGGCTAGGGGTCCGTGTTATCCGCGAGTTTGGCCGTTTCACCGGCCCGCGTACCGTTCAGGCGGGGGATACGCAGATCACCGCGCGGCGGGTGATCATCGCCACAGGCTCGTCGCCTTTCGTGCCGCCAATCCCCGGTTTGGATCAGGTGCCCTATCAAACCAATGAAACCCTGTTTGATCTGCGCGAAAAACCCGAGCATCTGCTGATCATCGGTGGGGGCCCTATCGGGATGGAGATGGCGCAGGCGCATATCCGTCTGGGCTGCAAAGTGACCGTGATCGAGGGCATGAAGGCTTTGGGCAAGGATGATCCCGAACTGGCCGCGATCGCCTTGGACGCGCTGCGCGACGAAGGTGTCGAGATTGTCGAGGGCGCGCTGGCGCAACAGATCAGCGGCTCGGATGGCGACATCACCGTGGAAACCTCGGCCGGGACGTTCCGTGGCACGCATCTGCTGATGGCGGTCGGGCGCAAGCCGAATATCGACAAGCTGAACCTGGAAGCGGCGGGAATCGACTACGAACGCACCGGGATCACGGTCGATGACCGTCTGCGGACCTCAAACAAGAAGGTCTATGCCATCGGGGACGTCGCTGGCGGGCTGCAATTCACCCATGTGGCGGGCTATCATGCGGGTCTGATTATCCGAGAGGTTTTGTTCGGTCTGCCTGCCAAAATGAAAACCGCGCATATCCCCTGGGCCACTTATACTGATCCCGAAATGGCTCAGGTCGGCCTGACCGAGGCGCAGGCGCGTGAACAATACGGCGACAAGCTGGAAGTCGCTCGGTTCGAATACCACCACAATGACCGCGCTATTGCGATCCGTCAGACCAAGGGCCTGATCAAGGTAATGGTGGTCAAAGGACGGCCCGTGGGGGCCTCAATCGTTGGCCATCAGGCGGGCGAATTGATCGCCACATGGTCGCTGGCCATCGCCAATGGCATCAAAATGGCCGGGGTTTCTGCGATGATTGCGCCCTATCCAACCATCGCGGAGGTTAACAAGCGGGCTGCGGGTGCCTATTTCTCTCCTAAACTGTTTGATAACATGAAGGTCAAACGGGTGGTGCGGTTCGTACAACGCTGGCTGCCATGACCCGCTGACGGAGCACATATGCTGAACACGCTTTCGGGCCGATTCCTGATCCTGACGGTCATCTTTGTGATGCTGGCCGAAGTGCTGATCTTTGTTCCTTCTATTGCGCGGTTCCGCGAGGATTATTTGCTGTCTCGCCTGGAGCGCGCGCAAATCGCGTCTTTGGCTTTGTTGGCCGATGACATGATCTCGATGGACCTAGAGGAGGAGCTGCTGCGCAATGCCGAGGTCTTCAACGTGGTGCTGCGCCGGGACGAGGCGCGCCAGTTGGTGCTGTCCTCGCCTCTGCCACGCCCAATTGATGCGACGTTTGATCTGCGCGAGGCCCCTGCGTTTGACCTGATCCGCGATGCCTCGATGCGGCTGTTCGACCCTGAACCGCGTGTGATCCGGGTTATTGGCAGCCCCGTGCGCGACGCCGGGCTGCTGATCGAGGTCACGCTGGAAACCGCCCCCCTGCGGATGGCGATGATCGACTACGGCCTGCGTATTCTGGTGCTGTCGGCGGTGATCTCGATCTTCACCGCCGTGTTGCTGTTCATGGCCGTGCGGATGTTTCTGGTACGACCGATCAAAGGCGTGGTGCGCGACATGCAATCCTATGCCGGCAACCCCGAGGATGCGCGGCGGATCATCACGCCGAAATCGTCGCTGCGCGAGTTACGAGAGGCCGAGGACGCGCTAGCGACCTTGCAGATCGAATTGACTGGGGCGCTGAAGCAGAAAGAGCGCTTGGCGCAGCTGGGCAGCAGCGTCGCCAAAATCAGCCACGACCTGCGCAATATCCTGACCAGCGCGCAGCTGTTTACCGATCGGATCGAAATGTCCGAAGACCCCGGCGTGAAACGTCTGGCGCCCAAGCTGGTGAACTCGATCACCCGAGCGGTGCATCTGTGCGAATCCACGCTGGCCTTTGGCAAGGCGGACGAGCCCGCCCCGCAGCTGACGCGCCTGTATCTGGCCGATATCGTTAGTGACGTAGTCGACAGTGAGCGTCTGTCGGTCGGGGATCACGACATCTCCTTTGCCGAGGACGTGCCGAATACGCTGCAGGTCCGCGCGGATTCCGAGCAATTGTATCGCGTGATCTTTAATCTTGTGCGCAACGCGCGGCAGGCCATCACGCAGTCGGGCAAAGCGGGCGAGATTTCGATTCACGCCGAAGAGGAAGAGGGCCACTGGCAGATCCGCGTCTCGGATACTGGCCCAGGTTTGCCCCCCAAGGCCCAAGAGCATCTGTTTAAGCCTTTCCAGGGTGGTGTGTCCAAAGGTGGCACCGGATTGGGGCTGGCCATCGCCCAAGAGCTGATCCGCGGTCATGGGGGCGCGTTGATGCTGGCCCATACCGGTCCTGACGGCACGGCGTTCGACATTATCCTGCCGCGAGGCGGGGCCGAGTTGTAGTCTAAGCCCTATAAATCATAGAGATTTTCAAGAAGACCGAAGACCGGGAAAAAACTTCGGGATTTCTACCCTTTTTCCCTTGCCAATATCCCCAGCAAGGCTTAAACTCCGCCTCCACGGACCGATAGCTCAGCTGGATAGAGTACCTGACTACGAATCAGGGGGTCGGGGGTTCGAATCCTCCTCGGTCCGCCATTTCCCCTTCTGTGAAACGACACATTGTTCTGCCTTTTGCGACAGAACCTTTCCTTTTTCGACACATAGCTTTGCATTTGATCGATTGAGATGATGTCGCCATGCTTTCCCTTTCAAAACTGATTTTGAGCAAAGCGCTTCTGCGCGCCTGCCTCTAAAACCTGCTCCCGGCGAGGGTTGGGGGTAGCAAGAGCCATACAATTCGACAGGGTAGGTGCGGCCCGCAGGCGTAGCCGAGGACACGGCCCTGCCTAATTGTGTTGCAGGCGCGTGGGGACGACGTCCCCTAGTTCTTTTTGCGTAGATCGGCGGAAACCGGACCTTAGCTGCGTCTGCGAAGGTTCCGTGCCAGACAGGCAAAAGCGGCCATTCAAACCGTAGCAGACCGAAGCCCACATGCTGCGCTGCGCAGCAAAGGCAGCTAAGCGCAGAAAGCGGTCTTTGCAAAGTTCGGCGGACCGCCCTTTGCTGCCTTTCATCGAGGAGCTAGTTGCTGCGGTGCAGCTTTCTCTAAGCGGACCTCCGTGTCTGTTGCAAAATCCGGGCTTCATTGATGGCAGCAATGCAAACTTCGAACCTACCATCCCAGTCGTCCAATCACAGAATTGGAAAATACCTCCCCACGATCGCAAGGACATTCCGGAGCATTTGTCGACCGCCCCAACTATTGCCCCAGCATCGGTCTATTAAGCCAGCAGATCATAGGATACGCCGCCCACAAGCAGATTGATCGAGCTCTGTGCGTCTCCGTCTACCAGCGCCCACAGGATCTGGCCTGTCGGGCGGTAAATGATAAAGGCTTCCTCGACGCCTGCAACTCCGGCCGAAGCGGTTTCGGTGAAATTCACCTGGAACTGACTAATATCCCCGGCCTGACCAAATTGCAGAACGTCTCCATCCGCAGCCGTATAGTCCTGGATCCAATCCGAGCCGTGATCCGCCACACCCAGATGGAAGAACCTGTCCGCGTCCGCGCCGCCATTCACCCGGTCGTGACCGAAGCCCCCGTTGATGAAATCCGCGCCCGCACCGCCGAAAATCTCGTCGCCATAGGCCTGAGCGGTCAGCTGATCATCTCCGTCGCCACCGATCACGGTATCCGCACCAAACCCGCCCAGAATGGTATCGGCACCCGCATCTCCGCGCAGCTCGTCGTTGCCATAGCCGCCGTCGATCGAGTCATTTCCAAGACCGCCATAAACAACGTCGCGAAGATCGTCCACGGAAGTGCCGCCAACGAGAACATCATCGCCCTCGCCACCGATCAGGGTATCCACACCGCCGCCACCGATCAGGGTATCCACACCGCCGCCGCCGTTCAGCGTGTCATTGCCGCTATCCCCGTAAACCAATTCTCCGACCACGGAGCCAAGGAAGCTATCTGCGCCGTCACCCAAGCTAATGTTCGACTCATTGAGGAAGGTCGTGACACCGCTGAGATCAAAGGTGTTGCTACTGGTGCTTCCATTCAGACTATAACTATCAAAATCGAGTATTTCGACAGAGGCTGCTGCGTCCAGAATCAATTCGGCGAAACTGTAACCGCCCAAACGCAGCGTGTCGGTCCCGGCGCTGCCCTGAAAGCTATCCTCAGTGTCATAATCTTCATTGACAAAGACGTCATCCCCATCGCCGCCAATCAGAACGTCAACGCCAATACCACCATACAAAGTGTCATTGCCGCCGCCGCCGTTCAGCGTGTCATTGCCGCTATCCCCGTAAACCAATTCTCCGACCACGGAGCCAAGGAAGCTATCTGCGCCGTCACCCAAGCTAATGTTCGACTCATTGAGGAAGGTCGTGACACCGCTGAGATCAAAGGTGTTGCTACTGGTGCTTCCATTCAGACTATAACTATCAAAATCGAGTATTTCGACAGAGGCTGCAGCATCCAATTGCAAGAAAGAAAAGCTGTAACCGCGAAGGCCAAGCGTGTCTGTTCCTGAGCCGCCCTGATAAACATCACGGCTACTAAACTCATCATCGACAAAATAGTCGTCGCCTTCTGCGCCTTGCAACGTATCGTCACCGTCGCCGCCATAAAGCGTATCATTGTGGCGGCCACCATTTATGAAATCATTGCCATCACCACCATAAAGGACATCGTGGTTTTGCCCTCCATAGATTGTGTCATCACCGCGCCCGCCATCGATGGAGTCTCGCCCATCTAGAGAAATATCGTCGATTCCATTCACGGCTATAGAATGGCCATACAGGAGGTCCCCGCTAGTCCCGCCTTGGATGACGTCATTGCCAGCCCCTCCTTCAACAAAGTCGGCGCCTCCGTCGGCATAGATCGTATCGTCCCCTGCCGCGCCGGCCATCGTGTCGGAAAATTCAGTTCCAAACCAGTAGTTGTCCACACCAATGGTATCTTCAAAAACAGCCATTCTAAACGCACTCCAAAACACTGATCTATTTATGATTGAAACTATATGAAATCTTCTTGCTATCGCAATAGGCACATCTGTATCGGAAGATGCGCACGCTTTTTATAAATCTAGATTAACAAATTGTAATCATCTGCGCGTTCCTGACTTTGGTGCCCGGTGCAGCATGAAGGCCTAGCTCCGGTCGGGCTTGAACGGCAGCTTTTGACTGTTCGACGCGGAGCTTTCGCAGGCGCAGCTAACGGCAGCTCTCCGCCCTCCCAGCCGGATGACCATGTCCGCTTCGGGCTGCAAACCGACCTTCGCTGCGCAGTGGACAACCGGCAGCAAAGCGCAGATAGCAGGCTTTGCAAAGTCGCGCCATTGTAGCGCGAGACTAATATCGTTTCTTAAGGTATTTCGTCACTGTGAATTTGGGGAACAACGGTTCATGCCTGCAACGGTTCAATAGCTCCCAATACATTGAACGCGCGAGATCCTGTTCAATCTCCTTCGGTATTTCAAATTTGTACCCTCCCTCTGCATCGGTGCGACTAAACGAGCGACAAAACTCTGGTTTCAAATAGGTGTGCAGCGCTAGGCGGATATTGTTTAGAAATTCAGCGATAGTACTCGCATGGTACGCTAAAATGTTACTATGAAACCAATCTGAAAAATCTGGCAGCAGCTCATAGCCTTTAGCTGCATCTACATCTTTGCCATGGTCCCTTAGTATCCGAACAATCTTCGCGACATTTGGTTCCAGTCGAGCAAAACTGTGCTTTGCTATGTCCCCGCAGATTCTAATCCACTCTCGCCGTTCCACTTCAAGGTCGACCTCGATACTCGCTGAAGGAAACCAAACATTCGCAACAGCGCTCTTAGCCTCCAGCCAAGAGGAAAATGCTTCGATGGATTCTTTGAGTTCAGATGTGTTCGAACCTAGCTGTGGTGTCTTATAGACTGTTTTCAAATAGAAAAGAAACGTGAAGTCACTCGTTCCCGATTCCTTTGGAGGTCTAGACAGCCCAAATGGCAGGTCCTTATTGCGCCTTGCTGAAAGCGGCGACAAAAAATCTCCAAGTAAAATGTTAAACATGCGCAAGGTGCAACCAGACTTGGGTAGCAAGTTTGTATCTGTTCGCCCCCCTTTTGGCAGATCGAACATCGCATGATTGACCATTTCATCAATCATGCCCCATGCAGCATTTAAAACAATAGCTTCTTGTTCTATGGACGAATAACCCAAGCAGGTAGCTCCACGTCAACTTTGGTAGATAAAATATCTTTCCAAAGCACCCTATGAAACAAACTTGTAGAACTGCAACACGATTGTTGAGCGACGGCCATACTGCGACCACAGCATCCCAAGACCAGGTTCAAGGGCGGCTTTGGGCCGTCCGCCGATCTTTGCAAAGGTCGCTACCTGCGCTTCGCTGCCGGTTGTCCACTTCGCAGCGAAGGTCGGTTAGCAGCCCAAAGCGGAACCTCGACGCCGGACGCGCCGAACGACTGTAGCGAGCCCAATTTGACTGATGCTGCGCCTTGCTCCAATGTCGGCTTCGGTGGCCCTGCAAGTATGTTACCGAAATTTTGGGTAAATTACGGAAACCATTGTCACTATGTTCATTATGTTGTTAATTTCCGCCCCTGTTTTGGTAGGTGTTGCCCTTATTTTACTGACACGAAAGAGAATTTACCTGTCCCTCCATAACAGAGCCCTGCAAGCCAATCCGATTTACAGATGGACCTTCCCGCGCTCCGCCAGAAATCAACAGCGTATGCTAACGTTCAGCAGGTTTTTCCTACGTGGTATCGGGATACTCAGTCTTTCAATCGGAGGTCTATTATTTGGCCTTCTCTGGTATATGCACATGTCTCCGTTCAGAGGAGAAACCTTTGAGCAGACGAAATGGGAACTAGAAGGAAGTTGCCAAGGGCTATCGGACTGGGAATGCGTTCAGAAAGAAGCATCCTGCGCCAGAGGTGGGATGGTCCGCGACCTGACCAGAAATTATCTTATACCTGAATCTGTATCACGCGATGACGTCTATGCGCTCCTCGGGCGAACCGAACGGACCGTAGAAATCTACGGGCAATCCTGTATCGCCTACACTTTGGGCATGTGTAGCGGCCTCGGCATTGACTACGATTCCCTTTATGTCTGCTTCGACAGCAATGACAGAATATCTTCCACAGGCCACGTTCAGCACTGATACGACTAAATTGGATCATGGCCACGCTTGGCTACGAAAGCCGTCATTGGCGCAGCCGCGGCGAAAGCTAACTTCGTCCCGCCTAGCGGCCGTCCATCTACGCAAAATGCTGCGAGTGCCTGCCAATGTCCGCTTTGGGCTGGAACCGGCCGCCGAGTAACACCATCACAGCCGGTCCAGGGCGAAAACTGTGTGCCGCACCGCCGCGAGGCAGCTTCGAGCCCAAACCCACCAGACTGATGAATGGCGGTGAAGTATTGCGACAGCGACGATCAGTACAAGGTTTCTCCGTATCGCTGTTCGGCATAAGACTGTTCAGTAGAGACAACTTCCATTTCGGAGTGGTCTCTGATCATTTCGTAGAGCGGAGCGATGGGGCGGCTTATCGGCCAGGTCTCAGGTTTCCATAGACCACCCCGCATAGGTGCTTTGCTGCAATGAGTGAAAATTTCGTCAGCAATAATACGCAGAACCGTTTTGGGGCTTCCTCCGTTGATTTTGGACCTGTCGCAGAGTTCTGGGGCATCGCTAATTTCAGCAGTACCATTCACACGAAGGGTCTCTGTAACTGCCGGAATCATAAACAGAAGTGCCACCTTGGGGTGTGCTAAAATGTTCAAGAGACCATCGATCCGATTGTTGCCTGGACGGTCAGGGATCAAAAGCGTTCTTTCGCTTTCTATCTCGACAAACCCAGCAGGATCACCTTTGGGCGAAACGTCAAGATTTTTTGCCGTCCGAGGTCGCCAGTACGAGGAAGGTCGCGTGTTCTATGAACTGTCTACAATGTTTATCGAACTGCGAAATGACTTTCGCCGCAGCATGAGGCGAAGCGCTACCAAAGATCTCTCCGAGTCTTTCAGGTGTCATAATTCAAGTCTCCTATTAGCTACCTGATAGCACCAAGGCGAAAGGCAGCAAAGTCCCGCAGTGCTGACATTGCGTCCTACCGCACTGAACGGCTGCTATCCAAGCTGCTTGTTGTCTCGGATGATGACATAAGCGCGCTTAACACTCGGTCCAGCGTACACCGAACGGGGAGTGCGCAGGGCTAAGCCGACATTCTCTGCGGGTGTGCAATCCTTGGTTGGGATTGTGAAAAGCAGCCAGTTACGTCCTTGAGGGCTTTGCTGCACAAATAGTCGGAGGGGATTCATCTCGCGAATCCAGGCTGATGGCTGGAGTTTATGAGCAGTTGGTCCCCTACGAAGTTCAAGGCCAAGACCTGGTCGACTTACCAATAAGCGTTGACGCGTCGCGGATCGCTTTCGGTCTGGTTTGAACCTGAAATGGTTTGGACTCTGCCGCCAAGTGGCAAGAGCGGGCAGCGATCCCAATTCAGCGAGGCTGCAATCCAGACTTGCTTAGCGACAAAGGTGTTGTTTGAAGGAGTGAAATGCAAAAGAGGCCTTGTGGGCCTCTTTTCTTCTTTTATGTCTTTCCTGTTGGTCCAAGGATAACGCGGGCGAAATTGACCGCTCTCAAACGTGCGTGTAGACAGCTAAGTCGTAACCTACATGGTTGCCACCCGGGTCGTCATATGAAGCAACTACCGGCGGCATGTTGGCGCCGGAGATTTGTTTGGTGACTACGTTGTCGCCGGGATCAGTGTCGACGTCTGTGGTCAATTCATAGGTTGTCAGCGCCTCTCCGTTGCACATCAATTGCACATAGCACTTTTCGTTCATTTTTATCGCATATCCTAGCTGCCAATGCGCCTCGGGGATATCGCCGTGTTTGGTTTCATCAATGCTGAAATGATCCCAGAGTGGATAGGTATACGTATTTGAGTAGTTGTCTGCATCGGTGGTGATGTTCAGGTAAACCTTATCCAATCCTGAGGACTGTTTGTAGGTGCAGGTAAGTTCCTGCAACTCGATCAGATGTATGCCATCGGGCTGCGCGGTGACAGGCATGACATCGTCGTACAACATCATTGTCGCGCCCAAATATGCGCCAATTGACCCACCAACTCCGCCGATTGGCCCCGCGCCAATCACGAACATGCAGCAAAATGCCCAGCATTGGGGTTCCAAGAGTAGTGTGTTTCCCAAGCCGAGCCCAATGGAGCCATCGATTAGGAAGCCAATCCCGGCCACAGCTGACAGATCGAAGCCGCAAGATACTCCGCTCAGCTCGCTATATGCCATTGCGGTAATACCTACGCCTGCGCCTGCGACAACTTCTGTCGTTGAGGCGCTAATGCCAAGGGATGCCGTTGCGTAGACAGAAAATAAATCACTGTTATCAATATCGTAACTGTACCCAACGATGACTGTTGCATCAACTTCGATGTCCAAGAAAACCGCAAAGGGAACCAATACGGTTTTAGGTGCATAAGCCTCTCGGAGCCCCAATCCGTTGTCGGTTTTATATTGTGGCCCGGCGACAAGGTTGGCTGGGTTAGATGCTTGTCTTACGACCGCTTGCATCTCTGGAATGGCGATGACCTGAGGTGCGCACGCGAGGATGTCATCCATGGTCATATCCGCGGCGTGTGCGAGTTTTTGGCCAATGTCGCTCTTTCGAAACGCATGGATCGCTGTTTCCATCGTCTTTTCGAATGCTTCCGTTGGTCTGGGGGGCGACTCTTTCTCTGGCTTCAATTCTTCAAAGCCTACAGGAAGCTCACGTGGGACAGTTCCGTTGCGGTATGCGGATTTCAGTTTGCTACTGAGGAGGGCCTTTAGTGTCTGTGTCATGTCTTGTGCCCTCAATTCGAGATGTATGTGTAGGATACGGTGTATTCGGTCGTGCTGCCATTGGTGACGGTTGCCGGTGTGATCGGCATTTCACCCTCGACAAACCGCAGATTACCAACGAAGTCGGTTTCCTGGAGCGTGCGCTTACTGTCTTGTTCATAAAGAGTAAGATTTGCGCAGTATGAGAAGGTAAATTGAAAAGCCCCATCAATTTTCCAAGTTTGACGGTTGTCGTGCTTAGAGATTTTTTGGCGCGTACAGGGCTGGAGGGATACTTGAGGCCAGCTTCACCGTCTGTTTGTGCGAGCAGCCAGATTTCATCGAAACCATCGTAATAGTCAGACTTGTTTTCACAAGTCACCGATTGAATGGCAATTGTTGTCGGCATGAAAGCCTCCTTTACAAATATTCAAATAAAAGAGTGCGTTGGGATGTAAGCACCCCTCCACTCCTTTTCGATCCACGGCAGCAGCTCATCAACTCTGTCAATCTTATCTGATCGGTGAACCTGGCCGAGATTGCGCGAACCACGTTGGACCGGAATCGCGCAACCGACAGGTAAAGCGCATCCTGAAACCCGATGGGTTGAATTTCGAATTCAGTGGTGATTTTCTAGAATCGACTAGGAAATTTTGGAATCGGCGATGTTTACCGCGAAAATCTTCTGGCGGTATTCTGAAGGCGACAATCCTGTTGCTTCGCGAAAGGCTCTGTTGAATGGGCCAAGCGAGCTAAACCCAACAGAATACGCGATTTCTAGAACCGTTTTGCCTGAATCTTCCAGAGAGGTCAGGCTGTCCTGTGCCGCTTTGATCCGGGACTGGTTGATGAAACGCGAAAAATTCCGATACCCGAGCCCCTGATTGATCGCCCTGCGGACCTGATGTTCCGGGGCATCGACTGTTTGCGCAAGCGCGGAAATTGTCAGCCCTTCGTTGCGCCAGATACCCGATGCCATTGCCGCCTCAATACGTTTGATCAATGCGATCTGTGCTGCATTTTTCAGTTCTCGGGACGGTTCGGTTTCTGGGCGCGGTGTTACAATTCCGGGCCAGTTCGCGACGTTGACCTTAAGAGACCAAAGCGCAAGCAACGACAGGCATAGCAACAGCAAAAGGGATTTGCTAAGCGCCGAGAGTGTTGAAACTTCGCCGTTCAGAATGACCGACGTCAATGTGCCGCTCATAGCAAACAGCAACAGGACCGCGGCTACGGCGGGCCGAATTCGCCGACGCGCATCCAATAAGTCACCGCGGGCTGACAACAGGATCAATGTGGTTAACGCGACAAAGTGCAATAGTGCGTATCCGCGTAAAAAGGGCACCACGTCGGGATAGACCATCGCGATAGTAATGCCCATGGCAACGCCACCCCCAGATAGAAGCCAGACCCAAGTATGCCGCCGATCTTCCAAAAAGATCGTCAGGATGAACCACGTCCCTCCAAACCCTGCCCAGGCACCGATGATGCGAAGCACCTGAAGTGCTGTTGGGTCAAGATGCACACCCGGCGCCATTGTGCTCCACACGCGGGCCGAAATTGCGATGGCCACGATCGTAAATGAAATCTGCGCATCACGGGCCACCCGCCCTAGCCACACAAGAACAATGAAGAGTGCAAATATCCCTGTTGAGGCTCCGCGTAAGGCAACATCGACCAGCATCAAATCCATTTTACACCTACTAACAGTCACCTATGCCATATAATTTGCAAAAAACCCCCGAAAGCGCCATCAAATCATTGGACGATTGGTCAGTTCATTTTGAGCGTCATAGTGTCAGCCATGAACAATTCTGCGCAAAGCCCACTCGGTCATCGCATTCGAGCATGTTGAGGCGATCCGCACCAAAGGACGCCCTCGTGCTATTGTTGTAGTGGCTCGCAAACTCGCCGTCTTGCTCCACCGAATGTGGGCAGATGGTACAGATTTCCGTCCAGCACAGGTGGAGGGCACTGAATGACCTAAAACGTCACCCCGTGCCTCGACCACATAGTCGGTTCTGAGGGTCAAACGCCGAACCTGCTGAATGACACAGCCGACACAAAGCTACCGCAAGAAAGCTCCCATGGCATCGCTGACACTTCAGGCATTGTTAGTCCGGTTGTGGTGAACCCTATTTGTTCAAGTTTCCTGATAACTAGAATGGCAGCTTTTCGGATCTAGGTAGCCAAGTGTGGCAGGTGCCGCGAAAGATTGAAATTTGCCTTACCTGCACGTTCTGGCCCGCCTAGCTGGTCAGCAAGCATGGGGCCGCTTTAGGCTGAGTGCAGCACTCGGCGTGGTAGCGCATGAAACGGTCTAGAGTCGCCATTCGTTAGGGCATGTGATGCGGCGTCACAGATTAGATGGCTCTTTTCAAGCGGGCGATATTTGCCTAGGCTTTGCAGTCTAAGGGTGCAAATGGGTGATCGAATGCTGACGACAATTACTTCTCCATACTACCGGGCGATGGAATGGGACGATGGGTCTCTTGGCCTGGATGGTGCTGTTTCAGACTTTGATGGAACGAGTATCCTTGAGGCTTTGCGAGTCGAGGCAGAGGGGGAGTCTCCGGCGATGCTGGTCGGGCGCGTCAGGGACCTGAGCGGTACAGGGGGACTTTCAGACCCGTTCGTGATTGCGACAGAGGGTAATTTCACTTTGACTGAAGTGGATATCGTGCGCCTTGTTGGTGGTGACATTGTTGCAGTCTGGTCCTCGCTGGGGGGCGAAGACGGGTTCGGGGGCGGTGTCTATGGTCGCCGCTTTTCGGCGGATGGCACGCCCAGCGGAGACGTCTTTCAGATCAGCCCGGATGCTCCTTACTCGCAGCGGGACCCCGAAGTAGAGGCCACCCCAAACGGTGGGTTTGCCGTCGCCTGGGAAGCCAGCACCGGCACCCAAGGCGAAGGGCTGGTGCAGTTTCGGACGTATGATGCGGACGGTACAGCGGGAGAAGTCATCGACGTCTACGACGACTTGGCGAACTTGGCCGGGATCGTGTTCGATAGCGCTGGTGTGGCGCACGTCTATAGCGCTCTGGGAGGCCCGATTAACGAGACTTTGATTGATATCACGACAAACAGTGTGATTGCCGATGGCAACGGGGTCGCCGCACAAGGTAGCAATCCTAATTCTTATGGGGACGGGCTTCTCGACGTTGTTGCGACGCCGGATGGCGGGGCGTTTTTGCTTGAGCTCTTTGATGAGGGCCGAAACGGGAGCGCTATTATCGCAGCGCACTCGGATATTTCAACGAGTGTCCCAGCAAGTAGTTTTATCTTTGATATGTCCTACGAAGCGGGCTCTCAGGTGTTTTCCCCTACCGTGCTGGTCGGGGATGATCTGCTGCGGCTTTACTACTTTTCTGACGGTTCGGTTGTGTCACGGCAGTATGTTCCAAACGCGCGGCCCGAAGGTGAAATCACCGTTGATGGCGATCTGACGGCTGGGTCGACTCTCACCCCGGATTTCAGCGACATCACCGATGCGGATGGCCTTGGCGACGGTTTCTCTTACTATTGGTTTGTTGGTAGCGGTCGGGCGCCGCTTCACAGTGACATGCCGATCGTCTTGGACAACGATGATATTGGTCTGACAGTCTTGTTAACCGTCACCTACGAAGACGGAAATGGCACTACCGAGAGCCTAAGCGTTGACTTGGGTCAAGTCACTGCGATGACCTTCAACGAGGTCGGCACCCAAGGTGACGACTTTTTAGAAGGCGGCGTTTCGGGCGACTTTTTCGCCGGTATCGAAGGCAATGACACCATCATCGGAAATGGAGGCGACGATACGATCTATGGTGGTGACGGCTATGACAGGCTGAATTTGGGTCCAGGCAATGATTTGGCATTCGGCGGCGCGTCCGAGGCTGATTTGGGTGATGCGATTTTCGCGGGTTCAGGCGATGATACAATCGACGCGGGCTATGGCAACGACAGTGTCTACGGCGGTGACGGGAATGACCTGATCGACGGGAGCTATGGCGCCGATACCCTCATCGGGCAGGCTGGGAACGATTCCTTGAGCGGTGGTGCGCTTGCAGACCAGATTTTCGGCGGTTCAGGCGATGACTTCATTAACGGTGGCTTTGGGTTTGACCGGCTGAATGGTGGCGACGGCGCTGACCGCTTCTTCCACGTTGGCGTAAGCAATCATGGTTCCGACTGGGTACAAGACTATACCGCGGCGCAAGGCGATGTGCTGCAATTCGGTGGGGCAGCAACGCGATCCCAGTTTCAGGTGAATTTCGAGACCACACAAACCGCTGGGGCCGAGGATGTCCAAGAGGCGTTTGTGATCTATCGCCCGACGGGTCAAATCCTGTGGGCTTTGGTGGATGGTGCGGCACAATCGGAGATCAATTTGCAGCTCGGCAATGAGACCTACGATCTGTTGGCATGACCGCTTCTCGTCCGGCGAAGTCCGCTTTGGGCTGGCCGCGGCCGCCGAGTGGCACTGCCAGGCCAGTCCAGGGCGAAACCCGCGTGCCGCACCGCCGCTCCGAGCCCAACTGCTCATTCGTCAGGGAGCGGCGAATGACGGCTTAGCTATTACTTAGGTAGACACCAAAACGGATTGACTGATCCAGCTTGGCGAGTTTGCTTGGGTATATGCCTAAGTTTGATACGACCCTCGACCTGTGCTTTATGGCCCTAGGCGACCTGACGCGGCGGATGATCCTCCTGCGCCTTGCGCGGGGCGAGGCAACGGCGAGTGAACTGGCGGAATGCCTCTGGCTGACCATCCGAGAGGGCTGGGCAGCCTGGGCGGCTCTTTGGCGGTTTGCCGGGGGCAAGGGCCCTGTCCGTATGTCGCCCGCCGTTTCGGCCACTAAGCTCGCCATCGAATGCTTTACAGAGCCTGCCCGACTTCCATCATCAAGTCTCGCAACATGCGGGCCTCGGGGTCGTGTTGTTGTTTGTAGTTGGTGATCAGGTATTCCTGTAGCGGCGGCACCGGAACTGGTGGGTCGCGAAACACCATGCCAGGAATGTCTTTGAAATAAGGGACAAGCCGTTTGTGTATGGTCGCGATATTGCGGGTGCCGGGGATGTAGTAGGGCAGTATGACAAAATTCGGCAGCGAAGCAGCGACCTGGATGTCCCGGCTCTGACTATCCAGCCAGCGTTCAAAGTGGCTTTTGCCATCCATCACGAAAAAGTCGGTCACAACCTGAGGCGAGGTATAGAACGCCTCGGTGTCAAAACCGGATTGCAAGAGCGGGTTGTCCGCGCAGAGCACACATTGAAACGTGTCCGTGAACAGCAGCTGGGCGTCGTTATTGTCGTCGGTCACGAATTGCGGGGCGATGAAGAACTCGACCACACCGCGCTGGAACATGCTGATGGCCTCTTGTGTAAAGGGGATCACCGTCAGCGTCACACCCGGTGCCTGCTGCGCCAAAATTTTGCTAAGCTGCGAGATATACACCGCCGCAACATAGTCAGACGCGACGATGGTGAACCGACGTTTGGTTTGCGCCAGGTCTGTTTTGGACCGCATCCGGGTGAGCCCACGCAGCTGCGCGACCATCTCGGGCACGACGGTTTCCAGTTCGGTTCCAAAGGGTGTGGGGACCATCTGCTGGCCGTCATAAAACAAGATCTTGTCCCCGAAATGCTGACGCGCCCGTTTCAGCGCGCTGCTCAGCGCGGACTGGGTGATCGCCAGCTCGGTCGCGGCGGTGGTGACGTTGCGATGGCGCATCAGCGCTTCGATGGCCACCAGCAGGTTCAGGTCGAATTTCTCTAGATGCATATCAGTAGTTACAGAAGTTGTGGTAGCTATTTCAATTATTAATTTTCCAACTACCACGAGTCGTGGCTAGGCTTTGTCCGAAACAATCGGGTGCAACGCACAAGAATTTTCTGGGAGGAAATCATGCAAACCAAGCTACTGGGGGCCATCGCCCTGACGATCGCAGCCACTACGGCGCAGGCGGAAAATCTCAACGTAACGATCACGGCTGGTCACCCGCCGATCTTTCGTTGGGTGAAACAGTTCCCGGTCGCTTTCATCCCCGCCGTTTCGGCCAAGCTGGAAGAGATGGGGCATAGCCTGACCGTCTCTGAGCAGTATGGCGGTGCAATTGCGGGCGTGGGTGAAGAGTTGGAAACAGTCGAGGCCGGTCTGGCCGAGCTGGGCGCCTGTTCCTCTCTGTTCGATCCGGCCAAGCTGGCGGTGCAGAACGTGACCTATTACACGCCTTTCGTCAGTGATGATGCCCGCAAAGTGGCCGAGACAGTCCACAACATGCATCTGAACGATCCGCGCATGACCGAGGCCTATACCGAGAATAACGTGGTGTATGTGGGCGCGCCGTCGGCCATTGATGACTACATCCTGATGACCAATTTCGAAGTGAACTCGCTAGCCGATCTGGAGGGTCGCAAGATTGCGGCACCCGGTCCGGCGATCAACTGGTTGTCGGGAACCGGCGCCGTCGGGGTGCAGGGCAACCTGACCACCTATTACAACGAGCTTCAGACCGGCGTTTATGACGGTGTGATCGTGTTCGCCTCGGCCGCGTTTCCGGGTAAACTCTACGAGGTTGCGCCTCATATTACCAAGATGGGTCTGGGGGCTCAGTTCGCCGGGGCGATTTGTGCCAACAAGGATTGGTGGGACGGTCTGGATGCTGACGTTCAGGCGGCCTTTGGCGCTGGTGCCGATGCCGCGATGGAGTGGTATCTGGGCGATCTGGAAGGCTTTGTTGCCCTGGCCTATGCCAAAATGGGCGAAGCGGGTGCCACGATCAAAGATGCACCTGACAGCCTGCGGGCCGCATGGGCCGAAACCATGCCCAACGCCGCCAAAGTTTGGGCCGAAGGGCTGGACAAACAAGGCAAACACGGCACGGCCATCCTGACCGAATACATGGATGAAATGCGCGCCAACGGTGCCACGCCTCTGCGGAACTGGGATCAAGAGTAAGCCTCATGAAAAGCCTCTCTTTCACTTTGCGTTGCCTGGACCGGGCAACGCAGGGTGCCAATATTGTCGGCACATTGCTGATCGTCGGGCTGGTCCTGATCATCTGCATTGATGTCGTCGGTCGCGAGGTCGCAGGAAGCCCGCTGCCTGGTGTGCCCGAGATGGTGTCGCTTTCGATTGTGGCCATCGTGTTCTTGCAGGTGCCTCAGGCATTAAATGCAGGGCGACTGACCCGGTCAGACGGGTTGATCGACGTGATGCACAGCCGGGTGCCCTCTCTGGCCAAATGGTTAGAGGTGCTTTTCGATACATTGGGCATTCTGGTGATCAGCGCGCTGATCTACGCCCATTGGCCGATGCTGACGAAGTCCATCAAACGCGCGGATTTCGTTGGCTCGGTCGGAAACTTCACCTTTCCCACCTGGCCGGTGAAGCTGATGATCCTGATCGGCTGCATTCTGCTGGTTCTACAATTCCTGGCCCGCATCCTGCGCCGCCTCTTGCCGGAGCAAACCTCATGACCGATTTCGCAATTGGTATCTTCAGCCTGGCCGCCATGGGTGGTCTGGTGCTGGGAGGGCTGTATGTGCCCATCGCGCTGATCCTGTGCTCTTTTGTTGGGGTCTGGACGATCAAGGGCAACCTGCTGCTGGCCACAAAAATGCTGGGTCTGGCCGCGAATGACGCGATCTCTAGCTACTTCTTTGGCGTAGTGCCGGTGTTCGTTTTGATGGGGTTCTTGGTGTCGGAATCCGGCATGGGACGCGATGCCTTTGACGTGGCAAATGCCATGTTCAAACGGATCAAGGGTGGTCTGGGCGTTGGCACCATTGCGGCGAATACAATTTTTGCCGCGATCACCGGGATCTCCATCGCCTCGGCTGCCGTTTTCACCAAAATAGCCGTTCCCGAGCTGCGCCGCCATGGCTATGGCACGCGCTTTTCCGTTGGGGTCGTTGCAGGCAGTTCCGTGCTGGGTATGCTGATCCCGCCCTCGTTGCTGCTGATCCTCTATGGGCTATTGGCCGAGCAATCCATCGGGGATCTGTTCCTGGCCGGGCTTGGGCCGGGTCTGGTGCTGGCCTTGTTCTTTGCGCTGGGCACGATCGGGATGGCCATCTTTGCGCCGGGCTTTGTCGGGCGGAACCTAAGCGCCGAGTCCGAAGAAATCCCCCCGCGCGAATTGTTGCGCAAGGGGCTGCCCATCGCTGCGCTGATCTCGTTGGTTCTGGGCGGTATTTATGCGGGGTTCTTTACCCCCGTCGAGGCGGGTGCCGTCGGGACTGCGGGTGCGCTGATTATTGGTCTGCTCAAACGCCGTCTTGACTGGGCGAGCCTGTGGCGTGTGCTGGTCGAAACTGGAATGATCACGGCTGCGATCTCGTTCCTGATCATCGCGGCGCAAATGTATTCACGGATGCTGGCCTTTTCTGGAGTTCCCGCCGGGTTTGGCAACATGGTCGCCGGGGCAGACATCAACCTGCTGAGCCTGATGCTGCTGTATTGCCTGGTCGTCATTCTGCTGGGGATGATCCTGGACAGTGGCTCGATCATGTTGATCCTGGTGCCGCTGATGCTGCCGGTGATCACGTCCTTGAATGTTGATCTTGTCTGGTTCGGCATCGTCACTGTGATCGCTGTGGAAATCGGCCTGCTGACGCCGCCATTCGGCATCTCGGTCTACGTCATCAAGGCCACGCTGGATGACCCTGAAATCTCGCTGAAAGACATCTTTCTGGGGGCTGCCCCCTTTGCGCTGATGATGCTCGTCTGTCTGGCGCTGGTCATTCTTTATCCCCCAATCGCGACCGGCCTGCTGAGCCGGTAATCGGAGAAAATATGCAACTGATTGATCTATCGCGTTCGCTTGAGAACACAGAATACGCCGATCCGCCCGGTTTGGCGCCGAAAATCACCTATATGGGGCACAACGACACCGCCGAACAGTTGCTGGGCTTTTTCCCCGGAGTCCGTCGCGAGCAACTGCCGGGGGGCGAGGGCTGGGCGGTCGAACAGGTCACGCTGTCCACCCATAATGGCACCCATCTGGATGCGCCTTACCATTTTCATTCGACGATGGATGGCGGCAAGCGCGCGATCACCATCGACGAAGTTCCACTGGAATGGTGCTGGGGGCGTGGGGTCAAACTGGACTTCCGCCACTTCGAGGATGGCTATGTTGCCACCGCTGCTGATGTCGAGGCCGAGCTGGACCGGATTGGTCATGTTCTGGCAGAGGGGGACATCGTTGTGGTGAATACTGCCGCGGATGCCGCCTATGGAACACCTGCATATGTGGGCACGGGCTGCGGGATGGGACGCGAGGCGACGAACTATCTGTCGTCACGCGGTGTCAAAATCACGGGCACAGATGCCTGGAGCTGGGACGCGCCCTTTATTCACACAGCAAAACGCGTGGCTGAAACCGGAGATGCCTCGTTGATCTGGGAAGGCCACCGCGCGGGGATGGACCATCTGTATATGCACATGGAAAAACTGGCCAACCTGGAAAGCCTGCCCTCGACTGGGTTCGAGGTGATCTGCTTCCCCGTGAAAATCAAGGCAGCGAGCGCCGGTTGGTGCCGACCCGTTGCCGTTCTGAAAGGATAAGCCCGTGGTTGAGATTGTTACCCGCGCCGCAAATCCCGAAGGCGTCACGACTATGCCGTTCTTTCCCAAGCCGGTGATCCGTCCGGGCGAACCTATTCGCTTTGCCTACGAGGTGGTGGCGGAACCGGGTGAAGGGCAAAAGAAACGTGGGATCATCCTGTCGCCGCGCCCCGACTATGGCTCGTGGGAGGTGATCTGCGACGAAGGCACAGGCATGGGTGGCGACGACAGCGCGCCGTCTCCGCTGGGCTATCTGATTATGGGCGTCGCGTTTTGCCTTCTTACCCACATCCAAGGTTATCTGGAAAAAGCCCCGATGCAGATCGACAATTTGCGGGTCGAAATTCGGGCTGAATATGGCACCTTGCCGGCTGAACCGGACCAGGGTCAGCAAGGTCAGGGGATGTGTGACGCCTATAGTTGCCATGTCCTGATCGACAGCCCCGAACCCCAGGAAAAATTGCAACATCTGATCTCGGTTTGCAGGGATGCCTGTATGGCCATCGCAACGATCAGCACAGCTGTCCCCACTTCGACGCGCGTCTTTCTGAACGGCGCGTCCGAGGGACAGCAGGTCTAAGATACGAAGGAACACGAGCATGAAATTCTGTACAATCGAAAATGGCTCGCCTGATGGGCGCGTGCATGTCGTCTCGGCCGATGGGACGCGCGTGCTGCCTGTGCAGGGCGCTGAGACAATGCAAGAGCTGATGGAGAATTGGGACGCTTTGTCTGATTCTCTGAACGCGCAATATCAAGCGCTGAACGAAAACGGTGGCGTGGCTTTTATTGCCGCCCAGGCGCAGTCTCCGTTGCCGCGGGCGTGGCAATGGTTGGACGGTTCGGCCTTTGAAACGCATGCGTTGCTGATTCAGCAGGCATGGGGGCATCCCGTTGTCGGACTGAACGACCGTCCGCTGATGTATCAGGGCCTCTCGAATGAATTCCTGCCGCCACATGGTGTAGCGCGGTTCCCCTCGGCCGCGGATGGCATTGATTTTGAGGGCGAATACGGCGTCATTCTGGATGCGGTGCCAATGGGGACCAAGGCCAAGGACGCTGAAAAATACATCCGCCTGATCGTATTGATCAATGATTGGAGCCTACGTGCTTTGGGTCCGGTCGAGATGGCCACCGGGTTTGGTTGGCTGCAATGCAAACCCGCCTGTACGGTCGCGCCGATTGCCGTTACGCCCGACGAATTGGGTGACGCATGGCGCAATGCGCGGGTCTGCTTGCCGTTGAACATCACCTATAACGGTCAGCAGTTCGGGCGCGCCAATGGCGCAGAGATGAAGTTCGGCTTTGACGAATTGATCGCGCACGCGGCTTATTCTCGCGATCTGCCTGCGGGCACGATCCTGGGGTCGGGCACCGTTGCCAATTCGAACTACGCCGAGGTCGGATCAAGCTGTATTGCCGAGCGCCGGGCCATCGAACTGATCTCTGGCGAAGGCGACACGTCGTTCATGCAGCACGGCGACACCGTTACCATGCACGTTGATGGGGCAGACGGGCAGGACTTGTTCGGCACGATCAAGCATGAGGTTCAGATCGTCGGCTAACCTTATCGCGGCGGTTCCGTTGATCAGTACAGGATCGCCGCGAACAGGATGGATGACAGCAAAAGAAACACCGAGGTGCTGCCCAAAACGACCAGCGCCTTGTGACCCGAATGAAAAATCTCTTGGACGTTGCTAAGCAATCCGATGGCCGCAATCGACACATAAAAGATGCTGCGAGAGACGTGCGAAACGCCTTCGGTCAAAGCTGCGGGCAGGGACACCGCGCTGGCCAGCACGGCCAAAGCAACAAAGACCACCACGAACCACGGTAAGGTGATGCGCCCGGCCTGGCCTTCGCTGCGGGCGACGGACACCGATAGAACCAGCAGGATCACCGGCAGCATTGCCACGCGGATCATCTTGGTTAACACGGCCATTTCGCCAACGTCTTCGGACACTGAATAACCCGCACCGACAACTTGGGCGACGTCATGGATGCTGGCCCCCAGCACAAAGCCTTGTTGGTGATAATCAAACCCCAACGCGTCCACGATCAGCGGATAGGCGACCATCCCGATCGTCGACAGAGCCGTCGCCGTTAACACGATCGTCATGGTTTGACTGCGGTGCTCTTTCATTCCGGGCAGCAAAGAGGACATGGCCAAGGCCGCTGACGCTCCGCAGATCGACACGGCACTGGCCGCGACCAGCGCCACCGGCGCAGGCCATCCTGCGCGCCGCCCGATCCATCGGCCCAGAAAGACCGTGCAAATCAGCAGACCGACGACCACCAGCGCGGCCTCGTATCCCAGTTTTGCGACGGTGTCTGTCGTGATCCTGAGACCCAGCAGCGCCACGCCGACCTTGAGCAATGAAGAGGCCGCGAATTCCAGCCCCGGACGGATCTTGGGGTCCTGGGCCAGAAATGACATCGAGATTCCCAGCAGCAACGCAAAGGGCATCACCGGGGCGCCATAGCGTTGCCCCAATGCTAGCGCAGCAAGGCAAATCACGATGGAAAGTCCCACTCCGGGCAGCAGCCCTCGGGCGGTTTTGACAAGGTTTTGCATGGGCGCTCCTGCGGGTGCGTATCTGGTGGCAGCGTGTGAGGGCAGGCGCGTCCGGTCAAGCGTGATTTTCCTTGGTATGTCAATTGAGTGCCTTGGCGCGTCCTGTTGCCCGCGCTAGGTTGCAGCTCAGGTAGCGAACAGAGGGGGAGCCACCATGAAGATGGCGGATGAACGGATTATTCAAGTGGATCGCGAAACGGTTTGGGCAGCATTGCTCAGCCCGGATGTGTTGAAGGAATGCGTGCCCGGCGCGCAAGAGGTCACAGGATCGGTCGCGGACGGTTTTGACGCCACCGTGGTGCAAAAGGTCGGTCCGGTTAAGGCGACGTTTAAGGGGAAGGTCACACTGTCGGACATGGTCGAACCCGAAAGCCTGACGCTTAGCGGCGAAGGCAAAGGTGGTGCCGCTGGTTTTGCCAAGGGCGGCGCCAATGTCACGCTGAGCGAGGTCGATGGCGGCACGCGCCTGACCTATGAGGTCGAGGCCAAGGTCGGTGGCAAAATCGCTCAGTTAGGCAGCCGGTTGATCGACAGTTTCGCCAAAAAGATGGCGGATGAATTTTTCACACGTTTCCAAGAAGCTCTGGAACCCGCACCAGAGGGCGAAGTCGAAGAGGAAGGTGAAACCAAAAAGGGTTGGTTCGCCAAATTACGAGGCTGATCCCTTGGCACTGAGCGCGGGATTTTGGCAACGCCGCCCGCATTTCCCATGCGTTCGCGCAGGGTGATGCCAAGCCCCGCCTTGTTTGTCGACACCCGGCATTCTACATGAGCCTATATGAAACGTTTTGTTCCCTTTGTGAAATCGCCTCCGCGCGTCGCTGTCATTCGCCTGCAAGGTGTGATCGGCACCGGTCGTGCGCCTTTGAATGATGCGGCCATGGCGCCCGTTATCGAACGCGCCTTTCGCAAGGGCAAACCCAAGGCCGTTGCGCTGATCATCAATTCACCCGGCGGATCGCCCGTGCAATCGGCGCTGATCGCCGCGCGCATTGAGCGGCTGTCCAAGGAAAAAGAGGTCCCGGTGCATGCCTTTGTCGAGGATGTCGCGGCCTCGGGCGGGTATTGGCTGGCCTGTGCTGCGGATGATATCTGGGCGGATTATGGCTCGATCGTAGGGTCCATTGGCGTTATCTCGGCCGGGTTTGGTGCACATGAATTCATTGCTAAGCACGGGATTGAACGTCGCGTGCACACTTCGGTCAAATCCAAATCCATGATGGACCCGTTCAAGCCCGAAAAACCCGAGGACGTGGACCGTCTGAAGGAAATTCTAGGCGATATGCATACCGGGTTCGAAACCTATGTGCGCGCGCGCCGCGGTGAAAAACTGGCCGATGACGCGGACTTGTTTACCGGTCGCGTCTGGCTGGGCGAAAAGGCCACAGCGCTGGGCCTGATCGACGGGCTGGCTCATGTCGAACCCAAACTGAAAGAGCTGTACGGCGAGAAGGTCAAATTCATCCGTTACGGTCGCCGTCGCGGGTTGCTGCAACGCTTTGGCGCGCAGCTGACCGAGGACGCCCTGACCAGCATCGAGGAGCGCGCCGCCTATGCGCGTTTCGGGCTCTGACGTGATCCTGAAGATCATAACATTTTTCCTGATCGGCATGGCCGTGCTGGCCATGTTTGGCAAGCTGCGGTTTCCCGGTCAGAAGAAACTACAATCCAAACGCTGCCAGAACTGTGGCCGTTTCAAAATAGGCAGCGGCCCGTGTCCCTGCCAAAAAGGAGTGCGCTGAGTATGGATTGGCTGTTTTCCGGATTGGGGCTGGTGATCCTTTTGCTGGCCGGGGATGCGCTTGTGCGCGGAGCTGTGAATCTAAGCCTGCGGATCGGGATTCCTGCGCTGATCGTCAGCTTGACCATCGTAGCGTTTGGCACCTCTGCGCCCGAGCTGCTGATCTCGATCACCGCCGCGCTCGAGGGCGTTCCGGGGATTGCGTTGGGCAATGTTGTCGGCTCGAACACTGCGAATATCCTGCTGGTTTTGGGCGTTCCGGCGCTGCTGGCCACCATGCATACCGGGGATTGCGAAACCCGCAAAAGCTATGCTCTGATGATCGCGGGCTCTGTCCTGTTCATCGCGCTTGCGTTCTTGGGAGAGTTCAACTGGATCAGCGGAGTGGTGCTGCTGATGGCGCTGGCCTTTGTCCTTTTGGATGCCGTTCGGGATGCACGCGCGCATCGTGCTGCCGGCGAAGAGATTGATCTGGAAGACCCCGAAGGTGCTGACCCCAGCATGCGTTGGTGGAAGATCATCATGTTCCTGTTGTTGGGCCTTGTTGGCCTGCCGCTGGGGGCGAACCTGCTGCTTGAGGGCGCGACCTCGATTGCGCGGGATTTCGGCATCAGTGAAACGGTGATCGGCCTGACGCTGGTTGCGATTGGGACCTCGTTGCCTGAATTGGCGACCACCGTGATGGCGGCGCTGCGCCGTCAGGCGGACGTGGCGTTGGGCAACGTGATCGGGTCGAACATGTTCAACCTGCTGGCCATCATCGGCGTGGCCTCGTTGGTGCATCCGATCCCGGTCGATCCGGCCTTCTTGCGGTTTGATCTGTGGGTGATGCTGGGCGCGTCGCTGCTGTTGTTCCCCTTCGTGTTCCTGAAATGGAACATCAACCGGATTTGGGGTGTGGTCTTGACGTCGCTTTATGTCATCTATGTTCTCAGCGTACTGACCTGAGCAACGGAGATCCGGACATGCCTCTTGCATTGGTGACTGGTGGGGCCAAGCGACTGGGCCGTGCTATGGCCGAGTATCTGGCCGGGCGTGGCTTTGACGTGGCGGTGCATTATTCCAGCTCCGAAGATGCCGCCCAAGATACGGTTGCGGCCCTACGCGCGATGGGCGTGCAAGCGCAGGCTTTTCATGCGGATCTGCTGGACGAGGCTCAGGTACAGGCATTGATGCCCGTGGTCAGCGCCCATTTCAGCGCACCCGTAAACTGTCTGATCAACAATGCCTCGATCTTTGAGTATGACCGGCTCGAGACCGCCACCCGCGAGGGCTGGGATCGCCATTTCGAGTCCAATCTGCGCGCGCCATTCGTGCTGACGCAGGCCATGGCCGCGCACGTCCCCGATCCGCTCGTGGATGCACAGGGCGAACCCGTGGCGCAGGGGTTGGTCATCAACATGGTAGATCAGCGCGTCCGCAAGCTGACGCCCGAATTTATGACTTACACGCTGGCCAAGATGGGGCTCTGGGCCTTAACGCAAACGGCGGCGCAGGGCCTTGCGCCTCGTGTGCGCGTGAATGCCATCGGGCCGGGGCCGACCTTGCAGGGCGGACGCCAGACCCAGGATCATTTCCAGCGACAGCGCAAAGCCACAATTCTCGAGCGCGGCTCGAACCCTGCCGATATCACTGGGGCGCTTGGATATTTCCTCGATTCCCCCGGTGTGACGGGCCAATTGCTGTGCGTTGACGGCGGACAGCATCTGGGCTGGAAGACGCCGGATATTCTGGGGCTAGAGTAGTATTTTACGTGCACCTATCCGAAAGTTGTGCACGGGTAACGATTCCGTCTCAAAAGCGTTACAAAAACGTCAATGATTTCAGTATTTTGCCATGTGTTAAAAATTTTATTCATACAAAACAATGGCTTAATTATATGCCTAATAATTGTGCAAATCACGGAAACTGCCCGGAAACAAGGGAAATTTGCGGATACCTACAAGTTATATGCAGACTTATCCACAGGTTTGGTGGACGGAATAATACTTGCCCAAGGGGTCCAAAGATTGCAGCCCAAGCCAGAGAATCATACGTTCTGAACAATGATGGATGATCTGCCAGACACTCCGCCCAGCGATTCGGTTTTGACCGGGTACGCCTTGATCCAATCCTACCTGAAAACGCTCGATAGCTCTCCGGGGGTGTATCGGATGTTGGATGCGCAGGCGCGGGTTCTGTACGTGGGCAAGGCCCGCAATCTGCGCGCGCGGGTGTCGAATTATGCGCGGCCCTCGGGGCATTCAGGGCGGATTACGCGGATGATCCGTGAAACGTCCTCGATGATGTTCCTGACGACCAAAACCGAGACCGAGGCTCTGCTGCTGGAGCAGAACCTGATCAAGCAGCTGAAGCCGCGCTATAACGTGCTGCTGCGCGATGACAAATCCTTTCCGAATATTTTGGTGACGACGGGGCACGACTATCCGCAGATCAAAAAACATCGCGGGGCCAAGAAGGAAAAAGGCGCCTATTACGGCCCCTTCGCCAGCGCGGGTGCCGTGAACCGGACGCTCAGCCAGTTGCAGAAGGTTTTCCTGCTTCGCAATTGCCCGGATTCGCAGTTTGAAACGCGCACGCGGCCGTGTTTGCAGTATCAGATCAAGCGGTGCTCGGGGCCGTGTGTGGATAAGATCAGCCCGGCGGATTACGCGACCTCGGTCAAGGATGCTCAGCGGTTTCTGTCGGGTCGATCAACTGAGATCCAAGAGGCGTTGGCCGCGCAAATGGCCGATGCCTCGGAGGCGATGGAATTTGAACGCGCCGCTGCTCTGCGCGACAGGATTCGTGCTTTGACGCAGGTGCAGACTGCCCAGGGGATCAACCCCCGCACCGTGTCCGAGGCAGATATCATCGCGTTGCATCTTGAGGGCGGGCAGGCCTGCGTTCAGGTGTTTTTCATCCGTGCGGGGCAGAACTGGGGGAACCGAGATTTCTATCCGCGTGTCGGGGCCGAGATTGAAACCGCCGAGGTGCTGGAGGCCTTTCTGGGCCAGTTTTACGACACCAAGGAACCACCGAAACAGCTGATCTTGTCTCATCCGATCGAGAATACGGACCTGATGGAAGAGGCGCTGACACAGAAACTGGGTCGTAAAGTCGAAATTCTGGTCCCGCAGCGCGGTGAAAAGGCCGAACTGGTCGCCGGGGCCGCCCGCAATGCTCGCGAAAGCCTGGGTCGGAAAATGTCGGAATCCGCGGCTCAGTCGAAACTGCTGAAGGGACTGGCCGAAGCGTTCAGCCTGGACGCCCCTCCACAGCGGATCGAAGTGTACGACAACTCGCATATTCAGGGCGCCCATGCGGTCGGTGGGATGATCGTTGCCGGGCCTGACGGGTTCATGAAAAACCAATACCGCAAGTTCAACATCAAGGGTGATGACCTGACCCCTGGCGATGACTTTGGTATGATGAAAGAGGTGCTGACCCGCCGGTTCAAACGCTTGCTCAAGGAAGACCCGGATCGCAGCAAAGGGCTGTGGCCCGAGCTGTTGTTGATTGATGGCGGGGCTGGGCAGGTCAGCGCGGTTCTGGAAATTATGGAAGAGTTCGGGGTTAAGGACATTCCCATGGTCGGTGTGGCCAAGGGTGTGGATCGTGATCACGGCAAAGAGGAATTTCACCGCCCCGGACAGCGGCCCTTTGCGCTAAGGATGAACGACCCCGTGTTGTATTTTGTGCAGCGCCTGCGGGACGAGGCGCACAGGTTTGCCATTGGAACGCACCGTGCCAAACGGGCGAAAACCGTGTCGGCAAGCCCGCTGGACGAGGTGCCCGGCGTCGGCGCGGCGCGCAAAAAGGCCTTGCTTGCGCATTTCGGGTCCGCCAAAGCTGTCGGTCGCGCCAATCTGGCGGACCTAAAGGCCGTGGATGGAGTCTCCGATGCGCTGGCGGAAACGATCTATGGGTACTTCCACGAAAAGGGCTGATCAGGCCGCAGGCAGGCTAACGATAAAGGTCGTGCCTTGGCCCAGAGTGCTTTCATAGCGGATCGCGCCGTCATGCGCCTCGAGGATTTCCTGCGTGATGTTCAGCCCCAGACCCGAGCCGCCACGCGCGCGGGTCGACGCAGAGTCAACCTGACTGAACCGCCCGAACACTTTGTCTTCGCAGCCCGGCGGGATTCCAACTCCGTGATCGCGCACCAGAATTTCGGTCTTGCTGTCGCGATGGCGTAGCGTCACCTCGATACTGGTGCCCCCGTCCGAGAATTTGGCCGCATTCGACAGCAGGTTGTTCATCACCTGAAGCAGCCGTTTTTGATCGCCAATGACCAGAGCGGGGGTGTTCGGAAAATCGGCCACGGCCTCGACCCCGTATTTGTCCAGATAGGATTTGTTGGCGATGATTGCCTCTTTGATCATGGGCACAAGATCCATGTGCTCCATGCGGAATTCCATCAGGCCTTGCTCCATCCGTTGCAGATCCAGCAGGTCGTCGATCATGGTTTTCAAACGGCGGGTGTTGTTGGCGGCAATGGCGATCAGGTGCGCGGTTTGTTCGGGCAAATCGTCGGGCTTTGTTAGCTGCACAATGTCCAGCGCCCCCTGGATCGAGGTGAGCGGCGTACGCAGCTCGTGGCTGACAGTCGACAGGAAATCCGATTTGGCACGGTTGGCCGTTTCCGCCTGCTGGGCGGCGCGGGCCATCAGGTCGGCATGGGCCTGTTGTTCGGTGATGTCGATAAAGGTCAGCGTCCAGCCCACCGCGGGGCCGCGCGGGTTGATCGGGCTGGCCAGCGGGTGCAGACGCGGATCAAAGGTGCTGCTGCCCCAGACAACCGAGGTATGCGCGGGCAGCCGTCCTGACTTGATCACCTTACGGACCAGCGGCCCGATCTGGGGCAATTCGGTCAAAAGAGCACCAACACGGATGTCCTCGGTTTCCAGCAGATTTTTGGCGGGTTTGTTCAGCCCGGACAGGTGGCCTTCGTCGTCGAAAATAATCGTGGGCGTGTTGGTTTCGTCAAACAGCAGGTCGCGGGCAATGGTGGTGATATCCATCATCCGATTGTTCACGATCAGCCAACCAAACGCGGCCAAAACAAAGGAAAACATGAATGGAGTCGGGTCAAAGCCAAACAGCGTTACACCCCATAGAATATAGGCTGCATTCCCGCCAAGCGGCACCAGCGTGATCAGCAGCAAGGTCACAAAGAACGGTCGTAGCGAAGGTTTGGCTCGCCGCAACGTCGCAAAGCTGATCGCGACAGAAGCCATCATGAACGCATAGACATAGCTGACGGCGACAAAGAAAAACGGCCCGTGATCAAACTGGCCTGACATGCGGCCGTCGACCTCGATCAGGCGGGTGCCTTCGCCGTACAGAAGGTGGTGAAAATCATTGGTGAACGCCACCACCGAGATCAGGACTGGCCCGACGATCTGGGCGAATTTTTTCAGCTGCGGTAGCGAATCGTCTTGGCCCAAAGAGTAGTGGAATAGAAACATCGCCCAGGCCGAGGGCATCAGAACGATGCCAGGCCAAGCCAGTTGCGACCAAAAGATCTTGCAATCAAGACTGGCGCTGGACAGCTCCATCATGGCAGCGAAAACCCACCACAACATGCCAATCTCGGCGGCCATGAACGATCGCTTGCCAGGGAACTGATGTTGGTGCCAGACCCACAACGCAAAAAAGATCGATCCCAATAGGACGATCAACGTGCCGACGACAGGTAGGTCAATGATGTCTGGTGCCAGACAGTGCAAAGGTCTTTTCCTTAGACGAGCGGGAGAAACCGCAGAAATCTACAAAATTCGATGAAAATATCTTGCAGCTATGTGTCAAAACTTGGGCTAGTTATGGCGGATACCGGGGTATTGTTCTTGGGCCGCGCTGCGCGTTTTGGACGAAACGATACTTTCCAGCCGTGTGTTAACGGGTTAGGAAGCATCATGAATTGGACAATCCCCAATATCCTGACGGTTATCCGTCTGTTGGCCGCTCCGGGCGTTGCCCTGATGTTTCTGTACTTTACCCGTCCCTATGCCGACTGGTTTGCGCTGATGCTGTTCCTTGCGGCGGCGATCACCGATTGGTTCGATGGCTACCTGGCGCGGCTGTGGGGGCAAGAGACAAAGATCGGCGCGATGCTGGACCCAATCGCGGACAAGGCCATGGTCGTGATCGCGCTGATGGTGATCGTTGGCTATTCCTCGATGTCTCCGGGGTTGGTGCTGCCTGCGACGTTCATCCTTTTCCGCGAGGTCTTTGTCTCGGGGTTGCGGGAATATCTGGGCGACACGGCGGGAACGCTAAAGGTGACTAAGCTGGCCAAATGGAAAACCACGTTCCAGATGACCGCAATCGCCGTTCTGTTCCTGCAAGGCGTGTTCGAGCATTACTTCGGCATGTCCAGCTATGGCATGGACGCGGCCTTGATTACGGAAATCCTTGAGGGCCGCGAGGAAGACCTGCAAGGTCTGAACTGGAAACTGGATGGCATGATCTACAGCGGCTATGCCGGACTGATCCTGTTATGGGTCGCGGCCATTCTGACGATGGTCACGGGCTGGGATTACTTCCGCAAAGCGCAGCCACACCTACGGGACGAAAAATGATGGACGTTTTGTATTTTGCATGGGTGCGCGAACGGATCGGCATTCCGCGTGAAAAGATCGACACACAGGCCGCGACGGTTGCTGATCTGGTGGCTGAACTTGTCGCCCGCGAAGAGCGTTACGCCGCCGCTTTTGCCGATCTCTCGGCGCTGCGCGTGGCGGTGGATCAGGAACTGACGGATTTCGATGCGCCGCTGGATGGCGTGCGCGAGGTGGCGTTCTTTCCACCGATGACAGGGGGCTAAGATGACTGTCCGTGTGCAAGAAGCGCCCTTTGATCTGGGGGCCGAAACCCAGGCTTTCGCGGATGCTCAGACGGATATGGGCGCGGTGGTGACCTTTACCGGCATCGTGCGAGATCTGCCCGGTGACAACCTGGATCGCATGGTGATCGAGCATTACCCTGGCATGACCGAAAAGGCGCTGGAAAAGATCGAGGCTGACGCCCGCGAACGCTGGTCGCTGGGGGATGTTATGATCCTGCATCGTTTCGGCCCGATGGTGGCCAGTGACCGGATCATGATGGTCGCAACGGCCTCGCGCCATCGCAAGGACGCATTCGAGGCGGCAGAATTTCTGATGGACTATCTTAAATCCCGCGCGCCCTTTTGGAAGAAGGAATTCACCACGTCCGGCGCCGATTGGGTTGCTGCCAAGGATGCCGACGAAGAGGCGTTGACCCGCTGGTAAGCGATCAATCGGGCGCGTTTGCCTTTTCGACATATGCGCGCAGTTCTTCGGCCTCGTGGCGGGCTTCGCGCAGGCCATCCATGGTGGCGGACAGCTCGGCCTCGGTCTGGGCCAGTTGGTTGGTCAGCTCAGCCTCGCGCTGCTGCAAATAGGTGATAGCCTGATCGCGGGTCTCTTCGGCTTCGTGCAGTTCTTGCGCCATTTTCTCCAGTTCGCCCATGTCGGATTTCGACACACGGGTAAAGCGGTGGATCAGCCAGTTGGCAAACCAGCCCACGCAGAATGCGATGAACAGAACGATTGCGGTGACAATAATGAACTTCAGTCTATCCATCGTCTGATCCTCCTTCGGCAGCGGCGTCTGTCGCGGCCTGATCTTTCTGAGCGTCTTCTTGGGCTGGTTGCTCCATCGATTCAAGCGTCGTTTTTTCTTCCACCGTGGGTTTTGGGCGGATCAGCTTGATTTCAATGCGGCGGTTTGCGTCCCGGCCCTCTGCGGTGTCGTTGTCGGCGATGGGCTGTGCCTCGCCATAACCCTTGGCCGAGAACGAGGCCGTCAGCACCTGGCGTTCACGCAAGGCATTCAGAACGGCCTGAGCGCGGCGTTGGCTGAGCGCCTGGTTCATGCCTTCGCGGCCCTGACTGTCGGTGTGGCCACCGACCTCCATCTTCAGTTCCTCGCACCCGCGCAGAACGTCGGCGATGTCGTTCAAAATGACCGCGGCCTCGGCATCGGGTTTATCCGAGCCAGGTTCGAAATTGATTTTGCGGGTCTTCAGAATTTCGGCCACGCCCGCCTCGCATTCATCGGGCGTCGGCAACGAGGCGATAGGGTCCAGCGCCTCGACATATTGCACGCGGATTTCATAGCGGTCCGTTTCGCTGAGCTGATCAGAGAACAGCCGGGCAATTTCAGCATTGGTTTCCGTATTTCCGGTTTTGCCCGAGATCGAGATCAGGTCAGGCGTCACCACAATCAAGCCATTCGACAGGTGCGACAGACCGTCCAGTGCGGTCAGGATCCGCAGGCTCCAGCGGTTGGGCAGGTCTTCGTCCAGGCGGGCGGCGTTGTAAATCGACTTGCTGCCGAACCGCGCCTTGGCAAAGGTTTCAACGGTGGTCCGGGCGGTGTCGTCGGCCAACCGACCGCGCAACTGCACCAGCCCCTCGGGGGAAAGGGTGGCGGTGAATTCAGGCGGGGCCGTCGCCGCATCTTTTTCAACGGGTTTGGTCAAAACGGAATGCAAGGCAAACACGTCGGGCAGGTTGTTTTCCAACTCGCCGATGATGCGGTCGAATTGCCCTTGCGTGGTCGTTTCCGCCGCGATCAGGGTAATGTCAGCATCGGAAAACGTGACCGAGCCTTGGCCCATTTCGCTCAGCGCTGTGATCGCCTGTTCTACCGCCGTCGCCCAGTTGGGTGAGGGGACGCCCAAGCCGACAGTGCAGTTTGCGGTGCCTTCCAGTCCGGCCGCGTAGGCGGCGCTTAGGATACGGTCGCGTGCGGCGTCGCTCTCGGCCGAGCAGGCATCGAACCGCGCCCCACCGTCGTCGATGACATAGCGCAGAGTGAAGGGTGTGATGACCGGGCGCGGTGCGGTGATGTCCAGGGTCAGCGCCACGTCATCCGGTACGCGCCGCTTCAGCTCGCTTTCCAGCTTGCGTTTGCTTTTGGCGCTGTCCGACATGGCGCGGATCTCGACGGCCCCGGCAGTGACCGAGATTTTGCTGCGGGGCAGAAACTCTAACGCGTCCAGTGCAAAGTCCATCGAGCGGTGCCATTCTGCGGGCACAGGATAGTCGGCGACTTCTAACAGGTCGGTGGCGCGGCCTTCGGCGGCCATGGGGCGGATGATTTTTAGCAGCGTTGCCCGATCGGTCGAGGCGGGCACCAGTCCGATCAGCGATATGCCACTGTCGTTGCGCAAAATCTCGACCGAGAAGGTCGGCGCCAACAGATCGGCGCTGTCTTTTACCGTCATTTGGTCGATCACACGTGCGGCATCCACAACAGAGCCCGCAGTGGATAGGGCGTTAAACCGTACGGCCTCGGATGTTGCTTCGCCGGACAGGAAAACCTGGAGGCCATTCGCCTCGACCTCGGCCCAGTGCATCAGCTGCGCGTCCAGCGCGCGGCGCACGCCAAGTTCGGACTGGTCCTCGACCGTGTTCACGGCAAAGCCCGCACCAATAACAGACAGGACAGCTGCTGCCCCGAAAGTAGCCGAAATGATGGCAATGGAAGATAGTCGCATGAGCCCTGTCGGTCTTGTGTTTCCAGTGTCTTTAAGGCGCACAAGGGGCCAGTGCAATCACAGGAACATCGCACCGGCGAAAAACAGCAAGGGGATCAAGCCAGTATCGCGGTTTGCGCGAAACAGCTTTAGGCAAATCGCGTTGTCGTCGATATTTAGGATCCGCAGCTGCCAAATCATATGCGCCCCCATGGCCCACGGTGCCAGCAAGGCGATCAGAATGGCAAAGGGACGATCCGCCTGGCCGGACATGGCCACCAGGATCGACAGCCCCATCAAAATCACAGTGGCCACCAGAAAGCGGCGCAGCCAGCTGGGCGTATTCTCGGCAAACAGGCGCGCGGTGGATTTCACCCCGATCAACGCATCATCCTCTTTGTCCTGATGGGCATAGATCGTGTCATAGAACAGGGTCCAGGCGATCCCCGCGATGTACAGGATCAACGGTGCAACATGCAGGCTGCCGGTATGGGCAACCCAGGCCAGCATGGCCCCCCAATTGAACGCCAGTCCCAGGAATATCTGAGGCCACCACGTGAACCGTTTGGCAAAGGGGTAGATCGCGACAGGCAGCAGCGCCAGCACGCCCATTCCAATCGCTGCCGTATTGAAGGTCAGCAGAATCGCAAAGGAAATCAGCGCTTGAAGGCCCATCCAGATCACGGCTTGCTTTACGCTAACCTGCCCCGAGGGGATGGGGCGCGATTTGGTTCGCTCGACCGCGCCGTCGAAATCACGGTCGGTGATATCGTTCCACGTACAGCCTGCGCCGCGCATCAGCCAGGCGCCCAGCCCACACCCGATGAACACCCACAGGTCATGCCAGCTGGTTTGACCGTCATGCAGAATCGCCAGGGCCAGCCCCCACCAACAAGGCAGCAGCAACAGCCACGTCCCGATTGGTCGGTCCGCGCGCGATAGTCGCAGATAAGGGCGCAAGAAGGCAGGTGCGCGGTGGTCGACCCAATTGCCTTGGACCGCGTCAGAAACCTGGCCCTCCGGCTCTGGCATATGCGGGTGTTCGGGCATAAGAATGGGTCCATGATTGTGAAAATCCGCCTTTATGTAGACCATCCTTTGGGCGATGGGCAAACGGTTCCGCTAGAGCGGGACCAGGCTCATTATCTGTTCGGTGTTATGCGCCAGCAGACCGGCGCGCGTGTTGCCCTGTTCAATGGCAAGGATGGCGAATGGGTGGCCGAAGTCACGCAGGCCGGTAAACGCGGCGGAGAGCTGCTGTGCCAAGAGCAGACCAAACCGTTGCAAATGCCGCCAGACCTGTGGCTGCTGTTCGCGCCGATCAAGAAGGCCCGCACAGATTTCATCGTGGAAAAGGCGGCTGAAATGGGGGCCGCGCGGATCATGCCGATCCAGACCGAGTTCACCAATTCCGAACGGATCCGGCAGGACCGATTGCAGGCGCATGCGGTCGAAGCCGCCGAGCAATGCGGCGGCACCTATGTCCCCGAAGTCACGGAATTGCAGAAACTTGACCGGCTTTTGACGGATTGGCCCGAGGACCGGCACCTGATGTTCTGTGACGAGGCTGAGGCGGGTCAAGCCCGTGATCTGGCCGCGGCCAATCCCGGAAAATGGGCGATTCTGATCGGACCCGAGGGCGGGTTTTCCCCGGCTGAACGCAAACGCTTGCACGCTTTGCCCTTTGCGCATGTCGTCAGTTTGGGCCCGCGCATCCTGCGGGCTGATACTGCGGCTGTTGCGGCTCTTACGGTCTGGCAGCAAGCGCTTGGAGATTGGAACGAGGGCAGCGCATGAGCCTGATCCGCCCGAACGCAGCCAATGAACTGAAACGCTGGGCCGAGCCTTTGGCCGCGCTGGCGTTGATTGGTTTGGGGCTGTGGTGGGCGCTGACGGCCTTTGGTGTGCTTAGATGGCTGGGCTGGGCGCTGGTGGCCGGAGGCGTCGTGTTGTTGTTGCTAGGCGTTCGGCGCGCTCGGTTCTGGCGGGGCGCTGGGGGCGTGGGCCATGTGGATGTGAACGAAGGCACCATCACCTATTTCAGCCCCGAAGGTGGGAATGTTCTGCCAATCGAAGCTTTGGCGCGGATCACGTTGTCCGGTCAAAACGAGGCACGCCACTGGCTGCTGCACGCGCGTGGGTTTCAGCCCGTCAGAATTCCGGTCACGGCCAGCGGCGCAGCGGCGCTGTATGATGTGTTTGCCGGTCTGCCGGAGATTCAGATGGAAACCTTGCTGCGTGCCTTGGAAAAGCCCATCGAAAACGATGTTGTGATCTGGTCTCGAAACCTTGTCGCGCTGCATTGACTTTACCGTCTTTAGACCGCAATTCTGGCCGGACCTGAGGGACTAAGACCGGAGCGATACATGTCCATTCCCCAAACTGGCGGCGGGCCGATCGAAAGCATGGCCCAGCTGGCCGAGTACCTGGAATCCGGTTGCAAACCGAAAGATGACTGGCGCATCGGCACCGAACACGAAAAGTTCGGATATTGCAAAGACACGCAGAAACCGATCCCCTACGAGGGCGAACGCTCGGTTCTGGCGGTGCTGGAAGGGCTGCGTGACGGTCATGACTGGACCCCGCTCGAAGAAGGCGGCAAGCTGATCGGCCTTGAAAAAGACGGTGCAAATGTCAGCCTGGAACCCGGTGGTCAGCTGGAACTGTCCGGCGCGCCCTTGGAAACCATTCACCAGACTTGCGACGAGGTAAATGACCACCTGCGCGATGTGAAAGACATTGCTGACAAGGTTGGCGTTGGCTTCATCGGTCTTGGGGCGGCGCCGATCTGGTCGCATGACCAGATGCCGATGATGCCCAAGGGGCGTTACAAGCTGATGACCGATTACATGGATCGGGTCGGCACCATGGGAAAATCCATGATGTACCGCACCTGTACCGTGCAGGTGAATCTGGACTTCGGCTCCGAGGCGGACATGGTTCAGAAATTCCGTGTCGCCTTGGCGTTGCAGCCCGTTGCGACCGCTTTGTTTGCCAACTCGCCCTTCTTTGAGGGCAAACCCAATGGCCACAAATCCTGGCGCGCGCGCGTGTGGCGCGATCTGGATGCGGACCGTACGGGAATGCTGCCCTTCGTGTTCGACGAAGGTTTCGGGTTCGAGCAGTACGTGGACTATGTCCTGGATGTGCCGATGTATTTTGTCTATCGCGATGGGCAATATATCAATGCGCTGGGGCAGTCTTTCCGTGATTTCCTTAAGGGGCAACTGCCCGCGCTGCCCGGTGAAACGCCGACGCTATCGGATTGGGCGGATCATCTGACCACGGTCTTCCCCGAGGCACGGATCAAGAAATTCATGGAGATGCGCGGCGCCGATGGTGGCCCATGGCGTCGGATTTGTGCGCTTCCCGCCTTCTGGGTTGGGCTGATGTATGACCAATCCAGCCTGGATGCGGCCTGGGATCTGGTGAAGCACTGGGATGCCGAAACCCGCGAGGCCTGGCGTGTCGAGGCCAGCGTTCGTGGTTTGCAGGCAATTGTGGGCGGTCGTCGGATGATCGACCTGGCCGCCGAAGTGTTGGACATCTCACGCAAGGGATTGATCGCACGTCAACGCAGTGGCTTGGGCGGCATGGTGCAGGACGAACGCCATTTCCTGCACGCGCTAGAGGACAGCATCGAAACCGCCAAAACTCCGGCGGACGAGTTGCTGGATCGCTATCACGGTGACTGGAATGGTGACCTGACGCGGATTTACGACGAATTCAGTTACTGATCTGAAAAGCGCCCGGTTACACGGGCGCTTTTGTCATTTCTGGCCGATTTTTGGCTCGGTCCCTTTGCGGATGCGGGCGATGTTGGCGCGGTGCGTCCAGAAAATCAGCAGGGTCAGAACCGCGCCCAGCGCGATCATGTGACCATAGCCAAACACCACCATCCAGATCGAAGACAACGCAGCCGCCATCAGCGCCGAGAAGCTGGAGATCCGCACAATGAGCGCTGTCACCAGCCATGTGGCACAGGCCGCCAGACCTACGGGCCAGGCCAGCCCCAGCAGCAGGCCAAGGAATGTCGCCACGCCCTTGCCGCCCTTGAATTTCAGCCAAATCGGAAAACAATGTCCCAGGAAAGCCATGCCGCCCGCCAGCTGAGCGGCGTCCTCGGCGGCAAAGGCACGGGCCAGCAGGACTGCGGCGGCTCCTTTACCGCCGTCCAGCAGCAGGGTCAGGAACGCGGCCAATTTGTTGCCGGTCCGCAAGACGTTCGTCGCTCCGATGTTGCCCGACCCGATCGAGCGCAGATTGCCCAGCCCCATAGTCTTGGCCAGCACCATCCCAAACGGGATCGACCCCAGCCCATAGCCAATCGCGGCCCAGAGCAGTAGCACAGTTTGCGCAGAGGTTAATTCAGGCATCACAGCTCTCCGAAGACTTGGGCGCCAGCGACAAAGGTTGCCAGAACCTTACCCTGCATCCGGGCTCCGTCAAACGGGGTGTTCTTGGATTTCGACAACAGCTTGGCACGATCCATGACAAAGGGCGCGTCGGCGTCGAACAGCACCAGATCGGCGGGGGCACCGGTGGTCAGGCGGCCCCCAGGCAGGCCCAGTCGGCTCGCTGGGTTCAGCGACATGGCGCGGAACAATTGCGGCAGGGTCAGATCACCCGCATGGTAAAGACGTAGGGCTGCGGGCAGCAGGGTTTCCAACCCGACGGCACCGGATGCGGCCTCTTCAAAGGGCAGGCGTTTGGATTCTTCGTCTTGCGGGGTGTGCATCGAGCAGATGATGTCGATCAGCCCGTTCCGCACCGCGTCAATAACGGCCATCCGATCCTCTTCGGACCGCAGAGGCGGCTTGACCTTGAAAAAGGTGCGATAGTCCGCGACGTCCAACTCGTTCAGGGTCAGGTGGTGGATCGAGGTGCCGGCGGTGATGTCCAGCCCATTGCGTTTCGCGCGCTCCAGCGCTGGCAGGGCGCGGGCGGTGGTGATTTGGTCGGCGTGGTATTTCGCGCCGGTCATCTCCAACAGGGCGATGTCGCGGTCCAGCCCCATGCGTTCAGCCATGGGCGTGACGGCGGGCAGGCCGCGCAGCGAGGCGAATTTACCGCTTGTCACAGCCGCGCCCTTGGACAGGATCGGTTCCTGCGGATGGGCGATTACCAGCGCGTCCAGAGACTTGGCATAGGTCAGCGCCCGGCTGAAAACCTTGGTGTTGGTGACCACGTTGTCACCATCCGAAAAAGCAACGGCCCCGGCATCCAGCAAGAAGCCCAGCTCGGTCATTTCGCGGCCATCGCGGTTCTTGGTCAGCGCGGCGATGGGAACAACATTGACCGGCGTTGCCTCTTGCGCGCGGCGGGTCGCGAATTCCAGCGTTTCTGGGCTGTCGATAGCGGGCAGAGTGTCAGGGCGGGTGACAATGGTGGTGACGCCGCCAGCGGCTGCGGCTTGCCCTGCGGACTTGAAGGATTCCTTGTGCCGCTCACCCGGTTCGCAGACTTTCACGCCGATATCGACAATGCCAGGGGCCAGGTATTTACCGCGCCCGTCGATCATGTTGACCCCCTCGGGGATCGCAATCTCGGCACCATGGGCGGCGATTTTTCCGTCCTTCAGCAGGATCGAGCCATGTTCGATCGCGCTGGCTTCGGGGTCGATCATGTGGACGTTGGTGATCAGGGTCGTGGTCATGCGTTCTTCCCCTCAAGTGCTTGGGTCAGGGCCGCGTCCAGCGCGGTCATGTTTTCGGCGGCAACGGGCCAGGCCAGGCTCCAGGTGCGCATAATCCCGGTTTGACTGTTCAGGCGCAACACGCCCGGCAAGTTCAGCGCAGTGCGGATCGGGCCGCGTGTCAGGGTGTAGTCGACGGTAGTGCCAAACAAAAGGGCTTGCTCGATCGTGCCTTGGGTACGGATGGCCTGTTTGGCCGAGATTTCGAACCGGGTGCGGTGGCGGTCAATGAAGTGTGTCACCAGCCAGGGCATCGCAATCAACAGCACCCCGATCACGACGGCGGGGGCCAGGGCCTCGTATCGCATCGCCAGGCCAAACCCGCCCAAGACACCCAGAATGGCGGGCATCGGTCCCTTGGCGGTCAGCCCGTAAATGGGGTGGGCGGACACCACCTCGTTCAATGTCTGAGACCAGAGCGTCATGCGTGGGTTTCCTGTCGATCAGTGCGTTGAATGTCACGCATCAGGTTATAGACGGTGCGACCATCCGAGATACGCTCAAACCCGATACGGCGCGTCTGCGTGCGGCGTTTGCGACGAAAATCCTCGCTGGCGAAAAAGATCGAGGTTAACGGACCTTCCTCGAAGGACAAAGAGCTTTGGGCCGTGATCGGATAGCTGTTGAGTCGGCGGCTGGACCAGGGGAAATCAGTCGCGATGAAAGCCCGCTGATTGGACAGGGAATACCATGTGTGATGCGCCTGAATGCCCGGCCAAAACATGCCGCTGCCCATGACGCCGATCCCGGCAAAGAAATGGATCAGCCCGAACATCCAGAAAATCCCACCCGTTTGCGCGGCCCCGATCATCCAGACCACTGCGAAACCGCAAAAAATCAGCCCAAAAATCAGTTTCCCGATTGCCTTGGGCGTAATAATCAGGCCGACATCCGGGCGGCCTTGCCACAAGATTTCCTCGCCGTCATTCAGGATGCCGTTCCAGCCTTGGGTCATGGACGCCCCCCGGATTGGACGCGTTCGATCGCCGCCCGCGTGGCGGGTTTATCACCCAGATATTTCAGCAGATGTTTGTCACCAGATTGCGTGACGACCTGCAACGCAGATCCTAACGAGCGGATTTCCTTGATCTCGGACAGGCGGACGTTGCGGTTCTGCGGCCCCAGTAAGCGTTGGTTGGTTAGATCCCAGCGCGCCTTAAGCTCGTCCGAGGCCACATAGAACGCCCGCACAGCGATTGCAGCCAAACCGCCAATCGCACCGGTCCAGACATGTGGATTGCCCATGAAAAACAGGATTGCCATGCCGACAGCCATCGCCAAAGCAGCCATCCAGGCGTGATCGCGCCAATAGGTCGAGCGATCCGGATGGATTTGCAGCAGCAATTCCTCGGCGTTCTGAAGCTCGTAGTTGGGGGTGAGGGAACCGTACATGTCAGCCTCCGAAGGGCGAGAGCAAGAAGATAAGGGCGCCGATTGCAATCCCGGCCAGAGGTAAAATCCAGCCCAGCCAGCGGGGGAATTTCGGCGGTTCTGCGGGGCCAGTATCGCCCAAAATGCCCTTAGCCGCATCCGAAGGCAGCGGCGCCAGGTCCAGTTCAGGTCGCGGTTCCGACCAGGTGCCCAGCCAGCGCAACGGGTGATGCAGACGCAGGGTTTGCGCCTTGCCACGAAACGCCGAGGACGAGATCAGGGCCACAATCCCGCGGACGTTGTTCAGCACGGTGCGATCATCCCTCAGGTCTTCGGGGGAGATGTTGTAAGCTTCGGTCAGATAGGTCGCGAGGCCCATGTCATCCAGTTGTTTAACGGGGAAGATTTCCACGTAAGACGGGTTCAGATCAAAGATGCCCAGGGCAGAAATCAGCGGCCAGCCCTCTCGTTCGAAATCGGCAAAATCCTCGATCTCTTCGGGGGGCAGATCCACCGCGAACAGGCGCACAACGCCGGTTTCCTTTGCCGGAACCTCGATCCGGTCGCTCACGCCATCACCTCGGTTGCGCGGCGGGATTCGCGCAGGTTGCGGGCCAGCAGGTCCATCGCGGCCATGCGCACAGCGACGCCCATTTCCACCTGTTCCTGAATCACGGATCGGTTGATGTCATCGGCGATCTCGCCGTCGATTTCCACACCGCGGTTCATCGGGCCGGGATGCATGACGATCGCATCATCTTTGGCATAGCTCAGCTTATCCGCGTCCAGACCATAGCGGTGGTAATATTCGCGTTCCGAGGGGATAAAGCCCCCGTCCATGCGCTCACGTTGCAGGCGCAGCATCATGACCACGTCCACGTCCTGAAGCCCCTCGCGCATGTCGTGATAAACCTCGCAGCCGAACTGGTCGATCTGGCTGGGCATCAGCGTCGGTGGGCCGACCAGGCGGATGCGGTTCTCCATCTTGCCCAGCAGGATCAGGTTTGACCGGGCCACTCGCGAATGGGCGATGTCGCCGCAAATCGCGATGTTTAGCCGGTGCAAGCGGCCCTTGGCGCGGCGAATGGTCAGCGCGTCCAACAGGGCCTGCGTGGGGTGTTCGTGTTTGCCGTCGCCAGCATTCAGCACAGCGCAGTTCACCTTCTGCGCCAGCAGGTCCACGGCACCGGAATGCGGGTGACGCACCACCAGCAGATCGGGGTGCATCGCGTTCAGCGTCAGCGCCGTGTCGATCAGGGTTTCCCCCTTTTTGATCGAGGACGCCTGCATCGCCATGTTCATCACATCCGCGCCCAGACGCTTGCCTGCCAGCTCGAAACTGGCCTGCGTGCGGGTCGAGTTTTCGAAGAACATGTTGATCTGCGTCAGCCCGGCCAACGCGTCGGAATGTTTGACATCACGGCGGTTCAGATCGACGTATTGATCGGCCAGGTCCAGAATGGCGGTGATCTCGGTCGGGTGGAGGGGCTCGATCCCCAGAAGATGCTTTTGCGTGAACGTCATCGCCGCCTCCAGATTTGCTTGATCTGCTTATATGTGGGGCCATGGCGGGGGGCAAGATAAGGCAGTGCCGCAGAGGCCCGATTTGCTGCCTTTCACAGCCGTGCAGGCCGGGATAGGGTTGGGCGCATGGAATCGGCGATGGACTATCATACGGCGCTTGCCCTTTTAGAGTGGCAGATCGAGCTGGGCGCAGACGAGGCGCTGGCCGATGCCCCTATTGATCGCTATGCCGTCGCCGAAGAGGCACGCAAGCAGGCCGAAGCTGCTCCGGTGCCGAAAAAGGGCCAACCGCCGGCCCCTGTGCCCAAGCCCAAGATTGACCCGGTAGCCGTGGCCAAGGACATGGCCGCGCGGGTGCGGTCTTTGGACGAGCTGCGCGCCGCTATGCAACAGTTTGACCATTGCGAGCTGAAACGCGGTGCCCGGAACCTGGTGTTCTGTGATGGCCATGCCGCAGCCCGCGTGATGATCATCGGCGAGGCTCCGGGCAGGGATGAGGACCGTGAAGGCCGCCCCTTCGTGGGCCGCGCCGGGCAGTTGCTGGACAGGATGCTGGATGCGATCGGGATGGATCGCCGTTCCGAAGACGCCGCAAAGGCGGTCTATATCACGAACGTGCTGCCTTGGCGCCCACCACAAAACCGAGACCCCAAACCCGAGGAAATCCAGATGCTGCTGCCGTTCCTGCGCAAGCATGTGGAACTGGTGAAGCCGGAAGTCGTTGTTTTGATGGGCAATATCTCGTGTCAGGCGGGGCTGGGCAAACGCGGCATCACCCGTCTGCGCGGCAACTGGGCCGAGGCTTTTGGCGCCCCCGCGCTGCCCATGTTCCACCCGGCCTATCTGCTGCGCCAACCCCATGCAAAACGCGAAGCATGGGCGGATTTGCTAAGCTTGAAGGCGCGGCTTGAGGGGCTGTAATGGACCCGATCACCCTGTTGGCTTTCGTCCCCGCCGCGTTGGCGCTGAACCTGACACCGGGCGCGGATATGATGTTCTGCTTGGGCCAGGGGCTGCGCAGCGGGCCGGGCCCCGCCATCGCCGCCAGCGGAGGCATCGCGATGGGCGGATTCGTACATGCCTTGGCGGCCGGATTAGGGCTCAGCGCCGTTGTCTCGGCCATGCCGGGGGCGTTTGATGTCATTCGTTGGATCGGCGTGGGTTACTTGTTGTGGCTGGCCTGGCAATCGTTGCGCGCCGGCCCCACAGGCGGCTCGGTGCCGGGCGTTTCTGCCCGCCGCGCCCTTGCCCAAGGGTTCATCGTCAACCTGACCAACCCCAAGGTGATCCT
>JBOEGN010000008.1:73787-74095 GCA_050633445.1 Thalassovita sp.
CGGGATTGGCCGCAGGCTGACCGGGGACGCCCGATTTGCCACATGGCTGGGCCGGATCAGCGCAGGCATATTCGTGGGATTGGCGGCGCGTTTGGCGTTGATGCAGAGGGGATAGACATGGCGCGGATCGACGACAGCAAAGAGTTCATTCCGGTGCGGATCGCGGTTCTGACGGTCTCGGATACGCGGGGGCTGGATCAGGATAAATCCGGGCAGACCTTGGTGGATCGGCTGCAAGGGGCGGGGCACATTCTGGCGGATCGGCAGATCATCCGGGACGAGCGGGACCAGATCGCTGACCAGCTGCG
>JBOEGN010000008.1:74119-82446 GCA_050633445.1 Thalassovita sp.
GTCACGGTCGAGGCGCATCGCGACGTCTATGAAAAAGAAATCGACGCGTTTGGCACGGTGTTCACCATAGTCTCGATGCAAAAGATCGGGACATCCGCAGTTCAAAGCCGCGCGACGGGCGGGGTGGCAGGCGGCACTTACCTGTTTGCTTTGCCCGGCAGCAGTGGCGCCTGCAAAGACGCGTGGGACGAGATCCTGCAATACCAGCTGGATTACCGCCATATGCCTTGCAACTTTGTCGAAATTTTCCCACGTCTTGAAGAACATAAGCGACGGAAATAGCCGGGCCTGTCGTAACAGGCTTGTGCCTTGGCAAAATGTCATATGCCGCTAGGTTTATGTGTCAGCCCAAAATGGGCCTGCAAAAAGGGTAGTTACTGATGCGATTCTTGCGCCAAAGCTTGACCGGTTTGTTCCTGGTGGCCGTGACTTTGGGCCTTCTGGTCTATGCCGGCTCGATGGTTTTTGACGCCCTCCAAGAACGCATGTCCCGCGAGGCACGTGCGCCGCAGATTCGGGAACGGATCTTTGCTGTGAATGTGGTGCCTGCCGTGCCCGGAACTGTGCGGCCCGAACTGTCGGCTTACGGCGAGGTGCAGTCGCTGCGCACTCTGGAAATTCGCGCCGCTGTTCGTGGCACCGTGATCGAACTGGCTGACGGTTTTGCCGAGGGTGGATTGGTCACAGCCGGGGACGTTTTGGTGCGCATTGACCCCGCAGATGCCAAGGACGCTCTGGACCGTGCCGAGGCGGATCATCTGGACGCCGAACTTGAAACCCGCGAGGCCGCGCGGGCGCTGGAGCTGGCGCGAGACGAACTGGCGGCAACCAAGGAACAAGCTGCGTTGCGTGAACGGGCCTTTAAGCGGGCGCAGGATCTGGCCGCGCGTGGCGTCGCAACCGAGGCGACGGTGGAAACAGCTGAGCTTGCCGCCTCCTCGGCGCGTCAAACAGTGGTATCACGCCGTCAGTCGCTGGCGCAGGCCGAGGCGCGTGTCAATCAGGCGTCAACAAAACTGAACCGCGCGGGCATTGCCCTGGCCGAGGCCGAACGGACCCTTGCTGACACGGTTATTCAGGCTGAATTTGATGGCAGTCTGAGCAATGTGAACGTGGTGCAGGGGGGGCTGGTCTCGCAGAACGAAGTGCTGGCCAAGCTGGTGGACGGCAACGCGCTGGAGGTTTCGTTCCGTATCTCGACGCCGCAATACGCCCGGCTGCTGGATGACAGCGGACAGCTGGCGAAATCGCCGGTCACGGTCGTGCTGAACCTCTATGGGGAAAACCTGACGGCCAACGGGCAAATTGTCCGCGACAGTGCCGCCGTTGGCGAAGGGCAGACCGGCCGTTTGATTTTTGCGCGGTTGGCGCAGTCTCGGGGGTTGAAACCCGGAGATTTCGTCAGTGTTGCTGTACAGGAACCGCCGATCGAGCGGGTGGTGCGCTTGCCTGCGACGGCGCTTGATGCTGCGGATCGGGTGCTTGTTCTGGGCGAGGGCGACAGGCTGCAATCGGTCGATGTCCGCCTGATCCGACGTCAGGGCGATGACGTTCTGGTGCGGTCTGCGGACCTGCTGGGTCGCGAGGTGGTGGCAGAGCGCTCTCCATTGCTCGGCGTGGGTATCAAAGTTCGCCCATTGCGGGGCGAGGCCGCAACCACCATCGAAGAACCCGAGATGGTCGAACTGACAGATGAACGCCGTGCCAAGTTGGTGGCCTTTGTCGAGGCAAATACCCGAATGCCGGCTGATATCCGAACGCGACTGCTGCGCGGATTGGAAAAGGATAAAGTGCCGGCGGCAATGGTCGAACGGCTCGAATCCCGGATGGGAGGCTGATCCATGATCCGCATGATCCCCCCGTCGGCAGGTGGCTTTCTGTCCTATTTTACGCGGCACAAAACGGCGGCCAATTTGCTGCTGGTCGTGCTGATCGTTTTGGGCTTGGCTGCGGTTCCGCGGATGCGGGCGCAGTTTTTCCCTGATGTGATCCTGGATGATGTGACCGTCACCGTAACCTGGGACGGGGCCGGGGCCGAGGATGTGGATGCAGCCATCGTACAGGTGCTGGAACCCGCTCTTTTGGTGGTCGAAGGCGTGACCAGCAGCGAAAGCCGCAGCTCGGAAGGGCGCGCGCGCATCAATCTGGAATTCGAACCGAACTGGGACATGTCGCGCGCCGCAGATGACGTGCAATCGGCAGTGGATGCCGTGACCACTTTGCCGTCCGAGGCCGAAGACCCCACCGTGAAGCGGGGTGCCTGGCGTGACCGGGTGACGGATATCGTGATCACGGGGCCGGTTGGCCCGGATCAGCTGGGTCTGTTCGCTGACGAGCTGGTCACGCGCCTGTTTGCCGTCGGAGTGACGCGCAGCACTATCCGGGGCGTCGCGGCCAGCCAGATCATGATCGAGGTGCCCAGCCTGAACCTGATGGCGCATGACGTTACAATCGCACAAATTGCGGCTGCTATCGCCGAGGAGGTCGACGCCGATCCCGCCGGGGATGTCAGTGGCGGCAATGCACGCGTGCGCACCGGGGTCGAAAAACGCTCGGCCCGCGAGATTGCAGGCATTGCGCTTAGAACACGGGATGATGGCTCGGTTCTGACGGTGGGCGACGTGGCGACGGTCAGCCTGTTGGGCAGCGACCGGAACCGGGTCTATTTTGTGGGCGAACACCCTGCCGTCTCGGTACGGGTTGATCGCTCGGACACGGGCGATGCGATCAAGATCCAGAGCCAGGTGCAGCAAGTCGCGGATGAAATGCAGGCAACATTGCCGCAAGGCGTCTCGATTGAACTGATCCGCACCCGCGCCGAGGCCATCACAGCGCGTCTCAATATCCTGACTGAAAACGGGCTGATGGGGCTTGGGCTGGTGTTGATCCTGCTGTTTTTGTTCCTGAACGCGCGCACGGCCTTTTGGGTCGCGGCAGGCATTCCAGTATCGATGCTGACGGCCATTGCGCTGATGTATGCGGCGGGGCTGACCATCAACATGATCAGCCTGTTCGGTCTGATTATCACGCTGGGTATCGTGGTGGATGACGCCATTGTGGTGGGGGAACATGCTGACCATCTGTCGCGCAACGGCCATGGACCAACCAGCGCCGCCGAGACCGCTGCCCGTCGCATGGCGCTGCCGGTGTTTTCGGCCACCTTGACGACAATCATCGCGTTTTTCGGCCTGACAGCGGTTGGGGGGCGCTTCGGAGACCTGATCCGCGACATCCCCTTTACCGTGATTGTGGTGCTGATCGCCTCGTTGATCGAGTGTTTTCTGATCCTGCCAAATCACATGGCGCACGCGCTGAAACACGCCGCCAAAGAACGCTGGTATGACTGGCCCTCGCGCACAGTAAACAAGGGCTTTCGCTGGGTGCGGACCAACCTGTTCCGCCCCCTGACCGCTGGGGTTATTCGGGCGCGGTATCCGGTCATTGCCTTGGCCTGCGTCTTGCTGGCCGGGCAGGCGTCAGTGTTCATCCGGGGCGATGTGCAGTGGCGATTCTTCAACGCGCCAGAACGCGGCAGCGTGACGGGCAATTTCGCCATGCTGCCCGGTGCCACGCGCGAAGATAGCCTGGCCATGATGCGTGAATTTCAGCGCGCAACCGAGGCTTTGGGTGCGGAATACGAGCAGCGCCATGGCACCAACCCTCTGGACTATGTGATTGCCGAGGTCGGCGGAAATTCGGGCCGTCCGCTGCCCGGTGCTGACACCAAGGATGCCGACCAGCTGGGTGGGATTTCGATCGAACTGATCGACGCTGATTTGCGGCCCTATTCCAGTTTCGCCTTTGTCGCCGAGCTGCAAGACGCCGTGCGCCGTCATCCCATGGTCGAAACGATCAGCTTCCGTGGCTGGCGATCTGGCCCCGGTGGCGAGGCGCTGGATGTGCAATTCTACGGCGCCACCGCTGACACGCTAAAGGCCGCTAGCGAAGCGCTGCAAGAAGAGCTGTTACGCTTTCCCGAAGTCTCCGCCGTCGAAGATAACCTGTCCTACGACAAAGATGAAATCATCCTGGAACTGACCCCGCAAGGGCAGGCATTAGGCTTTACCATTGATGGGCTGGGGCGGGTGCTGCGGCACCGCTTGAACGGCCTCGAGGCCGCGACTTTTCCTGATGGGCCGCGCAGTGCCTCGATCCGGGTCGAACTGCCCGACGAGGAACTGGCCGCCGATTTCCTGGAAACCATGCAGCTGCGGACAGATCGCGGGGAATACGTGCCGCTGGCCGATATTGTCAGCGTTGAAACGCGGTCTGGGTTTTCGACCGTGCGGCGGGAAAACGGGCTGCGGCTGATCTCGGTCACGGGGGATGTTTCCGAGGATGACCCCGCCCGCGCCGAGGAAATCAACTTGTTGCTCGAGACAGAAATCCTGCCGAAAATCGCCAGCGAAAAGCAGGTGGAATGGCGCATGTCCGGCCTGTCAGAGCAAGAAGACGCGTTTCTGAATGACGCAATGACGGGGCTGACGCTGTGTCTTGTCGGGATCTATCTGGTGCTGGCCTGGGTGTTCAGCAGCTGGACGCGGCCGGTGGTGGTCATGGCGATTATTCCCTTTGGGCTGGTTGGCACGATTTATGGTCATGCGCAGTGGGACGTGCCCCTGTCGATGTTCACTGTCGTCGGGCTGATCGGGATGACTGGAATTATCATCAACGATTCCATCGTGTTGGTGACGACCATTGACGAGTACGCAGCCGAACGTGGCGTGATTCCCGCCATTGTCGAGGGCACCTCGGATCGTTTGCGCCCGGTGATGCTGACGACGCTGACCACCGTGTTGGGGCTTGCACCGCTGATGTATGAAACCTCGCAACAGGCGGCGTTTTTGCGGCCCACGGTGATCACGCTGGTCTATGGGCTGGGGTTCGGGATGCTGTTGGTGCTGATCGTTGTGCCTGCGTTGATCGCCATTCAACACGACTTGCGCCGGCATATCACGGCACTGCGCCGGTCCTCACGCGTGCGGGGCGTTTGGGTGCCCATGGGGGCCGCTGTTCTGGCGCTGGCTGGGTGGCTGGCGCTGACGATGGGCTGGCCGCTGGTGACGGGGCAAGAGCATCCGATCCTTCAGGCGCTGCCCATGGCCTCGAGCGCCGGGGGACTGCCGCTGTTCCTGGTCGGAGCGTTGGGGATCGTCGTGCTGCTATACGTGCTGTCGTTGCTGGTCTCGGCTCTAAAGCGCCCGGCGTGACGGGTTAGGCTGGCCCGTCAACTTGCCGGGCAGCCCTGAATATCCACCGCATGATCGCTGCCAAGAACGGTCAGGCGCAGCCCCGAACGGTCCAGGGCAAAGCTATCTTCGGTCATGTGTATCATTTCCGTTCGCACGCTCAGCGTGTTGCCTATGCGCGTGGTTTCAGCCTCGGCCACCCAAATCTCGGGGTCCGACGTTTCCACGACCGTATATTCATGCGCGCCTGCGCTGGGCATTTGTACGGTTGCTGACAGCGCCAGCCCGTCCTCGGTCAACGAGATATCACAGCTGATACGACCCACCCCAGCCATCTGGGCGGAATAGGGTTGATCCGTCAGCGCAGCCGAGATCGTCGCATCGCGCAGCTTGTCCAATGGCAGTGCGGCCTTGAAACCAATATCCGCAGGCACGCAGACATCCTTGCAGATCCCGATTTGCAGCTCGCCGGACAGGGCGATGGGTTTGGCCCTGTCTTTTGGGGTTAACACGATCGGCAACACTAGCGCGTCTTCATACCCGACCGAGGTCATGCCGTTTTGCGAAAACACCTCGGGAGTTGGCCATACTGGCATGAATTTCGCCAAGTTGTCAGAACCTGACCAGTTGATCAGCGGTGGGATTCCAGCATCCCCAGGCGCGCGCCAGTAGGTTTTCCACCCCGGTGCAAGCTCGATCCGTAAGGCCGCGATATGGGTGCCATCCGCACTGCGCCAACCGGGCAGCACCTCCAGCGACACGACGTGTTGGTCGAAATCTTGGGCTGTTGCGATCTGGCCGGTCAGGCCAAGGGCTGCAAGCGCAGAGAGGAGTGTTGTTCTGATCATCCCTTTGATGTGGGCTAAAAACCGGTCAAATCCAACTCACATTCCGGCGAGGGGATGTGACAATCCGCGCAACCGTGGTTTTTGTGTCGCCAGCGCTGGACCCGGGCGGCGTGGGTTCTTATCTTGAACCCATGGACACAGAAAACGCCCCGCTGAACCTGACCGGAAAGCTTTTGATTGCGATGCCTTTGATGGGGGATCCGCGATTTGAACAGTCCGTGGTCCTGATTTGCGCCCATTCCGACGAGGGCGCGATGGGTCTGATCATCAACAAGCCAACCGGCGAGGTCGCCCTGTCGGACATGCTGGAACAGTTGGAAATCACCCATGGTCCCGACAGCCGTCAGATGGGTGTTTCCTTTGGCGGCCCGGTTGAGCAAAGCCGTGGTTTCGTCCTGCACTCCTTGGATTACATTAGCATTGTCAACACCTTGAAGGTCGAAGGCGTGTTCGGTCTAACCGCGACCTTGGACATCCTAGAGGCGCTGGCCAAGGGCCGTGGGCCCGAACGCGCGCTGGTGGCTATTGGCTATGCTGGCTGGGGGCCTGGACAGCTCGAGGACGAGCTGAGCCAGAACGCCTGGCTCACCTGTGATTCGAACATGGAGCTGGTGTTCGATCTGCCTGATCAGGGCAAATGGGATGGCGCGCTGAAATCGCTGGGTGTGGACGCGTTGATGCTGTCCTCGGATGCGGGCCACGCCTAGGGCCCGCTGTCTCTCACTTTTGCGTGTTCAGTCGCGAGGCGCCGCCGCACGGGCCAGCCTGTCATTGATCGCGACGCCCAGACCGTGCATCGGGATCGGACTGACGGCGATTCCCTGCGGTTTCAGGGCGTCCAATGCATGCAAGTGATGGAACAGATTCGCCGCCGCTTGGACCAGATCGCCAGTTTCGGACAGATTAAGCGTGCAGTCGACTGGGCCAAAGCCCAACAGGACTTCGGTGTCGTCAATCTGGGTCGCGTTTAGCCGCACGCGCGCACCCGGCGCATAATGAGACAGCATCTGGCCAGGGGCGGTCAGCGGGTCAGCTTGATCTCGGTGCGCCAACGGGGCCCCTAATACGGCCTCGATATCTTCTGCGGCGACTCCGCCCGGGCGCAGCAACATCGGTTCGCCGGACAGGCCGACAATCGTGGATTCCACGCCGACAGGGCAGGGGCCGCCATCCAGCACAGCCTCGATCCGGCCTGACAACCCGTCAATCACGTGCTGCGCGGTGGTCGGGCTGATCTTGCCCGACGGATTGGCCGAGGGTGCGGCGACAGGGCCATCAAACGCGGCCAGCAAAGCCTGCGCCACAGGATGGGCGGGTACTCGGACCGCCAGCGTTGGCAATTCAGCAGTGACCAGCGGGGACAGGCCAGCGTCAGCCCGCAAGGGTAAAACCAAGGTCAGCGCGCCGGGCCAGAATGCCTCTGCTAGCTTTTGCGCGGTTTCGGACCATTCGACGTAGCGCTGCGCGACGGAGGGCGAGGAGACATGCACGATCAGCGGGTTGAAACGGGGGCGACCCTTGGCCTGAAAAATCCGGGCCACGGCATGGTCATTGCGCGCGTCCGCGCCCAAACCGTAGACGGTTTCGGTTGGCAGGGCGATCAAGCCTCCTGCGGAAAGCACGTCCGCTGAGCGGGTGATATCGGCAGGCGCGGGGGTCAGATGAAGGGTGCTGTGGGCAGTCATGGCCTTTGACGCAGGGTTTTGGTTGATGCGAACGGACCGATAGCTACTTTCTTCGGCACGCATTTTTGAATAACTGCGTATGACTTGAATTCCAAGCCGTCCCGTTAGAAGGAGACCCAGATGCCGTATCGTGCGCCCGTCGAGGACTACCAATTTATTTTCGAAAATATTGTCGATATGGCCTCGATCGCCGGAACGGATAGGTTTGCCGAAGCGACGCCGGACATGACGACGGCTATCCTGACCGAAATGGGGAAAATGGCCGAAGAGGTCCTGTTCCCATTGCAGCGCAACGGTGATCTGGACGGAGCGGTTCTGGAAAATGGCGTTGTGCGGACCACGAACGGATATGCCGAAGCGTTCAAAACCATGGCCGAGGGTGGCTGGATCGCGGTTTCTGCGAGCGAAGAACATGGCGGCATGGGCCTGCCGCTGGTGATGAACACTGCTTGCAACGAGATGGTCACCTCGACCGCGATGGCGCTGGGGCTGTGCCCGCTGTTGACGCAGGGCCAGATCGAAGCGTTGGAGCATCACGCCAGCGACGATCTGAAACAGATGTACCTGCCGCGCCTGATCAGCGGCGAATGGACCGGCACGATGAA
>JBOEGN010000009.1:0-34408 GCA_050633445.1 Thalassovita sp.
GGATCGACGTTCAAAATGGTGACCGCGCTGGCCGCCCTAGAGGAAGGCGTAATTTCGCCCGAGGAAACCGTCTGGTGTCCGGGCCATGTAGAGATCGCGAACCGACGATTCCACTGCTGGAAACGCGCAGGTCATGGCCATGTAGACCTTAAGGATTCTCTGCGCGAAAGCTGTGATGTCTACTATTACGACGTGGCCCTGAAAGTCGGGATCGAGAAGATCAGCGCCATGGCGCAGCGGCTGGGGCTGGGGCAACGCTATGATATTCCGATGTCTGCCGTCGCCCGTGGTCGCGCGCCAACCAAGGACTGGAAACGGGCCAATCACGGCCAGGATTGGGTGATTGGCGATACGGTGAATGCCTCGATTGGGCAGGGATATGTGCTGGCCTCGCCGCTGCAACTGGCCGTGATGAGCGCGCGGATCGCCACGGGCCGAGCCGTCACGCCACGCCTGCTGAAATCCGTGGATGGGGTCGAACAACCGACCGGCAGCGGCGACAGTCTGGGCATCAACGAAAATCACTTGCGCCAGATCCGTCGGGCGATGTTCGAAGTGTCCAACGCGCGCCGTGGCACCGCCTATAGCAGCCGAATTTTGCCCGATGATATGCGCATGGCAGGCAAAACCGGCACCAGCCAGGTGCGCAACATCACCGCCGCTGAACGCGCGCGTGGTGTGACCAAGAACAAGGACCTGCCCTGGGAACGCCGCGACCATGCGCTGTTCGTGAATTTCGCGCCCTTCGACAATCCGCGTTATGCCGTGGCTGTTGTGGTGGAACATGGGGGCGGTGGCTCCAAAGCTGCCGCGCCGATTGCGCGCGACATCACCTTGCAGGCGCTTTATGGCGAGGACCCGCCGCTGGCGGCATATCCGGCCAAGGATCGCGACCGTATCAAGGCCCTGCAAGACCGGCTGAAACGCGAGCGCCCTGATTTTGGCTCGGGCGGGCGGGTGCGCACATGAGTTATCTTGAGTATTCCGTCAAATCCATTCCCTCTGGCCCGCGCAAACTGTTGTTGCTGAACTGGCCCCTGGCAGTGCTGCTGATCACCGTTGCCTCGGTCGGGTTTTTGATGCTGTATTCCGTGGCGGGCGGGTCGTTTACGCCTTGGGTCGAGCCTCAGATGAAGCGCTTTGCCCTGGGATTGGGGGTGATGCTGGTGGTCGCCATGGTCCCGATCTGGTTCTGGCGCAACATGGCCGGAGTCGGCTACCTGCTGTCGCTGGCCTTGCTGTTATTTGTCGAGTTTTTCGGCACCGTCGGCATGGGCGCACAGCGCTGGATTGATTTGGGGTTCATGCGGTTGCAGCCCTCTGAATTAACCAAGATCACGCTGGTGATGCTGCTGGCGGCTTATTACGACTGGCTGCCGACCAAGAAAACCTCGCATCCGCTGTGGGTATTGCTCCCCGTGCTGTTCATCATGATCCCCACCGCGCTGGTGTTGAAACAGCCTGACTTGGGGACGTCGATCCTGCTGGTGACTGCGGGCGGCGCGATGATGTTTTTTGCCGGGGTGCATTGGGGATATTTTGCGGCCGTAATCGCCGCTGGTATTGGCCTGGTCGCAGCGGTTTTCCAATCACGCGGCACCGGGTGGCAGCTGCTCAAGGACTATCAATACAAGCGGATCGACATCTTTCTGGACCCGGCGCAGGAACCTTTGGGCGCGGGGTATCATATCACCCAATCCAAAATCGCCCTGGGGTCTGGTGGCTGGGCGGGTCGAGGATACATGCAAGGCACACAGTCCCGCCTGAACTTCCTGCCCGAAAAGCACACCGATTTCATCTTTACCACCTTGGCCGAGGAGTTCGGGTTTATCGGAGGGATGTCTCTGCTGACGCTCTATTCGCTGATCATTGTGTTCTGTGTCGCGGCGGCGCTTGCGAACAAGGATCGGTTCGCCTCATTGATGACGCTGGGGATCGCGATGACATTTTTCCTGTTCTTCGCCGTGAACATGTCGATGGTCATGGGGCTGGCCCCGGTTGTGGGCGTGCCCCTGCCGATGGTCAGCTATGGCGGATCGGCGATGTTGGTGCTGTTGGCCGCCTTTGGACTGGTGCAAAGCGCGCATGTCCATCGACCGAGGTAACCTATGATCAATGTCCTATTCGCCGGTCACCCTTCGCGGTGGCCGATCTACGAGGCGCCGTTGCGGGATGCCTTTGACAGGGCCGGGCTGGACGTCGATCTGCGGACAGATTGCGCCCCGGAACTGGTGGATTACATCATCTACGCTCCGGATTCGCCCTTGCAGGATTTCACGACCTATACCCGGTGCAAGGCCGTGCTGAACCTGTGGGCCGGGGTCGAGGCGATCGTGGGGAATGAAACCCTGACGCAGCCCTTGGCACGGATGGTGGACTATGGTCTGAAACAGGGGATGACTGAATGGGTGGTCGGGCATGTGCTGCGGCATCATCTGGACATCGACTTCTTTTTACAGCGACAGTCCGGCGTCTGGGACCCAAAGGTGCCCCCCCTGTCACGCGACCGCAAGATAACGGTGCTGGGACTGGGCGAGCTGGGGGCCGCGGCGGCTCAGGCTCTGGCGACGCTGGGCTTTGATGTCACGGGTTGGAGCCGCTCGGCCAAGGACATCGCGGGCATTCGCTGTCTGCATGGGGACGATCTGAAGGTGGCGCTGCAAGGGGCGCAAATCGTGGTTCTGCTGCTGCCGGACACGCCCGCGACCCTGAATATCCTGAACGCGAACACCCTGTCGCTGCTGGCACCCGGCGCGGCAATCCTGAATCCTGGGCGCGGGTCGCTGATCGACGATGACGCGCTACTTGCCGCCTTGGACAGCGGTCAGATCGGGCATGCCACGCTGGATGTTTTCCGCGTTGAGCCTCTTCCTGCGGCGCATCCATTCTGGGCGCATCGACGTGTGACTGTGACGCCGCATATTGCCTCGGAAACCCGGCCAGAAACCGCGTCCGAGGTCATTGCCGAAAATATCCGGCAGGGCGAAGCAGACGAGCCGCTCTTGCATGTGGTTGATCGCCAGTTGGGGTACTGATCAGCGCAGAATTGGCGGCTTTTCGGGGTCTGAACCTGGGGCTGCGCGCCCGACCTCTTGGGCCTCTGCGGGCTGCGGCAAGTCGAATTTCAAGCCCCATTTCGCCAGCGTCGCCGCCATCGCATCCGATGAACGGGCAAAGCTGACATCCAACGCCCCCGCCTCGATGCCGGAGAAAACCAGCGCTTCGGACACGGCTTTGGCCAATGCCGATTCTGCGCCCGGGACCGCGTCAATAAAGGTCAGCAGGTGCGAGCGCACGCCGTTTTCGTAGGTCACACCAACCAGATATGCGCAATGCGCCAACCCGGCGGCGGTGGCCAGTTTAGTGTCGAGCCCGGTCAACAACGCTTCGGGCAGGCCAGCGGGGGTAGTGATTTCGTCAATCTTGGCCTCGGCCTCGGATGGGGCGTTGTCCAGGGTCTGATCGAGCCACGCAATCGCGTCCGGCGGGATCAGGATCGAGGATGGCGCGACCTCGAGGTTCAGCCCCAGCCCCATGCCTTGTTGTGCCAGCAAATTGGCAATGATCCGACCCGACAGGGCCGCATAAGGCGCTGTCTGCCCAACGAAATCTGCCAGACGTTCCTCGCGATCAAAGACCAGCACAAAGGACTGCCCCTCGACCTCGAACACCTGAGGCGAGACGTTTTCGTCAACCGGTTCTTCGAGCAGCAGCAAAAACAGCTCGCAATCGGCCAGGCGTTCATAGAACCGCAAACGGGCGGCATCGTCGCCTTCGTCGGCCATCATCTGGGCGTGAGCGATATCCAGCGGGGTGTCATGCAGAGTCTGGGTCATCAAGGATCTTTCGGACTTGGCTGCGCAGTTCGGGCAGCAATTCGGCGTCGAACCACGGATTTTTTCGCAGCCAAGCGGTATTGCGCCAGGACGGGTGAGGCAAGGGGAAAAGGTCCGGCGCATGGTCGCGCCAGCTTTGAACGCGCGCGGCCACGGACATCCGACCGGGCAGATGAAACGCCTGCGCATAACCGCCGACCAGCACGATCATTTGCACTTGGCCAAGCGCCTGCATCACTTGTGCGTGCCACGTTTGGGCACACAGCTTTGGCGGGGGCAGGTCAGATCCGCGCGCGTCATAGCCAGGAAAACAAAAGGCCATCGGGACAAAGGCAAAACGGTCGCGATCATAGAATTCGTCCTGCCCGACCCCCAACCAGTCGCGCAGCCGATCCCCCGAGGCATCGTTGAACGGCCTGCCAGTTTCATGCACCCGTATCCCCGGCGCTTGCCCGGCCACCAAAATGCGCGCGGTCGGCTGAAACCACGCAACCGGTTTTGGCGCATGCTGCGTTGCCGTTGCCCGAAACCGATCCGCGCACAGCCGACATGCCGTGATATCCTGCGCCAATGTACCCATAAGTTTTGGTAGGCTGACAACAACGCGTGTTCAAGTCGCGAAAGCCACGCCCGTCGGTGGTTTTCGGCAGGCTCACGGCAGTTTTGGTTGCCCAGATGCGGCGGATGGCCTAGACCTCGGGAAAGAAAAAAACATGATGGGGAGAGGCATGTATCGCGTTTGGAATTTCGTCACCAACTATTCATTGTTGTTGATCTTCGGCGCATTGATCGCTCTGGTCTGGGCCAACACAAACCCCGAAAGCTATCACCACTTTGTCGAGTTCGTCATTTGGGACCATGCGCCCATCGGGCACCTGCATGACGGGCATCGGACGCTGACACTGCACTATCTGGTCAATGACGTGCTGATGGCCTTCTTTTTTGCGATAGCCGCAAAAGAAGTGTGGGAGGCGGTGATCCTGGAAAATGGCTCATTGCGCGGGAAAAAGGCGGCCACACCACTGATCGCCACTGCGGGCGGTATGTTCGGCCCGATTGCGGTTTATCTGGGTCTGGCCATGTTCCTGGGCTCGGATACTTACGAAGCGGTCAAGAACGGTTGGGCGATCCCCACCGCCACGGACATCGCGTTCTCGTATTTGGTGGGCCGCCTGGTGTTTGGCGCCGGTCACCCGGCTGTGCGGTTCTTGTTGTTGTTGGCGATTGCTGACGATGCGGCTGGGCTGATCATTCTGGCGATCTTCTATCCCTCGGGCGAGCTGGCCCCGGAATGGCTGCTGGCCTCGTTGGGGGCCGCTATTGCAGTGTTTGTGCTGGCCAACTGGCTGCCGCGCTATCTGGATCGCGGGAATCAAGCACGCCCCAATTCGACCTGGGCTCGCAAAAAGCTCAGCTATTGGCCCTATCTGATTGCGGCCTGCGTCAGTTGGTATGGCTTTATGCGGGCGGGTATTCACCCGGCGCTGGGTCTGCTGCCAGTTGTTCCCACGATCCCACATGCGGACCGCGCCTTTGGGTTCTTCAGCGAGGCCGAGCAATATCTGCACGACCTGCTGAACGATATCGAACACGCGCTGAAACACCCGGTCGAAGTTGTCCTGTTCTTCTTTGGCCTGCTGAATGCCGGTGTCGTGTTTTCCTCGATCGGAGACCCGACCTGGCTGGTTCTGGCAGGTCTGCTGATCGGCAAACCCCTTGGGGTGCTGGTCATGGGCGTTTTGGGCGCGCATGTGCTGAAACTGGGCTTGCCACAGGGGATGCGCACGATTGATCTGTTCGTGATCGGCTGTGTCTCGGCCATTGGGTTCACGGTGTCGCTGTTCGTGGCCACGGTCGCCTTTCCTGCGGGCGAGGTTCAGGACGCGGCCAAGATGGGCGCCTTGCTCAGCTTTGGCGCAGCCATCGTTTCGATTATCGCGGGCATCGTCTGTCGGGTCGAAAAGCGGTCGCTGTAACCCGCTCAAACAATCACAAATCTGCGAAACCGGTTCCAAATGGGACCGGTTTCGGCTTTTATGGGCCATAATTTGGTCTAGAAAACATGCTTTCTGTTCTTGTGATCTGACTTGCGGTTCAAGAACTTGGTTAAACAGGTCGTAAGACACAGCCGTTATTCAGATAGGCAGGAGCAACAAGAGAACCCATCATGTTGGAGTTCGACAACGTCAGTAAGTCCTTTTGGACAGGTACCCAGCGCAAGGTGATCCTTGACCGCGTGTCTTTTCGCGTGGATGTGGGAAAATCCATAGGAATTCTGGCACCGAACGGCACGGGCAAAACGACCCTGATCAATATGATGGCGGGCCTTGAAAAACCCGACGAAGGCATGATTCGCCGCGACTGCAATATCAGCTTTCCGCTGGGTTTCATGGGCGGCGTGGTCGGCAAACACTCGGCCGTGGAAAACAGCCGCTATATCGCGCGTCTGTACGGGCTGGATCCGGACTATGTCGAGGCATTCTGCCGTTGGCTGTGTGGTCTGGGCGAATATTTCGACCAACCGCTGGGCACCTATAGCTCGGGGATGAAATCACGGTTTTCCTTTGCGCTGATGCTGGCGCTGGATTTCGATATCTACCTGATTGACGAAGGCATGCCCTCGTCAACGGATGTGGAATTCAACAGAAAGGCCGGCGATCTGCTAAAAGAGCGTTTGCGCACGACCACCGTGATCATCGTGTCCCACCAGCCCCGCACGCTGGAAAAATTTGCGAGTTCGGCAGCCGTTCTGATGAACGGGAAACTGCATATGTTTGATACCTTGGAAGAGGCGAAAAGGCTGTATGACTACGAAACCCAAGGCTAAAAAGTTCCGGATCCGTCGGGGTCAACCGCTTGCGATGGGTCATCCCAGCGTTGGCGAAGCTGCGCCCGTCATTCCCGAACCGGACGAGCCCGAACGTCACCTGTCCTCGGTCCAGCAACCGACATCTAAGCCCCCTGTTGAGCCGCCCGCTGATATCGCCTCGCCGCGTCAAACTGCGGCGGAAAACAACATCGACACGATCCGCCGCGAAGGCCTGACCGGTCGTCAGCTGCGCATGGCCCGCAGGGTCGCCCAGAAAAACGGCTTGTCGCCGACGTCGGATTTTGACGCGGTTCGCTTGCTGCGCGCCAAAGGGATCGACCCGTTCCAACGCACCAACATGCTGGAGCTTGTGGTCCCGCAGGATCAGGCGCCAGCCACCACCGAACAGCCACAGGTGCAATTGCCGCAAACCGTACCTGTCGAGAAACCGCAGCTCCCTTCGACCGAGCTCAGCCCGGCTGATCGCCGCGTGCAGGAAATCTCGCAAATTCAACGGGATATTGCCAAACGTCGTCGCCGCAAATCACTGGCGCTGCTGTCGCGCCTGGCCTTCTTTGTCTTTCTTCCGACATTCTTGGCTGGCTGGTATTTCTTTTCCGTTGCGACGCCAATGTATGCCACCAAATCCGAATTTTTGATTCTCGAGGCGGACGCAGTCGGCGGCTCGGCCCTCGGGGGCCTGCTAAGCGGCACGCAATTTGCCACCAACCAGGACGCAATCGCCGTGCAATCCTATCTGGAATCACGCGACGCGATGCTGCGGCTGGAACAAGACATTGGATTCAAAGCGCATTTTAGCCAGGATTGGATCGACCCGATTCAGCGTTTGGACGTTGGAGCCTCGGATGAGGCCGCGTATAGCATCTACAAAAACAACGTGAAAATCGGTTACGACCCCACCGAAGGCGTGATTCGGATGGAGGTCGCTGCCGCGGATCCTCAGGTCAGCGCCCAGTATTCCGAACAGCTGATTGGCTATGCCGAGGAACGGGTTGACGATCTGTCCCGCCGCAAACGCGAGGATCAGATGAAAGAGGCCCGCACCAGCCTGATAGAGGCCAAACGCGAACGGCGCGAAGCCCAGGTGACATTGGTGCAACTGCAAGAAGGCACCTTGCTGGACCCCGAAGGCGAGATCGCCAGCATCCGCGCCCTGATGAACAACGTCGAATTGCAGTTGCAGGAAAAAGAGCTGCAATTACAAACCCTTTTGAACAACGCGCGACCGTCGAAACCGCGGGTCGATGCGCTGCGAACAGAAGTCCGCCTGCTGAAAGCCGAGCTGGAAAAGCAAAGTAATCGCCTGACGCAAGCCACCGCTGGCGGAACGTCTCTGGCCGCCAAGGCTGCACAGATCCAGATTGCCCAGGCCGATCTGGCCACAGCTGATCTGTTCCTACAATCAGCCTTGCAAAACGAAAAACAAACCGCGCAAGAGGCGAACCGGCAGGTCCGCTATCTGACCACGAGCGTCCGCCCTGTTCCCCCCGATGATCCGACTTATCCGCGTGCATTTGAAAACACGCTGCTGGCCTTTCTGATCTTTTCGGGGGCCTACCTGATGGTGTCGTTAACGGCCTCAATCTTGCGCGAGCAGGTCTCGACCTGACCCCATTCGCCCCGGTATGCCAACGAAATCAGCACGACACTGTCGCGTGCTGATTTTTGCATCGCAAGAATGTTGTATTCCCCCGCTATGCTGGGCATACCAGTGTTGGCTTCAAACTTATTTCAGATTTCAAAAAGTGAGATCACCGTGACCAAACCAATTTACGACGTTACCCCAAACACTTGGGAATTCCTCAAATCTCCGATGATCAAACCTACGGGTTTTCGCGAATATGACGCGCGCTGGAAATTCCCGGACGAGATTAACCTGCCCGGCATGACCGCCCTGGGTCTGGGGATCGGCACCCAGATGCGCAAACATGGGCTGGAGCCCGTGATCGCCGTCGGCAACGATTACCGCGACTACTCGCTGGCCATAAAAAACGCGCTGGTGATCGGCCTGATGCAAGCAGGTATTCAGGTCAAAGACATCGGCCCCTGCATCACCCCAATGGCATATTTCAGCCAGTTCCATCTGGACGCGCCCGCCGTGGCCATGGTCACCGCCAGCCACAACCCCAACGGTTGGACCGGCGTGAAAATGGGTTTCCAGCGTCCCTTGACCCACGGCCCCGACGAAATGGCCGAGCTGAAAGACATCGTGCTGAACGGCAAGGGCGAACCGGCCCCCGGCGGCAACTATGAATTCGTCGACGGCGTTCAAGAAGCCTACATGGATGACCTGGTCGGTGACTATAAAATGAAGCGCAAGCTCAAGGTCGTCTGCGCCAGCGGTAACGGCACCGCCGCCGCCTTTGGCCCCGCCCTGTTCGAACGACTGGGCGTCGAGATGGTGGATAGCCACAACCGGCTGGACTACACCTTCCCCAACTACAACCCGAACCCCGAAGCCATGGAAATGCTGCACGACATGTCCGACAGCGTCAAAGCCTCGGGCGCCGATTTCGCCCTGGGTTTCGACGGTGACGGCGACCGCTGCGGTGTTGTCGACGACGAGGGCGAAGAGATTTTCGCCGACAAGGTGGGCGTCATCATGGCCCGCGATCTGGCCAAGCTCTATCCCGGCTCGACCTTCGTGGCGGATGTGAAATCCACAGGCCTGTTTGCCTCGGACCCCGAGCTGCAAAAATACGACATCAAAGCCGACTATTGGAAAACCGGCCACAGCCACATGAAGCGCCGCGTTCACGCGCTTAAGGCTCTGGCAGGCTTCGAAAAATCCGGCCACTACTTCCTGGCCGAACCGATTGGTCGCGGCTATGACGACGGCATGCGCGTCGCTGTTGAGATCTGCAAACTGATGGATCGCAACCCCGACATGTCCATGTCCGACCTGCGCAAAGCGCTGCCGAAAACCTGGTCGACCCCGACCATGTCGCCCTATGCTGCAGACGAGGAAAAATACGACATCCTGGATCGTATCGTGGAAAAACTGGTCGCCAAGGCCAAGGCAGGCGACACCTTCGCCGGCCAAAAGGTCAAAGAAGTCGTCACCGTCAACGGCGCCCGCGTGATCCTGGAAAACGGTTCCTGGGGCCTAGTGCGCGCCTCTTCGAACACGCCGAACCTGGTGGTGGTCTGCGAAAGCAGTGACAGCGAGGAAGAGATGCGCGCCATCTTCGCCGAGCTGGACGCCGTGATCCAAACCGAACCCGGCGTCGGCGAGTACGACCAAAAGATCTAATCCACGCCAAACAATATCAGAGGCCCGGCAACACCCGCCGGGCCTTTTTTTATACCTACTTCTTTGCTCATGAAATACTCTGGGGGTGAATGGCCGCAGGCCAGAGGGGGCAAAGCCCCCAACCTTACGCCGACAAACCCCGCCCCTTCAACAACGCGTCAACACCCGGCATCTTCCCTCGAAAAGCCAGATACAACTCCTCGGCATCAGCGGAGCCGCCAGTCGACAGAATATTTGTCTCCAAATCCCGCGCGGTTCCGGCATCGAACGCGCCTCCAGCCTCTTCAAAGGCCGCAAAAGCATCTGCATCCATCACTTCGGACCACATGTAGCTGTAATACCCCGAGCTATAGCCATCCCCGGCAAAGACATGTGCGAAATGCGGGGTCGCGTGGCGCATGGCGATTTGTTTAGGCATCCCCAAATCCCCCAAAATCTTGGACTGCATGGCCATCGGATCCGCAGGGGCAGCCCCCCTATGGAACGCCAGATCCACCAAAGCCGAGGCAACGTATTCCACAGTTGCAAATCCCTGATCGAAATTCGCGGCACCCAGAACTTTTTCTAACATTTCAGCGGGCATCGGAGCACCCGTTTCCGCATGAGTGGCAAACTCAGCCAAAACCTCGGGCACCTCCAGCCAGTGTTCGTACAGCTGGCTGGGCAATTCGACAAAATCCCGCGCCACGGACGTCCCCGAAATGCTTTCATAAGTCACGTCCGACAGCATCTGGTGCAGCGCATGACCGAACTCGTGGAAAAGCGTGCGCGCGTCATCATAGGACAGCAGCGCCGGCTCGCCCTTGGCAAAATTGCACACGTTGATCACGACGGGCGCCTGCACTTTGGGGAACTTCGCCTGCGCCCGCATTGCCGAGCACCAAGCCCCTGACCGTTTCGATCCACGCGCAAAGTAATCCCCAATGAAAACCGCGACATGAGCGCCGTTCCGGGTCACTTCCCACGCCCGGCAATCCGGGTGGTACAGCGGCACGTCCAGAGGGGTAAACTCCAGCCCAAACAACCGGTTAGCACAGGCGAATGAGGCTTCGATCATCCGATCCAGTTGCAGGTATGGCTTCAGAGCGGCCTCGTCCAGATCATGTTCAGCCTTACGACGTTGCGCGGCGTAATAGTGCCAGTCCCATGCCTCAACATCGCCATTGATGCCGTCCGCGTGCATCATGTCTTGCAACACTTTGGCGTCTGCCTCGGCCTGCGCTTTGGCGGGTTCCCAAACGGCCAAAAGCAATTCTTCAACCCGTTCGGGCGTCTTGGCCATTTCGGTTTCCAGCTTGTAGGCAGCGAAACTGTCATAGCCCAACAGTTTTGCCCGCTCCTCGCGCAGCGCCAGAATTTCCGCGGCAATCTTACGGTTGTCTGTCTCGCCCCCGTTGGCCCCACGCGCCACAAAGGCCCCATAGGCCTGTTCGCGCAGATCACGGCGCGACGAAAATTGCAGGAAAGGCGTGATAATCGAGCGTGACAGCGTCACCACAGGGCCGACCGTACCCTTTTCGTCACCCGCCGCGCGCATCGCCTGGATTACAAAATCAGGGAGGCCATCCAAGTCATCCTCGGTCAATTCCATGAACCAAGAGCGTTCGTCAGCCAGAAGATTCTGCGTAAAGGCCGTTCCCAGACTGGCCAGCTTGCCTTTGATTTCGGCCATACGGGCGTCTTCAGCACCTTCCAACGCTGCGCCCGAACGAACAAAACTACGATGGGTCAGCATAAGGACGCGGTTTTGTTCAGCAGTCAGGCCCAGCGTATCTTTGCGTGCCCACAAATCTGCGATCCGTGAAAACAACGCCTTATTCGATGAAATGGCCGAGAAATGCGCCGCCAGTTTCGGCGAAAACTCGACCTGCAACTTTTCGCGTGCGGGATTGCTGTCTGCCCCCGCAACCGTGAAAAAGACCGACAAGACCTTGTCCAGCGCGGCGCCCGCGGCCTCCATTGCTTCGACAGTATTTGAGAAGGTCGGAGCGTCAGGATTGTTGGCAATCGCCGCGATTTCGGCCTCGTGCGCGGTCACAGCCTTGGCAAAGGCGGGTGCGAAATCGGCGTCTTGAATGGCCGCGAAGGGCGCAATTTCAAATGGTGTCTCCCAGGCGGACAAAAGCGGATTGGTCATGCGAATTCTCCTTTGCAAGAACAGGTAGTCACCCCTGTGCCCAGCGTCCAGACCGCTTAGGCCGTTTCGCCGCAAACCGGGCAGTCGCTGCGCCTTTTCAGGGTAATTTTCCGGGTCTCGCCCCACAATGCGTCATAGATCAACATCTCGCCGCGCAAAGGAGCCCCCGCCCCCGTGATCAGCTTGATCGCCTCGACCGCCATCATGGTTCCGATCACGCCCGGCAGCGGCCCGATCACCCCCGCCTCGGCGCAGGATGGGGCCAGACCGGGTGCCGGAGCCTCGGGGAAAACGCATTGGTAGCAAGGGCCACCTTGGGCTGGGTTGAACACACTAATCTGCCCTTCCCATTGGGATAAAGCGCCGGATATCAAAGCCTTACCAGAACGAACCGCCACCTCGTTCGCCAAATATCGCGTGGCGAAATTGTCCGTCCCGTCCAAAATCAAGTCATATTCCGCAAACAGGTCATCCGCCATCTCAGCGCTCAACCGACGTTGGTACGGCCGCACCGCAACGAACGGATTCTGAGCCTCCATGGCCTTTTGGGCCGAGAACACCTTTGGCATACCAATCGCCGCATCTGGGTGAATCACCTGCCGTTGCAGGTTAGAATTGTCCACCACATCGTCGTCAATCACCCCGATGGTGCCCACGCCAACGGCAGCCAAATATAACAAAGCAGGAGAGCCCAATCCGCCAGCGCCAATCACCAAAACCTTGGCGTTTTTCAATCGTTTCTGCCCCGTGCCACCAATCTCGCGCAATACGATGTGGCGGGCATAGCGGTTCAGTTCAACCTGCGAAAACGTGCCTTTCGGCTTGGCTTCAGGCTCTGGCTCCGCAACACGAGACCGCAACCACAGCAAGCCCGCGCGATAGATCAAAACCAGGCTAAACAGCCCGCCAAAGATCAGCCAGGGCGCGGCCTCACCGCCCGTCGCGACACGTAACGCGTTGCCGTCTGGCAGCACCAGATGCAACAGAACCACCGCGCTCCACAAAACCACCAGCATGACAAACCGGACCCGCAGAGGCGCGCCCATCACCATGCCAATGCCCCACAAGGCGACGGCCAGAATCAGAACCAGCGCCATCAGCCCCGACCGGTCGAGCCGAAGCCGCCCGCGCCTCGCGCCGTATCTGACAACTCAGCAGCCACGTCGAACACCGCCTGCACCACCGGCGCCACAATCATCTGAGCAATACGATCGCCGTGCTGAATATGGAACGGCTCCGTCCCCGCATTCATCACAATCACCCCCAATGGCCCACGGTAATCACTGTCAATTGTGCCGGGGCTGTTGGGCAAAGTTATCCCGTGTTTCAGCGCCAAACCTGAACGCGGGCGCAGCTGTACCTCGTACCCAAGAGGGATCTCCAAACGCAGGCCAGTTGGAATCAAAGCGCGCTCACCTGGGTCCAACGTCACGCCGACCTCGCGCAAATCCACGCCGAAATTGGCCCGCAAATCGGCCCCCGCCGCGCCCTTGGTTTCATAACTGGGCAACGATAAATCCCGATCAGCCTCATCAGTCCAGCTCAGTGCAACGATTACCATTTCGCGAAAAACCCTTTCTTTGCTCTGCAAATACTCATCCCAAGGCATCCGCAATCCGAGCCGCCAGTTGGCGGGCAACTGCCTCCTTGGCCATTTTCGGCCAATCCTCGACGCCACCCTCAGTCACAATGTGAACGGTATTTTGCGTACCGCCAAACGTCCCCGTTTCGGGTGAGACATCGTTGGCCACAATCCAGTCACAGCCCTTGCGCTTGCGCTTTGCCATGGCGTTGTCGATCACGTCGTCAGTTTCCGCAGCAAACCCCACGACCAATTCGGGGCGTCCCGCATCCATTTGGCTAATGGTCGCCAGAATATCGGGGTTTTCGGTGAAGCTCAGCGTCGGGATCTCACCGTTTTGCTTTTTCATCTTTGAGCTGACCGCATCAGTCACGCGCCAATCGGCGACCGCTGCGGCAAAGATCGCGGCGTCTGCGGGCAAGGCCTCCTGCACCGCATCCAGCATCTGGACGGCCGTTTCGATCCGCACCAGCTGCACACCTTCTGGCGGAGCCACATCGGCGGGGCCCGTAACGAACACCACTTCGGCCCCCAGAGCCACCAGCGCACGGGCAATCGCGGTGCCTTGCGCCCCGGATGAGCGGTTCGAGATATACCTCACCGGATCAATTGGTTCTTGCGTCGGGCCAGAGGTCACGACGATCCGCTTTCCCTTTAGCGGTCCATCGGACAGCGCGGCCTCGGCGGCGGCGACAATTTCCAGCGGCTCCGCCATGCGGCCAGAGCCATATTCACCACAGGCCATATCACCTTCGTTGGGACCGATCAGGCGGATGCCATCGGCCTGTAAAGTGGCCAGATTCCTCTGAGTTGCAGGGTGATCCCACATGCGCACATTCATTGCGGGCGCGATCATCACCGGCGTGTCTGTGGCCATCAAAAGGGTCGAGGCCATGTCATTCGCAAGCCCCCACGCCATCTTGGCCATCAGGTCGGCAGTGGCAGGGGCGACCACCACCAAATCCGCGCTGCGCGACAACTGAATGTGGCCCATCTCGGCCTCGTCCGTCAGGTCGAACAAGGCGTCATAGACCTTCTCGCCCGCGACTGCGGACAGGCTGAGCGGGGTCACGAATTCCTTGGCTGCGCGCGTCATCACCGGCGTCACAGCCGCGCCGCGTTCACGCAAACGCCGGATCAGCTCGGGCGTTTTATAGGCTGCAATACCGCCACCGATAATCAACAGAATCCGCTTATTTGCCAGCATCTCAGCCCCCTTGGTTGGAACGAGCCGACACTAGGACGCGGCGGCGGGGCTGACAAGAGCGCTCACTTGAACGCAGCGCAGGGATCGGGCCGATCAATGGGCGGCGCAAAGAGCACAAGATCAAACGCGGGATCTTGCTGAGCGTTATCCTCGGTCTGCGCCACTGAAAAAACCGCAACCTTGGGCCGCACAGACGCGACATAGCTGGGCGCCCCCCAATCCGCGCGAGCATGCCCATTGCCGGTGATGACCACGACCGGCCCGCCCGTTTCGTCAAGCGCAATCAGAGCCGCGCGGGCCAGCATCGCATCCCGCAACCGTTGTAAATCCACCATCCCAGGCAGCAGTGTTTCCGGCAGCGCATCGCAATGAGCGGCCATTTGTAGCGCCTCACGTTCGGCTTGCTGATCCTCGGGCAAGGGGCTCGTCAGGCCATAACTCGCAGCCTCCGGGCCGAAACTGTCGGCGATCCCGTTTTTCATGGCGATACGCGCCTGATCACGGGGCAAGGCCGCGCCATAAATCGCCTTGGGTCCGGCCTGGAAAACCGGGAAATACATGGACAAATCAGGCCAGCCGGAGGTCGCCCAATCGGTTGCCTGCTCTAACGATTCAAGCGTCGCTAAATCCGCAACGGACAACCCAGAGGCCACCTCTTCTGTCAGCATTTCATACACAACGGCCATCGGTTTCAGAGCCGTAACGAAGTCTGCCTGGTTTTCGTGATGCTCGGGATTATCATGAATTTCCCCAAGGAAAACGATCTGGGCCTGTGCCATTTTTTCTGGCACGGCCCCGGCAAAGGCAGATGTGGCCGCAAAAAGCGGCAGGACAAAGTGAAGTATTTTCATTCCAACAGGTCATGCACCTCTTCGGATTTGCCTTCAAGTTGCTTGCGCATCTTGGCAAATGCCGCGGCCTCCAGTTGGCGGACACGTTCCTTAGAAAGGCTCAGCTCTTTGCCGAGCGATTCCAGGGTCCGCGCCGGGTCGCGCAATTTGCGCTCGCGGATGATGAACTGCTCTCGCTCGTTCAGGGCGCCCATTGCTTCGATCAACCAATCACGCAGGGCCTCGCGGTCATGCTGCGCTTCGACGATCGCGGCCGATTGGGCGCTGTCATCCTCCAATGTGTCGATCCATTCGCGGCCCTCATCCTCGGAGGATTGCGTGGCGTTCAACGAAAAGTCCGAGCCAGACAGCCGCCCCTCCATCATCTCGACATCGCGCAGGGGCACGCCGATCTCGGTCGAGATCATGTGCCGCAACTGATGCCGATCCAAAGCCTCGCCCCGCGCCATCGCCTCACGCTCTAGCCGGGCCTGAACCCGCCGCTGATTGAAAAACAACGATTTCTGAGACGAGGTCGTCCCCGTCCGCACCATCGACCAGTTGCGCANNTGATCCACCAGACCGCATAGGTCGAAAACCGGACGCCACGGTCCGGGTCAAACTTGTCGGCGGCCTTCATCAGGCCCAGACCTGCCTCTTGGATCAGGTCGTTCATCGGCGCGCCATAGCGTTTGTACTTGGACGCCATCGAGATCGCCAAGCGCATGTAGGCCGTGATCAACCGATGCAGCGCGGCCTCGTCACGCTCGTCGCGCCAGGCATAGGCCAGCTTTAACTCGGTCTCGGCATCCAACAGCTCGGCCTTCATCGCAACGCGCGAAAGCGACATGTCTTTGGGATAATCAAGTGCCATCTAATCCGCCAATCTGCGTGCGCAGAACACGCTCTTTTTAATTTGGATCAGGAGTGTTACGCACGACAAGGCAGAATGGTTCACAATAAGGTGTAGGAAAGATGCTTGATAAGCTGACCCTGGTGCTGGGCGGGGCCGGATCGGGCAAATCCTTGTGGGCGGAAAACCTGGCAATACGCGGTGCCGAGAACCGAATTTACCTTGCAACTGCAAGGGTTTGGGATGACGAGATGCGAACCAAGGTGGATCAACATCGCGCCCAGCGCGGCCCGAATTGGACCACGATCGAGGCCCCTCTAAATGTTTCAGACGCATTAAGCAGCGCAACCTCTGATCAAGCCGTTCTGCTGGATTGCGCGACGATGTGGCTGTCCAACCACCTGTTGGATGGCAATGATCTAGAGGCCGAAGAATCCGCTTTTCTGTCCGCTTTGGCCTCGTGTCAGGCCCCCATTGTGGTCGTTTCCAACGAGGTCGGCATGTCTGTCGTGCCCGAAAATGCGCTGGCCCGGCAGTTCCGCGAGGCGCAGGGCCTGTTGAACCAAAAACTGGCCGCTCAGGCCGATTTGGTGGTTGCCGTGATGGCCGGATTGCCGCTTGCGCTGAAAGGAACCCTGCCATGAGCCGCTTTTTCTGGGTCCGCCATGGCCCGACCCACGCCAAGGCAATGGTCGGCTGGACCGACCTGCCCGCTGACCTGTCCGATCAGGCTCAATTGGACCGTTTGCACGGCCATTTGCCTGACAACGCGCTGGTGGTCTCCTCTGATTTGACCCGCGCGGTGACGACCGCCGATGCGATTGCGCGCGACCGGACGCGCCTGCCGCATGACCCTGACTTGCGCGAGATCAATTTCGGCGCTTGGGAAATGAAGAGCCCCAAGGATGTCGAGGATCAGCAGCATCTGCGCGCATATTGGGAAACCCCAGGCGAGGTGCGCGCGCCTGAGGGCGAAAGCTGGAACGACGTCACGGCCCGCGTAGATGCCGCGGTCTCGCGGTTGCTGCTGTCGCATCCGGGCCGCGACATTGTCGCTGTCGCGCATTTCGGAGTGATCCTGACCCAAGTGCAGACCGCCTTGAACCTGTCCGCCTATCAGGCCTTTTCGCACAAAATCGACAACCTCTCGGTTACCGAAATCCGCCTGTCAGACGGGCAATGGCGGGCCGGGGCGATCAATCACCTTCCGTGATGGGATTGCGCAAAACAATTCATTTCTGTCTGCCGTCCATTCCAGCCTAACCTGCGGTAACGATTACAGGAAAGGTTCTGAAATGGGATATGAATTGTTTATTGGTGACCAGAGTTTCTCGAGCTGGTCCTTGCGTGGCTGGCTGTTGTTTGAGAAGTTCAATATCCCAGTGACCACCAAAATGGTGGGGCTCTATGATGGCACCATGGCCGAGGATCTGGCAGACCTTGCCCCCGCCCGTCTGGTGCCCACGATGCGCATCGACAGACAGATCGTCATCGGCGAAACCTTGGCCATGGCCGAGACGCTGGCAGAACGTCATCCCGAGGCTGGGATGTGGCCCATCGACCCCGCAGCGCGGGCTTTGGCGCGCTGGTTGACCTCGGAAATGCATGCAGGATTTAGTGCGTTACGCAATGATTGCCCGATGCAATTGCTGCATCAATATGTCGGTTTTACCCCTAGCCAAGGCGTTCTCAAGGACCTTGCCCGGATCGAAGAATTGTTCAGCCTTGCGCGCGACCAGTTCGGCGCTGCGGGGCCTTGGCTGTTCGGAGAGTACTCGATCGCAGACGCGTTCTATGCCCCTGTGGCAGCGCGGATCGCGGGCCACGACCTGCCGGTCAGCGAGCTGGTGCAAGCCTATGTCGACACCACCCTGGCCGATCCGGCATTTCGCCATTGGCGCGCCATGGGACTCGACAAACCCTATGACCCGGTGCCCTATGCGATGGATCTGGCGACGCGCGATTGGCCTGGCCCAGAACTGTGAACGACCCCAAGGCGTGGCCGCATTTCCCAGCGCGTCTCTAAACCGTTAACCATTCCTCAATCCCCAGGCGCTTAACCTTTGTTAACTCTGATGGATTGGGGAATATCATGGTCGCCAAGGCCTATACTGTCGCGTTCGAAGGCGTCAGCGCCCGCCCGGTCGAGGTGCAGTGCGCCGTGACCCCCGGCATGCCCGCATTTTCCATCGTGGGCCTGCCAGACAAGGCCGTGTCCGAAGCGCGGGACCGCGTGCGCACGGCGCTAAGCTCGCTGGCCATCGCACTGCCGTCAAAACGCATCACCATTAACCTGTCCCCCGCCGACATGCCCAAAGAGGGCAGCCATTTCGACCTGCCCATCGCGCTGTCACTGTTGGCCGCGCTTGAAATCATCCCCGAAGACGCGGTCGCATGCACAACGGCCTTGGGTGAATTGTCATTGGACGGGTCACTGGTGCCGGTGATCGGCGCTCTGCCCGCAGCGATGTCCGCCGCCGAAGAGGACCGCACCCTGCTTTGCCCCAAAGCGTCTGGATCCGAGGCCGCCTGGGTCGGCGCCTGCCAGGTCATCGCAGCCAAGGGTTTGGCTGACATCGTGCGCCACTATACCGGCCAATCCCCCTTGCCCCCCGCCAAACCCGGAGAGGTCGTCGAAGACCCGCTGGGCCGCTGCATGCGCGATGTCAAAGGCCAGGAGCGCGCCAAACGCGCGATGGAGATCGCCGCCGCCGGACGCCATCACCTGATGATGGTGGGCGCACCCGGATCAGGAAAATCCATGCTGGCCGCGCGTTTGCCTGGCATCTTGCCCCCGCTTAGCGCCGCCGAGGCGTTGGAAACCTCGATGATCCATTCGCTGGCAGGCTTACTTGACGAAGGTGGAATTTCCCGCGCGCGCCCGTTCCGCGAACCCCACCACACAGCCTCGATGGCGGCAATTGTCGGTGGCGGACGCAGTGCAAAACCCGGAGAGATCAGCTTGGCGCATAACGGCGTGCTGTTCATGGACGAATTCCCCGAATTTCCGCGCACCGTGTTGGAAACCCTGCGCCAGCCCTTGGAAACCGGTCAGGTCATGGTGGCCCGCGCCAACGCCCATGTGAAATATCCCTGCCGGTTCATGCTGATTGCCGCAGCAAACCCTTGTAAATGTGGCTACATTTCGGACCCAGCGCGCGCCTGCACCCGTGCGCCAGTGTGCGGACAGGACTATTTGGGCCGGGTCAGCGGCCCATTGATGGACCGATTTGACCTGCGAGTCGAGGTGCCGCCCGTGGCCTATACCGATCTGGATTTACCCGCGAACGGCGAACCCTCGGCGACCATTGCTGACCGCGTGACCAGCGCCCGCGACGTGCAAAACGCGCGATATGATGACATTCCTGACGTCCGTGTGAACGCAGATATCGAAGGCGGAATTCTGGATCAATTCGCCAGCCCCGATGCCGAGGGCAAGGCCCTTCTGGCCCGGGTTGCCGAACGTTTCGGCCTGTCCGCGCGCGGGTATCACCGAATTTTGCGAGTTTCCCGGACCATCGCCGATTTGGATGGCGAGGACCGTGTCCTGCGCCATCACGTGGCCGAGGCAATCTCGTTCCGGGTGAATTTCATGCCGGAAAATAGCTAAGGATCAAGCGCGCTTTGCCTCGATCGCCTCCCACAGCAGTTTGGCAGTATTCGTGCCGTCGAACCGCTCGAGCTCTTGTATGCCGGTGGGAGATGTAACGTTGATTTCCGTCAGATAGTCCCCAATGACGTCGATTCCCACGAAAACTTGCCCTTTGTCCTTCAGGCGCGGGCCGATAGTGGCGCAAATCTCCAGATCGCGCTCGGTCAGGCCAATTTTCTCGGGCCGTCCGCCGACATGCATGTTGGAGCGGGTCTCGCCGGCTTGGGGCACCCGGTTGATCGCCCCGACGGGTTCGCCATCGACCAGAATCACACGCTTGTCGCCAGCAGCAACGGCCGGCAAGTATTTCTGTACGATCAACGGCTCGCGCGAGAATCCAGTGAACAGCTCATGCAGCGAGCTTAGATTTCGGTCGCTTTCGGTCAGACGAAACACACCCGCGCCGCCATTGCCATACAACGGTTTAAGGATCACGTCGCCATGCTGATCCTTAAACGCGCGGATGGTCGCCAGATCACGGGCGATCGTGGTCGGCGGCATCAGCTGCGGGAAATCCAAAATCATCAGCTTTTCTGGATAGTTGCGTACCCAAAACGGGTCATTGACCACCAAGGTTTCGGGATGGATCCGCTCCAACAAATGGGTCGTGGTGATATAGAACATATCGAAGGGAGGATCCTGCCGCAGCCACACCACATCATATTCGGCCAGATCCACGACTTGTTCTTCGCCCAGCGCATAGTGGTCGCCTTCGACCATCTGCACATTCAACGGCCAACCGCGCGCAGTCACGCGCCCCTCTTCATAGGCCAGTTTGTCCGGGGTGTAATAGAACAGCTCGTGCCCACGCGCTTGCGCTTCTAGTGCGATACGGAAGGTGCTGTCAGCCTTGATGTCGATCGGCCCGATCGGGTCCATCTGAAAAGCGATTTTCATCTGCGGTTCCCTTGCTTGCTTGCCATTACATGGCGCAAGGGGCCGGGGGAGGCAATTCAGAAATGTCCGAACGCGTTTTCAAAAATTTGTGCGCGTCCCGTTCCATCGCAGCAGGCAAGATCAAACCGAACATCCGTCAGCGACCCGGTGGGCACGTTCTGCAAGTATTCCTCGGCTCCACGTTTTATGCGCGAAACTTGCGCAGGGCGCAGGCTGTTCATCGCCTTTTCAATGGATTTCGAGGCTTTTACTTCCACGAAAACCAACACCTTCGCGTCCTGCAAAATCAGGTCTATTTCGCAGGCCTGCCCACGCCATCGGCGCTGCAAAACAGTCGCGCCGCGTTCTTCATAGGCGCGCAAAACCTGTTCTTCGGCACTTTGACCAAAAAGATGCGACATCCGCCCGCGATGTCGGCGCGCCTGCGTGCCCGATGCATGTGGTTTCGTCATTCTTCCCGTTCTAGGCCAAGCGCCAGCTGATAGACCTGCCGCCTGGGCAAGCCAGTTTTCTGCGCCACTTGATCGGCGACATCCCGCACCGATCCGTTCTGTAACGCATCCTTTACCATCAAGGTTAGCTCCTCTTCGCTAACAGAGGGTGAATGCGCGCGATCGACCAACACGACGATCTCGCCTTTCAGGGTTCTTTCGTCGCAAATCCGCGCCAATTCGGCCAAGGGTGCGCGGATGACCTCTTCGAATTTTTTGGTCAGCTCACGACAGACGGCTGCCTCGCGCTCTGGCCCCAAAACCTCGGCTGCGTCGCGCAGCATCTTGGCGATCCGCTTGGGCGATTCGTAGAAAACCAATGTGCCGGGAACATCCTTTAGAAGGGTCAGGGCGGATTTCCGCTGGCCCGAGCTGTTAGGCAGGAACCCATTGAAAAAGAACCGATCCGTCGGCAGCCCCCCCACCGTCAGCGCCGTCACAACAGCCGAGGGGCCCGGCGCAGACACAACCGCATGCCCCTCGTCGCGCGCGGCGCGGGCCAGATCAAAACCGGGATCTGCGACCATGGGGGTGCCTGCCTCGGACCCGTAGGCCAGTGATTTTCCTGCAGCCAGCAGGCCCATCAGGCGCGGGCGCATCTTGTCACCATTGTGGTCGTGATAGCTTAGCAAAGGGCGGTCCCCCAGCGCGATTCCGTGTATCTCCATCAGGCGGCGCAAGCTACGCGTGTCCTCGGCCACCAGCACATCGGCCGAGCCCAGAATGTCCAACGCGCGCAATGTGATGTCGCGCGCAGTCCCGATTGGTGTGGCAATCAGGTACAAGCCCGGCTGCAGCGTTGCAATTTGCGGATTCAACACTGGACCCCTTCCTATTGGTGTCTATTATTGCGCCCAAAGATGCGAGGCGCGGTGCGCCTGCCCTGAGGGAGTGAAAGCCAGTCTATGTTCGCCGTTTTATCGACCCCCCGCAACCTGATCGCCCGCCTTTTCGCCGTGCTAAGCCTGATTGTTCTGGCTGCATGTGAACCCGTTTCCATGGGCAGCGGTCAGATGATCAACACATCGTCACCCGTTCCTGTCGCGCTGCTGGTACCGCGCGGCAGTGGCAATGCCGGGGATGATATTCTGGCACAAAGCCTTGAGAACGCGGCAAAACTGGCGATTGCAGACCTGGAAGGGGTCAAGATCGACCTGCGCGTCTACTCGACTGCGGGCGACCCTGGCACCGCGCAACAACAGGCCATTAAAGCTGTTGGCGATGGTGCCAAGATCATTCTGGGCCCGGTTTACAGCGCCGAGGCGAATGCGGTGGCCGTCGGTGTTGCCTCGAAGAATGTGAACGTGCTTAGCTTTTCGAACAACTCGACGATTGCGGGCGGGAACCTTTTCATCCTTGGCCCGACCTTTGAAAACACCGCCAATCGCATGGTCCGCTTTGCCGCATCGCAGGGCAAAGGCAACATCGTGATCGCGCATGACACCAATCTGGCCGGACAATTGGGCAAGAACGCGATCCAGACTGCTATTGGCCGCACTGGCGGGGCCTCGATGGCCGCTGCCGTGGGATATGAATTCTCGCAACAGGGTGTGGTTTCGGCCATCCCCGCCGTCGAAAAAGCCGTCAAAAGCGGCGCTGCAAACGCGCTGTTCCTGACGGCAAACACCGATGGCGCATTGCCGCTGGTCACTCAGCTGCTGCTAGAGGCCGGCGTGAACCCGCAAAACGTCCAGTACATTGGTCTGACGCGTTGGGATGTCCCTGCTCAGACGGTGGATTTGCCGGGCGTTCAGGGCGCGTGGTTCACGATGCCTGATCCTACAATGACCCAGCGGTTCTCGGATCGCTATGCCTCGGCCTTTGGGGCGCAACCGCATTCGATTGGCGGGCTGGCCTATGACGGAGTCGCCGCGATCGGCGCCCTGGTCAAGGCAGGTCACAAGGATGCGCTGACAGTTTCAGCCCTGACACAAGGCGCTGGTTTCCAAGGTGTGAACGGTATCCTGCGCCTGCGCGGGGATGGTACAAATGAACGTGGTCTGGCCGTCGCTCAGATCCAAAACAAGAAGGTCGTGATCATCGACCCCGCCCCCCGCGCCTTTGGTGGTGGCGGCCTCTGATAAAGAAGACCTATGAAAGACATGCCTAATGCGCCGGACAGTCTGATCTGTCCGGCAGAAACTATTTTCGACACCGCCAAAGTGGACGCCCAGATTGCCGAGGCGACCAAAGGTGTGACCGATGCGTCGGATATCCGCTCTGCTGTGGTGCCGATTTTGTCCGAGGCCCGCCAGATCGGGATGGAGGCCATCGCCAAGGCCTTTGCCGCTGATCCGTTCCGCGCCCGGCCAACGACGCGCGCCTATACCTGGCTGACCGATTGCCTGGTGATCGCGGCCCGTGACGTCTCGATCAACCTGATGAACCCTCAGGGCAGCGAAGACGAGCGCATGGCCCTGATCGCGGTTGGGGGCTATGGCCGTGGTGAAATGGCGACCTATTCGGATGTCGATCTGCTGTTCCTGACGCCCAAACAGATCACCCCCTGGGCCGAAAGCGTGATCGAAGGGATGCTGTATATCCTGTGGGATCTGCGCCTGAAGGTCGGCCATGCCTCGCGCACGATCCGCGATTGCATCAAGCTGGGCAAAGAAGATTACACCATCCGCACGGCGCTTTTGGAACACCGGGTTCTGGCTGGCGACACTGATCTGGCCAAGGAACTGGAAGAGCGCCTGTACGCCGATCTGTTCAAGGGCACCGCCGCCGAATTCATCGAGGCCAAACTGGCCGAGCGTGAGTCTCGTCACATACGTCAGGGCGGTCAGCGCTATGTTGTCGAACCCAATGTCAAAGAGGGCAAAGGCGGGTTGCGCGATCTGCAATCCATGTTCTGGATCGCGAAATATGTACACGGGGTGCAAAACTCGGCTGAACTGGTCAAGCTGGGTGTCTTCACCGAGGACGAGTTCGTTAGCTTCAAAACCGCCGAGGATTTCCTGTGGTCAGTGCGCTGTCAGCTGCATCTGGTTACCAATCGTGCCACCGATCAGCTGAACTTTGATCTGCAAGTCGAGGTCGCAGAGCGTCTGGGCTATGCGGATACCGCCGGGCGCCGAGGTGTCGAACATTTCATGCAGGACTATTTCCGCTATGCTACGGAAACTGGCGATCTGACCCGCATTTTCCTAACCAAGCTGGAGGCGATGCATGTCAAAAGCGCGCCGCTGCTGGAACGGATTTTCCGCCGCACTCCGCGTGTCAAAGCGGGCTATAAGGTGGTGCATAACCGCCTGAACGTGGAAAATCAGGATGCATTCCTCAAGGACAAACTGAACCTGCTGCGCGTCTTCGAAGAAGGGCTGCGGACAGGGATGCTGATCCACCCGGATGCAATGCGTCTGGTCAAAGCCAACCTGGACCTGATCGACGACGACCTGCGCAACGACAAAGAAGCCCGCCGCCTGTTCCTGGACCTGATGCTGCGGCACGGCAACCCGGAACGCGCGCTGCGCCGGATGAACGAACTTGGGGTGCTCTCGGCATTCATCCCTGAGTTTGAGCCCATCGTGGCGATGATGCAGTTCAACATGTACCACCACTACACGGTGGACGAACACACGATCCAATGCATCAAAGTGCTCAGCGAGATCGAGCATGAAGAGCTGATCGAGGAACTGCCCGTCGCCAGCGGCATCCTAAGACGCGGTGTCAATCGTCGCATTCTGTACGTCGGGCTACTGCTGCATGATATCGGCAAGGGCCGCGACGAGGATCACTCGGTCCTTGGTGCCCAGATTGCCCGCAAGGTGGCCCCTCGTCTGGGGCTGAACAAATCGGAATGCGAGACCGTCGAATGGCTGGTGCGCTATCACTTGCTGATGTCCGACATGGCCCAGAAACGCGACTTGTCTGACCCGCGCACGCTGCGCGATTTCGCCAAGGCTGTGAAGACCCGCAAACGGCTGGACCTGCTGACGGTGCTGACCGTCTGCGACATCCGCGGCGTCGGTCCCGGCACCTGGAACAACTGGAAAGCCATGCTGTTGCGCCAGTTGCACAAGGAAACCTCGCGGGCCCTGGAACACGGGCTTGAGGACCTGAACCGTGAAAACCGCGGCGCCGAGGCACGTCGTCAGCTGCGCGATGCTCTGGACGGTTGGGAACCCGCTGCGTTGCGTCGCGAAACCGGCCGGCACTATCCGCCTTACTGGCAGGGTCTGGACACCGCCACGCATGTGATTTTTGCCAACCAGCTGCGCGATATTCCTGATGACGAAGTCCGCATCGACCTGCACCTGGATACCAACCGCGACGCAACACGCGCCTGTTTTGCGATGATCGACCATCCTGGCATCTTCTCGCGTCTGTCCGGTGCACTGGCTCTGGTTGGGGCCAATGTGGTGGACGCGCGAACCTATACCACGAACGATGGCTACGCGACCGCGGTGTTCTGGATTCAGGACGCTGATGGGCACCCCTATGAGCAGGCCCGCCTGGAACGTCTGCGCCAGATGATCCAAAAAACCCTTTGGGGCGAGGTTGTCGCGACCGAAGCGATCAAATCCCGCGATAAGATCAAGAAACGCGAGCGCGCCTTCAAGGTCCCGACCTCGATCACCTTTGATAACGAAGGGTCGGAAATCTACACGATCATCGAGGTCGATACCCGCGACCGTCCCGGCATTCTGTTCGATCTGACTCGCACTTTGGCGAACAACAACGTCTATATCGCCAGCGCCGTGATCGCGACCTATGGCGAACAGGTCGTGGATACGTTCTATGTGAAGGACATGTTCGGGCTGAAATTCCACTCGGCCGCGAAACAGAAAGCGCTGGAACGCAAACTGCGCGAGGCGATCACCAAAGGCGCCGAAAGGGCCATTTCGTGAAGCCGATCCGCCTGATCTCGGGGTTTTTGACGGTCGGGGTCTGGACCCTGGCCAGTCGGATCCTGGGCTTTGTGCGCGACGCCATCATTCTGGCCTATCTGGGCACCGGCCCCGCATACGAGGCCTATGTGGTGGCGTTCCGCCTGCCCAACATGTTCCGCCGCTTTTTTGCCGAGGGCGCGTTCAATATGGCCTTCATCCCCATCTTCTCGAAGAAGCTGGAGGGGGGCCAAGATGCCGAAAGCTTTGCTGCGCAGGCCTTTGCCGGGCTGACCACGATCCTGATCGCGCTGACGCTGGTCGCGCAACTGGCCATGCCATGGTTGATCTACGGGCTGGCGTCGGGTTTTGCCGGGCAGGAACAGTTTGATCTGTCGGTCGAATTCGGACGGATCGCCTTTCCCTATATCCTGTTCATATCATTGGCCGCGCTGCTGTCGGGTATCCTGAATTCTCTGGGTCGCTTCGCCGCCGCTGCGGCTGCCCCGGTGCTGCTGAACGTGTTGCTGGTCAGTGTCATGATCATCGCCGCCATCACCGGCGGAGACATCGCCCGCACCCTGATCTGGGCAATCCCAGTGGCAGGCGTCGCGCAATTGGCGCTGGTCTGGATCGCCGCCCGTCGCGCCGGGTTCAAAATGCGGGTCGAGCGCCCTCGCCTGACCCCTGACATGCGCCGCCTGATCAAGATCGCCGTCCCCGCCGCCCTTGCAGGGGGCGTCGTGCAGGTGAACCTTTTGGTCGGTCAGCAAGTCGCCAGCTATTTCGACCGCGCCGTTGGCTGGCTGTACGCTGCGGACCGGCTGTATCAATTACCGCTGGGTGTGGTCGGAATCGCCATCGGAGTGGTGCTGCTGCCCGACCTGTCGCGCCGCCTGAAGGCGGACGACCATGACGGCGCCCGCAACGCCCTATCCCGCGCCGCCGAGGTTTCGCTGGCCCTGACCATCCCCGCCGCCATTGCGCTGATTGTGATCCCGCTGCCACTGGTCTCGGTCCTGTTCGAACGCGGCGCGACCACTGCTGATGACAGCGCTGCCATCGCCATGGCTGTGGCCGTCTATGGGCTGGGCCTGCCCGCCTTTGTCATCCAGAAAATCCTGCAACCGCTTTTCTTCGCCCGCGAGGATACGCGCCGTCCCTTTCACTATGCCATTGTGGCCATGATCATCAACGCAGTGATCGCCATCGGTCTGTCCCCGGTGTTGGGCTGGATCGCGGCGGCCCTCGCGACCACGATTGCGGGCTGGGGCATGGTCGCTCTGCTGGCCATCGGCGCCCGCCCCTATGGCGAGGTCGCGCGCTTTGATGATCGATTCCGCGCCCGGATCTGGCGGATCGTGATTGCAGCGCTGGCGATGGGCGGATGCCTGTGGGGGGCAATGGCCCTGCTGATGCCGTTTCTGGGGATGGCGGGCGTGCGCTATGCCGCTTTGGCTGCGTTGATTGCCATTGGGATCATCAGCTATTTCGGCATCGGTCAACTGATCGGCGCGTTCCGTTTGTCCGAGTTCAAGGCCGCCTTGAAACGCGGCTAGGACTTACCGGTGGCGCATCTTGTCGCGCAACCGCTGCCATCCGCCGGGGCTAAGAATAAACGACGACGCAAACCCCACAACAAACCCAGTGCCATCCGCAATCCAATCGGGTGGGCCGTCAAATACCGCCCCGAAAAACAGCTGCAAGGCCATCAGAACGCCGATCAACCGGAACGCCTGAATTTGGCTGGCCCCGGTCTGGCCCGCATGCACCCACAGGATAAAGCTGTAGGCCCCGATCAACGCATAAACACCCGGAAAGGCCCCGACCAGCGGCACCTGGCTGTCCACCACCAGGCCATAGATCAGCGCACCGCCAACGACGCCCAGCAAAAACACCACAAGCGTGTTCACCTGGCTGAAAATCCGCCCAACCATGTTCCCCATCGCCAGCATCATCACCCCGGCAAAGAGCGCTTGCATGAACGAGCCATGGACAAAGGCATAGCTGACGACGCGCAAAACATGCTCGGTTGGCCATTGGCCATTATGCAGCATCCATTGGAAAATCGGAGCCGAAAAGGCATAGGACTGCACGGCCTCTAAGCGCCAGCCGATCGCCTCGGGGCCGCCTAGCAGACCGCGTGTGCCCAGCGAAAACACCAGCTCGATCCCCATCATCACCAGAAACAGGGCGACAATCACGGGCGGAAGGGTGTTGAAAGGCGAGGTATTCTGGCTGCTCATCGGCGCTCTCCTTGACGGGGCTTTGGGGCATGGGTAAGCCAACCAGGCAAATAAATCCAGACGGAGATACACCATGTCGGATGCGGTCCAAACGCAATCCACCCCGAACGCCGGTTTTACCCCGCGCGTGTTTTCGGGAATCCAGCCCTCGGGTGGGCTGACCCTTGGCAATTACCTGGGCGCGATCAAGCGCTTTGTGGACAAACAGGACAGCGGAATTCAGACCATTTACTGCATGGTCGATCTGCACGCCATCACCGTCTGGCAAGACCCCGAGGCCCTGCGCCGTCAGACGCGCGAGCTGTGCGCCGGTTACATCGCCAGCGGCATCGACCCGGAAAAATCCATCCTGTTCAACCAATCCCAGGTGACCGAGCACGCGCAGCTGGGCTGGATCTTCAACACCGTTGCCCGCATGGGCTGGATGCAGCGTATGACGCAATGGAAGGATAAGGCGGGCAAGAACGCGCAGAACGCCTCGCTTGGGCTGTTCGCCTATCCGGCGCTGATGGCGGCCGACATCCTGCTGTATCACGCGACCGAGGTGCCAGTGGGCGAGGATCAGAAACAGCATGTGGAGCTGACCCGTGACATCGCGGCCAAGTTCAACCACGACTATGGCGTTGATTTCTTCCCTATGCCCGAACCCGTGATCGAGGGCGCGGCCACCCGCGTCATGTCTCTGCGCGATGGCACCAAGAAGATGTCGAAATCCGATCCTTCGGATGCCAGCCGGATCAACATGACCGATGACGCCGATGCCATCGCCAAGAAAATCCGCAAGGCCAAAACCGACCCCGAGGCGCTGCCCTCGGAAGCCAAAGGTCTGGAGGGGCGCGCAGATGCCCGCAACCTGGTGAACATCTACGCGGCCCTGTCCGATCAAAGCGTCGATCAGGTACTGGCCGATGTCGGCGGCAAGCAGTTCTCGGAGTTCAAACCGATGCTGGCCGAACTGGCCGTCGCCAAGCTGTCGCCGATCTCGGGTGAAATGTCCCGCCTGATGCAGGACCCCGCCGAGATCGACCGCATCCTGGGCCGCGGCGCAGACCGTGCGCGCGAGATTGCCGCGCCGATCCTGAACCAGACCTATGACATCGTCGGCATGATCCGCAGCTAAACGATCGCGCCCTGCACCCACCCGGTGCGGGGCGCCCAACGGGCCCTAGTCAGCATAGGTCCCGTGCCATTCCCGGTTTCCGAAAATATCAAACATCTCTTTGCGCGGCACAAAATGGATGCGCGTGCCCTTGTCAGACTTGCGCACGGAATAGCAGCGCAAATCTTCGGGTGGCTCCCCCTCGCCGAACCAGGAACAATAGCGATTCCCCTTGATCCACCAGAGACCCTTTTTGGGAAAGGTTTTGCCGTCCACCAATAGCGGACGGCGGTGATACACCGTTGTGCCGTCTGCCGCCCAGGTCTGAGTTTCAGGCACAATATTGCCCTGGCTGGCCCGGTCTTTGGTGCTTTCGGGCAAGTCATAGACCACTTTGCGGCCCTCCAGCATGTCTTGAATTGGGTGCCGCCCGTCGTTTGACAGGCAGGCTGACAAAAGCAAAGGCAGCAACAAAATCACGAAACGGCGCATGGGAAATCCCTTCGGTCTGAATACCCGCAGGATTTCCCACAGACCGCGACAGGTCAAGAACCCCGTCAAACTACGGTATCGACCCTGCCTTGCCCGGCCCGTAGCCTGCGCCCAAAGGAGCACGACAATGGCACTTAGCAACAATATCCGCACCTATTTCAAAGGCACCTGGCATCAGGGCGATTTGCCGGTGATGACCGCCGCCGACCATGGCGCGTGGTTGGGCAGCAACGTGTTCGATGGTGCGCGGTTCTTTGACGGGCTGACCCCGGATCTGGACGCGCATTGCGCCCGTGCCAACCGGTCGGCCAAAGCATTGATGATCGAACCGACAATCGAGGTGCTCGACATGGTCGATTTGGTCAAAGAGGGCCTGAAGGGCTTTACCCAGGGCGAGGCCGTCTACATCCGCCCTATGTACTGGGCGATCAACGGCGATGCCTCGGGGATCGTGCCCACGCCCGAAGAAACCGGTTTCGCGATTTCGCTAGAGGCAATTCCCCTGGCCGCACCCGATGCCGCGACCACGCTGACGCGCACGCAGTTCCGTCGTCCTGTCCTTGAGGACGCTGTCTGCAACGCCAAAGCCGGCTGCCTGTACCCCAACAACGCGCGGATGCTGGCCGAGGCCAAGTCCCGCGGCTTTGGCAACGCACTGGTCGCGGACGCCATGGGAAATGTCGCTGAAAGTGCCACCGCCAACGTGTTCATGGTCAAGGACGGAGAGGTCTTTACCCCGATCCCCAATGGCACTTTTCTGGCCGGGATCACCCGCGCGCGCCACATCAAGAATCTGCGGGCCGATGGGGTCAACGTGCATGAAACCGTGCTGAGTTTTGATGATTTTCACGGCGCGGATGAAGTGTTTCTATCCGGAAACATGAACAAAGTGACACCGGTCACGAGATTTGACGATACCAGCTATGAGATCGGTCCGATCACCCGTCGGGCCCGCGAATTGTACTGGGATTGGGCGCATTCAGGCAGCTGACTTGGCAAGGTTCTTAGCGTTCTGCGGAGGAAAATGCGGGACGCTCCGCGGGGGATATTTGGAAAAAGAAGAAGCCTGAGGCCGTGCTTGCGGTCAAAGCTTGGCGAGAAGACCGCGCGCGGCGTCTTGGATCAGGTTCAGGACACCGTCGAAGTCACGGGTATAGTAGGGGTCGGGGACGTCGGACGTATGCCAACCTTGCGCATATTCGGCAAAGAGCGTGACGGGTGTCGTGTTGCCAGCGGGGCGCTGTTCTTCGATCCGGTCCTGATTGGAATGATCCATTGCGATGATCAGGTCGAAAGTGTCGAAATCTTCGGGCTGAAACTGGCGCGCCCTGAGGTTGGACAGGTCGATGCCGCGCTTTTTGGCAGTCGCCTTCATGGGGCCATACGGGGGTTCTCCGACATGCCAATCCGAGGTCCCGGCGCTGTCCAGCGCCAGTTCTGGAGCAAGGTGGCGCATTGCACCCTCGGCTGCGGGTGATCGGCAGATATTTCCAAGACAAACGAATAGGATACGGATGGTCATCGGCCTCTCCTTTGTCGCAATATGATAGGCGAAGGAGGTGCCATGGAAAAGATCGTTATCCTGACCGGCGCAGGGATTTCCGCCGAAAGTGGCCTGGGGACTTTTCGCGACCAAGACGGGCTGTGGGCGCAGCACCGAATCGAAGATGTCGCAACGCCCGAAGGCTTTGCGCGCGATCCTGCGCTGGTCCATGAGTTCTACAATGCGCGGCGTGCTCAGGCCGCCAAGGCGCAGCCAAATGCGGCCCACAGCGCGTTGGCCCAACTGGAACAGAACTTTGACGGAGAGGTGCTGATCGTGACCCAAAACGTGGATGGCTTGCACGAAGCCGCTGGGTCCCGCAATGTCTTGCACATGCACGGAACACTGGCCGGGGCGCTATGTGCCGCTTGTGGGCACCGCTGGGCAGCACCGAGGCAAATGGAACCAGGACACATGTGCCCAGCATGCAAAGCTCCAGCGGCACGGCCCGATGTGGTTTGGTTCGGTGAAATGCCCTATTTCATGGACCAGATCTGGGATCAGTTGCGCACAGCAGATGTTTTTGCCGCAATTGGGACATCGGGAAATGTCTATCCGGCCGCGGCCTTTGGTCAGGATGCAGATCGCGCCGGGGCCCATACGGTCGAACTGAACCTGGAACCTTCCGCAACCGTCTCGGACTTCGCCGAGACCCATTTCGGCAGGGCGACACAGATCGTCCCTGCATGGGTTAAAACCTTGCTCAACAGCTAGGAATGCTCAAAGCCGGCCCACCGGGACCGGCTTTGACGCTTTGGCGACGGCGGGGTGCAGCCCCCCCCGAGGCGGAGCGTTCCGCCCCTAGCTTAGTTGGTCATCTTTTTCTGACCGTGGTTCATGCTGCCATGATCCATCTTACCGTGATCCATTTTGCCATGCATCGGCTTGCGTTTCAGATCCACGGGAACGTCAACTTCAACGGCTCCTGCTTTCTCGAACTGCAAAGTCACGTGGACGGTGTCCCCATCCTTCAGCGGCTTTTTCAGGCCCAGGAACATCACGTGATGGCCACCGCGCTTCATCTCGATGGAGCCATCCGCAGGCAGCATAAAGCCTTCTTCGACATGCAGCATACGCATCACGCCATTGCTGTCTTCCTTGTGGGTGTGCAGCTCGACTTTCTCGGCGACATCCGAGGCAGCACTGACCAGATGGTCAGCGTGGCCGGTGTGATTCTCGATCACCATAAAGGCCGCGCCCGAGCTGGACATTTTCGCGGAAACACGGGCGTAGGGATCATTGACCATGATGCCTTCGGCAAATGCGGGCATGGCAACGGCGACAGCGGCAGCCGCCGCGAAAAGGGTGGTTTTGAACGACATCATGCGTCCTCTCGTCTTTATCTGAAATGTTGGTGTGTAGGTTTCAGACCTGGACGGGTGGCCCCCTGGCCACGGCAGGAATGCTCTGCCTGGGGTCTGCAAACTGGCCTCGATCCAGACGCAACGCAACGACGCGACCCTCGGGACGCAAAACACGGGGCGGCGTGTCGCTCAGCACATCAAAGAAAGAGAGTGCACAGTCAGGGCAGATATGTGGTTTTCCAACCGGCTGGCCGTTTTCATCCACCAATACCGAAATTGGACCGGTTCCGGTACATAGGACGATCTGGCCAGACGCAGATGGCGTTCCCCGCGCAATCGCCATCGACTGACCAGTAAAGGCCAGCATGAGGGCAAGGGCTATGCCCAGATATGCACGCAGGGTTTTCGTCATCCTACCCGCAGATATAGGCGTGCCTTGGGGGGAATGAAAAGCGACAAAATGCCCATGGACATGTCCGCACAATGCCAAACAGCCCCGCCGCTATTGCGACAGGGCCGTTCAAACTTGTACGAGAGGAAGGCTTAGGCGGCGGCCTGAGCTTTCGCGATCTCTTTTTTGACTTTCAGCGCAGAGGCCGACAGTTCGTCGTCCTTGGCTTTGGCCAGAAACGCGTCCAGACCACCGCGGTGGTCAACCGAGCGCAGAGCGGCAGCCGAAATGCGCAGCTTTACGCCACGGCCCAGCGTTTCCGATTGCAGGGTAACGTCGTTCAGGTTCGGCAGAAACCGGCGACGGGTTCTGTTTTTGGCGTGGCTGACATTGTTGCCAGACATCGGGCCTTTACCGGTCAGTTCGCAGCGGCGCGACATGGCTATATCCTCGTCTCATCAGCGGGGCATTCGGAGCCCCTACAACATAAACGGACGCCGCAAAGGCAGCGCCCTGAATTCCGTTCGGGGTGATTAGGCGGAATCACCCGGCGCGTCAAGGGGGGTCAGAGCGGAAAGCGCTTATCCTTGCTGCATCAGACCCAACAGTTCGGCTGCGGCGGCCGATGGCGTGGTCTGCCCCTGAGCCACTTGCTGCCCCAGACGGTCCATCATACCCTTTACGGGCTCGCGTTCCAGACGGGCCAGCAGCCCCTGCCGAACCTCCTCGCCGAACCAGTATTCGGCCTGTGCGGCCCGCCGACCCGAGAAATGCCCAGCCTCGCGGCGCCAGTCGGTGAGCGTCGTCATTTCTTCCCACGCTTTGGCCAGCCCCTCTTCTTCCAAAGCCGAGACGGTCATCGCCTTGGGGAATTCCTGCGGGTCCTGAGGCCGTTTGCGCAGCAGGCGCAGCGCCCCGGCATAATCCGCACAG
>JBOEGN010000009.1:34528-35294 GCA_050633445.1 Thalassovita sp.
TTTCGATCAACACCACGTCAAAAGCCGCAGCTTCGCACAGCGCCACGGCCTCGCGGGTACGACGGGCCACACCGCCCAGATGCGACTGGCTGGGGGAGGGTCGAATAAAGGCATTTGGTTCACGGCTCAGATACTCCATCCGGGTCTTATCCCCCAGAATGGACCCGCCCGACCGTGTCGAGGACGGATCAACCGCCAGCACAGCCACCTTCAGCCCATGCCCAAGCAGCATCATGCCGAAGCTTTCAATAAACGTGGATTTCCCCACGCCCGGCGTGCCCGATAGGCCAATGCGGATTGCCTGCCTGTCGGTTTTCCGGCTCAGCGTTTCAATCAGACTGGCGGCCTGTTCTCGATGATCCGAGCGGCTGCTTTCGATCAGGGTGATTGCCCGCGCCAATGACCGACGGTCCCCTGCGATGATCTTGTCACTAAGCTGTTCAATATCCATGGCACCGTCCCGATTATTCGGGCGTCTTCATGCCTTGCTCGGCCCGGTTTTGTCCACCCCTGACCCGGACACTGAGGCCGATTGCCCCAAATGCCGCGCCGCCTTTCGCCCCCTTGCCCGCGCTGCTCGCATACCGGATAAGCAGAGCATGGAAGCTCATCTGCCCATACACGAGGCCCTGCCCGACCTGATTGCAGCCCTGCGTATCCGCGGTCGCGCGGTGCTACAGGCCCCTCCGGGGGCAGGTAAAACCACGGTCGTCCCCCTGGCGATGTTGCAGGCGGGCCTGACCCAAGGCCGCATCCTGATGCTGGA
>JBOEGN010000009.1:35356-35823 GCA_050633445.1 Thalassovita sp.
GACCCGCATGATCCAGTCCGACCCCGAGCTTTCCGGTGTCGGCGCGGTCATCTTTGACGAATTTCATGAACGTTCCCTGAACGCGGATCTGGGCCTTGCCCTTTGCCTCGAGGTGGCGGGCGCGCTGCGGGACGATCTGATGTTGCTGGCGATGTCCGCGACGCTGGACGCAGGGCCTGTGGCCGCTCTGATGGATAACGCACCTATGATCACCTCCGAAGGGCGGAGCTTCACGGTCGAGGTCAAACATCTGGATCGGCCGCTAGACAAACGCACGCGGCTGGAAAACGCCGTGGCCGATCTGGTCGCGCATGCCGTCAGCGAAACCGAAGGCGGCGTATTGGTGTTCCTGCCTGGCGAAGGCGAAATCAGGCGTACCGAGGGCCTGCTGAAATCCCGCTTGCCGGATGACTGCCAAATCCGTCCTCTTTTCGGAGCCATGGACTTTGCCGCCCAGCGCGCCGCGA
>JBOEGN010000010.1:0-23082 GCA_050633445.1 Thalassovita sp.
CCAAAAAGCGCCGTCGTCGTCGGCGTCGCCGGTCGCGTAATTCCGAAGGCGAAGGCTCTGAAAACGGTCAAGAGGGTCAATCCGAAGAAGGTGCCGAAGCCTCGGAAGAGGCTGGCGAGGCCACTGAGGCGGCTGAACCTGCGCCCGAAGGCGAAGAGGGGGCCGAACCCGCGCCCAAGAAACGCCGTCGTCGCCGTCGCTCGCGCAGCAAGGATAAGGTTGAGGCCGTCGCGGATGACACTGCCGAGGTCGATGCTCCCGAAGCTGTGCCTGAAGAGCCCGCAGAGGCCAGCGCTGAGCCGGTCGTTGAAGACACCCCAGAGGCCGTGGAAACTGCGCCGGTTGAGGAGACTGCCGAGCCCGAACCCACCCCTGAAGAGGTCGCCGAAGCCATCGAAGAAGCTCCGACAGAGGAAGTTGTCGAAGTGACCGAGGAGGTCGCCGCCGCAGAAGAGGTTGTCGCCGAGGCAGAACCTGAACCCGCTCCGGAACCCGCCGCTGAAGAGCCCACGCCAGAGCCCGTTGCCGAATTGGTGACCGCCGAGGCCGAGCCTGCTCCTGAGCCGGTCCCCGCTGAACCGCCCAAGCCCAAGCGCCGCGGTTGGTGGAATGTAGGCCGCTAAGCCCGAACTTTTGAAACGCCGCTCCGTCACGGGGCGGCGTTTTCACTTCTTGCATACGAAGTTGTGAATTCCGTCGCAGTGACGCGCCCGAGAATTTCGCCTAGGTCTAGTCCCATGTTCGGAATCGAAATCATCGACGCAGGCCTGATGCCTGCCATGCTTGTCGCGCTGGTCGCCGGGGTGCTGTCTTTTCTCAGCCCATGTGTGTTGCCCATCGTCCCCCCATATCTGGCCTATATGAGCGGGATTTCCTTGTCCGAGCTCAATCAGGACAGTCGAAAATCGGCGCTGGCCCCGGCCTTTTTCTTTGTGCTGGGCCTGTCCACTGTGTTCCTTTTCCTTGGCTTCACAGCGTCCGCGATCGGCACGGTTTTCTTGTCCTATCAAAGCTGGTTCAACACGATCGCGGGCATTCTGGTGATGATCTTTGGTGCGCATTTCGTGGGTGTCTATCGCATCGGTTTCCTGGACCGCGAGGCGCGCCTGGACGCTGGTGATCGCGGCGGCTCGGCGTTCGGAGCCTACATCCTGGGGCTGGCATTCGCCTTTGGCTGGACACCTTGCATCGGGCCACAACTGGGCGCAATTCTGTCGCTCGCCGCCTCTGAGGCGTCGATCACGCGGGGCACGTTGCTGCTGGCGGTTTATGCGGCCGGGCTGGGCATTCCATTCCTGCTGGTCGCGGCCTTCTTGCCACGTTTGACAGGCTTGATGGGCTGGATGAAGCGCCATATGGAGCAGATCGAGCGTGTGATGGGCCTGTTGTTGTGGACCATCGGCCTGTTGATGCTGACCGGTGGCTTCTCCAGCTTCTCGTACTGGTTGCTGGAACAATTTCCTGCACTTGCCAGCCTCGGTTAAGCCTTACATCAGTCCAAATCCTGCGCTAGCCTACGCTCCAAGAGGGCGTCATGAGTGCAGTCGAGCAAAACAAACAGGTCCGCAAACGCCGGGTATTCTATATTCCCGGCTATGATCCGATTCACCCTCGTCGTTACCGCGAGCTGTACCGAAAAGAGGGCGCTGAACAGGCGCGGATCAGTGGTTATCAGATTGATCTAAAACCGAAAACAACCAAAGGCGCCTATGGCTGGCACGTCACGGGTCAGATGGATGGGGCAACGGTAGACGCCGATTTCGAAGTGTTGGTCTGGTCCGATATCGTGCGCGACAGCATGGAGAACGGCATCGTTGCCACCTATCTGCAACTGATCCGCACGGCCTGGACCTATATCGGCTCGGGCGCGCTGCGGCGATTGATGCGGTTGCGCAAAGGGCCGGTGATCGCAGCCCTTTACCCGGTGGTATTCTTGCTGGTGCAGTTGATGCTGGCGCTACTGGTGGCCTGGGGGCTGGGCTGTGCGCTGTCGTTTTTGCACCCGTGGCTTTCAGTGTTGGGCTTGGCCGTAGTGCCGCCGATCCTGATGTGGTTCCGCAAGCGGGATAACAAGTTCTTCGCCTATTACCTGATGCATGATTACGCCTATTCGGCTCGGTCGCGCGGGGTCAATCCACCCGAGCTTGAGGCACGCATGGCCGAGTTCACAGATGTCATCCGCGCGGCGCTAAAGACGGATGTCGACGAGGTTTTGGTGATCGGACATTCCTCGGGTGCGCATCTGGCGGTGTCGATCCTTTCTGATTTGATCCGCGCCGGGCTGCCTGCGGGCGCACCTGCGTTGAACCTGCTGACACTGGGGCAGGTGGTGCCGATGGTGTCATTTCTGCCCGATGCATGGCGGTTGCGCGCCGACCTTGCCTATCTGTCTGAACGCGATGAGATCGCCTGGGTCGACGTCACCGCGCCGGGGGATGGCTGCGCTTTTGCTCTGTGTGATCCGGTCAGCGTGTCCGGCGTTGCGGGGGCGGAAAAAAAATGGCCGTTGGTGTTCTCGGCAGCCTTCACGCAAACCCTGTCGCCCGAGACATGGGCGCGTCTGAAACGCCGGTTTTTCCGCCTTCATTTCCAATACTTATGCGCGTTTGATCGGCCCAATGACTATGACTATTTCCGCGTTACAGCCGGCCCGCTGACCTTGCGGGATAGGTACCGGGATCGTGCGCCGTCAAAGTCCCGGATTGATCATGCCGTGTCCAAATTCACATCGACGACCCCATGATCCAGCCTCCTAAACCCCCTGCGCGGCCCGACAAAGTTTCGCTTTGGAACTATATGCGGCTGTTTCGCAAGGACATCCTGTCCGCCCAACCCGCACGCCTGTATCGCGCTTGGATGGCCGAGTTTCGCACGCCGTTTTTTCGGTCCTACATGTGCAATCAGCCTTCGCTGGTGGATCTGGTACTGCGCGAACGCCCTGACGATTTCCCCAAATCCGATCGCGTGCGCGAGGGTCTGAAACCCCTGTTGGGCAACTCGGTTTTCGTCACGAACGGAGAGGTTTGGAAACGTCAGCGCCGCATTATTGACCCAGCCTTCGAAGGGGGGCGTCTGCGCGAGGTGTTCCCCGCCATGTTGCAAGCAGGGCAGGCGGCTGTGGCCCGGTTGGAAAAATTGGCCGACGGTCAACCTCAGGAAATCGAGGCTGAAGCCAGTCACGCGGCTGCGGACGTGATCTTTCGCACCTTGTTTTCCATTCCGATTGAACACCAGGTTGCGGGGCAGGTGTTCTCTGAATTTCGCGAGCATCAACGGGCGCAGCCGGTTGTCAATTTGGGGGCTTTGTTGCCGTTGCCGCGCTGGTTTCCCCGGTTCCATTCACGCCGCACAAAGCAGACGGCGCAGACGATCCGCCGCTTGATCACACAGCTGACTGATGAACGGAACAAAGCAATCCTTGCGGGGACGGCACCCGACGATCTGGCCACGAAAATCATGACCACACCCGACCCGCAGACCGGCGAAACCTTTGCCCCGGACGAGATGGTCGATCAGGTCGCGATCTTCTTTCTGGCGGGACATGAAACCAGCGCTTCGGCTCTGGCTTGGGCGCTGTATGTGCTGGCGCTTTATCCTGATTGGCAAGAAAAATTGGCCGCAGAAGCGAGGCCCATGGGGGCGTCTCCTAAGTTTTCTGATGTGTCTAAGTTGCGGATATCACGTGATGTTTTCCGTGAAACGCTGCGGCTCTACCCCCCCGTTCCGATGATGGTGCGCGAGGCCGCGTGTCCCGAACATTTTCGTGACCGCGCCGTCCCAACTGGCAGTCAGATTGTTCTAAGCCCCTGGCATTTGCATCGGCACACGCGCCTTTGGGACAGGCCCGATGACTTTGATCCGGGGCGGTTTCAAACCGAGAATGGCAAAACCTGTTTGCGCGAGGCATTCATTCCGTTTTCTGCCGGGCAGCGTGTTTGCCCCGGCGCAGGGTTCGCGATGATCGAGGGGCCGCTTTTGCTGTCGATGCTGGTTCGTGCCTATAAGTTCGAACCCGTCGCAGAGCGTCGGGCCATGCCCGTCGCCCATCTGACCGTGCGCGGGGCCGACGGGATCTGGCTGAAGATCACCAAACGTTAACGATCGCGATAGTAGCGTAGGACGAACAGGCGGATGGCGGTGGCCAGTCCGGTTTCCAGATCGCGCTCGGCGTCCAGTTCAGCGGCCAATACGTTGATGGGTTTGCCGTGCAGTTCTGCGATGTTGCGAAATCCGTGCCAGAAGTCATCTTCCAGCGACACACTGGTTCGATGGCCGCGTAATGTGAGGGAGCGTTTGACGGGTCGGTCGCTCATTCGCGTTTCTTTCCGTCCAGATCGCGATTGGCCTTGTCCGCTTGGGTGCGGTCCAGCTGTTTTTCGGCTTTGGTCCGGCCGAAATTCACCGCGTTTTGGTCAGCGCGGGCCTTCTTCTCGGCCCGCGCTTTGTTTTTTCGAAACCGGTTCAGGTTGACCGGTTCTGCCATCAGTCCTTGGGGCCGATCATCTGCTCGGGGCGGACAACGGCGTCAAAGGTCGCCTCATCCACAAAGCCCAGGGCGATGGCCTCTTCCTTCAGGGTGGTGCCGTTCTTGTGCGCGGTTTTCGCGACCTTGGTGGCGTTGTCGTAGCCAATGGTCGGGGCCAGCGCGGTGACCAGCATCAGCGATTCTTTCATCAGCTTTTCGATGCGCGGCTCGTTGGCCTGAATGCCGTTCAGCATCCGCGTGGTGAAGCTGTCGGCCACGTCACCCAAAAGTTGCATGGATTGTAACAGGTTATAGGACATCATCGGGTTGTACACGTTCAGCTCGAAATGGCCCTGGCTGCCGGCAAAGGTCATCGCTGCGTTGTTGCCCATGACGTGCGCGGCGACCTGAGTCATTGCCTCGGCCTGCGTCGGGTTCACCTTGCCGGGCATGATCGACGAGCCAGGCTCGTTTTCCGGCAAGATCAGCTCGCCCAGACCCGAGCGCGGGCCGGAACCCAAGAAACGGATATCGTTGGCGATTTTGTACATCGACCCGGCGACGGTGGCCAGGGCGCCCGACATGAAGACCATGGCGTCATGCGCGGCCAAAGCCTCGAACTTGTTGGGCGCGGTGACGAAGGGCAGGCCGGTGATCTCGGCCATGTTGGCGGCGACGGTCTCGCCCCAGCCGTTGGAGGTGTTCAAGCCGGTGCCGACGGCTGTGCCGCCTTGGGCCAGCTCGTAAATGCCGGGCAGGGCGGCCTCGACACGGGCGATGCCCTGACGGATCATATGCGCATAGCCCGAGAATTCCTGGCCTAGGGTCAGCGGGGTCGCGTCTTGGGTGTGGGTCCGGCCGATCTTGATGATGTCTTTGAATTCGTTCGACTTGGCCTCCAGACCCTCGGCCAGTTTGGTCAGGCCTGGCAGCAGGACGTCGCGCACAGTCATCGCCGCAGCGATGTGCATCGCCGTCGGGAATGTATCGTTCGAGGACTGACCCATGTTGCAGTGGTCATTGGGGTGAACCGGGTCTTTGGAACCGATCACGCCGCCCAGTATCTCGATGGCGCGGTTGGCGATCACCTCGTTGCTGTTCATGTTCGACTGGGTGCCCGACCCGGTCTGCCAGACGACCAGCGGGAAGTTGTCGTCGAATTTGCCTTCGAAGACTTCACCCGCGGCTTGGATCACGGCGTCGGCAATTTTCGCGTCCATCGCACCCGAGGCTTTGTTGGCCATGGCGCAGGCTTTTTTGATCACGCCTAGCGCCCGCACGATTGCGACGGGCTGTTTTTCCCAGCCGATGGGAAAGTTCATGATCGAGCGTTGCGTCTGCGCGCCCCAGTATTTGTCACTGGGGACTTCGAGCGGGCCAAAGCTGTCGGTTTCGGTGCGGGTGTCAGTCATCGGTCAACCTCCTAAAGGGAATTGCCGACTTCATACCTGAACCAGTGGTGAAATCAATGCTGTATACGACGGAATACAAACACGCGGGCGGGCGGCAAATTGGCCCACACCGTGGCGCGCTTTTCGACGCTGACGCCCAGTTCGGCCTGCATCTGATCCGAGACCGGCGCGCCGGGGCTATAGGTGATCTGAACGAATTCGCCCTGAGGCGCCATGACGCGCAGGGCGCGGCCTACGACCTCGCGCTGGATTTGTGGGCGGGCCAGCACCGGCACGCCTGAAATGACAGCGCCGATATTGGTCAGACCGATCTCGCCAATTTCTTGCGCGGGACGGTTCAGGACTGTCACTCCGGGGAATTTATCGCGCAGGGTCTGACAGAAGACGGGGTTCATCTCCATCAGAGTAAGGCGCTCGGGGGCGACACCGCGATCCAGAATGGCTTTGGTGAAGCTGCCGGTTCCGGGGCCGATTTCAACGATCGGACCGATGGAGTTTTCCAGACCCGCGGTCATCGCGCGCGCCACAGCGGCAGAGGAGGGCGCAATCGCCACCACCTCGGTTGGACGACGGATCATCTGACCCAGAAAAACTGCGAAATCGCGCGCCATGTTAGGTATCCCCACTTGAATTCTGACTTTCAAGCAGCGATGCCACAGCTATGTTTCAGTTAAATGTCAGCGCAATTATTTACGGAACTGGTCGAGGCTAACCACTTCGGCGTCGTGCTTCTGAGGTTTAGTGTCGGTGTCTTCGACATGCACCAGATCGCTTTCTTCGTCGATCTCGTCGTCTTCGGGATCAGCTGATTCAAAGCGCAGGCCGAATTCCACGGACGGATCAACAAAGGTTTTGATCGCGTCATAGGGAATATACAGTGGTTCGGGTTGATCGCCGAAATTCAAGGTGACCGAGAATCCGTCATCGGTGACCTCCAAACCCTCGTACCAATGCTGCATCACCACGGTCATGTCCGAGGGGTAACGCTCTTTCAGCCAATCGGCCAGCTGCGCTTCGGGATGGGTGGTGTCGAACGTGATGAAGAAATGGTGCGCGCCAGGCAGGCGTTCGCGCTTTACGTCTTGCAACACTTCTTGAATCAGCCCGCGCATGGCGCGATGCATCAGCTTGCCATAGTCGATCGTGTCCGACATCGGGGGTTCCTTGCTAGTCTGTTCCAGAGCATAGGGGATTCGGAACAAAACGAAAGAGCACCCACCGAAAATTTATAGCGCTGCCGCATCAGATGACGGATCACCCGATAGGCGCGCCCGACATGCAGATCGCGATTGTGTTCTCGGGCAAAAGCTCCAGCTGTTCAAAGAAGCCCACAAAGTCGAAACTGTTATATGCCTCGACAATCTTGCCGTCTTTGAAACGACAGAACACCATGGCCGAGACCACCAGCGGTTTGCGCTGATCCATCGTTTCGGCCTGCATGCTCATGAAGCCCGCAATCCAATCGTCCTGTTCGACCAGTTTGTCGATACGAATTTTCGGCGGCGTGATCATTTCCTGGATCGTGGCGACCAGAAACTTGAACTCGTCCACGCCCATTTCCATGTCTGGAACGATGCCATTTGCCATTGTGTCGGGCACGAACAGCTCGTCAATCGCCGAGATGTCGCCCTGTTCCCAAACGCGGGAGTACCATTCACGTAGAAGATCGCTATTTGCCATTTGTCTGGTCCTTGCTGCATCCGTCGCGCAACGGTCACGCTAGGGCAAAAGCCTGAATCAAATCTGAATGAAAATGCAGGTTTCTGTTGCCAGGTACCTGCGAACCCCGCCTGCCGCTGCTAGGCGACAGGGCTTAAGTTTCGACTACTTTGACTGCTTACGCAGCCATTGCGGCCGGAGCACGATTGTCATTTGCAATTGTACATTTTGAACCGATAACGGTGGTATCTCACCGAAGCAAAGCTACATCTTTACGCGTTCGTCGATCCTGTTTCGTCCCCATGATCCCCAAATGAAGGATGTTGGTGGAGACGCCGGGTACCGCCCCCGGGTCCGATCCGTTTATTACATGCGCGTTTATGCCCATAGTCCCGAAGGACATGCGATATATAGGGGCTTCGTTCGCAAAGGAAAAGCCCTCGATGCAGACTTAGCGCGGATCAACCCGTTTTGCGGCCAGGTTTAGGGTGTATTTTTCCAGCTCTGTCAGCAGGTTAGATGTGGTTTCACCATTTTTCGCCTCCAGCGCGTCGGCGATGCCAGTATGCAGCGCGATGATCTGCGCGCGCGAGCGTTCGGAAAAGGTAATCATGTTCATCAGAGGCTGCATTGCCTCGACCGCGCCGGCCAGTTGATAGGACAGCACCGGATTGTGCGCGGCGTCCACCAGCGCGCGGTGAAACGCCACGTCGGAATCGCAGAAGCTTTCGTCGGACAGGCCGGGTTGGCCCTGGCGGTGTATTTCGGCCCGCATCGTGGCCAGTTGATCAGGCGAGCGGCGCTGCGCGGCCAGCCCTGCACAAGCGCGTTCCAGAGCAAACCTGGCCTCGCAAGCGGTGTCGAAACTGACGTCGTTCATGGTCAACAACAGGGTCGAGGTGGTAATTTGCTGGCCATAGGCCTCTTCGAAATTGATGCGATTCACGAAGGCCCCGCCAGTGGCTCCGCGTTGTGTACGAATCAGCGATTGGGCGGCCAGACGCTTCAACGCTTCGCGCACAGTGGGGCGCGAGACCTTGAATTGATCGGACAACTCGGCCTCGGAGGGCAGGCGGTCATCCACAAGCAATTTCCCGCTAACGATCGCATTTCTAATGGATTCAGCGATTTGCGCGGACAAATCAGAGCTGGATTTCCGGTCGGATTTCATTTGTCTGACATTTCCTCTTGGCGGCGGCGGATTTATTTGTCAGACATTTAAGGGAGCATGGGCGCAACACACAAGCCCTCTCGTACTTGAACGGCTGACAACCCGGCGGCTCGCCTGAACGCAAACGGAATGGAAAAGGGAAATGACACATGATCTCACCTGACTATTGCGTGATGATGGCCCGGTATAATGCCTGGCAGAACGGCCAGATGAAAACCGCCCTTGTGGCGTTGGACCACGCGGCGTTGATCGCCGAGCGGGGGGCCTTTTTCGGGTCGATCCTGAAGACGGCGAACCATCTGATCTGGGGCGACATGATCTGGATGGCGCGGTTCGACAACACGGCCCGCCCCGAGGGTGGGATCGCGGAGAGCACCGGCCTGACGCCGACATGTGCCGCCTGGGCGGTCGCGCGGTTCGACATGGACGCGCGCATTCTGCGATGGGCTGAAAACCTGCAAACGGTGGATTTGATCGGCGATCAGGTCTGGTATTCTCAGTCCGCTAAGGCAGAGGTCAGCAAGCCCACCGCGCAATGTGTCACGCATTTTTTTAACCACCAAACGCATCACCGGGGGCAGATCCACGGGATGGTGACAGCGGCAGGCGGGCAGGGCTGGACGTCAGACCTGTTCATGCTGCCCGAACAGGGGCCCTGGCTATAGGCCCAAACATCAGAGGAGCAAGGGATGTTCAAAGCACTGATTGTCGACAAAGACGAAGACGGCAAAACACATGCAGAGGTCAAGCAGATCACAGACGCTGATCTGCCCGACGCCGAGGTTACTGTGGCCGTTGAATTCTCGACCGTGAATTACAAGGACGGCCTGTGCGTTGGTCCCGGTGGCGGTCTTGTGCGCAACTATCCGCATGTGCCGGGCATTGATTTCGCCGGCACCGTCGAAACGTCCTCGGACGATCGTTACAAGCCCGGTGACAAGGTCGTGCTGACCGGCTGGCGCGTTGGCGAAGCCCATTGGGGTGGCTATTCGCAAAAGGCCCGCGTGCGCGCCGATTGGCTGGTGCCGCTGCCCGAAGGTCTGACTCCGCGTCAGGCAATGGCTGTTGGTACGGCGGGTTTCACCGCGATGCTGTGCGTCATGGCGCTTGAGGATCAGGGTATGACACCCGGCAACGGCCCCGTTTTGGTAACGGGCGCTGCTGGGGGCGTTGGCTCGGTTGCGACGGCGATTCTGGCCAATCTGGGCTATGAGGTCGCGGCCGTCACAGGTCGCCCCGATACCGAGGACTACCTGCGCGAGCTGGGGGCCACGCAGATCGTCCCGCGCGAAGATCTGTCCGAGGTCACCCGCAAACCACTGGAAGCAGAAACCTGGGCGGGTTGCGTGGATGCCGTGGGCGGCACAATGCTGGGTCGTGTGCTGAAACAGATGAAATACGGCACCTCGGTTGCGGCTGTCGGTCTGGCCGGTGGTGCTGCCCTAGAGGGCGCGCTGATCACGCCGTTCATTCTGCGCGGTGTCAGCCTGCTGGGTGTCGATTCGGTGATGCGCCCCTATGCGGATCGCGTCCGCGCCTGGGAACGTATCGCCAAAGACCTGCCGATGGACAAGCTTGAGGCCATGGTGAACCCCGCCACCCTGTCGGACCTGCCTCAACTGGGCAAGGATATCCTGAAAGGCCAGGTCAAAGGCCGCGTCGTTGTTGACGTAAACGCCTGATCTCGCGGTTCTTCTGGAACCTCAGACTGGAACCTTTGGGGCCGGGGCGATAGCCTTGGCCCCAAAGCGATTCAGGAGAGCCAGCATGGCCTATGACAGTGACAATATCTTTGCCAAGATTCTGCGCGGCGAGATCCCCTCGGAAAAGCTCTATGAGGACGACGATACATATGTCTTCATGGACATCATGCCGCGTACGGATGGTCATTGCCTGATCATCCCGAAAACGCCGTGCCGCAATATGCTGGACGCGACGGATGACCAGCTGACAGCCTGTTTGCGCACCACGCGCCGGATGGGCCACGCGGTGATGAAGGCGTTCGGTGCCGGTGGCGTCACCGTCCAGCAATTCAACGAGGCCGTTGGCGGGCAAGAGGTGTTTCACCTGCATTACCACGTTTTGCCGCGTCACGAAGGCGTTAGCCTGCGTCCGCCCGGAAAGATGGAGGATATGGACGTGCTAAAGGCCAACGCCGACAAAATCCGCGCGGCCCTGGACGAGCTTTGACATTTTGCGCCGCCCGGCACTCTGGGCGGCGTTTTCTTTGATCTGATCATGGGGCTGGCGCGTATCTTGTTGAAATTGTTCAGGACACCAGTATGACCCATCCCCCCGTTACCCTGCTTTGGCTGCGTCGCGATCTGCGCCTGTCGGATCACCCTGCTTTGACGGCTGCTTGCGCCCAAGGTGGCCCGGTCATTCCGGTCTTTATCCGTGACGAACATGTCGACACACTGGGCGCTGCGCCGAAATTCCGACTAGAGCTGGCGCTTGAACATTTTGCAGACCAACTTGCAAAAATCGGCAGCCGTCTGGTGCTGCGCTCTGGTCCTGCGGCCGAGGTTTTGGCCGATCTGATCCAAGAGACCGGCGCAGATGCGGTTTTCTGGACACGAAACTATGATCCGGCCTTTGGCGCACGGGACAAGGCGGTGAAAGCGGCGCTGAGATCGCGGGGCATCTCGGTTCGGGACTTTGACGGCCAACTGTTATTTGAGCCCGAGACCGTGCAAACCGGGCAGGGCGGGCCGTACCGCGTATACACTCCCTATTGGAAGGCTGTGCGAGATCGCGACGTGCCCGCGCCGTTGCCCGCGCCCAAGGCGATCCCCGCGCCGGATCAATGGCCCATGACCGAAACGCTGGCGGAATGGCGCCTGAGCGCTGCCATGAATCGCGGCGCTGCCATCCTGCGCCCCTATCAACGTGTCGGCGAGGCAGCAGCGCAGTTCCGCTTGGCGCAGTTCGGGGCCACGGCCATGGACCAGTATAAATGCAACCGGGATCGGCTGGCCGAGGATGCGACCTCGGGGTTGTCGCAGAACCTCGCGCTTGGGGAAATCTCTGCGCGGCAATGCTGGGCGGCGGCGCAGGATCTGTGGCGGCAGCGATCAGAGGGCGCAGAGACATTCCTCAAAGAGGTGGTCTGGCGCGAATTTGCCTATCATCTTGCGCATCACACCCCTCATATGTTGACGGAAAACTGGCGCGAGGGATGGGACCGTTTTCCCTGGCAAACCGACCCCAACGCCCCCGAGGTGATCGCCTGGAAACAAGGCCGCACGGGGATTGCCGTCATTGATGCCGCCATGCGCGAGATGTACGTGACCGGCCAGATGCACAATCGGGCGCGGATGGTTGTGGCCTCGTTCCTGACAAAGCACCTGATGACCCATTGGCGGATTGGACAGGACTGGTTCGCAGACTGCCTGACAGATTGGGATCCGGCCTCGAACGCGATGGGCTGGCAATGGGTGGCCGGATCGGGCCCGGATGCCGCGCCGTTCTTTCGTATTTTTAACCCAATGACGCAGGCTAAAACCCACGATCCCCAAGGGCAATACGTACAAAAATGGCTGGCCGAGGGGCAGAAATCTCCGCCCGAAACGGCGCTGGCGTATTTTGATGCGGTGCCCCGCAGCTGGCACCTTTCACCGTCCGATCCCCCCTCGGCGCCGATTGTTGCGCTTGCAGATGGACGAAAACGGGCGCTTTCGGCTTATGAAACCCGTGATTTCTAAGGGTTTTGCACGAAAACCTTGCCCGATGGGAAAAATCTTGCCAGCCTGATCACGTAAAACCGCAAGGGGAGATGCGGATGATCTTGACGGAGACCAAACACCAGCCAGACCTGCCTCGATATTTTCCGGTCGTATTCCAACTGGCCAAAAACATTCAGCGTGGGAGATTGGATTTTGTGCTGCCGGACGGGCGCACGTTCAGGGCCCAAGCGCGCGAGGCCGGCCCGGTGGCCGAGCTGCGCATTCACAATACAGACACGTTCACGCGGTTGATCCGAGAGGGGGATCTGGGGTTCTGTGATGCCTATCTTGAGGGGTGGTGGGACAGCCCGGATTTGCAGGCCTTTCTGGATTTTCTGCACGCGGATAATGACGAGCTGTACGAGGGTTTTCCTGGCATGTTCCTGGTGCGCGCCTATGAACGGCTGCGCCACTGGATGAACGCGAACACGAAAAAGCAGGCCAAAAAGAACATCAGCTATCACTATGACCTGGGGAATGATTTCTACGGGTTGTGGCTGGATGATACGATGACCTATTCCAGCGCGTTGTTCAAAACCGGACAAGAAAGCCTGGAGCAGGCGCAGACCCAGAAATACGAATCCATGGTCGATCAGATGGGCGCTCAACCCGGTGATCATATTCTGGAGATCGGCTGTGGCTGGGGCGGTTTTGCGGAATATGCTGCCAAAGAACGCGGATTGCGGGTGACGGGGCTGACGATCTCAGAAGAGCAGCTTAAGTTCGCGCGTGAACGTATTGAAAAGGCGGGGCTTTCTGATCGGGTTGATCTGCGTCTCCAGGACTATCGCGACGAAACTGGCCAGTATGACGGCATCGCCAGTATCGAGATGTTCGAGGCCGTCGGCGAGAAGTACTGGCCCGTCTATTTCGGCAAGGTCCGCAATTGTTTGAAGCCAGGACGGAACGCGTCGCTCCAGATCATCACAATTCAAGAAAAACGTTTTGAAACATACCGTAAGGGCGTGGACTTCATCCAAAAATATATCTTTCCAGGCGGTATGCTGCCCAGCTCAACTGCGTTGCGAGAAGAGGTCGCCAAGGCCGGATTGCAGGTGCAGCACTCGATCGAATTTGGTGATAGCTACAGCCAGACGCTGCGGCGCTGGTACGACACGTTCAACAGCAAATGGGACCAGGTCGAGGCGATGGGATTTGATGATCGCTTTAGACGGATGTGGAATTTCTATCTCACCTCTTGTGCCGGGTCGTTTCACGGTGGAAACTGCGACGTGACTCAGATCACGATTAAAAGGCCTGCCCTCTGATGATGCCTACCGCCGCACGGCTGATTGCCGCTCTTGTTCTTGCCGCAACGGCGTGGCTCACGTCACAGGCGGTCAAGCCATATCTGCCCGAGGGGACCGACTTTGGGTGGTTCGACTATCTGAATGTCGCTTTGGCGGTGGTGATCGGCTGGATCGTCATCGGGCGCCGCGCCGGGCGGGGCCTGTCTGCGTCCGTTGGCAATGGAATCACCGCAGCCGCAGTTTTGGCGTTTTGGGCGATTTTTCTGCAAGCCGCGAACGAAATGCTGCGCCTGTCGCTGAACCGTCGCTATGACGGACCGACCGATGCCATTCTGGACGTTTTTGACATGTGTCTGGAGTTCGGCACGCACCTCATTCACCTTGACGTGATCGGACCGTTGTTGATAGGCGGAATTCTGGCGGGCGTCTTGTCCGAGCTTGCAAACCGTGTTTGGCGATAGCGCGATATTTGATTTATGAAAAACCTTTTTATTTATGGCACCTTGCAGTGCGAAGCTTTGTTGCGAACGGTGTTGGGGGGCGACCCTGAGTTTCGGCTGATCCCTGCCGTATTGCCCGGACATGGGGCCTTTTTTGCCGCAGGGCAGCGCTTTCCGTTTATCGAGCCCGACGTGGCGCAGGAATGCGCCGGTCTGCTGGCCATCGGTGTAAGCGGTGAGGCGCTAGAGCGGCTGACCTATTACGAGGGCGGCTTTGGCTATGACTTGGTACAGATCGAGGTGCAGACCGACACTGGCCCGATGACCGCCGAGATGTGGATGACCCAGCCCGATCGCTTTGATCGTGGCACCCGCTTTGATCTGGCGGACTGGCAGGCGCAGCACGCTGCGGTAAGCATCCGCGCTGCGGGTGAAGTGATGCAATGGCGTGGCCGCAAAAGCGCCCAAGAGGTGGCCGCGATCTATCCGATGATCGAAATGCGCGCTGCCTCGTTTATTTTGGGCAGTGAAGAACAGGTTCCAGACGCGCCCAGCGGGCTGACGCGGGACGATGTGAAGGTGGTGCAGCACAGCTATGCCTATGCCGAGTATTTCGCGGTCGAATCCTATCAGCTGAAATACCGGCGCTTTGACGGGGATTTCAGCTCCGAGGTGCACTATTCCTCGCTTGGGGCGACGGATGCGGCTTTGGTGTTGCCCTACGATCCTGCGCGCGACCGGGTCATGCTGGTCGAGCAGTTCCGCATGGGGGCCTGGACACGCGGTGATCGGGTTCCTTGGCAGCTTGAACCGATCGCGGGTCGCGTCGATAGCGGTGAAACGCCCGAATCCACCGCGATGCGCGAGGCGCAGGAAGAGGCGGGGATTGACCTGAAGGGGCTCGAGCTGATCTCGCGCGGGTATCCCACACCAGGGTGCAGCAACGAGTATTTCTATGTCTATCTTGGCCTTGCTGATCTGCCGGACAGCGCCGCCGGCATGGGCGGGCTTGCCATGGAAAATGAAGACATCCGCAGTCATGTCATGAGCTTTGACGAGGCGATGAAAATGCTGGAACAGGGCACGATCAGGATTTTGCCGCTGCAAATGGCGCTGTTCTGGTTGGCAACTCATCGGGATCGTTTGCGCTCAGGTGCTTGAGTTCCCCTCGCTGGCACCATAGAGCTAGGGAGAACCGGAAAGGGAGAGACAATGCAATTCGCTCGTGATCTGGCCGAGGCTGTCGGCAACACCCCTCTTATTCGCCTGAACAAGGCCAGTGAAGAGACAGGATGCGAAATTCTGGGAAAGGCCGAGTTCATGAACCCGGGCCAGTCAGTCAAGGACCGCGCCGCGCTGTACATCATCAAGGATGCGGTGGCCAAGGGACAGCTGAAACCCGGCGGAACGATCGTCGAAGGCACGGCTGGCAACACCGGTATCGGTCTGGCGCTGGTCGGGGCCTCGATGGGGTTCAAGACTGTGATCGTCATTCCTGAAACGCAGAGCCAAGAAAAGAAGGATATGCTGCGTCTGGCAGGGGCCCAACTGATCGAAGTGCCCGCTGCGCCCTATAAAAATCCGAACAATTATGTGCGTTACTCTGGTCGTCTGGCAGAAAAACTTGCCAAAACAGAACCAAATGGTGCGATTTGGGCAAATCAGTTCGACAACACCGCCAACCGTCAGGCCCATGTGGAAACCACTGGCCCCGAGATCTGGAATCAGACCGGCGGCAAGGTCGATGGCTTTGTCTGCGCGGTCGGATCCGGCGGCACACTGGCCGGTGTGGCCGAGGCGCTGCAATATCGTGGTGTGAAAATCGGTTTGGCTGACCCGATGGGGGCTGCGCTCTACTCTTTCTACACAACGGGCGAGATGAAATCCGAAGGTGGTTCGATCACCGAAGGGATCGGGCAGGGGCGTATCACTGCGAACCTCGAAGGCTTTACGCCTGACATGTCCTATCAGATTTCCGACGCCGAGGCGCTGCCCCATGTGTTCGATTTGTTGCAGGACGAAGGTCTGTGCCTTGGCGGGTCCTCGGCGATCAACGTCGCGGGTGCGACCCGCATGGCCAAGGAAATGGGGCCGGGACACACCATCGTGACCGTCCTGTGTGACTATGGCACCCGGTATCAGTCTAAACTGTATAACCCCGACTTCTTGGCCTCCAAGGACCTTCCGGTTCCGGCCTGGTTGGCGAGCGAAGCCCCCGCCGTGCCCACGGTTTTCGAAGATTAAGACTGTTATGGGGGGGATGGTTCGACTGATCCTGTCCTTTTGGCTGGCGACCTGTTTGGCGCTGGCCACCCCACTTGCGGCACAAGAGGCCCCTTTGCCAGCCGAGGCGGCCACGCAATCTGCCATAGATTTTGAGGTATGGGAGGCCACGGCCGTCCGTGCTGAAGCCGCGCTTGAGGCTGGCAAAGCTTCGAATGCGGCGCTGGAAACCTTGCGGTCAGAGGTCGCCCAATGGCGCGATACTTTTCTGGCTGCGCAGAACACCAATCAGGCCCGTATTCAGACCATTCAGTCGCAGATCGCGGCTTTGGGGGCTGAGCCTGATACTGGCGAAGAAGACCCCGAGATTGCCGCCAGGCGCGCGGATTTGCAGGCGCAACTGACGCGGCTACAGGCCCCGGTTTTGGCCGCAGAAGAGGCACACACCCGCGCGACCGGCCTGATCGCCGAGATTGATCGCATCATCCGCGAACGTCAGGCCGAGGCTCTGGTCTCGCTCAGCCCGTCACCGCTGAACCCGACACTTTGGGCGCCCAGCCTAGAAGAAGTGTTCTGGACTTTTCGGACGTTGTGGACCGAGATTTCCGGCAGTTGGGCCAACGAAGTCCGACAGGCCGAATTCCGTGACACCGCGCCTGTATCGTTGGGCATGGCCGCGTTCGGTCTGCTGCTGATCGCGCGCGGGCGGCGTTGGTTCACCCGTTTGGGGCTGCGCGCGCGCGACGCCTCTGCGCGGGGCGGAGATGTCTGGCAATTCGTCGTGTCGCTGGGCAAGGTGCTGGTCCCGATGGGCGGGCTGTTGCTGGTCTGTCAGGCGGTTATCGAGACCGGTTTTGTGGGGCTACGCGGCACGACCTTGCTGAACTATATCCCGGCCTGGGGGCTTGGGATTTTCTTTGCCCGTTGGTTGGCGGACCGGCTGTTCCCAGACACAGATGGCCCTGCGCCGCTGCGCGCAGCCCCTGACAGACGCGCCGAGGCGCGCAGCTATACCACTGTTTTGGCGGTGCTGGCTGTGCTCAGCTCGGTCGTGGAAATCCTTGGAACGATTGGTAATTTCTCGGCCGAGGCGGATGCGGTCATTGGCTTCCCCGTCGTTTGTATGACCGGTTTGGTGCTGTTCCGTATGGGCCAGTTTATCGCCAGCCAGATCAGCCAGGATGTCGAAGAAGACCACGAGATCGGCTATCGCAACCGCATAGCGCGTGCGCTGTTTCGCGCCGCTCAGATCGTGGCAGTGGTGGGGCCGGTCATCTGGGCTGTTGGCTATATGCGCGCCGCCGCTGCACTGGTGTATCCCACTGTTTTGACCTTTGCGCTGTTGGGATTTGTCGTGGTGCTGCAAAAGCTGGTCAGCGATGTTTATCGGATGGTCACGCGCCCTGATGACGACGTCCAAGAGGCGCTGTGGCCGGTGCTGATCGGGTTCTTCCTGACGCTTTTGGCGATCCCGGCGCTGGCGCTAATCTGGGGCGTCCGCGTCGCTGAACTGACCGAGCTGTGGGCCACCTTCCGGGCGGGCTTTACCCTTGGGGATACGCGGATTTCGCCGACAGATTTCATCATGTTCGTGTTGGTCTTTGCCTTGGGCTATGTGCTGACCCGCGTGGTGCAGGGGGCGCTGCGCAGCTCGATCCTGCCGAAGACCAAGATTGATAAGGGGGGGCAGACCGCGATTGTTTCGGGGCTTGGCTATGTCGGGATTTTCCTGGCGGCCATCGTGGCCATCACCAGTGCGGGGATCGACCTGAGCTCGATCGCGATTGTCGCCGGTGCGCTGTCTGTGGGGATCGGGTTTGGCCTGCAAAACATCGTGTCTAACTTTGTGTCGGGCATCATCCTGCTGATCGAACGCCCGGTGTCCGAGGGGGATTGGATCGAGGTTGGTGGCAAGATGGGCTATGTGCGCGATATCTCGGTCCGTTCCACCCGGATCGAGACTTTTGACCGCACCGATGTGATCGTGCCCAACGCGGATTTGGTCAGTGGCATGGTGACCAACTATACCCGCGGCAACACCATTGGGCGGATCATCCTGACGGTGGGCGTGGCCTATGGCACCGACACCAAGCGCGTCGAAACGATCCTGCGCGAGATCGCCGAGGCGCATACCATGGTGCTGCTGAACCCACGTCCGGGGGTGATTTTCACCGGATTTGGCGCGGATTCCCTGGATTTCGAGATTCGGGCAATCCTGCGGGATGTGAACTGGTCTCTGACCGTTAAATCCGATCTGAACCATGAAATCGCCCGACGTTTTACCGAAGAGGGGATCGAGATTCCCTTTGCGCAGCGCGATCTGTGGCTGCGCAATCCCGAAGCGTTGAAGGGCGATTAATCGCCCTTGGTTTCCGGCTCGTCTTTGGGTTCCGGCAGGCCTTGGCGGCTGAGCAATACGGCCAGTGGGCGCAGGGCAGGGACCTGCGAACAGATGATCAGCATCGCCACCATGATCGGCACCGACAAGAACATCCCCGGCACGCCCCAGACGGCGCCCCAGAAGGCCAGAGAGATGATGATCCCAAAAGAGGACAGTCGCAGTGCGCGGCCCATCAACAGCGGGTCGATCACGCTGCCATTCGTAAATTGGATGATGCTGACCACAATGAACACCGCCAGGGTCGCGCCCGGATCGGCGGTCTGCACAAAGGTTACCAGTGCCACCAGGATCGTGGCAACGATGGATCCGACGTTGGGAATGTAGTTCAGCACAAAGGCCAACATGCCTAGGGGTCCGGCCAGATCCAGCCCGAACAGGGTGGCGACTCCGAACACCATCAGGCCAGTGACCGCGCTGACGCCGGTTTTCACCAGCAGGTAATAGTTTACCCGGTGAATAATGGTCGAAATGATGCGGCTGACTTTCTGAGCCTGCGCCTCGTCGCCGTCAAACAAGTTCTCGAGCTTGGTCTCGAACCAGATCCGCTCGGCGAACAGAAAGCCCACGAATAAAATCACCAGCACCGTCGCCGACATCAGGTTGCCCGCCTGCCCGGCGGCTGTGCGCAGATACCCCGCCACCTCGATCGAACTGACAGAGTTGAACACTGCCATTTCCACGTCCTCGCCCAACCACGTAAACATGGCCGCAATGGCCGAGGGCGCGCTTTCCGCATAGCTGACTGTTGTGGCCAGAACCGTGTTGACCTGGCTGAGGATGATCGAGGTCAGCGTCAGCAACGCCGCCGAGATCATCGCAAGTGCAGCAACAGACGCAAAAAAGTTAGGAATGCGAAAGGGGCCGATCTTTTGGCGTGCGATGAAATTGATCGCATCAGAGGTCAAGCTGAACAGAACAATGGCCGTCGCCAACGAGATCAGCAGGAACCGCGCCTGCACCAGCAAAAACAGCACCACCGCAAAGGCGATGATGATCAAAGCTGCGGTTTGCAGCCGGTCCATTTGGGGCCGCTTTTGCGGGGCGTAAAACTGCCGCGCCGGAGGGGGACGTCGAAAGGATTTGTTCATTTTGCCAGACATGATCGCACGTATGAGTGATCCGATTATTATGGGCGATCAGCCGTCAGGTTACAACGGTGGCACAAAGCTTTGATTTCTGTGTGTTTGGGGGCTTGCATTCCCCGCCCGGTCTTGGCTAGAAGGGCCGAACGGAGAGGTGGCCGAGTGGTCGAAGGCGCACGCCTGGAAAGTGTGTAGGCGGGAGACCGTCTCCAGGGTTCGAATCCCTGTCTCTCCGCCATTTCCCCTTCTTCGTCATCTAAATCGCCTAAGACCTTGAAGGGTAAGGTGGTTTTAGCGGTTCGAAACCCTCGTTCACGGGCAAATGGGATTGGGGCCTCGAAAACCAGTTTCAGGACGGTTTGACGGTCATCATCACGCCCTGTTTGCCAGAGTTTCCAAGGGTTTGCCAAAAAATCCAGAGCGGTTCGAAAACTCGCGTCGAAGTCTTTCTGCTTTGGCTTGGTTTTGGCGAGGTTTTCCGAGATGAGAGCCGCTTGGGCTTCCAGCTTTTCGATTTTGCAAAGCGCCGCCTTCTGTTCTTTGCGCCGGATTTCAAAATCGCTGATACGGGCCTCCCAGATGTCTTTGAACATGGCCGACGCGACCGCGAACAAGCTGCGCGGCGGGCGCAGCGATTGCAGCAGTATTTCGAATGCGTCTTCCACATCGGCGTGGCGGATCGATCTTCTGCGCGCTTCGCAACCTTTTTGAAAGCATTCGTCGTAAGGATAGCGCTTGTTGCGCCCTTTTGCCCAATAGGCGGTCATGGGCGCGCCGCAGCAGTCGCAGGCGACATAGCCACGCAGGGGGAAGTCCTCGCTGGCGACTTTCTTTTGTGGCGCAGTTGTCGTGCCGTTCAAACGGGTTTGGATACGGAGGAATGTGTCCCATGAAATAATGGTCGGATGATTGCCCTTGGTCAGGCCGATACCCCAGGGTTTGTATTCGTAGTAGCCCGCGTAGATTTTCTTGGTCAGCAGGTTTTTGATGCGCTGCGGGTGCAGCGTGCCGTTGGCGTCCAGTTTGTAGATGCCATGCGGCGCGAGGAAGCGGGCAACATCCGCTTGGCTGTCGAACCGACCAGACGCAAATCCCTCAAGCGCCTCTTGCAAGATGCTTGCGACGGGTTCGTCGCGTTCCAGCACTTTGCCGCCCCGTTCGCCTTTGACGTATTTGTATCCCTTCGGTGCCCAAAAGCAGAAGTACCCCGCTTTGAGCCGCGCGGTCATGCGATGGCGCACCTGTTCGGCGTTTTTCTGGCGGTGGTGCTGCGAAACAGAGGCCAGCATGTTTTCAATGAGCTGGCTGTCACTGTCCTAACCAAATTCGATGGATGGGCTTTCTAGCCGTGCGCCGACAGACCCAATCGCAGCACGCCCAGAGGCGCAAGAGTCGGTCATCAGTATAAAGATGCGCCTCGCCTTCCTGCTCGGCGATGCGGCGGTATTTGTTGAGGTCGGGTGACATGAAAAACACTTTCCAGCGCCGCCCGTTCGGGCGGCGCAAAATTTGGTTACTGGTTAAGAAAACAAATCCGCCGCGCACAAATGGTGCGGGCCACAGCCGGGCGGGCTGCGGTGCAAATTCTGGGCGGATTTCTGGGAATGTTGTCCTAATCATGTCACAAACTTCTAAAATTGTCCAATTTTTTGATGGGCTTGCCGGATAGCAGCGTGCTATCCGGCAGTGACCTTGGCTTATGCAGCCTCCTTGGTTTTTTCCGTTGCAGGCGCTACGGCAGCCTCCCGATAGCTGCCCTGCGGGAAGGCCATGTAGCGGGGTATCCAGTTGGGATCGGCGGGTTTGCGCACGTTCAGGGGGGAAACGGAAAGCTGTTCGATTTCAATAAATTGCAGGGTCATGATTTTGTCCTCTCATGCATAGTCGATGCGGGATTGCACCCTGAAACCGCCCCGCTTTGGGGCGGCTTGGGGCTGCATTCCCTCTCACGTCGCGCGATAGATCAGGCGTTCCCCTGCGATGGTGGTCTCGGTGTAGTCACAGGCCAGATCGCGGGCGATGGCGTCATAATCGATGTAGAACTGCAGGTGCTCGGGGATGTCGCCGAACAGGCCTTCCTCGACAAACTGCTCGGCAAGCGCGCGCAGGGTTTCGACGTAGTAGAAATCGATGCCGTGATGATCGGGCAAACCTGAGCATCAAAGTCATAGCCGCATTCGCCCACAGCGATGATCACGAGGGTCTTTTCCCAGTCCGCGACGCAAGCGAAATAATCGGCAAGATTGGCCTGATTGATCCCAATGGCTTTCGCCAACTCGCAATCAATCGCCTCCCCGTCGATGAACTGGATTTCGAATTCCTCGACCGGATCGCCATAGTCATTTCGCAGTTTCGCGGCCTTCTCGGCGTAGTCCTTATAGCTGTCGAAATAGAAGCCACGGGCGGTGATGTCATAGGGTTGTGCGTGGAGTGTAATCGCCCTCAAGCAGCGAAACGGTAGGGCATCTGAATGTGTCATTTTTGTTTTCCTTTCCAAATGGATGCATGGGTTGCGCTTGCAACCCTTGCCCCTCGGCGAGAGCGGGGGTGCAAATGGAAAGGAAAACCGGCGAAAGATGCTTTGCCTTTGACGGAGGCTCCGGCGTTCGCGCTGGAAACCGCCAAAGCAAGGATCTCTTCGATCTGTTTTGCTTGAAATGCGCCAGGGGCAGCGCCCCAAGCACGGGGCCGCAAACGGCCCCACAAACATGCCGGTGAAAACCGGTGCGCGAAGGATGAAAGCCCGCAGGGCGGAGACCGCTTGCGGGCTCCGTTCACGCCAGCCTGCTCCGCCTGCGGATGCGCCCAAAACGAAAAAGAGGCGCAGCAAACGCCACGCCTCTTCTCACAGGGGAACCACTATAATTCGGTCTATTCTGGCGACGCCTCAATCCTCTCGCCCGTCCCGTCATGATCCTCCGGCACGGTACGTAGAACCAGCTTGCCGTCAACCGGCATCGCATCCATCTGCACATTGAAGCCCTGCCCATCCTTATGCGCCCAAGCGACAGCAATCTTGCTCCAATAGGACTTATTGCCCTCTCCAGTCGGACGAACGGAATAGCCCAACAGGAAGGGCTTGTTCAAAGCGGGTTTGTCTTGGGTCGTTGTGTGTTCATCACTCATAAAATCTCCTTACTAAATACGGTTAATGAATGAGAACATTGATAGAACAAAAGAGCACTCATGCTCAAGAAATATTCCCAAAACACACGCTCGCATGCAGGATGGGCGGTTAGCCGTCATTCGCTGCG
>JBOEGN010000011.1:0-80215 GCA_050633445.1 Thalassovita sp.
GGGCCGCTGATCTCGGCCAAACAACATGGAATCGTAAGTGGTTTTCTGGCCAAGGGCGGAGATCTGGAAACTGCCGCGCAGGGTGTTTTGCAAGATGCGCCAGAGGGCGGGAACTTTATTCAACCGACGCTATTTGCGGGCGTAAGCCCCGACCACGCGCTGGCGCAGGACGAAATTTTTGGACCGGTGCAGGTGGTCATTCCATTCGCGGATGAGGACGAGGCCGTCTCCATCGCCAATGGCACCGAATATGGGCTGGTTGCCTCGGTCTGGACGCAGAACGGTGCGCGACAAATGCGGATGGCGAAACGCATTCGCACCGGTCAGGTCTTTATCAACAATTATGGCGCTGGCGGGGGTGTAGAGCTGCCCTTTGGCGGCATGGGCAAGTCGGGTCATGGACGTGAAAAAGGGTTCGAGGCCATGTATGGTTTCACCACCCTAAAGACCGTCGCCGCGCTGCATGGATAAACCATACGAAGAAGTATGGAAAAGGGGTTAAGACATGAGACTTGAGGGAAAACGCGCGATCGTTACCGGGGGAGCCAGCGGGTTCGGCGCAGGGATCGTTCGTAAATTTGCAGCCGAAGGCGCAAAGGTCATGGTTGCCGATCTGAACACCGAATTGGCGACCGAGATTGCAGCCGAGGTCAACGGTATTCCAGTGCAGGTGGACGTGTCGAATGCCGAGAGCGTGGCCGCTCTGGCCCAAAAGGTTCAGACGGAATGGGGCGGTGTGGATATCATCGTAAACAACGCTGGCGTGACCCATTTGCCCAAACCGATGGAAACGGTCACAGACGAGGAATTCGACCGTGTTTTTAACGTCAATTGCAAAAGCGTTTACCTGATGGCGCGGGCGTTCAATGCGATGATGGCGGATGCCGGAGCGGGGGCGGTTTTGAACGTGGCCTCGACGGCGGGGCTCAGCCCGCGTCCGAACCTGAACTGGTACAACGCCTCTAAGGGGTGGATGATCACGGCGACGAAAACCATGGCTGTCGAGCTGGCCCCAAAAGGTATTCGCGTGAATGCCCTGTGTCCGGTGGCCGGGGAAACGCCGCTGCTGGCCAGCTTCATGGGCGAGGATACGCCAGAGATGCGGGCCAAGTTCGTGTCGACCATTCCGATCGGACGATTCTCGACCCCCGAAGATCTGGGGAATGCTGCGTGTTTCCTGTGTTCGGACGAGGCCAGCATGATCACTGGTGTTGCGATGGAAGTCGACGGTGGTCGCTGTATCTGACCCAGGGTCTGAGGGCGACAGATGAGTATCGAGATCATCTTGATTGTCGCCATCGGTTTCCTGCTGGGCGGCATCCTAAAAGGCGCGACGGGCTTTGGTGCGCCGATGATCGCGGTGCCCTTGCTGGCCGCTGCGGTGGATGTGCGCTTTGCGGTTGTGGTGTTTTCTTTGCCGAACCTGCTGCCCAATTTATGGCAGACCTGGACCTATCGTAAAACGGTGCTGCCAAGGTCATTTCTGAAGCGATTTGTCGGGGCGGGGATGGTCGGCAGTGTGGTTGGCACCTTGATTCTGAGCGTTGCGCGGACGGAGATCCTGATGCTGTGCGTTGCGCTGGCGGTGTTCGTGTACATCGGTCTGAGGATTGGGCGTCCGCATTGGCGGTTGAGCTATGGTGCGGCGCTGAAATGGGCGGGCATACCGGGCTTTGTGGCCGGGGTCGCGCAAACCGCAGCGGGGCTGTCCGCGCCTGTTTCCATCACCTATCTGAACGCCATGCGGCTGGAGCGGGCGACCTTCATGCCGACGATCTCTTGCTTCTTTGCGGGGCTTGGGGTGGTGCAGGTTCCGATGCTGGTTGGCATGGGGATTCTGGATGGTCCAAAGCTGCTGTTGTCGGCAGGGGCATTGCTGCCATTAATTGCCGGAATGCCCATTGGGGCGTGGCTAGGTCGTCGCTTTTCCCCGCAGGTGTTTGACCGGGTGATCCTGACGGTTTTGGCCCTTCTGGCGTTGCGTTTGACATGGCGCGCGGTGACGGGTGGCTAGGCCTCGGATTGCCAAAAACTACGGGTAAATGGGTACGGGTTTGTACTGATTGACAGTTCAGAGCCCCAATCTCTAGCATTGAATAAGATTGCTGAACGCATCTTTCACGATCAGGGAGGATCACCGTGAAACGTACAATTTTGACAGGCTTGGTGTCTGCAGTAGCACTGGCTGCGACCGGGGCGATGGCGGAAATCAAAATCGCCCATGTCTATGGTAAAACCGGCCCGTTCGAGGCCTATGCCAAACAGTCCCATGACGGGCTGATGCTGGGGCTGGAATATGCCACCGGCGGCACGATGGAGATCAACGGTGAAAAGATCGTTGTGATCGAAAAAGACACCCAGCTGAAGCCGGACAACGGCAAGGCTCTGCTGGAAGAAGCGTACGGCGATGACGAGGTCGATTTGGCCATCGGTCCCGTTAGCTCGGGCGTGGCGCTGGCGATGTTGCCGGTGGCCGAGGAATACGAAAAGCTGCTGATCGTGGAACCCGCCGTGGCGGATTCGATTACCGGGGCGAACTGGAACCGCTATATCTTCCGCACCTCGCGCAACTCGTCTCAGGACGCGGTGGCCAACGCGATCGCCTTGGCGGGTCCGAACGTAAAAATCGCGACTCTGGCGCAGGACTATGCATTTGGTCGTGACGGGATCGCTGCATTCCGCGAAGCCCTGGAGGGCACCGGAGCCGAGCTGGTTCACGAAGAATACGCCCCCACCGACACCACCGATTTCACCGCCTCTGCCGAGCGTATTTTCAACGCGCTGAAGGACGAAGAAGGCGAGAAAAAGCTGTTCATGTACTGGGCAGGTGGCGGCAACCCGATGGGTAAAATCCACGCCATGGACCCCAGCCGTTTCGGTATCGAAATTGCGACGGGCGGCAACATCCTGGCGGCTCTGGCTGTTTATAAAATCCTGCCGGGCCTGGAAGGCGCCACATACTACTACTACGAAAACCCGAAAAACGAGATCAACGACTGGCTGGTGAAAACCCACCAGGAACGTTTCGGCTCGCCTCCGGATTTCTTCACCGCGGGTGGCATGGCCTCGGGGATCGCTGTTGTTGAAGCGATCAAAAAGGCCGGTAGCACCGACACCGAAGCGCTGATCACCGCGATGGAAGGCATGGAGTGGGAAACCCCCAAGGGTACGATGAAATTCCGCGCCGAGGACCACCAGGCCTTGCAGTCCATGTATCACTTCAAGATCCGCGTCGAAGACGATGTGGCGTGGGCCATCCCGGACTTGGTGCGCGAGCTGACGATCGACGATCTGCCGATCCCGATCCGCAACGGCAAGTGATCTGACCACCGCAAATTACCGGGGGCAACATCAGATTGCCCCCGGTATCATTTCCCCGATGTGGGACCTTTCTCTGACAGGAATAGACGATGAGCAGGGTAATTCTGCAAACACACGACCTGACGGTTCGTTTTGGCGGACATGTGGCCGTGGACCACGTAAGCTGTGCCTTCAAAACCGGAGAGCTGACAGCGATTGTTGGCCCCAATGGCGCTGGCAAAACCACGTATTTCAACTTGATTTCGGGCCAGATTCCGGCGTCCGAAGGCTCGGTCATCCTGAATGATCGCGACATCACCCGGAACTCGGTCTCGCAGCGGTGCGATCTGGGGATCGGGCGCGCGTTCCAGCTGACCAGCCTGTTTCCGAATCTGAATGTTCTGGAAAACGTGCGGCTGGTGATCCAATCCAAGGCCAAGCTGGGCTTTAACATGTTCACCACCGCCAACAGCCATACCGAGGTGACTGACCGCGCCTTGGCTGTGCTGGAAAAGGTCAAGCTGTTCGACCTGCGCTATCAGATCGTTTCGGCGCTAAGCCACGGCAACCAGCGTAAGCTGGAGGTCGCGATGCTGATCGCGCTGGAGCCTTCGGTATATATGTTCGATGAACCCACCGCCGGCATGAGCGTGGACGAAGCGCCGGTCGTGTTGGACCTGATCGCCGAGCTGAAGGCCGAAAAAGACCGCACTGTGCTGCTGGTGGAACACAAGATGGACGTCATCCGCACGTTGGCGGACCGGATCATCGTGTTGCACAACGGTGCACTGGCCGCTGATGGCGATCCGGCCGAGGTGATGGCCAGCGATGTCGTGCAAGAGGCCTATATGGGCAAGGAGCTGGAAGATGTCTGACCCCATCCTTAAACTGGAAAACGTCTATACCGACATTGCGCAGTACCACATCCTGCAAGGTGTCGATCTGGAAATCCCACGCGGTCAGGTGACGATGCTGTTGGGCCGCAATGGCGTTGGCAAAACCACCACCTTGCGTACGATCATGGGGCATTGGCGGGCCAAGTCCGGCTCGATCACGCTGGACGGGCAGGACATCACCGCGATGCCGACCCCTGCGATTGCGAAACAAGGCGTGGGCTTTGTCCCCGAGAACATGGGTATTTTCAGTGACCTGACGGTCGAGGAAAACATGATCCTCGCGGCCTCGTCCGGGCCGATTGACCCGGACCGGCTGGAGTGGGTCTTTGCCGCCTTTCCACCGCTGAAAACCTTCTGGAAGGGCCACGCAGGCAACCTGTCGGGCGGGCAGAAACAGATGCTGTCGATCGCGCGTGCGATGGTCGAGGAACGCAAACTCTATTTGATTGACGAACCGACCAAGGGTCTGGCGCCTGCCATCATCTCGACCATGGCGCGGGCGTTGCGTGACCTAAAGGACCAAGGTGCCTCGATCCTGCTGGTCGAACAGAATTTCAGCGTCGCTAAGGCGCTGGGCGATACCTGCGCTGTGATGGATGATGGGCGCGTGATCTGGACCGGAGCCATGGCCGAACTGGCAAATGACGGTGCATTGCAAGAACGCCTGATGGGCCTGAGCATGGAGGTTCACCAATGATCTATCACCCACACGGCCCCAACAAAGGAGCGGACACATGAGCGTCGCACCTGAGCATAAACCAACCATGGCCGCCGCCAGCCTGGCCGAACGTATCGGCCCCTGGATGCCGATGATGCTGGTCCCACTGGTGATGATCGCAGGCTTGATCGCGATCTCTCTGACCGGGGGGGCAACCTCAAGCTGGCTGACGCTGACGGTCAGCGGATTGGCCATGGGGATGATGATTTTTATCATGGCCAGCGGAATGACCCTGGTCTTTGGCCTGATGGACGTGATCAACTTTGGCCACGGTGTTTTCATCTCGGTCGGGGCCTTTGTCGGGATCAGCGTTCTGCTGGCGCTGGGGGGCATGACGGATGCGCCCAGCCTTTTGTTGAACCTGCTGGCGATCCTGCTGGCGATCATCGCGGCGGCCATCGCAACCGGCGCAGTTGGCTGGGCCTTCGAGCGGGTCATCGTGAAGCCGGTCTATGGATTTCACCTGAAACAGATCCTCGTGACCATGGGCGGCCTGATCGTCGTGGAGCAATTGATCATCGTTTTGTGGGGCCCAGAAGAGATCTTCATTCTGCGTCCGCAAGCCTTGCAGGGGGCTGTAACCTTTGCTGGTGCCGCGCTCGAGAAGTACCGACTGGTCGCTGTTGGCGTGGGGCTCGTGCTATTTCTGGGGATGCGCTATGTGCTGCGGTCCACCAAGGTCGGTCTGATCGTCCGCGCAGGCGTTGAAAACGGCGAGATGGTCGAGGCCCTGGGCTATCGCCTGCGGCTGGTGTTCGTCGGCGTGTTCATCGCGGGCTCGGCCTTGGCTGGTTTGGGCGGCGTGATGTGGGGCCTGTATCAAGAGCTGATCACCGCGCATATGGGCCAACAGCTGATGATCCTGATCTTTATCGTGGTGATCATCGGCGGGCTTGGCAGCGTCGAGGGCTGCTTCATCGGCGCGTTGCTGGTGGGGCTGCTGCAAAACTATATCGCGTTCCTGGAACCCAAGGCCGCGCTGATTTCAAACATTGCCCTGATGGTGGCCATTCTGATGTGGCGTCCCCAAGGCATGATCCCGGTCGTGAAGGCGAAATAAGATGATTGTAAAGCTTCTTTCGGGCGATACGCCCCGCAGCACTGTGTTGGCCGTGATCCTGGGCGTGATCCTGTTCGCGCTGGCCTTTGCACCGTTCATTTTCCCCGGAGTGCGCTCGGTAGACACTGCGGCACGTATCTGTGTCTTCATCCTGCTGGTCGCCTCGTATGACCTGATGCTGGGCTACGGAGGTATCGTCAGCTTTGCCCATACCATGTTCTTTGGCATGGGGGCCTATGGTGTGGCGCTGGCCTGTACCCATATGGAGCGCCGGTTCGCATCGTTGATCGTTGGGGCTGGCTCGGGGGCGATTCTGGCCGCTTTGGTGGCCTTTCTGATCGGCTTGTTCAGCCTGCGGGTGCGGGCGATCTTTTTCGCGATGATCACGCTGGCGGTCGCAGCCGCAGTCGCGGTTCTGGTCAGCCAGATGTCTGGCCTGACAGGCGGCGAAGACGGTCTGAACTATAAGATCCCGCGCGAGCTGACCCCGGCCTTCCGGTTCGGTCAGGAAACCTTTGGCGGCGAGATTTTGGGTGTCAAAACCAACGGCAAGCTGCTGAACTATTACGTGGTCTTCTTTGGCTCGTTCCTGTTGTTTCTGCTGTTGCTGCGGATCGTGAATTCGCCGTTTGGCCGAGTGTTGCTGTCGATCCGTGAAAACGATTTCCGCGCCGAGGCAATCGGCTATCGCGTGGTCTACTATCGCACCGCGGTGACCTGCATTTCGGCTGCGGTGGCCGCACTGGCCGGGGCGCTGTATGCAATTTGGCTGCGCTATGTGGGGCCGGACACCGTGCTGAGCTTTGAGATCATGGTGGATATTCTGCTGATGGTCGTGATCGGCGGCATGGCCACTATGTATGGCGCAATCATCGGAGCGGTGCTGTTTGTGCTGGCACAGAACTATCTGCAAAACCTGATGGGGTCGGTGGCCAGCGCAACCGAGGGCCTGCCGTTGCTGCCCGATCTGCTGAACCCTGATCGCTGGTTGCTGTGGCTGGGTATCCTGTTCATCCTGAGTGTTTATTTCTTTCCCGCAGGTATTGTCGGCCGGTTGCGGATGAGCGGGAAATGAACGCGGACCGGTCGCTTGGGTCGACCGGAGCGCAATTGGGTATTTAAACCAAGAAGAAGCCATGGGGCGCGATCCGACAAAGGGTTGCGCCCCTTGGGTATTTTGGGGAAGGTGGTTTGCTTTGAGGGAGGCGGGTGCCATGAATGCCGGGATATTGCTGCTGTGCGCGGCCTATGTGTTGAGCCAGTTCTACCGATCGTTCCTGGCTGTGCTGACTGTGGCGCTGGAAACCGATGTCGGCACCACGCCCGAGGATCTGGCCAATGCGTCAGGGTTGTGGTTTCTGGCGTTCGCGCTGATGCAGATCCCAGTGGGCTGGGCGTTGGACAAAGTGGGGCCGCGTCTGACCTCGGGGGTGTTGCTGCTGATTGGCGGCGCGGGGGGCGCGGCTTTGTTTGGCCTGGCCAGCAACCCCACGCATATTTCCCTGGCGATGGCCTTGATCGGCATAGGGTGTTCGCCGGTTTTGATGGCCAGCTACTACATTTTCGCACGCATCTATCCGGCGCGGGTGTTCGCGACGCTGGCGGCGGTTCTGTTGGGGGTCGGTAGCCTGGGAAACCTGTTGGGCGCGCTGCCGATGGCCATGGCGGCCGAGGCATTTGGCTGGCGGCAGACTTTGATAGGGCTGGCAGTGGTCAGCGGGATCGTGGCGTTGGGGCTGATCTGGGCTGTGCGCGACCCTGAGAAAGTCGCGCATGAGGAAAAGGGCAGTCTGCTGGATCTGCTGAAGATGCCTGCGCTGTGGCTGATTTTCCCGCTGATGTTTGTGCAATATGCGCCTGCGGGCGGGTTGCGGGGGCTGTGGATCGGGCCATACCTCACGGATGTGTTCGGCTATGATGCGACGGCGGTGGGCAATGTGACGTTGCTGATGGGCGTCGCGATGATCTTGGGGACATTTGCCTATGGCCCCTTGGATCGCATTTTGGGAACCCGCAAGTGGGTGGTTTTTGGCGGTAACACGATGGCGGCGGTGGCTCTGGCGGTGTTGTGGCTGGTGCCTGCGCAAGGCCCGTGGATGTCGATCGCGATGTTCGCGGCGGTGGGCTTTCTTGGGTCCAGCTTTCCATTGATGATCGCGCATGGGCGCAGCTTTTTCCCGCCGCATCTGATGGGGCGCGGGGTGACTCTGATGAACCTGTTTGCCATTGGTGGCGTCGGCGTGTTTCAGGTGATCACCGGTCGGGTGCATCGCGCCGTTGTCGAAAGCGGTGCGCCAGCCACCGCGCCCTATGAGGCGTTGTTCGCGGTATTCTGCATTAGTTTGGTCGCCGGGTTGGTGTTGTATCTTTTCTGCCAGGATCGGACGGACTAGACGAAACCTCTTTAAACTAAGCAAGTCCTGCGGTATGGAGCCTCGTCCTAAACAAAGGAGACGCTCGAAATGGGCTATAAGGTCGTTGTTGTCGGCGCCACGGGGAACGTGGGTCGCGAAATGCTGAACATCCTTGCGGAACGTCAGTTCCCGCTGGAGGAGATCGCCGTTCTGGCCAGCCGTAAATCGCTGGGCACCGAGGTAAGCTTTGGCGACAAGACCCTGAAGACCAAGGACCTGGACACCTTTGATTTCACCGGCTGGGACATGGCGCTGTTCGCCGTGGGCTCGACCGCGACCAAGGAATACGCGCCCAAAGCGGCCGCGGCTGGTTGCGTGGTGATCGATAACTCGTCGCTGTACCGCTATGATCCGGACATCCCGCTGATCGTGCCCGAGGTGAACCCTCAGGCCGTGCATGGCTATGCGAAAAAGAACATCATCGCGAACCCCAACTGCTCGACCGCGCAGATGGTTGTGGCGCTCAAGCCCCTGCATGATCGCGCGAAAATCAAGCGCGTTGTCGTGTCGACCTACCAGTCGGTTTCTGGCTCGGGCAAGGACGCGATTGACGAGCTGTGGAACCAGACCAAGGGCATGTATGTCCCCGGCCAAGAGGTCGAACCCAAAGTCTATCCCAAGCAGATCGCGTTTAACGTGATCCCGCATATCGACGTGTTCCTGGACGATGGCTCGACCAAGGAAGAATGGAAAATGGTCGCCGAGACCAAGAAGATCATTGATCCCTCGATCAAGGTTACCGCGACCTGTGTGCGCGTGCCTGTGTTTGTTGGCCATTCGGAATCGGTGAACATCGAGACCGAGGATTTCCTGGACGAAGACGAAGCCCGCGATATCCTGCGCGAGTCGCCCGGCATCATGGTCATCGACAAGCGCGAAGACGGTGGTTACGTCACCCCGGTTGAATGCGTGGGCGATTACGCGACCTTTATCAGCCGCATCCGTCAGGACAGCACCATTGATAACGGTCTGAACCTGTGGTGCGTGTCGGACAACCTGCGCAAAGGCGCCGCGCTGAACGCCGTTCAGATCGCCGAGCTGCTGGGCCGTGAGGTTCTGAAAAAGGGCTGATTGAGCCCCACCCGAAACGACGAAGGGCACCCAATGGGTGCCCTTTTTGCATGTGTGTGTCTGGGATCAGACCTGCTGAAACTTGCCTTCCTTGGCGATGTACTGTTCGATGGTCCCTTCGCCGATATTATGCCACAGCGCGTGTAGCGCCAGTTCGCCGGAATCCACCGCGCTTTGCACAAACGGGAAGGTCATCAGGTTTTCAACCGAGGTCAGCGCGGCCTGTTTTTCCAGTGCGGTCAGGCGGGCTTCGTCGGATTCGACGTCCTTCACCTTTTCAAACCCGGGACGCAGGATGTCGATCCAACGGCCCACGAACGAGGTTTTCTCTTCTAACGCGGGGGCGTTGCCCATGCACATATCATGACACCCGGCGACGCCACCACATTGCGAGTGGGTCATGACCACCACATGCGACACCTTCAATACCGTCACCGCGTATTCAATCGCGGCCGAGGTCCCGTGCTGGCCGCCATCGGCCTCGAATGGGGGGACAAGGCTGGCGATATTGCGGTGGATAAAGAACTCGCCCTGATCCGCGCCGAAAATCGCGGTCACGTGCACGCGCGAGTCGCAGCAGGAAATGACCATGGCGCGCGGGCGTTGGCCCTCGTCCGCCAGTCTACGGTACCAGCTTTTGTTTTCGGAATAGGCGGTGGCCTTCCAGCCTTGGTAGCGTTGAACCAGATAGGCGGGCAGGGGCTTGGCATTGTCCATGTCGTCATCCTTGTGTGTGTTTCAGAATCTGACCACGTTCAATAGCGACTATTTGATCCGTTTTCGACCTAAATCATGGTCGCAGCTCAACCTTTTGAGAACCCTTTTGTCCACATTCTCCGACATGGCCGTGGGGGCCGGACTATGGGGTGAGACTTTGACCTATTTAACTTACTTGAAACCGGATGAAACCGTTCGGCTGGATGCCAGCGTACTCGGAGAATTGTACCTGGAGCTGGGAGAGGCAGGCGCGCAAAACGTCGTGACTCGCGCGATGGAGGATCTGACGCAACGCTTAACGGATGCCGATCAGATGTACCGGGACGGCGACTTTCTTGACCTTCGAAAAACCGTGCGAGCGACCGTGGCAGTGGCTGAACAGATCGGCATGCGATCACTGGCGCGATGCGCTCAGGATGTCGTGGCCTGCATTGATGCGGGCGATCCAGTGGCATTGGCGGCAGTGCTGGCACGGTTGATGCGCATTGGCGAACGATCTTTGAATGCGGTGTGGGATTTGCAAGGGCTGTCGATTTGACCCCCTTGCAGGCGCTGAGGAAGGGGCTAGGCTGGGGCCAAATGACCAATGGGGCCCCAGATGACTTTGACCTTCGCCAAGGCGGCAGACACCGCCATTCCAGTTTACCTGCTTCCCTCTGACGGGGTCGAAGCATGGCTGACAGGCCAACCCGCGCGTATCCAATCTTGGGTCAAGGCGAATGGGTTCACGGGCGCGCTTGGGAAAACCCTGATTATTCCAGACGAAGCCGGTGCGCTGATGGCGGTGCTTGCGGGCTATGGCACGCCTGCTTCGCGGCGGCGCGGGCGGTTCCACTTGGCCACAATTGCCGCTGGTCTACCCGAAGGAGACTATTCCGTCATCGGCTTGCCCGAGGATGATGCCGAACACGAGGCTTTGGGGTGGCTGCTGTCGGGCTATGCCTTTGATAAATATCGCTCGCAATCCGGCACTAAGGCCCGTCTGGTCGCACCAGACGGTGTCGATGCAGACAAGCTTGAGGTCATTGCAGCGGGCGAAGTTTTGACCCGCAACCTGATCAACACGCCGGCCAGCGATATGGGCCCTGATGCGTTAGAGCAGGCAGCGCGCGATCTGGCAGATGTTCACCGCGCAAAAATCTCGGTGACAACGGGCGACGCGCTGCTCGAGCAGAATTTCCCGATGGTGCATGCCGTTGGACGTGCCGCCGAGCAAGCTCCGCGTTTGATTGATATGTCCTGGGGCAGCGAAGGCCCGTCGCTGGTTCTGGTCGGTAAGGGCGTTTGTTTTGATACCGGCGGGTTGAACCTGAAACCCGGCGCGTCGATGGGCCTTATGAAAAAGGACATGGGGGGGGCTGCAACCGTGTTGGGGTTGGCCCAAATGATCATGGGGCTGGGTCTTAAGCTGCGGTTGCGTGTGTTGGTGCCTGCTGTGGAAAACAGCGTGTCCGGCAACGCATTTCGCCCCGGTGACATCCTGCACAGCCGCAAAGGTTTGACGGTTGAGATCAACAATACCGACGCCGAGGGGCGTTTGGTTTTGGCCGATGCTTTGGCGCTGGGAGCCGAGGGTAACCCCGATCTGATGCTCTCCATGGCGACGCTGACCGGAGCCGCGCGGGTTGCTGTTGGGCCGGATTTGGCTCCCTTCTTTACGGATGATGAAAACGTCGCCAGCGCCCTTCAATCAGCCGGAACAAAAGTGGCCGATCCGGTCTGGCGTTTGCCTTTTTGGGAACCATACGAACCCGATCTGGAACCAGGAATTGCTGATTTGGACAACGCTCCAAAAGGAGGGTTCGGCGGGGCAATTACGGCGGCGCTTTTCTTGCGTCGTTTTGCTGGGGATCAGGCGCGCTATACCCATTTTGACATTTACGGCTGGTCGCCCAAAAATCAGCCAGCCCGGCCCAAGGGTGGTGTTGGAATGGGGGCTCGTGCCTTGCTTGAGGCGCTGCCGGAACTGCTGGACCTTTAGTTGTGAATGCTCCGATGGATGCTCGTCTGACCCCTGCAAATCCGCGCGTTGCGGCCTCTTTTCTGCGTGGTCAGGTCGAGGCGCAGACCTTTGTTGAAGGCACCGAGAAGATGATCGCGATCCGCTGTGCCGATTTGCTGTCGGCTCCGCATGGACGACGCGAGCGTCAGCTGCTGCTGGGCGAACGGGTCACGATGTACGAAGAACGCGCCGGCTGGGCCTTTGTTCAGGCGGAAAAGGACGGGTATGTCGGGTATCTGCCCATTGGCCAGCTCGAAGAGCGCCGCCCCGCGACCCATTGGGTGATCAACCGTGCCTCGCATCTGTACAACGATCCCGATTTCAAAAGCCACGAACGGATGAGCCTGAGCATGGGCTCGCAATTCCGGGTGACAGGTGAAATTGGCCGCTTCTATGAGACGCCGCTGGGATACGTCCCCAAGCCGCACATGGCTCCATTGGATCGCCTGGCGAATGACCCTGTCGAGGTGGCCGAACGATACCTGGGCGTGCCCTATCTGTGGGGAGGAAACTCGATCTGGGGGATCGATTGCTCGGGTCTGGTGCAGGCGGCCTGCGTGGCCTGCGATCTCCCTTGTCCTGGGGATAGCGACCTACAGGAGGCTGCGTTGGGGCGCCCCATTGCCGAGGGTAAGAAACTGCGTCGCGGTGATCTGCTGTTCTGGAAAGGACATGTTGCCCTGGTGGCTGGGCGCGGGATGCTGATCCACGCCAACGCACATCACATGGCCGTGGCGTTCGAGCCGATAGACGAGGCGATTGCCAGGATCGAGTCCCAAGGCGACGGGCCCGTCACCTCGCGCCGCAGGCTGCCAAGCAGAAAGCAGGCATCCTGAGCGATCCGTTTTCCCAACTTGTGTTGGGCATCGAACTGCTTTGTCAGATGGCCTAGTTCACCGAACGGATCAGTTTGCGTTCCAGCACCCTTAGGACGGTCTTCAGGTCGTGGCCGCGCTTAAGGATCTGGCCATCCATACCGAACACCACATACATGCCCTGCTTGTTGCGTAGTTTCGGGTGTTTCTCGATGCGGTACAGCGGTGTTTCAGCGGTGCGGCGGAACACCGAAAAAACCGCGATCTCACGCAGGCAGGAAATTCCGTAGTCGCGCCATTCGCCGGCTGCAACCATGCGCCCATACAGCCCCATGATCACCCCCATCTCTTTGCGATCAAAGGCAACTTGTTCGGGAATTCCGGGTTTAGGAAAGGGCGTGGGGCCTTGCATGTTCATACCGTTCAGAGTTGCGCTAAATTCGGCCTAAATCAAGCCTGACGGAACCTTTTCGCAAAATCCGGGTGTGCGGATGGCATGGCCGAGACATCTTGCAGCACAGAATCGAACCAGTCTTCGGCGCCTTGCGTCAAGGCCGAGTATGCTGCTGCGACCTCGGTCCTGGGGTCGCGGCCAGCGAATACGGGCGGTAACAATGCGACGGGCGGCTCGGGGTGGCGTAACACGATCCGACGCCAGCGATGGATCAGCAACGTGCGCGCGGCAGCGGCCTCTAGCGGGCTCAGGCTGGAACCGGCCAGCGCATCCAGATCGGCGAATAATGCGCTCAAAGCGGTCTGATGCGCTTTGGTCAGCAGATTGGCACGCATCGCAGCCGACAGAGCGGTCAAATCGCCGGTGACGGCACAGTCAGGCGCAGGGCTGGGCTGATCGGCAGGGCGCAGAACCACGCCGGGTGCCACAGGGATTCCAGGCTGATCAGAGCCGACAGCCAGCACCCATTCTGTGACCGGATCGTTGCGCGGCGGGGCGTAAATTCGGCTCGTGGCATCTGCGAATTGCGCGAGGCCCTCTTTGGTCAGCCGGTAATAACTGTTGCGTCCTTCGCGTTCCGAACTGACCCAGCCATCGCGGCCCAAACGGGACAAAGCGGTGCGGATCGTTCCTGGTTCAATGCCGATGCGGCCCAGTAGTTTTTGTAAACGCAGATTGGCGATCCGTCCGCCGCGCAGCTGAACGCTATCCCCGAAAACGGTGATGACAAGGGACCAAACGCGCAGGCGGCCTTCGTCATGCAAAGCGGTGATCAGAGGGGCAAGAGGATCCATAAGCCCTTGATACACGGGCTGTTGTTCCGTGGAAAGGGGGCCGAAGGCGTGGCTTGGACGCCTTCGGCGAGGGTATTTGGGCCAAGAAGAAACCTAGCGCTGGTAAGCAACCATGGTGAGTAGCTCGTATTCGGCGACCTGATCGTCATCTTGGTTGGTCAAGGTGGCGTTCCAGGCGATCTCGCCATAGGTGTCGGTGCGCTTGGTTTTACGTTTGCAGGTCAGGGCGACCTTGATGCTGTCCCCGGCGCTGACGGGTTTCTGGAAGGACAGGCCGTTCAAGCCGGTATTGGCCAGAACCGGACCTTCGTTGGGCTCCACGAACAGCCCCGCTGCGAAGGACAGCAGCAGGTAGCCATGCGCCACCCGACCGGGGAAGAACGGGTTCCGTTGCGCGGCCTCTTCGTCCATGTGGGCATAGAATGTGTCGCCGGTGAAATTGGCGAAATGTTCGATATCTTCAATGGAAATGGTGCGCGATGGGGTTTGGATCGTCTCTCCGATCTGGATCTCATTGAAGGTCCGCTGGAACGGGTGCGTCGGGTTTTCCGACTGCGGAGCGCCTTTGATCCAGGTGCCGGTGATGGCGCTGATGATCTCGGGTGTGCCCTGGATCGCGGTGCGCTGAAGATAGTGCATGACGCCGCGAATGCCGCCCAGTTCTTCGCCACCGCCAGCGCGACCAGGGCCGCCATGGACCATGTGGGGCATCGGGGCGCCATGGCCTGTCGCCTCGCGTCCGGTGTCACGATTGTTGATATACAGACGCCCGTGCCAAGCGGCGCTGGTCAGCGTGATGTCGCGCGCAATTTGCGGATCATGGGTAAAGACCGACGCCACCAACGAGCCTTCGCCCCGGTTTGCCAGCTGCGCCGCGTGGGCGGTGTCACGGTAGGGCAGAATGGTCGAAACGGGGCCGAATGCCTCGACCGAATGGATGATTTCGGCGGCATCGGGATCGTCACATTGGAACAGGGTCGGCGGGATGAAGGCTGCGTCCGCATCAGCGTCGACGGGCTGGAACCCGGCCAGATCACCGCAGATTTGCCGCGCTTCGGTGCCGATTTGCGCGGCCTTGGCCAACACATCGGATTTTTGCGCCAGAGAGGCGAGCGCACCCATCCGCACGCCCTCGGAATCGGGGTGGCCGACGGTGATGGTTGCCAATTTGGCGGACAAGGCCTCAGCGACGGTATTAGCCATGTGGTCGGGCACCAACAGGCGGCGCATGGCGGTGCATTTTTGGCCGGCTTTGGTGGTGATCTCGGTCACGGCCTCTTTGATAAACAGCGCGAATTCGGGGCTATCTGCATCCGCATCCGCCCCCAGGATCGAGGCGTTCAGACTGTCTTGTTCCGCCAGAAAACGGGTCGAATTCTGGATCAGCGTCGGCGTCGTCCGCAGCATCTGCGCGGTGTCGGCGGATCCGGTAAAGCTGACAACATCCTGCGGGCCCATTTTGTCCAGAAGATCTCCGGTGCGGCCAATGATCAACTGTACGGCTCCATCGGGCAGAAGCCCCGATTCGATGATCATGCGGAAACAGGCTTCGGTCAGATAGCAGGTCTGCGTCGCGGGTTTGACGATCGCGGGGACGCCAGCCAACAGCGTGGGCGCCAATTTTTCCAGCATACCCCACACCGGAAAGTTAAACGCGTTGATATGAACGGCCACGCCTTGCAGGGGTGTTGCAATATGTTGCCCAATGAACGCGCCAGTGCGGCCCAACTGCTCGATCCCGCCATCCGCGTAGACGTGCGAATCAGGGAGTTCGCTCCGGCCCTTGGAGGCATAGACAAATAGAGTGCCGATGCCGCCCTCGATGTCCACGCCGCCATCGCGCCGGGTCGCACCGGTCAGGCCATTGAGCGCGTACAGCTCTTCCTTGCGTTCACCGATATACAGTGCCAGATTTTTCAGAATTCTCGCGCGATCATGGAAGGTTAGCGCACGCAAGGCCGGTCCGCCAACGTGACGGGCATAGTGCAGCATCGCGTCAGTATCCAACGAGGTGCCGCCGGCCAAAGCGATCTCGGTGGCGGTGACGGGGCCTATGATGGGGGCTGCGGTCGCACCGGGCGCAATCCAGTTTCCAGCGAGGAAGCTTTCGGGTTTCAGCATTGGGGTCTCCTTGAAACGGTTGTCCGCAGTATGAAGCATTATATTTCCTATTTCAATACTATTGACCGTATGGTCGGTTTTGTGCAAGGTCTGAATTGCGAACAAGAGGTTTTGCCGAAATGACACCCCAAGAGCGCGCCGAGCGCAGTGCAGCAGTGATGTGGGCCAAAGATGTGGCCAGCCAGGCCGCGGGCATGACCCTGCAAGAGGTCGGGCCCGGTTGCGCCATCGTGACCATGCCAGTGCGCGAGGATTTCCTGAACGGGCATAAAATTTGCCACGGCGGGTACATCTTTACGCTTGCTGACTCGGCGTTTGCTTTCGCGTGTAACAGCTACAATCGGCTGGTCGTGGCGCAGGAAAACTCGATTACATTTCTGTCGCCCGCGCAGCCGGACGAGCTCTTGACGGCCCGCTGCAAAGAGGTGGCATTGACCGGGCGGTCGGGGGTGTACGACGTCATTGTCACTGGACCGGACGGGCGCAAGGTCGCCCTGTTCCGGGGCCTGTCGCGGCAGATCAAAGGACAGCATTTCATGGAGAGTGAAGAATGAGAGACGCGTTTTTGTGCGAAGGATTGCGCACCCCAATCGGACGATACGGGGGAACGCTCAGCTCGGTCCGTCCCGATGACATGCTGGCCCATGTGATCCGCGAGGTGACCGCGCCTTTTGATGGCTTGCAGGTCGACGAGGTCATTATGGGCAACGCCAATGGCGCGGGCGAGGAAAATCGCAACGTCGCTCGCATGTCCGCGCTGTTGGCCGGGCTGGGCGAGGGCGTGCCGGGCACCACGATGAACCGTCTGTGTGGCTCGGGGTTGGACGCGATCGGGACGGCTGCGCGCGCCGTGAAATGCGGCGAGGCCGAGGTGATCATTGCAGGCGGCGTGGAATCCATGTCGCGCGCGCCCTTTGTGCAGGGCAAGGCCACCAGCGCCTTTTCCCGCAAGGCCGAGATTTATGACACCACCATCGGCTGGCGCTTTGTGAATAAGCAGATGCACAAGCAGTTCGGTACGGACTCGATGCCCGAAACGGCCGAAAACGTGGCCGCTGATTTCAACATTAGCCGCGAGGATCAGGACGCCTTCGCACTGCGCTCGCAGGAGCGGGCGGCGGCGGCGATTGCTTCGGGCCGTTTGGCGCGCGAGATCACCCCGGTAACGATCCCGCAGCGGCGCGGCGATGATATCGTGTTCGACACGGATGAACATCCGCGCATGTCCTCGCTGGAGAAGCTGGCGAAGCTGTCCACGCCCTTCCGCGAAGGTGGCAGCGTGACAGCAGGCAATGCCAGTGGCGTGAATGACGGCGCTGCGGCGTTGATCGTAGCCAGCGGTGAGGCTGTGAAAAAATACGGGCTGACGCCCAAGGCGCGGATCGTGTCGATGGCCACCGTGGGTGTGCCGCCCCGGATCATGGGGATCGGCCCGGCCCCGGCGACGCAAGCCTTGCTGGATCGGCATGGGCTGAAAATCAGCGACGTCGATTTCATGGAACTGAACGAGGCGTTTGCCGCGCAAGGCTTGGCCACGATGCGGCAGTTGGGATTGCCCGATGATGCGGATCACGTGAACCCGAACGGCGGTGCGATTGCCTTGGGTCACCCGCTGGGCATGTCGGGCGCGCGCCTGGCGCTGACGGCCTCGATCAACATGATGGATGCGGGCGCGAAACGGGCGATCTGCACCATGTGTATCGGCGTGGGGCAGGGCATCGCCCTGATGTTGGAGGCCGCATAGCCGGCCCCAACCGCCGCAGGCCTTCGGGCCAAAGGAAACGACACAGCTGTGGAGGAATGTGTCATGGAGGATTTGTCGCCAAAACCCGGCGATCTGGAGCCGATCGAAACCGCCTCGCGGGATGAGATCGCCGCCCTGCAATTGCAGCGCATGAAATGGTCGCTAAAGCACGCCTATGACAATGTGCCCTTTTACCGGAACAGTTTTGATCAGGCGGGGGTGCATCCCGATGATCTGAACTCGCTGGCGGATCTGGCCAAGTTTCCCTTCACGGTGAAGCAGGATTTGCGCGACAACTATCCGTTCGGCCTGTTCGCCGTCCCGCGCGAGCAGATTTCGCGGGTGCACGCGTCCTCGGGGACGACGGGGCAGCCGACGGTGGTGGGTTATACCAAGAATGACCTGTCCATGTGGGCCGATGTGGTGGCGCGGTGTATGCGTGCCTCTGGCCTGCGGGCGGGGGACGTGCTGCACAACGCCTATGGCTATGGGCTGTTCACCGGCGGTCTGGGCGTGCATGGCGGGGCCGAGCGCGCGGGCCTGACTGTGGTGCCTGTCTCTGGCGGGATGACCCAGCGCCAGGTGCGTTTGATCGAGGATTTCCGCGCCGATGGGATCACCGTGACGCCGTCCTATGCGCTGTCGATTCTGGATGAATACGCCAAACAGGGTCTGGATCCGCGCAAAAGCCCGCTGAAAGTGGGCATTTTCGGCGCTGAGCCGTGGACGAACGCCATGCGCCGCGAGATCGAGGACGCCTTTGATATGCATGCCGTCGACATCTACGGGTTGTCCGAGGTAATCGGCCCCGGCGTGGCGAATGAATGCGTTGAAACCAAGGACGGGCTGCACATCTGGGAGGATCACTTCTATCCCGAGATCATCGACCCGAATACCGGCGAGGTGCTGCCCGATGGCGAGCTGGGCGAGCTGGTCTTTACCTCGCTCACCAAAGAGGGATTCCCGATCATCCGATACCGCACACGTGACCTGACGCGCCTGTTGCCGGGCACTGCTCGGTCCATGCGGCGGATGGAAAAGATCACCGGCCGCTCTGACGACATGATCATTCTGCGCGGCGTGAATGTCTTTCCCACCCAGATCGAAGAGCAGCTGATGGACGTGCCCGCCCTGGCGCCGCATTTCCAAATTGAACTCAGCCGTCCTGATCGCATGGACATGATGACCGTGCATGTTGAACTGGCCGATGGGGGCGCTGATCCCGCCCAGGCGGCCCGCGCCCTGTCAGGCAAGATCAAGTCGAATGTCGGCATCAGTGCCAAGGTCGACGTGGCAGGGGCTGGCCAAGTGCCGCGCTCAGAGGGTAAAGCGGTGCGCATCATCGACAACCGCCCCAAGGAGAGCTGATGGCCCGCGGACTGGCACGCGATCACGACGAAAAGCGCGCGACCCTGCGCAAAGGGGCCGCCGCCTATTTCGCCGCGCATGGGTTCGACCGCGCCAGCATGACCGGAGCAGCGAAATCCTGCGGTGTGTCCAAGGCGCTGATCTATCATTATTGGTCCTCCAAAGAGGACCTGTTGTTCGATATTCTGGACGAACATTTGGGCAAGTTGCTGGATCTGGTGCAGGCCTCCGAAGGTGAGGGTTTGGGCAAACTGATTGGTGCAACGCTGACCGCCTACGAAGATGCGGATGCCGAACATAAACTACAGATTGATGCTCTGGATATCCTGCCCGACGATAAGAAAGCGCCGCTGGTCGCCACGCAACGCGAGCTGGTGGATATTATGAGCACAGCCGTATTACAGGTGCAGCCCCGACTGGCCGATGACCCGGCGCGTCTGCGTGCGGCCACCATGACCGTGTTTGCGATCCTGAACTGGTTCTATATGTGGCACCGTCCCGGCAAAGGCATGAGCCGCGCCGCCTATGCTGATCTGGCTACAGATTTCGTGGTTGGTGGGCTAAAGGCTCTCTAGCTCTGCAAAAATCGCACTAGCCGGATTTTCCACCCGTGGGAGCGTTAGGGTGGGTTTCAGAATGATTGCCACACCCTTGGCGCGTTGTGCGGTGGATGCCACAAACCTATCGTTTCGATAAATAAAAATGCGACTTTGGTCGCTACTTTGTTCTGGCATGTAACAAAACCCTCTCCCTATAGTGCCGCTTAGCACCCGGTCGCACCGGGGAGTATTATTGGGAGAATTTGAAGATGCGTACAAAGGCAGCCGTTGCCCTGGAGGCCGGTAAACCTCTGGAAATTATGGAAGTGAACCTGGAAGGCCCCAAGGCGGGCGAGGTTCTGGTAGAGATCAAGGCTACGGGCCTGTGTCACACTGACGAATTCACCCGCTCGGGCGCGGATCCCGAGGGGCTATTTCCCTCGATCCTGGGGCACGAGGGCGCGGGCATCGTGCTGGAGGTCGGCGAAGGCGTGACCACGTTGAAACCGGGCGACCACGTGATCCCGCTTTACACGCCTGAATGTCGCGAATGCCACTCTTGCCTTAGCGGGAAAACCAACCTGTGCACGGCGATCCGTGGCACTCAGGGCCAGGGCCTGATGCCCGATGGCACAACGCGTTTTAGCATGCTGGATGGCACCCCGATCTATCACTACATGGGCTGCTCGACCTTCGCCAATCACACCGTGATGCCCGAGATCGCACTGGCCAAAGTGCGGGAAGACGCGCCGTTCGATAAGATTTGCTATATCGGCTGTGGTGTGACCACTGGCATCGGTGCGGTGATCAACACGGCTGGCGTGGAAATCGGCTCGTCCGGCGCGGTGTTTGGACTGGGCGGCATTGGTCTGAATGTGATCCAGGGCCTGCGCATGGCCGGGGCTGACATCATCATCGGAGTCGATCTGAACGATGACAAAGCCGAGATGGCCAAGAAGTTCGGCATGACTCACTTTGTGAACCCCTCGAAATTGCCAGAAGGTCAATCGGTCACTGACGCGATCATCGAGATCACAAAAACCGAGAAAGATCAGTTCGGTGGCGTGGATTATTCCTTTGATGCGACTGGCAACGTGCAGGTGATGCGCGATGCGTTGGAATGCTCGCACCGTGGTTGGGGCGTTTCCGTGATCATCGGCGTGGCGCCTGCCGGGGCCGAGATCAGCACCCGTCCGTTCCAGCTGGTCACTGGCCGTGTCTGGAAAGGCACCGCCTTTGGTGGCGCTAAAGGCCGCACGGATGTTCCGAAATTCGTCGATTGGTACATGGACGGCAAGATCGAGATCGACTCGATGATCACGCATAAGCTGTCGCTGGAACAGATCAACGAAGGCTTTGATCTGATGCACGAAGGCAAGTCCATCCGGGCCGTCGTCGAGTTTTAATTGACCCAGGGGCGGGCCGTTTTGGCCCGTCCTATTTCGCTCCGTAGCGTGCCAAAAACGTGTCCACGGCCCCGAATGCGACGCGATCCATTTCTTCTTTGCTGAAGCTGGTGGAGATGCCAAACACCGCCCGCGCAAAGATATCCGCTTTGCACAGTTCCAGAAACTGATCGGCGGCCAGGGCCATGTCGTCTATTTGCAATTCACCGCGTGTTTGGGCCTCGGTCATGAAATCGGTCAAATGGCCATGGGCTGCCTGCGGGCCGGATTCATAAAACTTGCGGCCCAGCTCGGGAAAGCGATCCGATTCCGCCACGCAGACCCGGAAAATCCGTTGCGAAAAGCGGGTGGTGAAAATGGTAACCATCTGCCGCGCGGCCAGGGTCAGAACATCGCGCACAGGTGCGGACCGGTCGATCATTTGCAACGTGTCCACGGCCTGACGACTGCATTCCGAGCTGGCAACCTCCATAAATAACAGGCGCTTGTCCGGGAAATAGCTGTACAACGTCGCCTTGGAAACGCTGGAGGCCTTGGCAATGTCGTCGACGCTTGCGCCTTCGTACCCATCGCGCATGAAAATGTCCCGCGCGCCCGTCAGGACTTGGTCGAATTTTCGCCCTGTGCGAATGATGGGTTTTGTGGCCTGATCCATGGCGCTGTCCTTGGGCTGGGTCACTGAACTATAAACTGATCAGTTTAGTTTCAGCAAGAGAGGGAACAGGCTTGCGCGACAGCATGGCTCGCATATATTAGAACCATTCTAACCTGAGGGACGTCATGGGCTACCTATCTCACCGCAAACGCTTCAAGGATTTGACAGACCAAGAGGTCCTGGCCCTTGCCATCGCATCCGAGGAAGACGACGCCCGTATCTATCGCGGCTATGCCCAGCGGTTGCGCGAAGATTTTCCTGACACCGCCAAGATTTTTGACGGCATGGCCGCCGAAGAGGATGAACACCGGCAGCGCCTGATCGACCTGCACACCCGCCGTTTTGGCGAGGTGATCCCGTTGATCCGCCGCGAGCATGTGGCTGGGTACTACGCCCGACGTCCCGTCTGGCTGGTGGAAAACCTGGCGATCGAACAGATCCGCGCCGAAGCCGAGGCCATGGAGCAACAAGCAGAAGCCTTCTATCTGGCAGCGGCCGAGCGCAGCTCTGATGCCGCCACCCGCAAACTCTTGGGCGATCTTGCCGCCGCCGAAGCGGGGCACCAGTATACGGCGGGCAAACTAACGCAGACTCATTTGACAGAGGCTGCGCTGGAATCTGAAGACCGCACCGCCCACCGTCGCTTCATCCTCACCTGGGTGCAGCCTGGGTTGGCCGGCTTGATGGACGGATCCGTTTCGACACTCGCCCCCATCTTCGCCGCTGCCTTTGCGACACAGGATACCTGGAACACGTTCCTTGTGGGGTTGGCGGCCTCGGTCGGCGCGGGCATTTCAATGGGCTTCACCGAAGCCGCTTCGGATGACGGAGAGCTTTCCGGAAGAGGGTCCCCAGTCAAGCGCGGTATCGCGTCGGGCGTTATGACCACTTTGGGCGGCCTTGGTCACGCGCTCCCTTATCTGATTCCGGACTTCTGGACCGCCACAATCACCGCCATAATTGTCGTATTTTTTGAGCTTTGGGCGATCGCCTGGATACAGAACAAATACATGGACACCCCATTCTTTCGCGCGGCATTCCAGGTCGTGCTGGGTGGCGCCTTAGTATTTGCCGCCGGTGTATTGATCGGCTCGGGCTAGGGGGCCAGCCCCCTCTGCGTTTTGCAAACGCATTCACCCCCGGGATATTTTTGAAAAGAAGAAATGGGTACCCCCTGCGCATGAGAATGGCAGGGGGCTTCTCCTTTTGCGGTCATCGGCGTCCCCGCCTGTACCGCTTCTAGACTTTCGCTGGCTTAGGTTAATTTTGCGTTGCTTCTTCTTTTTCTAAATACCCTCGGGGGGAGGCCGTAGGCCATGGGGGGCAGACGGCCCCCCGTTTGCGGCAGAGAGAATTAACTCCGTCCTATGACGGCGATGCATGTCCTGTTAGGCAGTCCTTATGATCGAGATATTTTTCAAGACTTTGCCATTCTTTGCGATTATCGCGCTGGGCTATGGCGCGGGGCGGACGCGGTTTTTCCCCGACGAAGCAACAGCCTGGCTGACGCGTTTTGTATTCTATTTCGCGTTGTCAGCCATGTTGTTTCGGTTCTCGGCGAATTTGTCTTTGGGGGCGGTTTTCGATCTGCCCTTTGTGTTGGCCTATTTGTGCGGCACGGCGGTCGTTTATCTTTTGGCGACCGGTGTGGCGGTGTTCCGGCGTCGTGGCATCGAAGAGGCGGCGGTCGAGGCGCAATGTGCGGTTATCGGCAATGTCGGATTTCTGGGCGTACCGATGTTGGTTTTGCTGATGGGAGAGCAGGCGATCGGACCGGTGATGCTGGTGCTGGCCGTCGATCTGGTGGTGTTCGGAAGCCTTATCGTGATCCTTATTACCGGCGCGCGGGATGGACGGATGTCCCTGGGTATCTTGCGGACTGTTGGTGGAGGCTTGTTGCGTAACCCGATGATCGTTTCGATCAGTGTGGGGCTGATCTGGGCCGCCTTTGCGGTGCCTATTCCTGACCCGTTGAACGAGTTCGTTACGATTTTGGGGGGCGCTGCGACGCCTGGGGCCTTGTTTGCGATTGGGGCATCTTTGGCCTCGAAATCGGCCGAGAGAATGGCGGTTGCCGGTTGGTTGACTGTGGCCAAGCTGGTGCTGCATCCGGCGGCGGTCGCTGTAGCGGCGCTGATCTTGTTTCCGGTTGATCCCTATGCGGCGGGCGTGATGATTGCGGCGGCCGCTTTGCCTGTGGCGGGCAATGTCTATATTCTGGCGCAGCACTATGGCGTGGCACCGCACCGGGTATCTGCCTCGATTCTGATCTCAACAGCGCTCAGCGTTTTCACCGTGTCCGCTGTGATCGCCTGGGTGGGCTAAGCGCCCTTGCCCCTTGGGTGTTGCTGCGTTAGCCAAAGATCGGAAAAGAGGGAGAGTATCATGGACGTTGTTTCCGAAAACCGTTGTTTTGGGGGTGTGCAGGGCGTGTACAAACACGCGGCGCGGACCACGGGTTGCGACATGACCTTTGGCCTGTTCCTGCCCCAAGAGGCCGAGGACACGCCGGTGCCGGTTTTGTGGTATCTGTCCGGTCTGACCTGCACGCATGAAAACGCCATGGTTAAGGCCGGCGCACAGGCTTGGGCGGCCGAGCAGGGGATCGCGCTGATATTTCCTGACACCTCGCCGCGGGGCGAAGGTGTCGCTGATGATGCGAACTATGATCTTGGCCAGGGGGCCGGGTTCTATGTGAACGCCACGCAGCAGCCCTGGGCTCCGCATTTTCAGATGTGGGACTACATCGCCGAGGAACTGCCTAAGGTGGTCATGGCCAACTTCAATGTGGACGAAGAGCGTCAGTCGATCACCGGCCATTCCATGGGTGGGCATGGCGCGTTGACGCTGGCGATGGGACTGCCGGGGCGGTTCCGCTCGGTTTCTGCGTTTTCGCCGATCTGTCATCCCTCCGCCAGCGACTGGGGGCGCAAGCAGCTGGGCGCCTATCTGGGCGAGGACGAAGCCGCGTGGGCCAAGCACGACGCCACCCTGATGATGCGCGACGTGGGGCTGGATATTCCGTTGCTGATCGACACCGGAAGCTCGGATCAGTTCATCGACCTGCTGATGCCTGAAGCGTTGGCCGAGGCTGTGATGAAACGCCGCTTGCCCGCCGATCTGCGGCTGCAAAAAGGCTATGACCACAGCTATTTCTTTGTTTCCAGCTTCATGGAGGACCACATTGGTTTCCATGCCGAAGCGCTGTATGCGGATTAAAACATGAGCCAATACGATCTCATCATCATCGGTTCGGGGCCTGCGGGCCGGTCAGCGGCCATTCAGGCCGGAAAACTGAAGCGCAGGGTGTTGGTGGTGGATCGCCGCGACCAGCTGGGGGGTGTGTCGGTCCATACGGGCACGATCCCGTCGAAAACCCTCCGCGAAACCGTGCTGAATCTGTCTGGCTGGCGCGAGCGTAGTTTTTATGGTCGTGCCTACCGCGTGAAGGACGATATCGAGGCGCAGGACCTTAAGGCGCGCCTGCACAAGACGCTGGATTACGAAGTCGACAATCTGGAACACCAGTTTAACCGCAACCACGTGGAAACGCTGAACGGTTTTGCGCGGTTCGTCGGCCCGAACGAGATCGAGGTCGCGACCGAAGCCGGGGAAACCACGCGTCTGACGGCCGACAATTTCCTGATCGCCACAGGGACCAAAACCTATCGCCCGGACAACGTGCCGTTTAATGGCGCGACGGTGGTGGACAGCGACGATTTCATCGAACTGGCCCAAATCCCGCGCAGCTTGATTGTGGTCGGCGCTGGCGTGATTGGGGTGGAATACGCCACCATGTTCTCGGCGCTGGATGTGCGGGTGACGCTGATCGAACCGCGCGAGACGTTTCTGGACTTCATCGACAAGACGATCATCCATGAATTCACGCATCAAATCCGCGACAATGGGGTGGACCTGCGATTGGGCTCGGCCATCGAAAAGGTCGAGGACGCCGCTGATCATGTCGAAGTGACGCTGGCCAATGGTCGTCATGTCCGCGCCGAGATGCTGCTGTTCGCAGCCGGGCGCGTGGGGGCGACGGATAAGCTGAATCTACAGGCCGTCGGGCTGGAAACTGACCACCGCGGTCGCATCTCGGTCGAGCGGAAAACCTATCAGACCGTCGTGCCGCATATCTATGCTGCAGGCGATGTGATCGGCCATCCCTCGTTGGCGTCCACGTCCTTGCAACAAGGGCGCGTTGCCGCCTGTCATGCGCTGGAGACGCCCACGCTGCCCGAAAGTCCGTGGTTCCCTTATGGCATCTACTCGGTGCCCGAAATCTCGACCTGCGGTATGTCCGAAGAAGAATTGCAAGAACGCGGCATCCCCTACGAGGTTGGTGTGGCGCGGTTCCGCGAAACCTCGCGCGGGCACATCATGGGGCTGGAACATGGGATGCTGAAGATGCTGTTCAGTCTGAAAACCCGCCGGGTTCTGGGCGTGCAGATCGTTGGCGAGGGCGCGACCGAACTGATCCATATCGCTCAGGCCGTGCTGAACCTGAAGGGGACGGTGGACTATTTCGTGCAGAACACCTTCAACTATCCGACCCTGGCCGAGGCCTACAAGATCGCCGGACTGGATGCCTTCAATCGCATGCCGATCCCCGAGGAATACAAGGTCAAACGGAAGACAAAAAAGTGACTGTGCTGTTCATTGACGCCGATGCTTGCCCGGTTAAGGCCGAGGCCGAGCGTGTTGCGACCCGTCACAAAGTGCCGGTGAAAATGGTGTGCAATGGCGGTATCCGTCCCTCGGCCAATCCGCTGGTGGAAACGGTGATCGTGCCCGAAGGCCCCGACGTGGCCGACATGTGGATCGCCGATCGCGCGGGGCCGGGCGATGTGGTGATTACCAGCGATATCCCTCTGGCTGCGAAATGCGTCGAGGCCGGCGCGCAGGCTCTGAAACACGATGGCGAGGCACTGACGGCCGTGAATATCGGCAACGCGCTGGCGATGCGTGATCTGATGTATGACCTGCGCGCCGCTGATCCGTTTCGGCAAGGCGGCGGCAAGGGCTTCTCCAAGGCAGATCGGTCGCGTTTTCTGGACGCGCTGGAACGAGTATTGAGAAAGGCTAAGGCATGATTCAAGCTGTCGTTTGGGATCTGGGCAGGGTCTTGATAGAATTCGACCCCGAAGCGTTTTACGACCGCGAAATCGGACAAAAACGCCGCACGCAGTTGTTCCAGGCCGTCGATCTGCACGCCTATAACCTGCGCGTAGACGAAGGCGAACCGCTGATCGAAACCTTTGAGGAAGCCGCTCGTGCGGCTCCGGATTTCGCCGACGAGATCATGATGTGGGCCACCCGCTGGATCGAGATGGCCAGCCCCTCGATCCCCGGTTCGATCCAGCTGTTGGAACAGCTGAAGGCGCAGGGCACCCAACAGTTGGCCCTGACGAATTTCGGTATCGACACCTTTCAGATCGCTAGCGCGCACTATCCCTTTTTGGGGCTGTTCGACGCGCTATATGTCTCGGGTCGCTTGAAAATGATCAAGCCGGATGCAGGGATTTACGAGGCGTTGGAAAACGGCTGCGGCCTGCCCCCTGAAAGCCTGCTGTTCACGGATGATCGCCCTGAAAATATCGCCACAGCCGCCGCGCGTGGCTGGCAAACGCACCTGTTCGAAGGCCCGCAAGGCTGGGCCGATTGCTTGGCACGCCACGGCGTTCTGTCAAAGGAGACACCCGCATGAGTTTTCCGATCATTCCTTTTGACGAAGGCGAAAAACTGCTGGATTGGATCGGGCTGACGCAGGCCCTGGCAGCGGGGCACAAATTGCCCAAGGCCGAGATCGCCGACAGTTTCCTGTATCGCGGCCAAGACACGCTACTGAACCGTGCCGCTTGGATCGACGGGATGGGGCTGGCGGTGAAATCAGCTACTGTGTTTCCGGGCAACCCGGACGCAGGTAAGGGCATGGTGAACGGCGGGGTGAACCTGTACGCGGACCGCGATGGCATGCTCGAAGCGCTGGTGGATTTCCATCTGGTCACCAAGTGGAAAACCGCCGGAGACAGCCTGTTGGCGGCCACGCGTCTGGCCCGACCGGACAGCCGCAAAATTTTGATCCTTGGGGCAGGGACGGTGGGGCGCTCGTTGGTGCAGGCCTATTCTGCGGCCTTTCCCATGGCTGAATTTACGATCTGGAACCGGACGATCGCCAAAGCGGTTGACTTCGCAGCTGAATTCCCCGGCATGACCGTGGCCGAGGATCTGGCCGCCGCGGTTTCCGCCGCTGACATCATCACCAGCGCCACGATGAGCACAGATCCCTTTATCAAAGGTGAATGGCTGCGCCCTGGCCAGCATCTGGACCTGATCGGCGCCTACCGGCCCGACATGCGCGAGGCCGACGACACCGCCTTGACCCGCGCGCGCGTTTTCGTTGACAGCTTTGACACCACCATCGGCCATATTGGCGAGATCAACATCCCGCTGGAAAACGGTCTGATCACGCGTCAGGACATGGTGGCCGACTACTATGATCTGGACCAGTTCGTGCGTCGCAGCGATGACGAGATCACTCTGTTCAAAAATGGCGGCGGCGCGCATCTGGACCTGATGACCAGCCGCTACATTCTGGATCGGTGGAACGCAGCACGTTAGGCGGCTGCGGGGGTGCGGCGGCTTTCCTTGATCGGCAGATGGATCAGCGCCGAGAACGCGCCGACGCCCACGCCAACCCACCACACGGCAGTATAATCTCCATAGATGTCATACATCCGCCCGCCCAGCCAAACGCCCAGGAAGCTGCCCAATTGGTGGCTGAAAAACACGATCCCGTACAGCGTCCCCATATAGCGCAGCCCATAGATATGCGCGACCAGCCCGCTGGTCAGTGGCACCGTCGCCAGCCATAGGGTCCCCATCGTGATTGAGAAAATGACCACCGACGCTGGCGTCATTGGCGCCATGATAAAGGCCGCCGCGATCAGCGTGCGCAGGGTATAAATGATCGCCAACAGGTGCTTTTTCGGCATGCGATTGCCCAACCAGCCGGCAAATAGGGTGCCCGCGATATTCGCGGCTCCGATGATCGACAAAGAGATAGCACCGAGCGCCGAGGTCGTGTTGACCCCCAACGCGGCCAACAAGCTGCCATCCGCAATGGGGCCGCACATCTCGGTGACAAAGGCGGGGAAGTGCGCGGTGACAAAGCTGAGCTGGTAGCCGCACGAGAAAAAGCCAAGGAAAATCATGGTATAGCTGGGGTCACGAAAGGCGCGGACCAGGATTTCGCCCAGGCTTTCCTCTAGCTCGGCCTTGCTGGCTGGGGCGGCCACGCTGCGCATCAAAGGCAAGCAGCAAAGGATCAGGAGGATCATCGCGGCAAAGATCAGGAACACGTCCTGCCAGCTCATAATGCCCAGCAGCCATTCGGCCAATGGCGCCCCTACGATCTGTCCGGCAGAGCCCGTCGCGGTGGTAATCGCCAGCGCCATCGAGCGGTTCTCGTCCGACGCGGCGCGCCCCACCACCGCCAGAATCACGCCAAATCCGGTTCCTGCGATGCCAAAGCCCACCAGCACTTCGTAGAATTGATGCGCCAAAGGCGTAACCGCAAAAGAGGACAGCACCAACCCGGCCGCGTACACCAACGCTCCCAGGATGATGGCCTTACGATCCCCCATCTTCTCGGCCACGGCACCAAAGATCGGCTGGCCAAAGCCCCAGGCCAGGTTCTGAATGGCAATGGCCAGCGAAAATTCCGCCCGCGGCCAGTTGAATTCGGCGGCGATCGGGATCTGGAACACACCAAAGCTGGCACGAATAGCAAAGCTGACCAAAATGATCAGGCTGCCCGCCACAAGGACGGAATTGAACAATGGCGCGCGCGTTTGCATTGGAGGCTCCTGTCGCAGGATGCTAATTGAGCGGACATTCAATTCCGGGTCAATCCAAGAATTGTTCGCCAGTGCATCACTTTTCGTGACAACCGAAAGCATCCGCGCTATTCGGTGCACATGACGCGTATTCAGGATATCTATCGCAGCCGGGTTGCCCAGGGTGACCTGCATGCTGACGAAGCTCAAGAGGCGGTTCTACCGGAATTCGAACGCATCCGGGACGAGCTGTCGAAGCCAGTGAAAAAGGGGCTGTTCCGCAAGGCGCCCCCGCCACCCAAGGGCTTGTACCTGTGGGGAGGCGTCGGTCGCGGCAAGTCCATGCTGATGGATCTGTTTGTTGAAAGCCTGAACGTGCCCTCGCGCCGTGTCCATTTCCATGCCTTCATGCAGGAAATCCACGCCGCGATGCACGTATCCCGCCAAAACGGGGTCGAGGACGCGCTGGCCCCCGTCGCCAACGATGTCGCCTCCAAGGTCAAAGTGTTGGCCTTTGATGAAATGCAGATCACTGACATCACCGACGCCATGATCGTTGGCCGCCTGTTCGAGATCCTGTTCGCCAAGGGTGTGGTCGTGGTCACAACCTCGAACCGGGTGCCGGATGACCTGTATAAAAATGGCCTGAACCGTCAGCTGTTTCTGCCTTTCATCGAGATCATCAAAGACCAGATGGTCGTATGGGAAATGATTTCGCCGCGCGACTTCCGTCAGGACAGGCTGAAAGGCGCCCCGGTCTATTTCTCGCCGATCAACGATGACAGCCGTCAGAAAATCCGTGAAGTCTGGGAACATCTTTCTGGTGGCGACGCCAGTCCGCTTGTTCTGAAAGTCAAAGGTCGAGATGTGGAGCTGCCCGCCTTCCGCAACGGTGTTGCGCGGGCAAGCTTCTACGATCTCTGCGGTAAGATGTTGGGCCCCGGCGACTACCTGGCCGTTGCCGAGGCTGTCAAGGTGCTGGTGCTCGAAGACATCCCACGTTTGGGTCGCAGCAATTTCAACGAAGCCAAACGCTTCGTTACCCTGATTGATGCGCTCTACGAAGGCAAAGTGCGCCTGATCTGTTCAGCCGCCGACGCGCCGGAAAGCTTGTATATCGAGGGCGAGGGTGTCTTTGAGTTCGAACGTACCGCCAGCCGCCTGCGCGAAATGCAATCCGAAGACTGGGCAATCGACACCTGATCCAGCGGAGCGCGCTTACGCGCGCGCATCGTGCCTCGTCACGGACCTTTGGTCCGCTCCTCAGGTCTTGGGGCGCCGCCCCAAACCCCGGGGTATTTCCCCCAAGAAGAAGCTGCATTCTTCTTTTTCCAAATATCCCGGGGGAGCGCCGCAGGCGCGGGGGCAGAGCCCCAAAAAGAAAAAGGGGGCCGTTGGATCGACCCCTCTTTTGTCCTGCCTGTCTAACCTGTCGTTCCGGACGTCCAATATTTGGCGTCAACGGATGGTGGCACGCCACCAACGAATGCCTTGGCCCGACCTTAAGCGAATCGGTGCGAATCAGTCAACAGGAAGTGATTCGAATTGTTGATTCGCTTGAAGAGGACTTCATGCCGCTACCCGTTTTCGCGCAGGATTGCCCCGGCCAGGTAAAGCGATCCGCAAATGAGAATACGAGCGGCAGGGTTTAACCGGGTGATTGCTTGGACGGCCGTTTCGACATCTGCGCTTGTCTGGGCCGGAATGCCCGAGCGTTCGGCCTCTTTTGCGGTGGTCTTGGCGGGCAGGGTGTTCGTTTCTCCGGGGATCGAGACCGCCTTCAGCCCTGTCACAAGCGGAGCCATCGGGGTCAGGTAACCGCTGATATCCTTGGTGTTCAGCATTCCGCAGATCAAATAGGTTTCGCGTGTCGGCAAGGTGGCAAGATGGGCTGCAAGCGCCTGTCCCGCGGCGGCATTGTGCCCTCCGTCCAGCCACAGTTCGGCCTCGGCGGCGGTTTCCACAAGGGGGCCAATTTTCAGGCGCTGCATCCGGGCGGGCCAGTATGTTTGTGTCACGGCGGCCTCGGCGGCGGTGTCGTCTTTGCCAAGGTGGCGCAGGGCGGCGATGGCAGCACCTGCATTCTGGATCTGATGCGCGCCGGGCAGGTTGGGCAAGGGCAGGTCCAGCAGACCGGTTTCATCTTGATAGATCAGGCGACCGCGTTCCTGGTAGACATGCCAGTGCTGGCCATAGGCGATCAGCGGGGCACCCAGACGAGCGGCCTGGGCCTCGATCACGTCCATCGCCTCGTCTTGTTGGGGGCCAACGACACAAGGAATGCCGCGTTTGATGATCCCGGCCTTTTCCCCGGCGATTTTGGTCAGCGTGTTGCCCAGAAACTGTTCGTGGTCGATTGAGACGGGCGTGATGATTGTCAGCGCCGGGGAGGTGATGACATTGGTGGCGTCCAGACGTCCGCCCAGGCCAACCTCGAGCAGGGTGAAATCTGCCGGGGTGCGGGCAAAGGCCAGCAGGGCCGCGGCGGTCGTGATCTCGAAATAGGTGATGTTTTCGCCATTATTGGAGGCGTAGCATTCATCCAGAACCGCCGTCAGATGGTCTTCGCCGATCAGCTCTCCGGCCAGACGGATGCGTTCATGAAAGCGCGCCAGATGCGGCGAGGTATAGGCATGGACAGTGTTGCCGACGGCCTCTAGCCCCGCGCGGATCATCGCCTGAGTCGAGCCTTTGCCGTTGGTGCCAGCGATGTGGATCACGGGCGGCAGCTGATCCTGCGGGTCGTCCAGCGCATGCAAAAGCCGCCACATCCGATCCAGCGTCAGGTCGATGATCTTGGGGTGCAGCGCCATCATCCGATCCAGGATGACGTCCGAGCCAATGGTCATTTGGCCGCTCCTTCAGGTTTCGAGAGATAAAGCAGAAGTCCGCCCGCAGAGATATCAAGCGCGGCGCAAAAAGCGGGCCACCATTCGGGAGCTGGGTGACCGACAACATGGGCCACGATGTCGAAAATGCCATGCGCAATCAGCAGCGCTGAAAGCAGGCCAACACCGGTACGAAAACCGATCAAAGCCAGTATGGCAAAGCCCAGAAAAATTGCTCCGTGCAAAAGGATCGAGGAAATCGGTGCCCCGCCCGCGACCGCGAAAACCGGATAAAACAGGGCGATTGCCCCCACCAGAACGGCCAGGCCGCTGCGTTCGGACAGCATGCCAGCGGTCTTCATTGCAAGGATGATCGCAACGCCGGAAACAAGTCCGACGGTAATGGGCAGGATCATGCCTTGGCGTCGTCCTGCATCGCGGGTTTTTCCGCCCCAGAATTGGTTTCAGCAGGGGTCGGTGCGGGCAGGTCGCCTTTGATGGCGGGTGTCATATCCATCAGCATTCTGACGATCGTGACCAACTCGTCTTTCATTTCCGTGCGCGGGGTGACGCGGTCCAGCATGCCGTGATCCAGCAGGTATTCGGCGCGCTGGAAGCCTTCGGGCAGTTTTTCACGGATGGTCTGTTCGATCACGCGCGGTCCGGCAAAGCAGATCAGAGCGTTCGGTTCGGCAATCTGCACATCGCCCAGCATCGCATAGGATGCAGTGACGCCCCCGGTGGTGGGATGGGTCAGCACGACGATGTAGGGCAGGCCGGCCTCTTTCAGCATCTGCACCGCCACGGTAGTGCGCGGCATCTGCATCAGGGACAGGATGCCTTCTTGCATCCGGGCGCCACCTGCGGCCGAAAATAGGATCAGCGGGCGTTTCAGTTCCACGGCTTTTTCAGCGGCGGCGATGATCGCGTTGCCGACATACATGCCCATGGACCCACCCATAAAGCTGAAATCCTGGCACGCAGCCACGATGGGGGTTCGGCCCATGTCACCAGCGCCGACCAGCATGGCCTCTTTCTCGCCGGTTTTCTTTTGTGCTGCTTTCATCCGGTCAGGGTATTTTTTCTGATCGCGGAAATTCAGCGGGTCCGTGGTGGGTTCGGGAACCTCGATCTCAGAGTAGACACCGCCGTCGAACAGGCCGTGAAAACGCTCGCGCGGGGTGATGGCCATGTGATGCCCGCAATTGGTGCAGACATACAGGTTTTCTGACAATTCACGGTGAAACAGCATGGTGCCGCAGCCATCGCATTTGGTCCAAAGATTCTCGGGTACTTCGCGACGCGAGAAGATCGAGTTAATGCGCGGACGGACGTAGTTGGTGATCCAGTTCATGCCAGAGGGCCCCAGTTTGCCGGTGTTGCTCCGTCAGATAAGCCGGACCGGACCGAATTGCAATCAGCGGCGCCTCTCTTGGGGCTTGAGACAGGTGTTTTTCTGTCCTGCGACAGGTGCATCGAATTCGCGTTCCCACAAGGAGGCGTGTCTTGTCGTTTGCTGGGGGCTTGGGTATGCCAGACAAGCGAATGGGAATGGAGGCACAGATGACCCGAGCAATTCGGATCTCGCTGGCAATGGTGGCCAGCGTCTGTCTGCTGGCCGCGTGCCAGAAGGATCAGCCCAGCATTTCGACCAGCAATATCCCTCCGCGTCAGGTGTCGTTGCTTGAGGGACGGGTCGTTGTGCTCGCTCCCAAAGGCTACTGCGTTGATCAGGACAGTATGCAGGACCACCGTCAAAGCGGGTTCGTGTTGATCGCGGGATGTGATGGTCTGATGGGGCTGCCCAGCGGGACATTGATCGAACCGGCTGTCTTGACCGTCGCTGCGTATCACCCTGATCAGCCGGTCAGCGATCCGCTGGATGTGGCCGGGGCCTTGGATGGTGCGCAGGTTCTGGAACAGCGTCAAACCAAGGATCTGACGCTGCTGCATCTACAGGCTCCAGACATCGTTCCCGACGAAAGCGCTTCTGAACATTGGCGTGGGGCAATGGTGGTGAACGGGGCGGTTCTGACGCTGGCGATCTACGGAAATGGAGCTATCGCGGGCGATGCAGGTGCTGACCTGTTGCAGGTGCTGGCTCGGCAAATTCGGGATGTCAGTCGCACGGAGGGTTCTGGCGAAACGCCTAACACGCCGAAAAAACCGAAAAATCTGTTCCAGCGCATATTCAATTAACGCTCGCAAGGCTATTAGAGTGGAGAGGTTAACTCTGGTGAGGTGCCATGTCCTTGTTTAACTCTCGTCTGTTCGGTGGCCTTGCGCACAGCCGCGTCCTGTCGCGCTGGTCTGAATTGGCGCGCCGTTCCGGAACGGTGGGACTGCGCAGATTGCGTCAGCAACGGACCATGGCGCGCGAGCTGCGCCAGCATCTGGATACGTTGATCCATACGGCTGACAACCGGCTGGCCTTGCCTTTGATTGGGAACACCGCGTTTCGCAAGCCGCACGGCTCGGATTGGTCTTGGCGGCCCGAGCTGTGGCGCGGCCCCCTGCCGGTGCCTGGGATGAGCTCTGTTCAGGACCGCTCCAAGCTGGGGACCGAGGTAACGCTGTTTCACGATTGTCGGTTTTCCGAACTGACGCTGCGCCAGTTGCGCAGCCATCGTGAATCCGATCTGGCCCCGTATGGTGTGCGTCTGGACGTGTTCAAATTCGATGGGTCGTTCCTGTCGCTGGTGATCGACTTGCCTTCTGAGGCGGTCGAGGGTCTGACCAAGAATTACCTGATCCGCCTGGACACGATCGTCGAGATGGAAAAACCGTTGGAAATCTTTGCGCGTTTGAACATCCAGCATGGGCCCAACACCGAACAGTTGGTGCGGGAACTGCCCCTGCACGAAGAAGAGATCATGGTCGAATTTGATCTGGCCTATTCCCGTCTGAACGAAAAACGGATCGAACGGGCCTGGATTGATCTGATCTTTGAAGGCCCCGAAATGAATCAGGTGACGATCCGCGATGTCACCTTCAGCCGCCGCCCGCGCGCCGAATTGTAAGAGGACCACCATGAGCGACCTCAAACTGACAAAAACCAGACTGTTCGAAGGCGTATGGGAGGGGTTTCTGACCTCGACTGGCCGTGCTCAGCCCGATCTGGAGGTGACGCATCTGAATGACCCGGTTCTGGGGCTAGAGCTGACCGAAGACCGCGAACACGGCCATTGGGTGGTGCGCGTGCCTGTGCCTGTCTCGGCGTTGTCCGACGGTGTGCAGACCTTTTTGATCCGCGACAAGGTCTCGGGTGAGGTGTTGGAAAGCTTCTCGATCCTGGCAGGTGAGGCATTAGGAGACGACATCCGCGCCGAAGTCACCCTGCTGCGCGAAGAGCTGGACATGCTGAAACGCGCCTTCCGCCGGCATTGCGTCGAAACCATGTAATTTCGCGATTTGCCCCGCGTCTGCTAGTCTGGTCCCAGAACAGGAGGCGCCCATGATCACGGAAATCGTCACCTTCGACCTGCCGGATGGCATCACACAGGCCGAGTTGCTGGAAAAATACAACGCCACGGTGCCCCGATGGCGGGCCAATACCGACTTAATCCGCAAGACCTATGTTTACTGCCCGGAAAAGAACCAGGGCGGTGGCATATACCTGTGGAAATCCAAAGACGCTGCGCTGGAGGCCCACAATGCGGACTGGTGCCAAATGGCGCAGGACATGTATGGCAGCGCGCCCAGCTTCACCTATTACGACACGCTGTTCATCATTGATAACGGCGTGTGACGCGGCCCCCCTTACGCTGCGTTGGGGGTGACAAACCCGCCCCGCTTTGCCCAGATGGGTCAAAGCTGGGAGGCACGCAATGACATACACGCACCTACTGGCCCCGCTGGACCTGGGGCATACCACCTTGAAAAACCGCGTCCTGATGGGCTCGATGCATACGGGGTTGGAGGAAACAGGCGACTGGCCGCGTGTGGCCGAGTTCTATGCCGCTCGTGCGCGCGGTGGTGTGGGGCTGATGGTGACCGGTGGGATTGGTCCGAACCTGGAAGGGTCCGTGGCCTTTGGGGCCTCGATGATGGCCAATGAAAAGGACGTGGCCAATCACGAGGTGATCACTAAGGCGGTGCATGAAGCGGGCGGCAAGATCGCGATGCAGATCCTGCACGCGGGCCGCTATGCGTATAATCCGAAATGCGTTGCGCCCTCGCCGGTGAAATCGCCGATCTCGCCCTTTCCTCCGACCGAGCTGGACGAAGAAGGCATCGAAAAACAGATCGCTGATTTCGTGACCGCCGCCTCCTTGGCCCAGCAAGCGGGTTATGACGGGGTCGAGGTGATGGGCTCCGAGGGGTATTTCATTAACCAGTTCATCGTGACCCATACCAACAAACGCACGGATCGCTGGGGCGGGTCCTATGAAAACCGTATCCGCCTGCCGATCGAGGTTGTTCGTCGTGTCCGCGAGGCCGTGGGGCCGGACTTTATCATCATCTATCGTCTGTCGATGATCGACCTGGTGCCCAATGGCTCGACCTTCGACGAGGTGGTGCAGCTGGCGCAGGAGATTGAAAAAGCCGGCGCCTCGATCATCAATACCGGCATTGGCTGGCACGAGGCGCGCATCCCGACCATAGCCACCTCCGTTCCGCGCCGGGCCTTTGCCTGGGTGACGCAGAAACTGATGGGGCAGGTGGACATTCCGATCATCACCTCGAACCGGATCAATACGCCAGACGTGGCGGAAGAGGTGCTGGCCGAGGGCTGCGCTGATATGGTGTCGATGGCGCGGCCGTTCCTGGCGGATGCTGATTTCGTGGCCAAAGCGCAGCGCGGCGAGGGCGACCTGATCGCGCCTTGCATTGGCTGCAATCAGGCCTGTCTGGACCATACGTTCGGGGGCAAGCTGACCTCGTGTCTGGTGAACCCGTTCGCGTGTCATGAGACCGAGCTGGAAATGGGGAACACCACCAAGGGCACTCTGGCGGTCGTCGGCGCCGGGCCTGCCGGTCTGTCCGCCGCCCTGACCGCATCCGCGCGTGGCTTTGACGTCACCCTGATCGACCGGGCCGAACGGATCGGCGGGCAGTTGAACATGGCGCGCCAGGTGCCGGGCAAAGAGGAATTCCACGGGCTGGTCGATTGGTATGAACGCATGGTCGCCAAGTCCGGCATCACGGTGCAGCTGGAAACCGAGGCAACCGTGGACAGCCTGCAAGGCTATGATCACGTGATCATTGCCACCGGTGTTGTCCCGCGCGATCCGGGTATTCCGGGGCAGGACGGGGCCAATGTGCTGAGCTATATTGACGTGCTGCGCCGCAAGGCTCCGGTTGGGGATCGGGTCGCTGTGATCGGTGCTGGAGGCATCGGCTTTGATATCGCCGAATACCTGGTGACGGGCGATAGCCCCACAATGGATTTGCCCGAATGGCTGAAGGAATGGGGCGTCACCGACCCCGAGGATGTGCGCAGCGGCCTGGCCCCCGAAGGCCCTCAGCCTGACGCTCCGATCCGGGAGGTCACGCTGATGCAGCGCAAAGCCAAAGCGCTGGGCAAGGGGCTGGGAAAAACCACCGGCTGGATTCACCGCGCTGCGCTGAAGATGAAGGGTGTGAAGATGCTGGGCGGCGTGAATTACGAACGGATCGACGATCAGGGCCTGCATATCTCGTTCGGCGAGGCGCGCGAGAACCCCACGCTGATCGAGGCCGACACCATCGTTCTGTGCGCGGGTCAACTGTCCGAGCGCAGCCTTGCCGACGCGCTGGAGGCCGAGGGTATCCCTTGCCACGTGATAGGTGGCGCGGACGTTGCGGCCGAGCTGGATGCCAAGCGCGCCATCAATCAGGGCACCCGGTTGGCGGCTACGCTCTGACGCTCGTAAAACGCTTTGAATCGCCCTATTCCCCAGGGCGGTTCAACAATTCTTCTGATTGTTTCCGTGTTTCCCTGCCGCAAACGATCCGTGACAAAACCCCGATATTGTCCGCCCCGTGCCCCAGTCGCGCCCCATTTCCCAAACATACATGACGCTAAGGAAATAGGTTAGAAGTAAGGGGATCAAGTATGGACCGCCTGACCGAAATGGAAGCGTTCGCGACAGTCGTCGATCAAGGTGGGTTTACGGATGCCGCCAAGAAGATGGGGATTTCAAAGTCGGCCGTCTCGAAACATGTCTCCAGCCTGGAGGCCCGTCTGGGCGCTCGGCTGTTGAACCGGACGACCCGCCGTGTGTCGCCCACAGAGATCGGCTTGGCCTACTATGACCGGGCCCGTCGCGTTCTGAATGATGCCGGCGAGGCCGACGCGCTTGTCACCTCGATGCAATCAGCGCCCTCGGGCCTGTTGCGGATCAGCGTGGCCACGGATTTCGGCGTTAATCATCTGAGCCCGGTTCTGGGTGAATTCTTGGCCGAATTCCCCGACATCACCGTCAATATGGTGCTGAATAACCGTTATGTGGAACTGATCAGCGAAGGCTTCGACATGGCCATCCGCATCGGAGAGCTGGAAGACAGCACACTGCGGGCCCGCAAACTGACCGAGACGACGAAACGTATGATCGCCAGCCCCGCCTATTTCGAAAAATACGGTCGTCCGCAGAAAATTGACGATCTGAACGAACACAAGCTGCTGCATTACTCTAGCCAATCGGCCGGGAACGTGTGGAAACTGACTGCGCCCTCGGGTGAAAAGCGCCAGGTGCGCACCGCCGGTTGGCTAAGCGTGAACGACGGGCAATCCCTGTTGAACGCCGCCAGCTCGGGCCTTGGTATCGCCTATCTGCACAGCTTTCTGTATGCCGACGCGATGGCCGATGGTCTGGTCGAGGATGCAATTCCCGATCTGCCGACCGAAACCCAAGGCATCTATGCGGTTTATCCGCCGGGCCGTTTCACGCAGCCCAAGGTCCGTGCCTTCATTGATTTTCTTGTCCATAAGTTCGCCGAAAAAGGTCCGAACGACTGGTAATGTCTCAGAATTTCCTCCCCCTCGACTGCGCGCCCATCTGGGCGCGCTTTTCTTTTTGCAGGTTGAAATATTTCAGAATTACTTTGCAGATAGGTCCATGCGGAACAATTGCCGGAGGGAGAGGGCATGACAATTTTGACCGAAGATCAGCAGATGATACAGGACATGGCGCGCGGTTTTGCGCAGGATGTACTGGCCCCTGGTGCCGCCGCACGTGACAAATCCAAGATGATCGAACCCGAGATTCTGGCGCAACTGGGCGAGCTGGGGTTCCTTGGCATGACCGTCCCCGAAGACATGGGCGGCGTGGGGGCCGACTATGTCTCGTATGCGCTGGCGCTGATCGAGGTGGCCGCAGGCGATGGTGCCGTATCCACGGTCATGAGCGTGCATAACGCGCCTTTCAACGCGATTTTGCAGCGGTATGGGTCCGAAATGCAGCGCGAAAAGGTGCTGCGCCCTGCAACCGCCGGCGCGTTTATCGGGGCCTTTGCGCTGACCGAACCGCAGGCGGGATCGGACGCATCCGCCATCCGTACGCGGGCGCGACGTGACGGCGATGACTATGTTCTGAATGGAGAAAAGGCCTTCATCACTTCGGGTCAGATCGGCGGTTGGGTGATCGCGTTTGCGCGGATGGAAGGCACCGAGGGCAAGGCAGGGATCACCGCCTTTCTGATCCCCACGGATGCGGACGGCTATCATGTCACCTCGGTCGAGGAAAAGCTGGGTCAACGCTGTTCAGACACCTGCGCGCTGCGGTTCGAGGATCTGCGCGTCCCCGCCGAGATGCGGATTGGTAACGAGGGCGAAGGATACCGGATTGCCCTGTCCAGCTTGGAAACCGGTCGTATTGGCATCGCCTCGCAATCGGTGGGCATGGCGCAGGCCGCGCTAAACCATGCGATAGCGTATGCAAATGAACGGCAGTCCTTTGGCCAGCCTTTGATGCAACACCAAGCGGTCGGTTTCCGTCTGGCCGACGCGCGCACACAGCTCGAGGCCGCGCGGCAACTGGTGCTGAATGCCGCCCGGATGAAGGATGCAGGTGTACCCTGTCTGGCCGAGGCCGCGATGGCAAAACTGTTTGCCTCGGAAGCCGCCGAGAAGATCATCTCGGCCTCGATTCAGACCTTTGGTGGCTATGGGTATATGCAGGATTTCCCGGTGGAGCGGATCTATCGCGATGCCCGTGTTTGCCAGATTTACGAGGGTACGTCGGACATTCAGAAGATGATCATCGCCCGCGGGCTGGCAAGCTAAAACGCGGGCGCTGCGGTCTGTTCCAAGGGGATGACGTCCACGCGGTGCGTGCCTTCCTGGCCGCCCGAGGTGCGTAAAACACCCTTCAGCGGCGCGACATCGGCATAGTCGCGACCGTATCCCACCACCAGGTGGTCCGTTCCGACAACGATGTCATTGGTTGGGTCATATTCGACCCAGCCGACCTCTTTTCCGCACCACGCGCGCACCCAGGCATGCATGGCGTCTGCGCCTTCCAACCGGGTCTGACCTTCGGGTGGCAGAGTCCGCAGAAAGCCGCTGACATAGCCCGCCGGAATGCCCAAACAACGCAGGGCAGAGATCATGATATGACTGAAATCCTGACACACGCCGTGACGGTTTTCAAAAGCGATCTCTGCGGGCGTATCCACATCCGTTGCCTCGGCGTCAAAGCGCATCTCTTGGTGCAAACGCCGGCCAATCGCCCTCATCATTTGCAGGACGGGCATCCCCGGTGTCACGGTGTCGTTGGCGAACATCACAAAGGGCTCGGACAGGTTAATTCGGGGCGAGGCGACAAGGTAATGCAGGGGCGAGTGCGGCGTCAGATCGGTAGAACTGCGCAATTCGTCTCGCAAGCCCGTCAGATCTGGCGACAGGTCTAATGTCTGCGGGGGCAGTAACCGCTCAACCCGAGCGGACAGACTGATTTTCAGTGCCGTGATCGGTTGCCTAAACGTGACTTCGGTTACGGCATTGCCGAAGAAATCGTTGCGGTCGATACGCTCGTCCGGGTTGGGGGCGATGGTGATCGTCCCGCTGACCAACCGCTGAGCGCCGGGATAAGACAGTGGCAGGACTCGGATCACGTTCCGCGCATTGTCGGTGCTGTTCTGATAGGTATTTTCGAGCACCATCGAGAGATCATAAAGCATGGCGGCCCTTACTTGAAATAGGTTGCACTCAGGTCGTTGGACAGCCGTGCCAAGTCGTTGGACAGGCTGATCAGTTTGCTAGGGGTCATGTCGGCGGCGGCGCTGATGGCCAGATCGGTATGCAGGCGCAATGCCTCTCGCGCCAGAGGTGGCATGCGGCCCGCCTCGTCGAAATTGGGCAGGTCTTCCAGCAGTTCGCGCAGGGTCTCTAACTGGAAACGGATCGAGCGGGGGTTGCACCGGTCAAGCGCCAAAAGGTCAACCACACTTTCGCTACAGGGATCGCCCAGATACCGGCGCTGATGGGTGATCACGCTGTCGCCAAGCTCGATTGCGATGTCTACGCTGCCTTCTGGCGCGTCGGGTTCGGCGAAATAGGCCAGCGCGCCGGCCATTCCTTGCGCGCGCTCCAGCGACCGCCCGAATTCAAGGAACCGCCACCCGGACGAGCGGTACATGTTGTCCTGCACAAGCCCGGCAAAACCCGAAAGCATCCGCAACAACGTGTCCATCGCGCGGACGCAATCCTGGCCGGGCTGGGTGTGCCGGCTGAGCCGTGACAGAGTGCGCCGCAAGTCGCGCAGGGCAATCCATCCATCGACCGAAAACCGGTCGCGCACCTTAGACGCGCAGCTGGTGGCGGCATCAATATGTTCGCTTAGCGTCTCGGGGATGCATTCGGTGGGGTCGGTGCCAAATCGCGCGAGGTATTGCTCGATCAGGGCGACCAACACATCAGAGGTCGAGCCGGTTTCCTCGAGCCGCAGATGATAGGCGCGCAGCAGGCGGATCGTCGCCTCGGTCCGTTCAACATAGCGGCCAAGCCAGTACAGATTATCCGCCGCGCGACTGGGCAGAGGATTCACCGGGCGGCGTTGCATGGTGTTAGCGGGGGCCAGGGTTTGGGTGTCCACGGGTGCATCCGATACGACCCATACGTCGGATACTGCGCCGCCGCGTTGCATCGTCAAGGCGGTGGTTTCTCCGCTGAGCCCGATGCGCGCATAGCCCCCCGGCATGATCGACCAACCGTTTGGCGTCCGCGCCATGAACACGCGAACGGTCATCGGACGGGCTTGCAAACGACCATCTGCATAAGCGGGGGTGGTGGACAGGGTCACGGCCTCTTGTGCGACAAGATTTGCGTTTTCGCGGTCGATCCAATCCGACAAGGGCCCCGATCCCGGCGCGCGCAGATGTCCGGCCAATGCCTGGATGCTGCTTGCATCAAACGGTAGGCTGGTTGTGAGCGCTGGACCAATCGTCATCCGGTGGGCGTTGCGGGCAACATAGGCGCGCTCGTCATCTGACCCACACCACCAGGTCGCGATATTGGGCATGTGCAATGGCGTGCCAAAGGCGCTGTCGGCGATGCGAGGAATAAAGGCCATCATGGCGCGAGATTCCAGCACACCAGACCCCAGCGCGTTCACCATACGTATGCGTCCGGTTCTGGCCGCATTGACCAGTCCGGGCGTTCCGATCTGGCTGGTCTCGTCCAGTTCCAGCGGATCGGCAAAACGCGCGTCCAACCGCCGCCACAATAGGCTGACAGGTTTCAATCCATCCACGGTGCGCACCATTGCCTGGCCATCGCTGACCGTCAGATCTTCGCCCTCCAGCAGCATCAGGCCCAGATAGCGGGCGATATAGACATGTTCGAAATAGGTATCCGTGCCGGGGCCGGGCGTCAGGATTGCCGGAGGATCGCTCCATTTACCCCCGCGCGCGCCCAGAGCGGTTTGGAAATCGCGAAAGAACCCGGCCAAGCGGTGAATATTGGCGTTCGCGAACAGGCCGGGAAACACGCGCGAGGTTGCCCGGCGGTTCTCCAACGCAAATCCGGCTCCTGACGGCGCCTGCGTCCTGTCGCCAAGCACGAACCAGCTGCCATCGGGGTTGCGCCCGATTTCAAACGCCAGGTGATGCAGGAAGTGCCCCGATTGCGGGACGATCCCCATCATCGGACGCAGCCATTCGGGGTTCTTGGCCAGCAAACTGGCGGGCAGGTGGCCGTTTTTGACCAGCGATTGGTCGCCATAGATGTCGGCGACGATCCGTTCCAGAATGTCTGCCCGTTGGGTCAGCCCCGCCGCGATCTGATCCCATTCGGACTGCGGCAGCAGCACGGGGATATGGCTAAGAGGCCAGTCACGCTCGTCCGGTGTCTGGTCCGAATAGCGGCGGAAATACACGCCCGCATCGCGCAGATACTGGTCGCCTCGGGCGATCCGCTCTTCGATCTCGTCACTCGACAGCTCTTGCAATCGCTGGATCAGCGGGGCCCAGACCGGCCGCATTTGACCGTCGGCGTCAAACAGCTCGTCCGCCGTGCTGTCGGGCACGGTGTACTCGGCCAGAATATCCGCCTTGGGCTGTGCAGCCATCGCGGCGTTGGGAAGGTCGTCCATGGATCAGACACCTGTGGGGCGCCGCAAATCCAGGGTCATGGGGAACTCGGGGTGCGGCGTTTCGATGGGTGGGACGTAAGAACCTGATGTATGCCCGTTTGCCTGGAACCGCGCAAGCCTGCGGGCCTCGGCCTCGTTTCCGTTGACGGGGAACGTGTCGTAACTGCGCCCGCCGGGATGGGCGACGTGATAGACACACCCCCCGATCGAGCGGTTGGACCACGTGTCATAAATATCAAACGTCAGCGGGGCGTTGACCGGCAGCACCGGGTGCAGGGCCTCGGCTGGTTGCCACGCTTTGAAGCGCACGCCGCCCACAAACGTACCGGATTCCTCGGTCGCCGTCAGGGGGATGCGACGTTCGTTGCAGGTAACGACATAGCGGTCGGGATTGGGCGTTTGCAGCTTCACTTGCAGCCGCTCGACCGAGCTATCAGTATAGCGCACGGTGCCGCCAATCGCGCCGGTTTCACCCAGCACGTGCCACGGCTCCAGCGCTTGTTTCAGCTCCAGCGTGTTGCCTTCGTAGGTGACCTCGCCGCAGAAGGGGAAGCGGAACTCGGCTTGCGCCTTGAACCAGTCGGGGTTCATGTCAAAGCCGTGCTCACCCAGGTCGCGCAGCACATCCATCAGGTCCTGCCACAGGAAATGCGGTAGCATGTAACGGTCATGCAGAACGGTGCCCCAACGCACGGGTTTTCCCTTGATCGGGGATTTCCACATGCGCGCGATGATGGCGCGGATCAGCAGTTGCTGGGCGAGGGACATCTTGGCATCCGGCGGCATTTCGAACCCGCGGAATTCGACCAGGCCCAATCGGCCCGTAGGACTATCGGGCGAGTACAGCTTGTCGATGCAGATCTCGGCGCGGTGAGTGTTGCCGGTCACGTCGATCAGCATGTTGCGCAGCAACCGGTCCACCAGCCAGGGTGGCGGGGCTGCGCCCTCGTCCGGGTTGGGGATCTGCGATAGGGCGATTTCCAGCTCGTACAGCGTGTCGTGTCGTGCTTCGTCGATGCGCGGCGCCTGCGAGGTCGGGCCGATGAACAGACCAGAGAATAGGTAGGACAGGCAGGGATGCCGCTGCCAATACAGGATCAAGGATCGCAGCAAATCGGGCCGCCGCAGGAAGGGGCTGTCCGCTGGCGTGTCGCCCCCAACAACCACGTGATTGCCGCCGCCGGTGCCGGTGTGGCGTCCGTCGGTCATGAACTTGTCCGCACCCAGACGGCATTGGCGGGCCTCTTCGTAAATCGCCTGAGTGGTCGCGACGCATTCATCCCAATTGGCGGCGGGGTGGATGTTCACCTCGATCACACCGGGGTCAGGGGCCACGCGGATCACGTTCAACCGGCTGTCATGCGGAGGGGCATAGCCCTCGATATGGACGGGCAGGTTCAACTCGGCCGCTGCGGCCTCGGCGGTGGCCAGTAGCTCCAGATAATCCTCAAGCGATTCCGTGGGCGGCATGAACACGCAAAGCCGCCCGTCGCGCGGTTCCACGGCGATGGCGGTGCGAACTTCGCCGTCTTCGGGGCCGACACCCTGCGCATTGATTTGCTGATGAGAATCGTCCTGCGCGGATTTCTTGGTTTTCTGCGTGTGGCCGGGCGAAGTTTTGGGGGTCATCCGATTTTTCTCGGCGTCCTCGGCGGCGATCCGGTCAATTTCGGCCTGAACCGCGTGTTTGCGATCCTCTGAGCCGCCATGAAAATCCGGTAAGTTTGACACGGGCACGGTGGGGTCCGGCGGATAGGTATAGGGGTATTGCGAGGCCGGAATGAACGGCAAGGTCCCCAGCGGCAGGCGGAACCCGACGGGGCTGTCGCCGGGGATCAGGAACAGGTGACCGCGGCGGGCCTTCCAGACCTCGGACATCCAGCGCGACGGTTTGCTGGCGCTTTGCCAGCGCTGCACCGGCAGGACATAGCCCGCCGGATCATTCAGGCCGCGGCTGAACACACGCGCCAGACGCGCGCGTTCCTCGGGGTCTTTCAGTTTCGAGTTCTCGGGCGAGACGTTCGAGGGCAGCTGCGCCTCTTTCAAAATCCATTCACCCGGGTCTTCGAAGGCAGGTTGCGCGCATTCGGGGTCAACGCCCAGCTTGGCGGCAAAGGTCTTCATGAAGGCACCGGCATCTTCGGCGGTCGGGGCCTCGTCTGCGTCCTCACGCGCGATCAGATCGGGGTTCTTCCAGACAGGTTTGCCGTCCTTGCGCCAATAGAGCGAGAAGGTCCAACGTGGCAGGCTTTCACCCGGATACCACTTGCCTTGGCCATAGTGCAGGAACCCACCGGGGGCGAAACGCTTCTGCAACCGGCGGATCAGATCATCGGCCAGCCCACGTTTTTGCGGGCCGACGGCGTCGGTGTTCCACTCGTCGCTTTCGAAATCGTCGATGGAGACAAACGTGGGCTCGCCACCCATGGTCAGGCGTGCGTCGCCTGCCTCCAGGCTTTCATCGACCTTTTTGCCCAGTTTCAGCAGGCCATCCCAGGCGTCATCCGAAAACGGCTTGGTGATGCGCGGATGTTCGGCCACGCGGGTCACGGACATGTCGAATTTGAAATCGACCTCGGCATAGCTGGCCATGCCAGAGATTGGCGCGGCGTTGCGATAATGCGGGGTCGCGGCCAGCGGGATGTGGCTTTCGCCCGCCAACAGGCCACTGGTCGGGTCCAGCCCAATCCAACCGGCACCGGGGACATAAGCCTCGACCCAGGCGTGCAGATCGGTGAAGTCATGATCCGTCCCCGAGGGGCCATCCAGCGCCTCGAGGTCCGGTTTCAGCTGGATCAGATAGCCCGAAACGAACCGCGCAGCGATCCCCATATGGCGGAGCACCTGCACCAAAAGCCAGCTGGAATCGCGACATGACCCCGACCCGGTTTCCAGCGTTTCGTCGGGGGTCTGAACGCCCGGCTCCATCCGAATGGTATAGTTCACCTTGTCCGAGACCATCTGGTTCAGCAGCACCAGCTTGTCCACGATCTGCATCTTGTCACGCGGGATCGTGTCCATGAAGGCATCGAAATGATGGCCCGTCTGGATCGGTTTCAGATAGATCGACAGGTCCTCGTCGAAATCCAGCGGATAGTCGAAGGGCCAGTGTTCCGCGCTGTCCTCGACGAAGAAATCGAAGGGGTTATAGACGGACATGTCAGCGGTCAGATCGACCTCGATCTTGAACTCGGTGACTGGTTCGGGGAACACGAACCGTCCCATCCAGTTGCCATACGGATCCTGTTGGTGGTTCACGAAATGCGGCTCTGGCCCGACCTTCAGCGAATGCGAGATCACACGCGTGCGCCCATGCGGGGCGGGTCTGAGCCGGATGATCTGAGGGGCCAGTGTGACAGGCCGGTCGTATTTGTAATGCGTAAGGTGGTGAATGCTTGCGATAATGGCCATTGGGTGCCTGTCAGTTAGTGCTGGTACCAGTATGGAACAGCCCGCAGGCGGGGTCCGTTGGAAACGCCCCAGCTGCGGTATTCGGGGGCGCCCCAGTTCCAGGGTGATGAAAAATCAGGCGGTTTCGACCAGTCCGCCGATCTCTTCGATCAGGGTGACGATCTGATCCACGCCCTTGCCGTGCCGCAGGGACGCAAAGACAAAGGGTTTGCCCGCCCGCATCCGGGTGGCGTCACGCTCCATCACCTCCAACGAGGCCCCCACGTAAGGCGCCAGATCGGTCTTGTTGATGATCAGCACGTCGGATTTGGTGATGGCAGGGCCGCCCTTGCGAGGGATTTCCTCGCCCGCGGCCACGTCGATGACATACAGCGTCAGATCCGCCAGTTCCGGGCTGAACGTGGCGCTTAGGTTGTCGCCACCGCTTTCGATCAGCACGATTTCCAACTCGGGATGACGCTGGCGCATCTCGTCCACAGCGGCCAGGTTGATCGAGGCATCCTCGCGGATCGCGGTATGGGGGCAGCCGCCGGTTTCCACGCCGATGATCCGGTCCTGCGGCAGGACTTGCAGCCGCATCAGCGCTTCGGCGTCCTCTTGGGTGTAGATGTCATTGGTGATCGCGCCGATGGAATACGTGTCGGACAGCGCCTTGCACAGGTTGGCCGTCAACGTGGTTTTGCCCGCGCCAACGGGGCCACCGATACCGATACGAAGAGGACCGTGAGGAGAGCTCATGAGCGGAAAAGCCTTGTGTATTGAGTTTCGTGTTTCATCGAGGCGATGTCGGCCAGGATGGTCGTGCCGCCCAGATCGTCCAGCGTCAGGTCAGCGGATTGGCGGGTGATATCCTCGCACAGGGGGGACAGGGCAGCGATGATCGCCTGCCCCTCGGTCTGGCCCAGCGGCACCAGCCGGATCGCGGCCGAGGTCAGGTTGGACGCAAAACCATGCAGATACATCGCGCAGGTCTGGGGCAGGGGGATGCCATGGCGCGCGGCGGCATGGCCCAGGGCGACGGGATAGGTCAGGTTCGGCAGCGCCTCGCCCCAAATGGCCGTTGTCGTCCGGCAAAAGGCAGCGCCCTGTTGCTCGGTCTCCAACAGACGTTCCGCCGAGGGTGCAAAGGCACGGGCCAGCGCATCGACCTCGGCCAGATCCGCACCGCGATAGGCAGCGTGCAGCAGAATCGCATCATTGCGCCCGGTCCCATGCCGCAGGATGTCCGTCAGCCAATCCTGAAAACTGATCGCATCGGTGACCTGCCCCGCCTCGATCGCCCATTCCAACCCGTGGCTATAACTGAACGCCCCCACCGGATAGGCAGGCGACAGCCATTGCGCCAGGGTCAGGAGATGCCGATCAGTGATCATGGCTATGCGTGTGCAGGGTTTTGCCGTGGTCGTGCGAATGGGTGCGTCCATGCCCATAGGCGCCACCTTCGGGCAGAAAGGGTTCCAGAACCTCGACCACGGTTGCGCTCAGATGGGACAGCATCGCCATGATCACGTGATCGCGCTGGATCAGCAGGCGGGATTCCTCGATCTGGCACGGCGTGTGGCGGTTGCCGATATGCCAGGCCAGTCGGGGCAGGTGATCGCCGGTGACTTGCAGCAGCTCCTCAGGGGCAGCCAGCACCTTGATATGCGCGCCATCCGTCAGCGTGAAGGCGTCGCCCTGATGCAGGTTCTCGGTATGCTCCAGATCGACCAAAAAGGCCGAACCGTCATCCGCAACCAGCCTTTTGCGACGTAGAAAACGATCATCATAGGAAAGGGTGCAGGTTTTTGCGGCGTCCTGAACGTCTTCGGCGCGGGTGATGGTGTGGGAGGTGGGCAGTGACATGTGATTTTCCGAAGTGATTCAGTGATTGTTAAATAGATTGCCCGAGCGTGGAGCCTGCACACAAGACCAGAGGCACCGATGCACGATTTGACCCTGACCCATGAACTGGCCGAAATCCGCACCCAGATCGCGCGATTGCAAGAACGCGAGGCTGCGCTGCGCGCCAGTTTGCGCGATCACACGCGCAGTGGCGACCGGCCCGGATGGCCGATCCAACGAGTTGAGGGCGCGGGCGCTCATGGGGGCCTTAGAACATGAAATAGCGCTGCGCCATCGGCAGAACCTCGGCGGGCTGACAGGTCAGCAATTCGCCATCCGCGCGGACTTCGTAAGTTTCGGGATGAACCTCGATCTGCGGGGTGGCGACGTTCAGTTTCAGGTCGGATTTGCCGATATTGCGGGTGTTCTGAACGGCGACGGTCTGTTTCGCCAGGCCCAGTTTGTCGCCGATGCTGTCGGCCTGCGCCGCCTCGGACACGAACACTACGGCCGAGTTTTCGACCGAGCGGCCATAGGCGCCAAACATGGGCCGCGAATACACCGGCTGCGGCGTCGGGATCGAGGCATTGGGGTCGCCCATCTGCGCGCAGACAATCGTGCCGGCCATCAGCACCATCTCGGGCTTCACGCCGAAAAACGCGGGGTTCCACAGCACCAGATCGGCGCGTTTGCCTTCCTCGATCGAGCCGATTTCATGGCTGAGGCCGTGCGCGATCGCCGGGTTAATCGTGTACTTCGCGATATAACGACGGACGCGGAAGTTGTCGTTCTCGCCGGTTTCCTCGGCCAGACGTCCGCGCTGTTTCTTCATCTTATCAGCGGTTTGCCAGGTGCGGATCAGCACCTCGCCGACGCGGCCCATGGCCTGACTGTCCGAGGCGATGATCGAGAACGCGCCCATGTCATGTAGGATATCCTCGGCCGCGATGGTTTCACGACGGATGCGGGATTCGGCAAAGGCCACGTCCTCGGGGATGGATTTGTCCAGGTGGTGACAGACCATCAGCATGTCCAGATGCTCGTCCACTGTGTTCACGGTGAAGGGGCGCGTGGGGTTGGTGGACGAGGGCAACACGTGCTCTTCGCCGCAGATCTTGATGATGTCGGGCGCATGGCCACCGCCCGCGCCCTCGGTATGAAACGCATGGATGGTGCGGCCTTTCATGGCCTTTACGGTGTGTTCAACGAACCCGGATTCGTTCAGCGTGTCGGTGTGGATCATCACCTGCACGTCCATCGCGTCGGCCACGCCCAGACAGCAATCAATTGCTGCCGGTGTGGTGCCCCAATCTTCGTGCAGTTTCAGCGCGCAGGCGCCGCCTTTGACCTGTTCCTCGAGCGCGGCGGGCAGGCTGGCATTGCCTTTGCCAGCAAAGGCCAGATTCATCGGAAAAGCATCCGCCGATTGCAGCATCCGTCCGATATGCCAGGGGCCGGGGGTGCAGGTCGTGGCCAGGGTGCCATGCGCGGGGCCGGTGCCGCCGCCCAGCATAGTGGTCAGGCCGGAATGCAGCGCGTCCTCGATCTGTTGGGGGCAGATATAGTGGATGTGACTGTCAAAACCGCCCGCCGTCAGAATGCGACCTTCGCCCGCAATGGCCTCGGTGCCCGGGCCGACGATGATGTCCACGCCGGGCTGTGTGTCAGGGTTGCCCGCCTTGCCGATCTTGTGAATACGGCCGTTTTTCAAACCCACGTCGGCCTTGTAGATGCCAGTGTGATCGACGATCAAAGCGTTGGTGATCACCGTATCCACAGCGCCCTCGGCCCGCGTGGTCTGAGCCTGCCCCATCCCGTCACGGATCACCTTGCCGCCGCCGAATTTGACCTCTTCGCCATAGGTGGTGAGGTCGCGTTCGACCTCGATGATCAGATCGGTATCGGCCAGGCGCAGCTTGTCGCCCACGGTGGGGCCATACATGGCGGCATAGTCAGAACGAGAGATTTTGGCAGGCATAGCGGGATCCTTCGGACGTTTTCAGAGAGGCGCTTAAAGCGCGCCCATGACCTTTTGATTGAAACCATAGACGGTGCGACCGCCCGAGATCGGGACCAGCGTCACCTCCCGGCGTTGGCCGGGTTCGAAACGCACAGCGGTGCCAGCGGCGATGTCCAGCCGCATGCCGCGCGCGGCCTCGCGGTCAAAGTCCAGCGCGGGGTTGGTTTCATAGAAATGGTAATGCGAGCCGACCTGCACAGGCCGGTCGCCGGTATTGGCCACCATCAGGGATACCGGCGTGCTGCCCTCGTTCAGGGTCAGCTCGCCCTCGGCGGGGAACAGCTCGCCGGGGATCATTTGCGGCCCCATGCGATCATTGCGGCCAGACCAACCGCGACAGAGCCGGCCAGCAGCGGCAGCCAGCTGGCATCATTTGCGTGGGGGTGCAGGTGCATCCCGTCATGGGCCAGAGCGGGCGAGGCGATCAGGGCGGTCAGAATGGCAGTGGACAGAATTTTCATCGCGGGATCCTCTTAGCGAATGGGATTGTGGACGGTGACCAGCTTGGTGCCGTCGGGAAAGGTGGCTTCGACCTGCACTTCGTGGATCATCTCGGGGATGCCCTCCATGCATTGATCGCGGGTGATGACCTGCGCACCGGCGACCATCATATCGGCGACGCTGCGCCCGTCGCGGGCGCCTTCGACCACGGCGTCGGTGATCAGGGCGATGGCCTCGGGGTGGTTCAGTTTGACGCCTCGTGACAGGCGTTTTCGGGCGACCTCGGCAGCCAAAGCGATCAGGAGTTTGTCTTTTTCACGCGGAGTCAGGTTCATGTCAGATCATCCAGGTTCGGGGAAGGTTAGCGCCGTTCAGGTGGGTCAGAACGGGGATCAGGGATTGGCGCAGGACAAAGCTGTCCTCGGCCAGAATGCGGGCGAACAGCAGGCCGGGGCGGATCAGGGACACGCCCCCAGTGTTCGGCATCAGGTTGCGCACGGGGGTTAAGTGCGCCTCGGCTTCGGGGGCGGCAAAGATGACCGAGGCCATGGCACCAGCCCCGTTCAGCATGGCTGCGCGGGGCAGGTCGGGCAGCGTGTCAGTGTCCAGCCGCAGCGTATCGGCGAAGATCAGGTCGTCGTCACGGCGAACACGGATGCGGTCGCGCAGGTGAGTGGCGTTCAGGGTCTCTCCCATAGCGCTGCGCCCCAGGATCAGCGATTCGACAGCCAACAGGCGCGAATTCGCAGCCATATCTATCGTCAGTGACCGATCCAGTGCGCCATGATCGAACAGAATGGTCTCCTGAGGCAGCCAGTCGAGCCGCGCGCCGGGCGCGATGGTCAGGTGGTTGTCGACTTGGCCGACCTCTCCGGGCTGGGCGCGATAGATGCGTTCGGCCGCTTGCGTTGTCAGGCACAGTCGCGATTCTGGTCCTGCCTTGGCTTGAAATTTCAGTTGGTCTCCGCCGGTTATGCCCCCGGCTGTGTTCAGGAAAACGCCGGTCAGGCGGTCCTTTGCGCCGCGCGGGAAAAGCGTCTTTAGGCAGCCCGAAGTGCGGAAATCAGCCAGCACCGACAAGTCATCGCGCGCCTTGGAGCACACCATAGCCTGCCCGACCGCGCGGGGTTGCCGCAGTATGTCTGCTTTGGGTGATATGTCCGCCAGTATTTGGATGGGCCCCTCCGATTTCGTGCAAAACGAGTCGCACAGAGAGGCGGCATGTAAAAGATGGATGCTCAAAAACCGGGCTAGGCGGGGAATTCTGCGCCCCGTATGGCTAAAAAGTAGGCAGTTGATGTTAATAGTGCACAACAATTATGCAATCAGCATGAATGCAAAGATGACTCTTCGTCAGGCGTTTGCGGAACAGGGGCCTTCATGACTTTGCTGTGCCTGCCTAAGGCGCAAAAAGCTGCCAGGGCGTGTGGACGACCGATCAAGACGTGGAAATCAGACGCGGCCGCCACACTAGTGCAACAAAAACAATGTTGCGGGGTTCAGGTAAGGTTTCGACCTGCCTGATGCAAGGATGAAACCTGCATCCCCGCCTCGGAGGATGACCATGAACTTTATCAAAGCCACTCTGGCAGGTGCTCTTACGATGAGCCTGACCGCCCCGGCCTTTGCTGCCGACGACACTATTAAAGTGGGCGTGCTGCACTCGCTGTCGGGCACCATGGCGATTTCGGAGACCACTCTGAAAGACACTATGCTGATGCTGATCGACGAGCAGAACGCCAAAGGCGGCGTGCTGGGCAAACAGCTGGAAGCCGTCGTTGTTGACCCCGCGTCCAACTGGCCGCTGTTCGCTGAAAAAGCGCGCGAACTGCTGACCGTTGAAGAAGTCGACGTGATCTTTGGCAGCTGGACTTCGGTTAGCCGTAAATCGGCCCTGCCGGTTCTGGAAGAGCTGAACGGACTGATGTTCTACCCGGTACAGTACGAAGGTGAAGAAAGCTCCAAGAACGTTTTCTACACCGGTGCTGCCCCGAACCAACAGGCGATCCCCGCGACCGACTACTTCCTGGATGAACTGGGCGTCGAGAAATTCGCACTGCTGGGCACCGACTATGTCTATCCGCGTACCACCAACAACATCCTGGAAAGCTATCTTCAGGGCAAAGGCATCGCGGCCGACGACATCTTCGTCAACTACACCCCGTTCGGCCATTCGGATTGGTCGAAAATCGTTGCTGACGTTGTCGCCCTGGGCGCTGACGGTAAAAAGGTCGGCGTGATCTCGACCATCAACGGCGACGCCAACATCGGTTTCTACAAAGAACTGGCTGCGGCTGGCGTATCGGCTGACGATATCCCGGTTGTTGCCTTCTCGGTCGGTGAAGAAGAGCTTTCGGGCCTGGACACCACCAACCTTGTTGGCCACCTGGCTGCCTGGAACTATTTCCAGTCCGCTGAAAGCGAGCTGAACGACGAGTTCATCACCGCATGGAAAGCCCGCATGGGTGAAGAGCGCGTCACCAACGACCCGATGGAAGCCCACGTGATCGGCTTTAACATGTACATCAAAGCTGTCGAGGCTGCCGGCACCACCGATGTTGATGCCGTCCGTACCGCAATGTACGGCCTTGAAGTTCCGAACCTGACCGGCGGCACCGCCGTGATGCTGCCCAACCACCACCTGGCGAAACCGGTTCTGATCGGTGAAATCCAGGACGATGGTCAGTTCGACATCATCAGCCAGACCACCGAAGTTCCCGGCGATGCATGGACCGACTTCCTGCCGGAATCGGCTGTTCTGAAGTCCGACTGGGCCACTCTGGGCTGCGGTATGTACAACACCGAAACCGAAAGCTGCGTTCAGATCAAATCCAACTACTGATCTGACCCTCTGACTACCGAAGGGGGCGTGCGCGCCCTCTTCTCCTCCTCCAATCACGACTTTACATTCGCGGATCCCCTAGTATGCGGCACTTTCTCTCTCTCTTGCTCGCACTGGTGATGCTTGCCCTGCCGATGCAGGCCACTGCCGGTCCGGTGCAGGACCTTCTGCAACAGCATCGCAGCGTGATCGAGAAAAGCTCGCGCAAGACGATCGGACCCGCGATTGATGCCCTCGCGGGCAGCGGCCTACCCGAGGCGCAGACCGTCCTTCAAACCTGGCAAGCCAAGAATATGTGGCAACGCAAGGCGGACGGTCTGTTCTTCATCGGGGAAAAGCTGCCCTCGAAATCCTATCAGCTGACCGATTTCGAAACCGGAGAGATCGTTGGCGAATACCCCAAGAAACAATTGAAACAGCTGAAGCCGAACAGCGGTATTCGCGCCCTGATCGGCACCGCGCTGGTGCAATTTCAGCTGTCCGACCCTGATCCCGCGCGGCGTTGGGACGCTGTAATCTCGATCGAGCGGGACCCGGCACCCGAGCATCTGGCGCCCCTCCGCAAAGCGATCAGCAACGAACCCGACCCCGATTTGCAGGCCAAAAAGCGCCGTGTCGAACGCCTTCTGACCATTGCTTATGACGATGAGCTGTCCAACCGGATCGAGGCGATCAGCACCATTAAAACGGATTTGGGCGTGGATGTGCGCGCCACGCTGAACCCGCTGATGACCAAAAAACGCATGGCCTTTGCCGGTGAGCCTGCTGACAACATGAATGTCGCCACGATGCTGGAACCCGGCAGCGACGCGCTGCCCGCGGTCGAGGCTTATGCCCTGCTGGTGAAGGCTAAACTGGCCCCGCCGATGGTCGAGGCAGGGGAAGTTCGCACCGCTTTGGCAGCAAATGTCGTGGACGGGCAGGTTGGCGGCGTCCCCGTCGCGGATCTGAACACACAAGAGGCTCGCGCCCGAGCCTATGCCGCGCTGGCCGCGACCGGAGCTGTGCCCCCCGCACCGACTCCTGCGGATGTTCAGGCGTCTTTGGCCGCACACAGCTTTGCCGATATCTATGACGAACCCGCCAAGGCCGTGACGGATGCAGCTGCGGATGCGCTGAAATCAATCGAGCTGCGCGTCGGTATGAACCAGGCGCTGGATCTTGGGCTGGACGCGCTTTCGCTGGCCTCGATTTATTTTCTGGCGGCTATCGGTCTGGCCATCACCTTTGGGGTGATGGGCGTGATCAACATGGCCCATGGCGAGTTCATTATGATGGGCGCCTATACCGGCTATGTGGTGCAGCAGATTATCCCCGATTACACCGTGTCGATCATCGTCGCGATCCCGCTGGCCTTTGCGGTGACCTTTGCTGCCGGTGTCGCGATGGAGCGGCTGGTGATCCGCTGGCTGTATAACCGCCCGCTGGAAACGCTGCTGGCGACCTTCGGGATTTCCATCGCCTTGCAACAGCTTGCCAAGAATATCTTTGGTACGCAGGCGCGTCCGCTGACGTCCCCCGGCTGGCTGGATGGGGCCTGGGTGATGAACGACGTGGTCTCGATCAGCTATATCCGTATCGCGATTTTCGTTCTGGCGCTGATTTTCCTGGGCGTGTTCCTGTTCATCATGAAGCGCACGCGTCTTGGTCTGGAGACCCGCGCCGTGACGCAAAACCCGCGTATGGCGTCCTCGATGGGGATCAACAAGGACAAGGTGAACATGCTGACCTTTGGCCTTGGCTCCGGCATTGCTGGGATCGCCGGCGTCGCCATTGGTCTGTTCGCCAAGGTCACGTCCGAATTGGGCAGCGATTATATCGTTCAAAGCTTCATGACCGTGGTTGTTGGCGGTGTCGGTAACATCTGGGGCACCTTGGCGGGCGCCGCGATGATCGGCTTCTTGCAGAAAGGGATCGAGTGGATGAACCCGTCCAACACCCTGGCCGCACAGACCTACATGATCGTCTTTATTATTATCTTCATCCAGTTCCGCCCAAGGGGCATCATCGCCCTCAAGGGCCGCGCGGCAGGAGACTGACATGAAAAACACTTTCATCATGCGTAACCCTTCGGTTCTGGTCTTCCTTGGCATCCTTGCGCTGTTCACGGTGGGCGTCACATTGATGTCCGAGGCCACGGGCGCGGCGCTGATTTCAACCTCGTTCGTGAAAACGCTGGGTAAGACGCTGTGCCTTTGCCTGATCGCCATCGCGATGGATTTGGTCTGGGGCTATTGCGGCATCCTAAGCCTGGGCCATTTCGCGTTTTTCGGGCTAGGCGGTTACATGATCGGCATGTGGCTGATGTATGAACGGACCCGCGGGATCGTCGAAAGCTCGATGGCCAACGCGGAAATACCGCCAACCTCCCAAGAGGTCGTGGACGCCATCGGCACGCAGATCTTCGGCGTGGTCGGCAGCAGTGAATTCCCGCTGGTCTGGGCCTTTGCCGACAGTTTGGTGATCCAGCTGGCGCTGGTCGTGATCGTGCCGGGCGTTCTGGCGCTGGTCTTTGGCTGGCTGGCCTTCCGTAGCCGCGTGACGGGCGTGTATCTGTCGATCCTGACCCAAGCGATGACCCTGGCCCTGGCGCTGTATCTGTTCCAAAATGACAGTGGTCTGCGCGGCAACAACGGTCTGTCCGGCCTGCAAAACCTGCCCGGTCTGGATGACGTCTCGCAGGCGACCGTGTCGCTCTGGTTCTTCTGGGTGTCGGCGCTGGCGCTGGGGCTGGGCTATGTGCTGGCCGCCTGGGTCGTGTCGGGCAAGTTCGGCAGCGTGATCCGCGGCATCCGTGATGATGAACAACGCGTGCGGTTCCTGGGCTACTCGGTCGAGGGGTACAAGCTGTTCATCTTTGTGCTGACCGCCATGATCTCGGGCATCGCGGGCGCGCTGTATTACCCGCAGGCAGGCATCATCAACCCGGCCGAGATTGCGCCCATCGCCTCGATCTATCTGGCGGTCTGGGTGGCCATCGGGGGCCGAGGCCGTCTGTATGGCGCCGTGATCGGTGCGGCCTTGGTGTCGCTGGTGTCCACATGGTTCACCGGGGGGCAGGCGCCCTCGATCCCGCTGGGGTTCTACACGATTGATTGGGTCGATTGGTGGCAGGTGCTGCTGGGGCTTAGCTTTGTGCTGGTGACGCTGTTCGCGCCCAAGGGCATCGGCGGGCTGTTCGATCTGATGCAGGGCGTTGCCTCCCCGCGTCGCCACGGCAAACCGCTGGGCCCTGATGCCAGCGCATTGCAAGAAAAGGAGGCGCAGGAATGAGCACGCTTCTAGAGGTTTCCGGCGTCTCGGTCAGCTTTGACGGGTTCAAGGCGATCAACAATCTGTCCTTTCAGATCGGCAACGCCGAGATGCGCGCCATCATCGGCCCGAACGGCGCAGGTAAGACCACTTTCATGGACATCATCACCGGCAAGACAAAACCGGACGAGGGGCGCGTCATCTGGGGTGAAAAATCTCAGTCCCTGCTGAAAATGTCCGAGGCCAAGATCGCTCGCGCCGGTGTGGGCCGCAAATTCCAGCGCCCCACCGTGTTCGAGGATCAGTCGGTCTTTGACAACTTGCTGATGGCGCTGAAAAACGAACGCTCGCCCTGGCAGGTGCTGATGTTCAAACCCGCGTTCAAGGACCTGGGTAAGGTCGAGGAGCTGGCCAGCGAAATCGGTCTGTCAGATGAGTTGGACCGCAAAGCCGGAGAGCTGTCGCATGGGCAAAAACAGTGGCTGGAAATCGGGATGCTGCTGGCGCAGGAACCGCGCCTGTTGCTGGTCGATGAACCCGCTGCGGGGATGACTCTGTCGGAACGCGAGCACACAACCGACATTCTGGTCGAGGCCGCGAAAACCCGCGCCGTGGTCGTGGTCGAACACGACATGGAATTCGTCCGCCGTCTGGAATGCAAGGTCACCGTGCTGCACGAAGGCAGCGTTCTGGCCGAAGGCTCGCTGGACCACGTGACACAAAACCAGGACGTCATTGACGTGTATTTGGGGCGCTAAAAGATGCTGAAGACCGATAACCTGACCCTGCACTATGGCAGCTCGCAAATCCTGAACGGCATCTCGCTGGAGGCCGAGGTTGGCCAAGTGACCTGCGTGATGGGCACCAATGGCGTGGGCAAAACCAGCCTGCTGAAGGCCATCTCGGGCACGCATCCGCGTTCGGGTGGCGGGCTGGAGCTGGACGGCGAACAGATCGGCAAGCTGCCCGCCCATGCTTTGGCGCGCAAGGGTGTGGGTTACGTCCCGCAGGGCCGCGATATCTTCCCCCTGCTGACCGTGCGCGAGAACCTGGAGACCGGGTTCGTCTGCCTGCCGCGCTCGGAACATTTTATCCCTGACGAGGTGTTCGAACTGTTCCCGATCCTCAAGGAATTCCTGCACCGTCGCGGTGGGGATCTGTCCGGCGGGCAACAGCAACAGCTGGCCATCGCCCGCGCGATGATCACCAAACCCAAATTGCTGCTGCTGGACGAGCCGACCGAGGGCATTCAGCCCAACATCATCCAGCAGATCGGTCGCGTGATCGAATACCTGCGCGATCAGGGCAACATGGCGATCATTCTGGTCGAACAGTATTTCGACTTTGCCTATGGGCTGGCCGATCAGTTCGTGGTGATGCGTCGCGGAGCGGTCCTGAAACAAGGTGCCAAATCCGAATTGACGCGTGATGAACTGGTGCAGGCGGTCTCGGTCTGAGGTGACGCAGAAAAACCTCGGGTTTCTGTGTTTTCGCTCTTGACGCGGACGCGCACCTTTCGTACTTCGCTTCCACTTTCGGCGGCATAGCTCAGTTGGTTAGAGCAGCGGAATCATAATCCGCGTGTCCGGGGTTCAAGTCCCTGTGCCGCCACCACTTCCCCCCTTTTTTCGGTAATCCCCGCCCTTTGGCGGCGGTTTTTTGCGTGCGCGCATGAAAAAAGGGGCCGCGCGAAGCGGCCCCTGAAATGAGAGGTGGCAGGAAGATGAGGAGGCCACCCCCCAAAAGATGTTGTACGGGATATCGGCGGGCTTAGCTGATACCGCCGATGCAAACATTCTTGAGCTCAAGGAAATCTTCGATCCCGTATTTGGAACCTTCGCGACCCAGGCCGGATTGTTTGATCCCACCAAAGGGCGCGACCTCGGTCGAGATCAGGCCGGTGTTCACCCCGACCATGCCGCTTTCCAAGGCTTCGGCGACGCGCCAGACACGGCTCAGATCGCGGCTATAGAAATACGAGGCCAGACCAAATTCGCTGTCATTGGCCATCTCGATCACCTCGTCTTCGGTGTCGAACCGGACCAAAGCGGCCAGCGGACCAAAGGTTTCCTCGTGGCAAACCAGCATGTTGCGGGTCACGTCGCGCACGACCGTGGGGGCAAAAAAGGTGCCACCCAGGTTCGAACGCGTGCCGCCCAGGGTCACAGTCGCCCCATTGTCGACGGCGTTGTTGATGTGGGTTTCGACCTTGGCGACGGCGGCTTCGTTGATCAGGGGGCCGGTGGTGATGCCGTCCTCGAACCCGTTGCCAACAGACAGCTCTTTGACCTTTGCGGCCAGCTTTTCAGCGAACGCGTCATAGACATCCGACTGCACATAGATGCGGTTGGCGCAAACGCAGGTCTGTCCGTTATTGCGGAATTTGGCGATCATCGCGCCTTCGACGGCGGCGTCCAGATCGGCATCATCGAACACGATGAAGGGGGCATTGCCGCCCAGCTCCAGCGACATTTTCTTGATAGTGTCGGCACATTGCTCCATCAGGATTTTGCCCACGCGGGTCGACCCGGTAAAGGTGATTTTGCTGACTTTGGGGTTGGCGCACAGCTCTTTGCCGACGCCAGCCGAGTCGCTGGAGGGGATCACATTGAACACACCGGCGGGGATGCCCGCGCGTTCAGCCAGAACGGCCATGGCCAGTGCGGACAGAGGCGTCAGCTCGGCTGGGCGGGCCACAAAGGTACAACCAGCGGCCAGCGCCGGGGCGACCTTGCGAGCGATCATCGCGTTGGGGAAATTCCACGGCGTGATCGAGCCGACAACGCCAACGGGCTGTTTCAGCACCATCAAGCGTTTGTCGCGCTGATGGCCGGGGATCGTGTCGCCATAGATGCGCTTGGCCTCTTCGGCGAACCACTCGATAAAGCTGGCGCCATACAGGATCTCACCGCGTGCTTCGGGCCAGGGCTTGCCCATTTCGGCGGTCAGAATCGTGGCCAGATCGTCGGCGTTTTCCACCATCAGATCGTGCCAGCGGCGCAGGATGGCGGCGCGCTCTTTGCCAGTGTGCGCTTTCCAGTCGGCCATGGCGTCATAGGCCACGTCGATGGCTTTGGCGGTGTCAGCGGCGGTCAGATCGGCGACCTCGGCGATAGGGTTGCCGGTCGCCGGGTCGTGGACGGTAAAGGTCGCGTCACCTTTGATCCACGCGCCGTTCACATAGGCGCGGGTTTCCAGCAGGGACGGATCCTTCAGCGGGACGGGGAGGGTAGAGATTGCGTTCATCTCAGGCTCCTTTCACGGCGGTGATCGAGTCTTCGAGGATGTCCAGCGCCTCGGCGAAAATGTCCTCGGGGATGGTCAGCGGAGCCAGGAAACGGATCACGTTGCCGTAGACACCACAGGTCAGCAATACCAGCCCGCGCGACAACGCCTCGGCCCGAACGGCATTGACGAAATCGGGGTTGGGGGCCGATCCGTCAGCGGTGTTGAACTCGGCCGCGATCATAAAGCCGGGGCCGCGCACGTCGACCATTTCCGGCACATTGCTGCGGATCTGATTCAGGCGCTGTTTCAGACGCGAGCCCAGTTCGTTGGCACGGGCGCACAGGTCTTCTTCTTCGATCACGTCCATCACGGCATGGGCGGCGGCGATGCCCAGCGGGTTGCCGCCATAGGTGCCACCCAATCCACCGGGCTGAGCGGCGTCCATAACCTCGGCGCGACCGGTAACGGCGGCAAGCGGCAGACCGCCTGCCAGACCTTTGGCCATGGTGGTCATGTCGGGGGCAACGTCATAGCTCTCCATTGCGAACAGGGTGCCGGTACGGGCAAAGCCGGTCTGGATTTCGTCCGCGATCAGCAGGATACCGTGTTCGTCGCACAGGGCCCGCAACGCGCGCATCAGCTCGGCCGGGGCCGGATAGAATCCACCCTCGCCCTGAACAGGTTCGATGATGATGGCGGCGACGCGGCTGGGGTCCACATCAGCCTTGAACAGCTTTTCGATCCCGGCCAGCGCATCGGCGGTCGAGGTGCCGTGCAGGTCAATCGGGAAGGGCGCGTGGAACACGTCGGGCATCATGGTGCCAAAGTTCTTTTTGTAGGGCGCGACCTTGCCGGTCAGGCTCATGCCCATGAAAGTCCGCCCATGAAACGCGCCGCCAAAGGCGATCACAGCCTGACGCCCCGTTGCAGCGCGGGCGATCTTAACCGCGTTCTCGACAGCCTCGGCGCCGGTGGTCACAAAGACGGTTTTCTTGGCGAAATCTCCGGGGGTCTTGTCGTTCAGGCGCTCGGCCAGACGGATGTAGTTTTCGTAAGGAAGCACCTGGTGACAGGTATGGGTAAAGGCCTCGGCCTGGGTGCGCACGGCGTCCATCACTTTGGGGTGGCAGTGGCCGGTATTCACCACGGCAATGCCCGCAGCAAAGTCGATATAGCGGTTGCCCTCAACGTCCCAAACCTCGGAGTTCGAGGCGCGATCGACGTAAATCTGGGTCTGCATGCCTACGCCTGACGAAATGGCAGCGTCGCGGCGGGTGGAAATATCCGAGTTCAACATAGTCTGTCCTTTCCGTAAGGCTGAATCTGATCCGGTGGAGTTTACGGCGTTCAGAATTTTCGAAAAGTCTATTACTTGAAAAACGTAAGACATTGATTTTAAATAGATGGGTAGAAAAGTGTTTTGGAATATTGAACATGACAAACACCCCCGAGGATGATTTGGATGTTGGCGCGCGTCTTAGGGCGGTGCGAAAACGGGCGGAGCTGTCTCAGCGCGCACTGGCCAAAAAGGTGGGCGTGCCGAATTCCACCATCTCGTTAATCGAGTCCGGCAAGACAAATCCGTCCGTCAGCGCGTTGCGCAGGATTTTGGATGGAATCCCGGTGGGCATGTCCGAGTTCTTTGCGCTTCAACCCGAAACCGAGGTGAAGGTTTTCTTTAAGGCTGATGAGCTGACCGAGATTGGCAAAGGCAAAGTGTCCCTGCGCCAGGTGGGTAAATCGCTGGCAGGGAAATCCTTGATGTTGCTGTACGAAACCTACGAGGTTGGCGCCGACACCGGTCGCGCCATGTATGGACACGAAGCCGAGGAGGGTGGGATCGTCATCTCGGGGCGGGTCGAAATCTCGGTCGGGGCGCAGCGCAAAATCCTGGGGCCTGGGGATGCGTATTACTTTGACAGTCGCATGCCGCACCGGTTTCGCCAGGTTGGATCCGAGAAATGCGTGGTCGTTAGCGCCTGCACGCCTCCGACGTTTTAAAGGCTTTAAAGGTTGGCAGATACAACCTTTTGGTGTTTCGTGTGGGAAAATCCGAGGCCCACAGCGGGACGCGGCAAGTAGAATCACCATGGCATATTCCGCATCTTTTTGCCCGATTTCGCCCAATTCGGACCAGCTCTGGGAATTGAGGCGCACTGAGCAAGAGAGAAAACCCGCAAGTTTTTGACAAAAACCTACATCTGTTTTTGAGGGCGCGTTGGCCCCTATCCCCAGTGTTATAGGTGAATTTCCTGGATATGTTTCGTTAACACTATGATTAAAATAAATATTTCGGAATTTGGACCGCTCAACCCAGAGGAGACTATTCCGTATTTATATCGCCTTTGCCTTAAAATCGCCGAAGTCGAACCTCAATACCAACAACCTCAAGGGGCAAAGTAGAGCGAGTTAAAGTTCGAGTAAGAAGTCTGGATGGGCAAAGCCTATCTGGGGAAGGACGTTTTAAGATGGCTGTTGATAAAGGTGTTATTTTCGAGACGGGCAACGGGGCGCTGGATGTGGCGTCAATGTTGCCGACAGAGCTCACGCCGTTCAATAGTATTTTGCTTTTGTTTGTGGCCGCGCTGGCAGTGCGCGCCTTTGTGCAGCCGCGCCCATTTGTGGCCGAGAACCAAAGGCGAGAGGGCGCGGGTCTGCAATTTCAGCGCCGCCATTCCGCAAAGCGCAAACTGCGAAATACTGTTCAGGTACTGGCTGATCCGATCTTGCCTCGGCAGGCCCAAGCCGAACCGTCGACAGATCAGGGTCAGGACAAGGCCAGCGCGCCACAACCCAAGTCGCACAAGTTGTTGCAGGTCGCCTTTACCGCGCTGTTGGACGAGGTGTTCGTGTTCTCACCCGAGACGCTGAAAATCTCGTTCATGAATGCCAAGGCGGAAAACCGGATCGGCGATCTGGGGCTGAACGAAGACGAAATGGAATTCCCCGATCTGCTACCCGAGGAAAACCGTCAGGTCGTAATCGAGGCGGCGCGGAATTTACAACGCAGCGGGCTGGATTCGATCGTGTTCGAGCTAACGCTTGGTGGCATTCTGACCGAGCTCACGCTGAAACTGATCCGTGAAAAGGACGATGACGATTTCTTCATGGCGATCCTGCGCGATGTTTCTGGCCGCGAAAGCGATGCCAAGGCGCAGGCGGGCTATATCGCGACGCTGAGCCACGAAATGCGCACCCCTCTGACGTCAATCAAGGGCGCTGTCGATCTGGTTGCTTCGGGTCGATTGGGCGAATTGCCCACGGGCGTGGTGACCACGTTGAATGTGGCGCAGCGCAATGTGGGGCGGTTGTTGCGGCTGACCAACGACATTCTGGATCTGGAAAAGATGGATGCAGGAAAAATGCGGGTAGAGCTTGAAGCGCTGGAAGTTCAAGAGCTGGTGCAATCGGCCGCGCAGGAAATCCTTGGATATGCACGGGAATTTGACGTCTCGGTTTCGGTCGATGTGCGGATAGATGCCGGTCTGATTTTGGCTGATCGCGCCCGTCTGTTGCAGGTGATGGCCAACCTTTTGTCCAACGCCATCAAGTACTCGAAACCCAATTCCGAAGTTGTCGTGCGGGTCGAGGAAAGCAACGAAGACATCTGCATCAGCGTCGTCGACAGCGGACCGGGCATCCCCAGCCATTTGCGCGACGACCTGTTCGAGCCCTATCATCAGGGCCCGCAAGTCCAAAGCAAAGTCGCCAGCACTGGTCTGGGTCTAAGCATAGCCAAGCGGATCGTCGAGGCGCATAGCGGGTCGATCGGTGTGGTGTCGGAAATGGGCGAAGGCTCCAGCTTCTATTTCTCGATCCCCAAGCTGGACGCGTCGGACGAGGCGGCGGCCTGAGCCCCCAAGGCTGCATTGCCGCGATGTGGCACAGCGTCCCCTTGTTTTCATACTATTCAGGGTCTAGGCGAAACGCAGTAGGAGGATCATCATGGCCAACGTTCCAAAGATTCTGCATGTCGAAGACGACGCGGATATTCGCGAGATCGCCAAGCTTGCGCTCGAGTCCCTAGGTGGGCTGTCGGTCACGCAGGTGGAAAGCGGCAGTCAGGCTGTCGCCGAGGCGCCCGGAATTGCACCGGACCTTTTTCTGCTGGATATGACTTTGCCGGATATGGACGGAGTTCAGACCATGAATGCGCTAAAGGCTTTGCCGGGGATGCAGGACGTGCCGGCCATCTTCATGACTGCTCGCGCACAGTATCAAGAGCACGAAATTCTGATCCAGGCCGGCGCCGTGGCGGTGATCCCGAAGCCATTTGACGCCATGACTCTGGCGCAGGATATTTTGGAAATTTGGAACACGCAGGTCTGAGGTATTGCTTGGAAAGCGTTATTGACCGCCGACGATCAGCGCCATCTCGCCCAGCATGTCATCAACAGCATCCAAGGTGGGGTCAAACAGCGCGTCCATTTGGTCGGGCGATGACATCAACTGATTGATCGCAACCTCAGCGGTTGTGCACAGCTGGCCCAATTCAGGGAAGCCCATCGTTGCGGCCATTCCTGCGGTTTTGTGCGCATAATGGCGGAATAATTCGATTGCTTCGACCGGGTTGGCATACAGCGCTTGCGAGTCGCGCATCGCCTCCATCTCCTGCAAGCGTCCGGTCAGAGTCGCGGCAAAGCGCGGACGCATTTCGGCCAGCTTGGCCTCGAACAATTCGGCATGGGCCGCCTTGCGGGCAGCCAGAAGGGCGTCGGCAGGCATCAGGTCACCCCGCCCAGGCGAAGGCTTTGATCAGGTCACGTTTCCAACCGGAATACTCGTTGGTTTGAACCGCGTCCGAGGCCGCACGACGTGCTTTTTCCACAGCTGTATCAATTGCTTCGATCGCAGCACGACCCGAGCGCAGACCCATGCGTTGGCAAGGGCTGACGGCGACCTGAACGTCCATTTCACGCCAGTCGTCGTAAACCAGCTCCATCTTGTCGATGGATTGCTGCACGTCCTGGCGCAGCTCTTCGGGGTCAATCTGATCGCGGCCATGGCACACGCAGATAAATCCGCCGCGTCCCGCATAGGACACAAAGGATTCGCCATATGACAGACTGTCCGAGATCGCCTCGGCGATGTCGGTGACGGTGTAATAGAATTCTTCAGCCGAGCAGCTGTCGTATAGCTCGCGGGCATTCATGATCTGGAACGAGAAGATATTCGTCGCGAACATCCCGCCACGCCCCAGCTGCAGCAAGAAGTTTTCCAGCGCCATGCGGTCAATCACGCCAGCCACATCGCGGATCGCAAAGGCCGTGTCAAAGTTGAACTTCTGCCCCTGGAAATTGCCGTTCAGCAGGGATTGCACCATCTCGCCGCTTTGGCGGGCGTCGCGCTGTTTTTCGTTCAGGCGCTCGGCGACACGCATCCGCGTGCTCAGCTCCAGCGGGTCAAAGGGTTTGGTGACATAGTCCGAAGCGCCAGCGGCAAAGGCCTGGTTGATGAAAACCTTGTCCGACATGGCGGTGACCATCAGAATGGGCACCTCGGAATATTCTGGGATGTAGCGGATCCAGTCACACAACTCGATCCCGGACATCTGGGGCATCTGGATGTCCAGAAGGAAGCAATCAAACGGCTTCTCTGCGGTTTGAATGTGCTCCATTGCCTCGGCAGCAGAGCCGGCCACGGTAATGTCGGAATAGCCCGCCTTGGGCAAAGAGCCCTTCAGCAAGTCAAGGACCATCGGGTCGTCGTCAACTGCAAGTATCTTCATGGTTCATCATCCAGCGTTTCGGCCACATCTGGTGCCGGTATGGCGCAGCTCGGGGCTTTGTCGTCAGGGTTAGATTTGACTCAAATTGTGGCGAATTTGGGCAGCGGGGGCGGCATTACGGTGGTGTGTTTTCGCGAGTTTGCGGGGTTTTCGGAAACAACGCGTTAACGAGTGTCCTATTGTTTACGTACTCGCAGAGGTGGAGGGGTCTCGGCCCCGTTTTTGCCGCAATGCCTGTCTGCGAATCGCCGATGTGCTGGCTCTGAGCTCTTGGCTCCCAGCCGACTCTGGGCCGGTCTAAGCCGTGAAATGGCAGGAAATCGCAAAAAACCGGGATCGCCGCGCAAAAATCACTAGCAATATAGTGCATCACATGCATAGGATTAGGTGTTATAGTGCCAAATAATGGCAATTGGGAGGAGTTACATGACACACCGCAGAACGATTCTGGGCGCATTGGGTGGGGCCGCAATGGTCGCCCTGTCCACAGCCTTTTCCGCCGCGCCGGCTTTGGCGCAGGACGTCACGCTGAAAATGCACCACTTCCTGCCGCAGCAGGCAAACGTACCCAAGCTGGTGCTGGACGTCTGGGCCGATAAGGTCGAGGCAGCCTCGAACGGTCGTATCAAGGTGGATCGCTACCCCTCGATGCAGCTGGGTGGCAAACCGCCAGAGCTGATGGACCAGGCGCAAGACGGCGTGGCCGACATCGTCTGGACCGTGGTTGGCTACACGCCGGGCCGGTTCCCCTCGACCGAGGTGTTCGAGCTGCCCTTTATGATGACCGACTCGCGTGCAGCGTCGCGCGCGTATTGGCAGATGTTCGAAAAACACATGAAGGACACAGAGTTCCGTGACCTGCACATTCTGGGGGCTTGGGTCCACGGCCCCGGCATGATCCACACCAACCGCCCGGTGAATACGCCTGCGGATATGGAAGGCCTGAAAATTCGCGGTGGTTCGCGCTCGGTGAATTCGCTGCTGACCAAGCTGGGCGCAACCCCGGTGGGGATGCCTGTGCCAGCCGTTTCCGAAGGCCTGTCTAAGGGTGTGATCGACGGCACCACCATCCCGTGGGAGGTGACCGCCGCGCTGAAAGTACCTGAACTGGTGGAAAACCACACCGAATTCTCGGGCTCGGCTCTGTATACGCTGACCTTCGTGCTGGCGATGAACAAGGCCAAGTATGACAGCCTGCCGGACGACCTGAAGGCCGTGATCGACGCCAACTCGGGCGAAGAATTCTCGGTCTTTGCGGGTGGTACCCAGGGCGATGCGGATGGTCCCGCGCGTCAGAAAGCCGTGGATCGTGGCAACAACATCATCACCTTGGATGCGGCCGCCACGCAGGAATGGCGTGATCTGGCGCAGCCCATTTATGACGAATGGGTTGCGGATATGGGCAAGCGCGGTATCGACGGTCAGGCTCTGATCGACGAAGCGCGGATGCTGATTGATAAGTATACCGAATAAACTGGTATACTTCCCGTGGAGGGGCCGTGGCGCATTGCGCTGCGGCCCCTTTCGTTTGGGCGGTGTTTGGCAATATGTTGCAAGAAAATGCATAAAGCTCTTGCCTGAAGAGGGAATATTTGCACTATAGAGCATATGAATTGCGAAACTCCGCAGATTCGTGCCCCTAAGGTCAGAGGAGGCCCAAAGGCGCATTGCGGATGAACAGGAGGTGGCCGCGGCATCTGTCAGCCCCGGCCAACGGGAGGACTCTTATGACGGACTGCAAAAACGCAGCGAACCATTTCGTGGACCGCCACGTCGCCGAAGGGCGTGCTGATAAGGTCGCTTTTCGCGAGGCGGACGGCGCGAAACGAGATCTGACCTATGGGCAGCTTGCCGAGCAAACCGGGCGCGCCGCCGCCGCCTTTGGGCAGGCGGGCATTAACCGCGAAGAGCGCGTGGCGCTGCTGGTGCTGGATCAGCTGGAAATGCCCGTATTGTTCTGGGGCGCGCTAAAAGCGGGCGTCGTTCCGATCCCGTTGAACACTCTGTTAACGGCCGAAGTCTATGATGTGATCCTGCGGGACAGCCGTGCCAGTGCGGTCGTCGTTTCGGCAGCGCTGTATGAAACTTTGGCCCCGGCGCTTGCTGGCAATCCGTTTTTAAGGGCTGTGATCGTCATCGGTGATGATGCGCCTGATGGGGCGATGACCTATGATCAATTCCTTGCTGGGGTCGAACCAATGGACACGGTCGAATCCTCTGAGGATGAGATCGCATTTTGGCTCTACTCCTCTGGGTCGACGGGCCAGCCGAAAGGTGTCAAACACGTCCATGGTAGCCTGTGCGCCACTGCCGACACCTATGGTGAGCAGGTGTTGGGTATTCAGCCCGACGACGTTGTGTACTCGGTTGCCAAGTTGTTCTTTGCCTATGGTTTGGGGAATGCGATGACGTTCCCGATGTCCGCTGGGGCGACGACGGTGCTGTTTTCCGGGCGCCCGACGCCAGATGCGGCCGCCGATATTCTGGACACCCATAAACCGACGATTTTCTGTGGCGTTCCAACGCTTTATGCCGCGATGGTGCATTATTGGGAGGATGGAAAAACCCTGCCAGACACTCAGCTGCGCACCTGTATTTCCGCTGGCGAGGCACTGCCCGAAGAGGTTGGCAAAAAGTGGCGCGACCTGTGGGGTGTCGATATTTTGGACGGCGTCGGCTCGACCGAGATGCTGCACATTTTCCTGTCAAACCGTCCCGGCGATGTGGTCTATGGCTCGTCTGGCATCGCGGTGCCTGGCTATGATGTGCGGCTGGTCGACGAAAATGACGAAGAGGTCGCTGAGGGCGAGGTGGGCGAGCTGCTGGTCAGCGGCCCCTCCGCTGCCGAAGGCTATTGGAATCAGCGCAACAAAAGCCGTGGTACTTTCGAAGGGTTCTGGACCCGCACAGGTGATAAATACGAGCGTACCGCAGAGGGGCGCTATGTCTACTGCGGTCGGACCGACGACATGTTCAAGGTCTCGGGCATCTGGGTGTCCCCCTTTGAGATCGAGCAAGCGCTGGTCGCTTATCCTGCAGTGCTCGAGGCCGCCGTGGTCGCCAAGCACGACGAGGAAGGTCTGGAAAAACCCAAGGCTTTCATCGTGTTGAAAGAAGGTCATGGTGATTCCGAACTGGATGGCTTGAAAGAGTTCATCAAGGAAAAGATCGGCAAATGGAAATATCCGCGCTGGGTTGAGGTGGTGCAGGATCTGCCCAAAACCGCGACAGGCAAAATCCAACGCTTCAAACTGCGCGAGGACGTGTGATGGATTGGGCTGCTGGCAAGGGTTTTATCACCGCGGGTGATACGCGTTTGGAATATGGCTGCTGGGGGCCGTCGCCTGATCAGGCCCCGACAATCGTTTTGCTGCACGAAGGCCTGGGCTGCGTCGCGCTGTGGCGTGATTTTCCCGAACGTTTGGCGGCGGCGACAGGCATGGGCGTTTTGGCCTATTCGCGTGCTGGATATGGCCAGTCGGATGGCAAATCGCTGCCCTGGTCGATCAATTATATGACGGACGAGGCTGTGGAGGTGCTGCCTCTGGTGTTGGATGCAATCGGATTTCGTTCGGGCATCCTGATGGGGCATTCCGATGGGGCGACGATCGCCAGCATCTATTGTGGCTCGGTCGAAGACGCTCGCGTGCGTGGCCTGATCGTCATGGCGCCACATTATTTCACCGAGCCGATGGGGCTGGCAGCGATTGCGCAGGCCAAAGTTGCCTATGAAGGCGGCGATCTGAAATCGCGCTTGGCCAAATATCATCGCGACGTTGAAAATGCCTTTCGCGGTTGGAATGACTCTTGGCTGCACCCCGAATTTGAGGCGTGGAATGTCGGGGATGTCACGGATTATCTGCGCATTCCGGCGCTGGCGATTCAGGGGCGTCAGGATGAATACGGCACGCTGGCTCAGATCGACGAGATTGCGACGCGGTCATATGCGCCGGTCGAAGTGTCGGTTATTGATGATTGCGGGCATTCTCCGCATTTGGATCAGCCGGATCAGGTGCTGGCGGCTGTGTCGGATTTCACCGCGCATCTTTGGCGGATCGAGGCGGCCGAGCCCGAGGGGGTCTAAATGGCCGCTCTGGTTTATCCCGACTACGCCTATGTTCCCGGCCGAACGCCGCGGCATCCCGAGGGGTTGTTTGATGCGCTGCGCGCCAGCGTGGATATGGATGCACAGCCTGATCAGTTAATGGAAACGCCCGCGTGGATCGCGGGCCTTTCCTATTTAGAGGAAGGCTTCTTTTGGGAGGCCCACGAGGTGCTAGAGCCGGTCTGGATGGCGCTGCCGCTGGGCTCGGATGCACGCGAGATGGCGCAGGCGCTGATCCAATTGGCCAACGCCTGCTTGAAGCGCGAGATGAACCGCCCACAGGCCGTGCTGCGCATTTGCGACATGGTGCGCGCTCATCTGGATCGAATCGAGGTCGCCGCAGTGATGGGGCAAAGGGTGGCAGAGCTGCGCGAGACGGTTCAGGCGCTGGAGAATCAGATTCGCCGAGATCTGCCGGAATCAAGAAAAAGTGCAAAATAATGCATAAATGCGATGCCGAAATGGGGGAGTTAGTGCGGAATAGTGCGATTTCACCCTCAATTTTTGTCACTATAGCGCATAATGCCCTTCCCAGAGGGTCAAAACGGAACTATAGTGCATTCTAACAGGAAGACTTAGGAGACGCGACGATGACCAAAGTGATCGACTTTCAAACGGACCCGTCACAGTACCGCCACTGGAAGGTGGACTACGAAGGCGAGGTTGCAAACCTCTACATGGATGTGGACGAAAACGGAGGGCTGTTTGACGGCTATCAGCTCAAGCTGAACTCCTATGATCTGGGCGTGGATATCGAGCTGGCTGACGTGGTTCAGCGCATGCGGTTCGAACACCCCGAGGTCAAAGTTGTGGTGATGAAATCCGCCAAGGACAAAGTGTTCTGCGCTGGCGCGAACATCCGTATGCTGGGCGGCGCAGAACATGCCCACAAAGTGAATTTCTGTAAGTTCACCAACGAGACCCGCAATACCTTCGAAGCCGCCGAGGCGGACTCGGGTCAGAAATACGTGGCAGCGGTCAAGGGCTCCTGCGCGGGTGGTGGGTACGAGCTGGCGCTGGCCTGCAATCACATCATGCTGACCGACGACAGCACGAGCGCTGTGTCGCTCCCCGAGGTCCCGCTGCTGGCGGTTCTGCCCGGCACCGGCGGTCTGACCCGCGTAACCGACAAACGTATGGTCCGCCGGGATCTGGCAGACGTGTTCTGCGCCATGGAAGAAGGCGTGCGTGGCAAACGTGCCAAAGACTGGCGCCTGGTGGACGAGGTCGTGCCGAATTCGAAGTTTGACGACGTTGTTGTCGAGCGCGCCAAAGAATTCGCAGCCGCAGCACCGTCGAAAGCCGATGCGGGCATCAGCCTGACCCCGATCCAGCGGACGATCACGGAAAACGCGATCCAATACTCGCTGGTCGAGGTCGAACTGGACCGCGCGGGCCGCAAAGTGACCATCACCCTCAGCGGGCCGGACGGCGACGCGCCTGCCTCGATGGATGATGTGCTGGCTCAGGGTGATCAAACCTACATGCTGCGCCTGGCGCGTGAGCTGGATGACGCGATCCTGCATCTGCGCAACAACGAAAAAGAGCTGGGCCTGTGGGTCATCCGCACGCAGGGCGACGCCGAAGGTGTTTTGGCCCATGAAAAGCTGCTGTTGGACAACAAGGACAACTGGCTGGCCAACGAAATCCTGCAATACTGGAAACGCGTGCTGAAACGGGTCGATGTGACCTCGCGTTCGCTGGTGGCACTGGTCGAGCATGGCTCGTGCTTCGTGGGTGTGCTGGCCGAACTGCTGTTCGCTGTCGACCGCACCTATATGATGGAAGACGAGTTTGAAGGCGACAACCGCCCGATGGCCAAGATCGTTCTGTCGGGCAGCAACTTTGGCGATTACCCGATGGGCAATGACCTCAGCCGCCTGGACACCCGTTTCCTGGGCACGCCTGACTCGGTGGACGCGCTGAAGGCCAAGATCGGCGAAGGCATCGAAGCCGAAGAAGCCGACGAACTGGGTCTGGTGACCTATATTCTGGACGATATCGACTGGGAAGATGAAATTCGCATCTTCATGGAAGAGCGCGCCAGCTTTAGCCCAGACGCAATGACAGGAATGGAGGCGAACCTGCGCTTTGCCGGTCCTGAAACCATGGAAACCCGTATTTTTGGACGCCTAACTGCTTGGCAGAACTGGATTTTCCAACGCCCGAACGCGGTGGGGGCAGATGGTGCCCTGCAACGCTACGGCACGGGCGTGCGCGGCGATTACAATATGCAACGTGTGTGATGAGGGCGACTCGGTCGTTCCCAAAGGGAGAGAAAAATGCTTGATCTGATTAATGTCAGCTATGACACCCAAATTCCCAATAACGTGGGGCTGTCCTCGGACAAACGGGTGCTGAAGGCGCTGGAAAAATGGCACCCCGGTTATATCAACTGGTGGTCCGATCTGATCCCCGCCGGTTTCCAGCAATCGCTAGTGTATCTGCGGACTGCTGTGTCGGTGGACCCCAAGGGCTGGGCGAAATTCGACTATGTGAAAATGCCTGAATACCGCTGGGGCATCCTGCTGGCCCCCGAGGTCGAGGATCGCCGCATCCCCTGTGGTGAACATGCCGGTCAGCCCGCATGGCAAGAGGTCCCCGGCGAATACCGCAACATGCTCAAACGCCTGATCGTCATCCAGGGCGATACCGAGCCGGCGTCGGTTGAACAGCAGCGTTTCCTGGGTCTGACGGCTCCGTCGCTGTATGACATGCGCAACCTGTTCCAGGTCAACGTCGAAGAAGGCCGCCACCTGTGGGCGATGGTCTATCTGCTGCAAAAATACTTTGGCAAAGACGGACGGGAAGAAGCAGATGACCTGCTGCGTCGTTCCTCGGGGTCCGAAGAAGCCCCGCGTATGCTGGGTGCCTTCAACGAGGAAACGCCGGATTGGCTGTCGTTCTTCATGTTCACCTACTTCACCGACCGTGATGGCAAAATGCAGCTGGAATCGCTGGCTCAGTCGGGCTTTGACCCGCTGTCGCGCACCTGCCGTTTCATGCTGACCGAAGAAGCACACCACATGTTCGTGGGCGAAACCGGCGTGGGCCGCACCATCCAGCGCACCTGTGAAGTCATGAACGAGCATGGCATCACCGACCCCTATGACACGGACAAAATTCGTGATCTGGGCGTCATCGACCTGCCGACCATCCAGAAAAAGCTGAACCTGCACTACACGCTCAGCTTGGACCTGTTCGGCCAAGAGGTCTCCACCAACGCGGCCAATGCCTTTAACGCAGGCATCAAAGGTCGCTACATGGAAAACCGCATCGACGACGACCACATGCTGCAAAACGATACCTACACCGTGTGGGATCTGGAGGACGGCAAGGTTGTACAGAAAGAGGTTCCTGCTCTGACCGCGATCAACATGCGTCTGCGCGACGATTACTCGCGTGATGCAGCCGGGGGCGTTGGCCGCTGGAACAAGATCATCGAGAAGATGGGCATCGAGTTCGAAATGAAGCTGCCGCATGAAAGCTTCCACCGTCAGATCGGTGTCTTCTCGGGTCATACCTTTGATCCCGAAGGAAACCTGTTGTCGGGCGCTGAATATGACGCCAAAGTCAACGAATGGCTGCCGACCCATGCGGACGGAGATTTCATCCAGTCGCTGATGAAGCCCGTCACTGAACCCGGCAAATACGCCAGCTGGATCAGCCCGCCCAAAGTCGGGATCGACAACAAGCCAGGAGATTTCGAATACGTCAAACTCCACATGGCGTGATCGAAAAAAGCGGCCGGGGCGATGCACCCGCCCCGGCCTGCGACCAGCCCTTTTGGCCGGTCAGATAGGGAGGAAGAAATGGAAGTCGAACGTCAGATTGCAAGTGCGCCCAAAACCGCAGCCGTCGGGGTCGCCGTGTCCGAAATGGGTGGGAACTGCATTGGATGCACCAACTGCCGGGGCCTGTGCCAGGCATTGATCGAAGTCATGAGTTTCCCCGAGGTCGTCCTGAACCGATCCTGATTTCTCAGCGATCCTCCACCCATCCAACTGCGCGAACTTGGGACCAGAATAATGAACAAGCCGATCAAACAACACCTGATCGACCCGGAAATCTGCATCCGCTGTTACACCTGCGAGATGTCCTGCCCGGTCGAAGCCATCGTTCATGATGACAACAACGTCGTCGTAGATGCGGACAAATGCGACTACTGCATGGCCTGTATCCCGGTCTGTCCGACCGGCTCTATCGACGAATGGCGCGTCGTGACCGAACCCTATTCGGTCGACGAACAGTTCGCATGGATGGAACTGCCCGAGCAGCAGGAAATCACCCAAAACGAAGCCGCTGGCGGCATGGAAGCGCTGGACGAAAGCATGGCCGCGCTGCTGGCAGAGGCGCATGCTGGCGCGGGCGGCAAGGCGACCGCGCCAAAATCTGCGGCCAAGCCGACCATCAACATGTACAACCTTGCCAATCCGGCCACGGCGACCGTGCAAGGGAATTATCGCCTGACCGAGGACGGCTCGGACAGTGATATCCATCACATCATCCTAAGTTTCGAAGACACCTTCCCTGTGCTAGAGGGGCAAAGCATCGGCATCATGCCCCCCGGTCAGGACGCAGAGGGCAACCCGCACCTGCCCCGGCTGTATTCAGTCTCCAGCCCGCGCGACGGAGAGCGTCCGAATTTCGGCAATGTGTCCCTGACCGTTAAGCGCGAGGACAAGGGCCTGTGCTCGAACTATGTTTGTGATCTGAAGGCAGGTGACAAGGTTAACGTGACAGGCCCGTTCGGCGCGACCTTCCTGATGCCTGATGATCCGCAGGCACGTCTGCTGATGATTTGTACCGGCACCGGCTCGGCCCCAATGCGGGCGTTTACCATGCGGCGTCAGCGTACCGTCGGCAGCAAATCAGGCGGCATGACCATGTTCTTTGGCGCGCGTTCGCCGGATTCTCTGCCCTATTTCGGTCCGCTGAAAAAGGTGCCGGACGCCTTGTTGAAAACGCATATGGTGTTCAGCCGGCTGCCCGATCAGCCCAAGGAATATGTGCAGGACCGACTGGCCGCCGAAGAGGATGCTGTCGCCGAGATGCTGGCCGATCCGAATACGCATATTTATATCTGCGGGCTGCGCGGGATGGAGGAAGGCGTGGAGAAAGCCTTTACCAATATCGCGGAAAGTATTGGAACTCAGTGGGTTGCCCTGCGCGATACGATGCGCGAAGAAGGCAGATATCACGTCGAGACTTATTGAATATGCCTGACCAAACTCCGCATTTCGTCCACGAGATCCGCGTTACTTGGGGCGATTGCGACCCCGCCAAGATCGCCTATACCGCGCGCCTGCCTTGGTTCGCGCTGGACGCGATCAATGCCTGGTGGGAGGCGCATCTGGGCGGCGATGGCTGGTTCCAGATGGAGCTGGACCGCGATGTCGGCACGCCCTTTGTCCACATGAGCCTGGATTTCTCGGCACCCGTCACACCGCGGCATCGGCTGATGTGCCAGGTGGATCCGGTAAAGCTGGGTGAAACCTCAATCGGGTTCCGCGTGATTGCGCGTCAGGACGGCGTGGTTTGCTTTACCGGCAAGTTTGTTTGTGTGTTCACGGTTGCCTCGGAATTCCGCAAACGCAAAGCCCCGGCCGAGATTGTAGACATCGTTACCCCGCTCTTGGTTGACGCAGGGGCGGCCTAAACCCTTGCGACTTGTCGAAATAATTTGCACAAGGTCCGGAAGGCACGCTATCGTGTGAATTATAGTGCATAGGGCTTACGCTTTTTGCGCTATTCCGCATAAGGCAAGGGCAATATGGGTGAAATTACGAACTTCCGGGGGGAATCTACCCCCAGCGAATCCCGCTCTTTGGGCGAGGATGAGGTTCGGACCCTGATCACCCGCGTCGGCGAACGAGTCCGCAAAGCCCGCGAACGCAAAGGTATTCCGCGCCGGGTTCTGTCTGAAATCTCGGGGGTCTCGCCGCGCTATCTGGCGCAGCTCGAGGCGGGCGAGGGCAATATCTCGATCGGGTTGCTGCAACGGGTCGCCATCGCACTGGATCATCGCATCGAATGGCTGATGACCGAGGACGATCCTTGGAACTCCGAGGCACTGCATGTGTCCGAACTATATCGCTCGGCCAACACCGAAACCCGCCAACGGGTGATGCATCTGCTGCGCCCCGAAAGCGCGCAGGAAATGCGGGCACAGCGCATCTGCCTGATCGGCTTGCGCGGTGCCGGGAAATCCACTCTGGGCCAACAGGCCGGCGAGATGCTGAACATCCCCTTTGTCGAACTGAACCGCGAAATCGAAGAACAATCCGGCATGCCCGTGAACGAGGTGATGGCTCTGTACGGTCAAGAAGGGTATCGCAAGCTGGAGGCGCAGGCGGTCTCGCGCGTGGTGCAGACTCATGACACGATGATCCTGGCCGTCGCCGGTGGAATCGTGGCTGCGCCGGATACCTATACGACCCTGCTGAACCGGTTCCATACCGTCTGGGTCAAAGCTTCGCCCGGCGAACATATGGAGCGGGTCCAGGCGCAGGGCGACACGCGGCCCATGGCCGGAAACCCCGAAGCCATGAACGAACTAAAGGCCATTCTGACCAGCCGTGAGGCGCTGTACGAAAAGGCGCAAGTCAGCCTGGACACGACAGGCAAAGGCTTTGATCAGTCATTGCGAGAGCTGCTGGACCTGATCCGCGACCAGAAATTTCTGGGCTGACGCAGCGCATGCTGATCCCTCTTTTATCTGATTTGCCCAAAGATCAGATTGCCGATGCCCGTCTCTATGCGGAGGCGTTGGTCAAATCTCCAAAGCCCAAGACCGTTCCTGTGTCCGCCATAACCGTTGTTGGGGGGGCGGCGGCAGGGTTGGGCGTGGCCGTGTCTCTGGCGCGATCGGGCAGCGCGGTCACCTATCTGGAAGACGATGCCAGCAGCCTGGAACGCGCAGAATTCTATTTGTCCCGAATGCTGCAAGGGGACACCGCGCCGGAATTTCTGGGCTTTTCCTCGGATGTCGGTGGCGTTGCCACCAGTGTCGCCGTGCTGGACATGACCACCGAGACCCTTGCCGAAAAACACGCGCGTTTGGCGCGGCTCAGTTCTGTCATGACCCCGTCGGCTCTGTTGATTACCAACCTGTCTGGTCCTTATTTGGCGGATGTTGCGGCGCGGCTGGTTGCGCCAGATCGTGTGCTGGGCGCGCAGTTGTTCTTTCCCATGGCGCAAGGGCACATCGCAGAGCTGGCAGTGCACACCGGGACGTCAGCCGACGCACGGGACCGAGCCGAGATCCTGTTGCGGCAAATGGCTAAGCAGCCGGTTCAATGCGGCACGGGTCTTTTTGTCAGCGAACGTTTGCAGATGCGGATGCTCGAGGCGGCGGACACGCTGTTGATGGATGGCGCTACCCCATGGGAGGTCGACGAGGCGCTGGAGGCGTTCGGATATCGCATGGGGCTGTATGAGGCGCAGGATCTGATTGGGACTGATGTCGCCTACTCCATACGTAAGCGTACTGTTAGGCCGCCAGGCCGTCGCTATGTCCCCATCGCGGATCGTGCGGTCGAAGAGGGTCGCCTGGGCAAAAAGGCCAGCGTCGGCTGGTATCGCTACCCCGGGGGCGAAGGAAAAGTGATCGACCCTCTGGTCGAGGACCTGTGTCGCGAAGAGGCGCATTTTGCCGGCGTCATCCCCCGCCATATCACCGAAGACGAGCTGCGCGAACACCTACTGCTGGCCCTGATCAACGAGGCCGCCTGGGCCATCAATCAGGGTTGCCTTGCCGCAGATGTCGACGTGTTGTCGGTACAGGCGCTCGGCTTTCCTGCGGAACACGGCGGCGTGATGCATTTCGCCGAAATCCTGGGGGCGAAAACGATCGCCAATGCATTGCAAGCTTTGGCGGAAGAAGAGCCCATCACGTGGGAAATCGCCCCGCTTTTGCTGGAGGCCGCGGAAAATGGCACTCCATTGAAGCAAGGCTAAGGTTCAATCCTTTTTCGACACATCCGTTGGGCGGGCGCCCTGGTTCCAGGCACGGGCTGCGGCGCCCTCAAGCTCAAGCCCTTCAGCCAGCGGCAGGCCATACCCCTGATCGACGATCCGTTTCATCTCGCGCATAATTGCTGGGTCATGCTTGGCGAACCCATCCGCCAATTCCAGTGCAGCGCCGCGCAAATCCGCTAAGGGCACGACGTAGTTCACCAGCCCCCAATCCATTGCCGTTTGTGCGCCTATCCGTTTGCCGCCAAAGTGCATTTCCTTGGCGCGCGACGGCCCAATGATGCGCGCCAACCGTTGCGACATCCCCCATCCGGGCATCACTCCAACAGCTGTATGCGTGTCGCCAAAACTTGCATTGTCCGAGGCGATCAGAACGTCGCAGGCCATCGCCAGTTCGAGCCCGCCAGTGATGGCGTACCCGTTCACCGCAGCGATGACCGGGCAGGTGCAGTCTGCCAGAGCCTTGGCGGGCGAATCAGGGGGCTTTGATCCGGTTGAGGGGCGCGGTTTGGCCGAGATTTCTTTCAAGTCCATCCCCGCGCAAAAAGCCCGCTCGCCCGCCCCTGTCAGAATGATCACGCGAACGCTGTCATCCGCCTCGGCGCGGCGCAGGGCGTCTGCCAATTCGGTGCGAAGCGCGACCGACAACGCATTCAGCGCATCCGGGCGGTTGAGGGTCACAATCGCGACCGCGCCTGTTTGTTCGTAAAGTACCGTTTCTGCCATGACGCGCCTCTTTGAATTGCTGATGATCAAAGGCTGCCACCGCGTCACTGTCAATCTCTGGCTTTGGACGAAGACACCCTTTTGGGGTGACCGTTGCCAAGGGCCGGACCTTGAGATCTTTTGGTCTGGTTGGAAGAAACCCAGCGCTCAACCTACTGGAAAATTTGGATATGCTGCACAGGCACGCAGGATGAAATGCCCCAAGCCGCGAAAGACCCATGTCTAAACGAGCTAAATGCAGAACCTGCGTTGCTGCATGTGCTGGTCCTGTCCGAATCTTGTGGAGGCCGATGGACAGTGGTCGCAATTTGCTGGGATAAATGTCGATGCGAGGGTGTTTGGTGGAGCCTAGCGGGATCGAACCGCTGACCTCCTGCATGCCATGCAGGCGCTCTCCCAGCTGAGCTA